>JAVLBP010000020.1:0-17256 GCA_031581145.1 Balneolaceae bacterium
ATGACCACTCACTCCTTTGACTGGAACGGCCATACCCTTGTGTGGGCGGAATTTGGCGACCCTGACGCCAAGCCTATGATTTTTCTTCATGGCTGGGGGAGTTCTTCTGCAGCTTTTGGCCCATTAGCGAAAGGGCTTATGGCACATCGACGGTGCATACTATTGGATTTCCCAGGATTTGGGGCGTCAAGCGCACTACAAACACCATGGACGCTAGAAACGTATGCAGAAAGTACGCAGTCTTGGTTAAATCATTTAGACTTGTCTAAAGATTCTTCAGATCTGCTTGTCCATTCCTTTGGAGCTCGGGTCTTATTATGGTGGCTCACACACCCGTCTGCATGGTCTCCCAGCCCTTGTATGGACTATTTCGATAAAGTCATCATAACGGGCGGTGCAGGTGTGAAGCTACCAAAACCTTTAGCTATCCAGGTCAAATTAGCCTTTGTTAGGCTGCTCAAAGCGCCTTCGTACCTTCTACCTGGCCCTGCAGGGGAATCGTATTTATCCGCACTAAGAGGTAGTTCATTATGGAAATCTCTCGGCTCAAGCGACTATAAAGAGCTCTCGCCTGTGATGAGGCAAACATTCTCATCCGTCGTTAATACAACGTTTGATCCTGCAGTGTTACGAGAGATTTCACGCGAGATGCTCCTTATTTGGGGCGAAAAAGATACGGCTGCACCTTTGAAAGCAGCCCGCATAATGGAATCATCGATCCAAGGCGCCGGGCTTAGCATCGTGGATGGCGCGGGGCATTATCCCTTTTTGGACAAACCTAAAACCTTTTCGGCCGTTTTACACTCCTACCTAGACCTTCCAAGCTGAAGATTTAAACCTTCCAGTTTGAGGGATTAAACATTCCAGCCGGAGGGTAGATCTAGTTGCAAGGAAATACCCAACGCAGGCCAATGCATGGACGCATGTTGCAGGCGAATTGCCCCATTTTGCAACGTTTTTCCACTCGCATCGCCGTTAGGTCCATAAATCGGATCCTCTAAAATAGGGTGACCCATCGCTTGACAGTGTAGCCTAATTTGATGGGTGCGACCAGTTAATGGGATACATTGCACAAGACTTGACGCTTTGCCTCGTTCCAAGACACGGATCACGGTTTGTGCCTGTTTGAGACTCCCACGCCCTTTTGATTCAGGGCTCTCTGTGGAAGGTTCTGAGACCGCCGCAACTTGAGCTAAACCCTGTTCTTGAGTCAAATCCTGTGCGTGGGCCAAACCCTCTACAGGTACGCTTTCAAAAACGAACCCCGCTTTGCGACGAATGGGTTGATCGATCAACTGTTCATCTAGCTCTACACGTCCAAAAACGTGGGCTTTATACTCTTTTTCAACATGGCCTTCCCTCAAGGCTTGAGTCATGATGGACGCCATGCGCTCATCCGTCGCGAAAACAACCAAACCGCTTGTCACCGCATCCAATCGATGAACTGGGTAGATTTTTTGGCCAAGAAGCTCCTCCGTGATAGAGAGACAGGTATTTTTGAAGTAACGCCCTCCTGCATGGACGGGCATCGGCGCCGGCTTCTCCACAGCCACCCACCCCTCACCTTCACCCACGATCCTCACCTCATCAGGGACCGCCGGCTCCACCACACGCGGGGTAAAAAACGTCACCGCCGATGCCTTCTTCAAGACATCCTCAGGATGACTCAACTCCGTGCCTTCAATCCGTACATCACCCGCTTTCACGCGTTCAGCCCAATACGCCCGACTACGATAGGGATATCGCTCACCCAGGAAATCTATCAATGGTACCCCCTCAAACGACGACGGGATTTTTACGCTGCGAGTGTGAGCATAGGGCTCAACAATGCGAATCGGACGTGATTCGCTCACGAGACTTTCTCAGGTGACTTAGATCGTTGTTTAAAGTCGTCATCAAAATAATTGTACCATTTCCGAAACGGTTGATACACTGTTTCTGGGTCGAAAGGGCGACGAGCCTCACTCTCCATACACGCCTCAGAGCAACACCCTTCATAAGTTTTTGCACCCTCTTCTGAGCATAAAAAGAGTCGATTACACTCCATATTGGCACAATTGAGGTAATGATCTGTCGGTTGACCCGTGATTTCGCAGGTGGCAAGTGGATCTTGAGCCTTTGGATCAATCGGAACGGCCAAACGGTCATCAAAGACAAAGCACTTGCCTAAAAAATGCTTCCCTTTCTCTTTTTTGGCGTAATTAAGGATGCCACCATGAAGCTGGTTCACATCTTCCCACCCTTTTTGCTTCATCACCACGGAGAATTTCTCACAACGAATCCCCCCAGTGCAGTACATCAGCACCTTCTTATCCTTCGGCAGACCCGCTTCATCTAACCATTTCGGGAAGTCATAAAAATTCTCAACGGGTGGGCAAATAGCCCCCTCAAAGTGTCCAATCTTGGACTCATAATCATTACGTACGTCGATCAGAACAAACTCCTCATCTTGTTCAAAATGGGCTCGCCATTCTTCTGGAGATAAATGACGGCCTCCCTCGGCTGGATCGACTCCCTCCTCATGTAGAGCCACAATTTCTTTACGCACTTTACACGTCAATTTGGCAAAGGGGATATAATCGCATTCATCAATCTTGAACTCTATCGATTCAAAGCCAGGGATGGCACGAACCATTGCCATATACTCCTCCATCTGAGCTGGCGTTCCAGCGATAGTACCATTTAACCCTTCACTAGAGACATAAATTCGTCCACGAAGCTCACGCTCCTTGAGCCATTGTCGATGTTCCGTGGCAAACGCTTGAGGATCCTCAATAGGCGTGAATTGATAATAAAGGAGCACATGATACGTCATATCAATTAAGATACGCTTCACGTATTTTAATGTAAACGGTTTGGCGTGTGTGCACGCATGTGTGCCCTTCATAATGTGTCGTCGCATATGCAACCCGTTTATACACTCATTTGAAGAGGATAATGCTTCACAATCATCACATAATGAGCTCTCAGCGCCCCTATGTAGTGCTGATGTCGACTGTAATCACATTGACTCTTTGGTTATTGCCGTTGGCCTCCATAGCTCAAGAAGCACCGGCTGGCCAGGCTGCGCGTGACTTACATACAGCACCTGCTCATCCATCCTTAGCCCCCGAGCATCAAGGCGAACTTGCCGGCGGGCATGCTAGAGAACTTGCAGACAAGCATCCGAGTGAACATACCAGGGAGCACAACCAAAAATGTGGGACACGCTTAGCCAATCCATCGTTGTCACACAGCCCAAAAGCACGATCCCAAAAGTCAGCGTTAACTGCTCAAAATCAACGTCTACAAACCTTAGAGTCACCTTCTGGTAAATTCACTTTGTACTATGCGTTATCTGGCTCGGATGCCGTCCCAGCGACTGATGAAGATCAAAACGGAGTGCCCGATTATGTGGAAGACGCTGCATTAGCCGCTGATTCATCCTACAAAAAAATGGTACTAGAATTAGGGTACACTGACCCAATTCCAGATGGAGAAACGTATCGCATCGATTTTGAGAACATGGGGTTTTATGGCTACACAACGCCAAGCAGTGATCCAGCTGGGACGTCCATGTCCGTCCATCACGACTTTGTGGGATTTCCGCAGAATGACTGGCCGGGTGGCGATAGGCAGGGAGCTCTCCTAGCAACTATCGCCCATGAGTTTAAACATGCGATTCAATACGTCGATAACAAATGGTCTGGCGGAGTTGGCAATCAAGATTGGCTCGAAATGGATGCCACCATGATGGAAGAAACGGTCTATGACGATGTTAATGACTACTATAATTATTTGCCGTCGAATAGCATTTTTTCTTCCCCTGCCCAGGCGACGCCGGTAGCCTACAGCCACGTGACGTGGATGCTCTACTTTGCTGAGCAGTATGGTGAGCCTTTTTGGGTGGATGTCTGGGATGAAATTGCCCAAGACCGTAATCTCACGATGCTTGAGGCCATGACCAACATTTTACAGCGACGTCTAGCCGGCACTTCGACCTCAAGCCAAGCAACGCAACAAGGGGTCAGCACCTTGCGACAGGACCACACCCAAAATCACTTATGGCATGCCGGAACTCTTGCTGGAGCCATTGACCCCACTTGGGCTCCCTCCACAAGCGAAGGACTTTATGGTTTTGAAGAGTCAGCATTCTACCCAAAAGCGACTTTTACGTTGTCAATCAGCACCCAAACATTCCCAGAGGCAGGCGATTTGGGATCTATTAGCAGCTGGGCTGCCAAATCGGTTCAAGTAACACCTCCACCTGCCGCTGATCCAACGCAAGGGGTTTTGGTGCGCCTTAATTCACAAAATGAATCTACGTCCATGGGAGTAGGGCTGGTGGCACGATTCAAAGATGGTCGCCAAAGGGAGCTTCTTCGGACGGTTAACAATCAGGTTTCTACGACATTAGTCCCAGGCTGGTCATGGGCTGACATGTCTGATTTAACTATGGTTGTGGTCAACACATCGTTCACAAGCCCATCGGGGTACAGCTCGGCCAGCACCCTCACCGGAATCGAGTGGTTGGTGGATGCGGTAACTCTTCCTGAGCGTGGATTACTATTACCTTATCCAAACCCTTTTGATCGTCAGGTCTCCATTCCTTTCTATCTAAATGCACCTTCGGAGGTGTCCATCACGATTTTCGACGTAACAGGAAGGAGGGTGGCCGAGGTTCTAAAGAATCAATCCTTTTCAGAGGGATTCCAGACGACCCAATGGAAGCCAAAGGGTCTTGCCTCAGGCGTTTATTTTGTTAGACTCACGGGGGAGGGATTCCGTGACGTCAAGGCGATTACGCTGCAAAGGAATGGTCAATAGGTCTAAAAGTAACGCATCAGCACGGTCAAGACCTATGTCTGTAAACTTTACATGATCTTCAAGACCTGGAACCGCCCATTGATGAGCGATCCACTGCTCGATGTGCTGATAATGTGCCTCCGCAAAAGACACCTGATAGCGATCCGCAAGCTCTTGTGTTGAGAGCCCGTCTGACGTTCGCAACGCCATCATAATGCGCTCCTCGGCTAGAGTAACAGCGTTAAGATGTTCAAGATCGTGCTGAATCTCCTTTTCGACTTCTGAAATATCAACGACATAATCATCACCGACATTTTCGCAATCTTCGTCGCCTGCGACATGATCGTGTACGAGAGCCATCCATTGACGTAAATCTTTGACTTCATGCCATCGCATGGCTGAAGCATTATCAGCTGCACCGTCCCACCAAAGGGAATGGGCAGATGGACCTAACCCCAGGTAAGGTTGATGGTCCCAGTAACGACTATTATGAACCGCTCGATTATGCTCTCCCCCTTTCGCAAAACTACTCACTTCATAACGGGTATAGCCTTGCTGCATAAGAATCGATTGAGCAGCGTGCATCTGGTCAGCAACGATGTCCCCTTCCGGCATTTGGATACGCCCAAGGGCCACCTGTTTTTCGAGGCGTGTCCGTTCTTCCAACATTAATACATATGCAGAGATATGAGGAGGAGCAAAATCAGCCAGCATGTTCACGTCTGCGACAACATCGTCCATCGTCTGCCCAGGGTTGGCGATAATCAAATCGGCGCTCCATTGCTCGAATGGACTGGCCACAAGTTGTTCAAGGCATTGTAGCGCTCCCGCCTGATCATGAGCGCGATGCATAAATGTCAAAATGTGTGGCTGAAGACTCTGGATTCCAACACTCAAACGAGTAACCCCTAGCGACGCTAACCCTTCTAAATACTCTTTTGAGCTATTTTCTGGATTCAATTCCAGGGTAATCTCTTCAAAATCAGTGTCAAAGGCTCCATCAACCGCCAACATCAATCTCTCGACATGGTGCAACGACAACAATGAAGGGGTCCCACCACCAAAATAAAGCGTCTTAAATTGCGTGGTGGCCCATCTAGACTGGCCAGCCTGGTGGATTCGCCGCTCCATAGCATCCACAAAGTCATCGATCCGCTGCAGACGGGTCGAAAAGTAGAAGTCGCAGTAACTACATGCCTGCTGGCAAAAAGGAATATGAAGATAAAGCCCAGCCAAAGGAGGGGTTACCCCTCCTCCAAATAGAGATCGATAAGGTCTTTGAATTGCTCAACATTGGAAGGAATTCCACTGATTTTGCGCCCATTAATAAAGTAGGTTGGTGTGCCTGTAACCAAGCGCCTGTTGCCTTCTCTGAGTTGAGATTCCACAATGCCAACTACCTCTTCAGAGTCAATGTCTGATTCGAATTGTTCCATATCTAGTCCGAGATCTTCTGCATAGGTAAAGAAATATTGTCTTGCATTGCCTGCTGACCAAATAGCTTGCTCTTCAAATATGCGTTCGTGCATGCCTTCATAGGCGTCTTGTCGCTTGGCCGCTTCAACAGCTTGAGCCGCTAAAGGTGCGAACTGGTGCATATCTAACGGAAAATGACGGTACTGAAACTCTATTTTATCCCCATACTCGGCGAGTAACTGCTTCTCCATGGGGCGAACATTCTTACACGTTGGGCATTGATAGTCATTGTACTTCAAAATCGTGACGACCTCTGAAGTTTGGACGTCAGGCGATGAGGTGTTGTTATTATTGGTAAAAAACCATCCAGCAAGTGCTAGAGCGGCCACCGCGATAAATCCACCAAGTGCTTTTTTCATGGGTCTGATGTGAACTGGAGTTAGTAGTACAGAATCATGAGCATCCGATTCCTTTCAATAAAATAACGGAATTTTTGAAACCCCCATTCCGGTTGAAAGAAGGAGAGGTAACCGTTAGTTTATATAATTATTTGTAATGGATACAGTACAAGGCCCTATGCCCTGATAATGAACTGATTTGGGTACAGTCCATCCTTTTGTTATCCTTATTGCACCTGACTTTCCCCTTAGATTCTTTATCCATTGGAGCTAGATTCATGAGTATTGCCAAATTTCATCTTCGCGAGCCCAAAAACGAGCCCTACCTGAGCTATGCCCCTGGAACGCCAGAGCGTGAAGCGCTTCAAGGAGAACTCAAAAGGCTCAAGTCCAAAACGATAGAGATTCCTGCCATTATCGGTGGAAAAGAGGTCAAGACGGGGAATACGTATGATGTTGTCTGTCCTCACAACCATGGACATGTCCTCGCTAAAGCACATCTATGTGGTGAAAAAGAGGTTGCAATGGCCATTGAGGCGTCCAAGAAAGCACAGCAAGCTTGGGCCGACCTGCCGTGGGAAGAGCGAGCTGCTGTCTTTAACAAAGCAGCAGATTTGATAGCGGGCCGTTACCGTAATCTGATGAATGCGTCAACGATGCTTGGGCAGTCCAAAACGCCACAACAAGCAGAAATTGAGGCAGCAGGTGAATTGTGTGATTTCTTCCGATTCAATTCATGGTATTATCAGCGACTGATCGAAGACCAACCTTATTCACCGGATGGAATGTGGAATCGAGTGGAATACCGCCCTCTCGAAGGATTTGTGTTTGGGGTGAGTCCATTTAATTTTACTGCCATTGCAGGGAACATTCCTGGCGCGCCTGCATTATGTGGCAATGTCGTGCTTTGGAAACCTTCACCCACAGCATTTTATTCCAACTATTTCCTCATGACCATCCTCCAAGAGGCTGGGCTGCCTGATGGAGTGATTAATTTCCTCCCTGGAATGGGAGCCGATGTAGGGGATCCCGCTCTTGCATCCCCAGATCTTTCAGGGCTTCACTTTACTGGATCGGCTGGGACATTTCATCATCTATGGAAATCCATCGGTAACAATATTGAGACTTACAAAACGTATCCACGTATAGTTGGCGAAACCGGAGGGAAGGACTTTATCTTTGCCCACGAGAGTGCAGATCCCGTGGTGATTGCTACGGCTGCCATACGTGCTGCTTATGAATATCAAGGGCAAAAATGCTCTGCGGCTAGCCGCATGTATGTTCCGAAGAGCCTTTGGGCCGATACCCGAGCCCATCTTGAGCAAGAAATTGCCAAGATTACCGTAGGCGATGTGGAAGATTTCAGTCACTTCATGGGAGCTGTGATTGACAAAAAATCTTTCGACAAAATTACAGGATACATCGATAAAGCTCGTCAGGCCAGCGATGCAGAAGTGATTATTGGTGGAGATGCAGATGACTCTGTAGGCTATTTTGTCCATCCAACGGTGATCCACACAACCAATCCTCATTTTGTGACCATGGAAGAGGAGATTTTTGGGCCTGTCCTCACGGTTTATGTGTATGAAGACGCGAAATTTGAAGAGACGCTAGACATTTGCGAATCAACGTCGCCTTATGCCTTGACGGGCGCCATATTTGCCCGTGATCGCCATCTACTCAAGCACATGGCAGACAAACTGCGCCATGCTGCAGGAAACTTTTACATCAACGACAAACCGACCGCCGCTGTGGTGAACCAGCAACCATTCGGTGGAAGCCGTAAATCCGGCACCAATGACAAAGCAGGAAGCATCCCACATCTTTACCGCTGGTTATCGATGAGAGCTATGAAGGAGACGACTGATCCTCCGACGGATTGGACGTATCCATACATGGGCTAGGGTGGCTTTCGCAATATCCATTTACTATGACACAACACGAAAAGGAACCGAAGGACGACGATGCCATCGGACCCATTCGGCGTGGCAAATTTAGTATTCAAAACCGTTATTTCGACTTCCATGGTCCCGTGTTTTGGACCTCCTCCATCATCGCCCTAGCGTTTATTAGTATATCGCTTGTCTTTGGAACGCAAGTCGATACGTTCTTTTCTTCGATTCAGGATGGAGTATCGACGTACACTGGATGGTTTTTTATCATTGCAGTCAACCTGTTTTTGCTTTTTTGCATCTATCTGGCATTTGGCCGATTTGGCGGAATACGAATTGGTGGAGAGTCAGCAACGCCCGAATTCAGTAAGTTTGCGTGGTTTACGATGCTTTTTTCTGCGGGAATGGGGATAGGGCTCCTTTTTTTCGGAGTGGGTGAACCCATTACCCATTTTATCAACAACCCCTTTTCTGAACAACAGGATGCTGAGGCTGCGCAAATAGCGATGCAACTTACGTTCTTGCATTATGGGTTCCACACGTGGGCAATCTATGCTGTGGTGGGTCTATCTATTGCTTTTTTTGCCTTTAATAAGAAATTACCGCTCTCGATCCGTTCGATTTTCTACCCCCTATTAGGTAGTAAAATTCATGGGTGGAGAGGTGATGCTATTGATGTGCTGGCCGTGATTTCGACGATTTTTGGGCTTGCAACGACACTGGGATATGGAGTTCAGCAAATTAGTGCAGGTCTGAACCATTTGTTTGATCTCCCCGACACGATACTTTCGCAAGTCATCTTAATAGGGATCATCACCATGGCGGCAACATTGTCTGTGATTCTTGGATTGGATAAAGGGGTTCGTGTCTTATCCATATTTAATATCCGACTCGCGGCGGTCTTGCTTATCATCGTCGTCCTTGCAGGCCCTACACTCTTTATCTTTGACTCCTTTGTTCAAAACACAGGCAACTACGCCCAAAACTTTTTGCAATTATCGTTCTGGACGGAATCGTACCGTATGGAAGGTGCATGGCAAAATAGCTGGACGGTCCTTTACTGGGCATGGTGGATTTCCTGGTCACCATTTGTTGGAATGTTTATTGCACGTATTTCGAAAGGTCGGACGATCAAAGAGTTCATTCTTGGGGCCCTATTAGTTCCCACGCTGCTGTCATTTTTCTGGATTAGCGCTTTTGGAGGAACAGCTCTCTTTCAAGAGTTACAGCTCAATACAGTCGTTTCGGAGGCCGTTCAGGAGAATATGGCAACCGCTTTATTTGTCATGGTTGAGGCCTTTCCTGCTAGCTTTTTTATTAACCTACTCGCAATCTCGTTAGTGGTAGGCTTCTTTGTGACATCCTCGGATTCGGGGTCGCTCGTTGTGGACAGTTTAACGTCAGGTGGAAAACTAGATGCCCCTGTTGGGCAGCGCATTTTTTGGGCACAAATGGAGGGCTTGGTCGCAGCCGTACTCCTACTCGGTGGTGGGTTGGCTGCGCTACAAACGGCATCAATATTAGCAGGATTTCCATTTGCCATCATCGTGCTCATTATGTGTTATAGTCTATACAAAGGACTGAAAGAAGAACATGAGAGCATCCAGCGAAAAGATGAGGGGCAACAACGAGAAGCCTACGCTGAGTTGGTTCGCAACGTCTTAAAGCGACGCTCTGAGAGTCAAGCCACAAAGGGTAAACCAGACGTGACAGCAGCGGATGAGTCTGCAAATGAATCTGCTGTTGAAACCGATGAAAAAGAAGTCGTTGGCACGAATGGATAAATAGGATGGATACACCTAAGGATTCACAGCAGTTTGTAAATAACAACAGGGTTCTCGAACATAAGCCGTGCTCTTAAAGAAAATGCCATGATTAATCAATCCAACAGACTACTGGTATGTCTCGATCTATCGAATATGGATACGATCTTGATCCGGTATAGTGCTTTTATTGCGGAGCTGCTTGATATGGATGATGTGCACTATCTACATGTGATTAAAGATTTTGATGTACCAAAGGAGTTGGTTGAGGAGTTTCCTGAGTTGGATCAGCCTTTGGATGCAATTCTTCGAGATGAACTCACGGAGACGATTACCCACGAACTGGAGCAGTTAGGCTCACCAATCAATCCAACGATTCATGTGGACTACGGTCATGCGCTGGAAACGATTCTTGAAACCTCGGTAGAGCTTAAGGCAGATATTACGCTTGTAGGCAAAAAGACGACTTACAAGGGGACAGGATTGATTTTGAGTGCGATAGCGTCGTTTATGGAGAATTCCGTCTTATTTGTCCCAGAGCAAACACGCACGAGTATTGACCAGATTATGGTCCCTATTGACTTTACCGAGGCGTCACTCACGGCTCTAAAGGCAGCGGCTCAATTTGCCGCCAAGTCTAAGGCTCAAATCACCGCACAACACGTGTTTGAGCTTCCGGCGCAATTTTTTCCACTGACAACACCCACTGAAGAGCTTGCAGACAAAGCACGCAAAGTCCTCCGCGCCAAAGCCGATAAGCTCATCTCGCAAAGTGAGCTCAAAGACCAAACGATTGAGTATGTATTCTCGCTGAGTGAGGGGCGTAAGCTATCAGAAATCGTTCGCCATGAAGCACTTCAACAAATGGCCGATATGATTATCCTCGGATCCAAGGGGAAAAATCCAACCAGCGCGCTGTTTCGTGGAACAGTCGTAGAAAAGCTTGTTCAATCTGATTTTTCTGTTCCGTTGTTCATCATTAAGGATAAAAAACGTATGAAAGGACTGCTCAATTTCTTTCAAAAAGCAGAAACATAACGTAACAGAGCAGAGATATAACAGAGCAGAGACGTAACACCCGACTTTTTCAAGTGAGTTGGATGTCTGAGTTTACATAATTTCATTTATGTAAAATTACTCTTATATTATGTAAATGTGATTGTCAGTAACCCGCGTGACGGCGTAAAACTAAACTCTTTCACAATCACACTTTACGTGCCGTCACCACAGCTGCGACCATTAGATCCGCGGCTGTAAACCAATGCCTTACTTCCTGAAACCATTAGGAACCCTAAAGGTTAAAAAAAAGAATCATTACATGAGCTCTTTTAAACACTTCTTTCGTCCAATACTCCTTGGGCTAGGAATCATTCTTTCAATTGCATCTACAAATGCGTTCGCACAAGATGCGGAACTCGTTACTGGACAAGTTGTAGATGCAGAAACACAGCAAGGTGTCTTACTTGCCACCATTCTTTTTTTAGATGGTGCTGGTGAATCCCTTGGTGGACAAACAACCGATGCCGAAGGTTTTTATTCACTCGAAATCCCCGAAACTGCCGCTCGAATTCGAGTGTCAGCCGTCGGTTACAACGATTTATTTGTGAATTTACCCCTCCAAGATGGAGATGTGCTCGAGCTTCAAGCTGAAGTTGAGTTGCTTGATGACCTCGTCGTTACGGCACTTGGCTTCAAGCGTGACCAGAAATCTATTGGGTACTCCGTCCAAACATTGGATGCCCAAGATTTTTCAAGCGCTAAGGAGACAAATCTTGTCAACTCCATTGCGGGTAAGGTAGCCGGTGTACAAATTACCGGTAGTTCCAACGGTGTGGCTGCTTCGTCCAATATCACGATTCGTGGTGAGTCTTCTCTCACAGGAAACAACCAACCGTTATTTGTGGTCAACGGCCTCCCTATTACCAACGGACTTACCTCCCCAGGCGATGGATTGAACGGATCGTCAACCATTGACTTCGGGAACGCTGCTAGTATCATTAACCCATACGACATTGAGTCCATCTCTGTACTAAAAGGTCCTGCTGCTGCCGCATTGTATGGTACGCGTGCTGGTGATGGTGTAGTTTTGATCACAACGAAGACAGGTCAGAATGCCGCTGAAGGTGTCTCTGTCGATTTCACAAGTGATTTATTGCTATCGACTATTCTTAAGACACCCGACTTCCAAAACACGTTTGGAGCAGGGGCTTACGGACGACGCGATTACGAGACTGGGACTCAATATTTCGGGACCTATGACGCGTTTGGTGAGAACTGGGGACCACGTATGGATGGCCGTATGGTACGTCAGTACAAATCAGGCGGACCTGCACCATTTGTGCCACAAGAAGATAACTTCACAGGATTTTTTGACACAGGTGTCAAGAATACCAACAACATTGCCCTTACGTTCAACGACCGTACGTCCAACTTCCGCATGTCATTTATGCGCATGGATCAACAGGGCATCGTACCCAATTCAGATCTCACAAGAAACAGTTTCTCCTTAAATGGTGGAACAACCCTGAGACAACGCGTACGCATCTCTGGTAATATGAATTACATCGATGGTGGCTCAGATAATGTGCCTAATGCAGGGTATGATGAGTCGTCCTCTATCATGTACGGTTGGATGTGGTACCCACGCAACCTTGATATCGCTAAGCTTGAAGATTACTGGGAGCCTGGTCAAGAAGGGACGCAACAAGCAAATCATGAGTCTCTGTGGACAAATAATCCATACTTCCTGGCCAATGAGAATACCAATAGCTACCAGCGCCAGCGCTTTATCGGAAACCTACAGGTAGAGTTTGACATCACGTCCAACTTGACAGCACGTTTCCGCTCAAGTGGTGATATCAATAATGAGGCTCGTCAGTTCCGTCGCGCAATTTCGACACGAGGAACATCGGGTGAACGAGGTAGTTACCAAGAGGACGAACTGTACTTCAAAGAGACCAACCAAGAGTTTCTATTAACTTACAGCGATCGTGATGTCACCAAAGATTTTAATTTTGAGGTATCTGTAGGTGCAAATGCTATGCGCCAAGAAGCCTCTGAACTTCGAAGCTTTGCTGATGGTCTAGTCGTTCCTAGCCTGTTCAATATTGGAAACTCATTGGGAGATATCTCAACGAGCCAGTACAAGCAGGAGAAGGAAATTCAGTCAGTCTTTGGTCTTGCAGAGATTGCATTCCAGGATGCCATATTCTTGAATGTCACAGCACGTAACGACTGGTCTTCTACGCTTCCTTCTGACAACAACTCATACTTCTATCCAAGTGTGTCATTGACCGCGGCATTAACTGATTTGGTCGACTTCGACGCACCTTGGTTGTCATTTGCGAACGTCCGTGCGGCCTATGCTGAGGTTGGTGGCGACACCGATCCTTACAATACGCGCAACGTTTTCAATTACGGAAATGTATGGGGTGGACAATTTGTGGCTACAGAAAGTCCGCTGCTTCGAAACCCAAACTTGAAGCCTGAGAGTACAACAAGTATTGAGCTTGGAACGGACCTACGTTTCCTCGAAAACAGACTTCGTGTCGATTTCACATGGTATGATATCCGTAGTAAGGATCAGATTATTAATCTACCCCTTGCAAAAACGACTGGGTATGAAGCCAAGTTGATTAATGCCGGTGAGATACAGAACCAAGGTGTTGAGCTATTGGTTTCTGGTACACCGATTCAAAAGCAGAACTTTAGTTGGGAAATCACAGCCAATTATGCCAAGAACACGAGTGAAGTTGTCTCTCTAGCCGATGGTATAGAGTCTTACCTCATCGTTGCGGATATGTACCCTGCTGACGGTGGTCAGGACTTATCCCTTGAAGCACGCGTGGGTGAGCCCCTGGGTCAGTTAATTGGACTTGATTTCAAGAGAGTGCAATCTGGTCCGTACAAAGGAGAGATTATCCACGAGAATGGACTTCCTGTGGTCAACACAGGAGAGAAGGTAAGTGCTGGAACCTACCAACCAGACTTCACGTACGGTTTTGGTAACACATTCCGCTGGAAAGACTTCACACTGTTTGTCCAGTTTGACGGTCGCGTGGGTGGAAACATCTTCAGTCGTACACATACGATGCTTGCCTCTGGTGGTGGTATTACAAACAAAGATGATGAGCGTCTAGGAAGTATTCTTGTGGGTCGTGTCGAGTTACCACCGCTTAACTACGACGCCAATGGTCAGCCAGCACGCGATGCCAATGGCAATATCATTTGGGGTGATCCTGTCAATTCTGGATCATTTGTTGGACCTGGTGTGATGGTAGGACCTAATGGCGAGTTTGTCGACAATGACGTAGAAGTTGCAACCCGTGATTATGTGTACCGCTACTACAACAACATCTTTAATCGTGATGTGATTACAACGGGTACCTATGAAAATACATGGGTAAAACTTCGTGAGATGCGTTTGACCTACGGACTACCAAATGAAATTGCGGAGTCTGTTGGACTGAAGTATGTCAATGTATCTGCTGTGGGACGGAACCTATTGTTGTTCACCGATGTACCGTCTATCGATCCAGAGGCTTTCTCTATTCGTAACGGCCGCATTGTGCAAGGATTTGAAAGTACATCCCTCCCATCTACACGTAGCTTTGGCCTCACTGTGAACTTCGGGCTTTAATCATAAGAGAGGATAAAACATGACTACACAACATAATTTGAATCCATTCAAAAGAATGCTAAGCCCAAATCAAAAAACGATGAAGAACATCAGAAATTGGGCAGCCATGCTGTTACTCACAGGATTGGTTGCCTCTTGTACAGACGGGTATGACACCGTCAACACAAATCCTAACCAACCTACAGAAGTTGGCTCGGAAGCACTTGTTCCTAGTGCTGTTCGAAGCTCGGTCAACGCGCATGCCAACATGTCGTATCTAGTTGGAAATAACATCACCCAGCTCACGGCAAAAACGCTACGACGCGAGGTTGATCTCTATCAGTGGAACTCATTCAACAACTTTGTTTGGGATCCACTCTATGAGACACTCCGCGATGTAGAAAGCCTTCATACACAAGCCCTTGCTGAAGGCAACACTGCTGCACAAGGTGTAGCGCTTGTGTTACGCTCATGGGTCTACTCCACCTTGACAGATGCCTATGGTGATATCCCTTATACGGAAGCCATTGGAGCAGACGATGATGTCTTGTTTCCTGCCTATGATACGCAGGAAGACATTTACCTAGGACCAAATGGCCTAATAGCAACCTTAGATGAAGCGGCCGGACTATTGGCCTCGTCATCTAACACGCTCAATGGTGACATCCTTTATGGTGGAGACACTGAGAAATGGGAACGCCTTGCCAATGCCCTTCAGCTACGCATGTGGTTGAGAGTCTCAGACAAAGTACCCTCTCAAGCAGCTAGTGGCCTTCAGGCACTGTACAGTGAAGGACGTCTCATGACGGACGTGAGTGATGGTGGGTTGTTGACGTATTTGTCTACAGCACCTAATCAATTCCCAACGTTTCCACTAAAGATTGGTGATTTTGATGCGGTGAATATTTCAGCGCGTGCAGTAGATTCGTTATCCAATTGGAATGATCCACGTCTGGAAATCTATGCACGTCCAGCCAACGCTCCTCTTGCAGCAGACGAAACACCTAATTATGCTGGATTCGAGAATGGCGCCCTAGAAGGGGGTGGTTCAAGGCTTGGCTATCGTTATTACAACTATCCTGGTCACGCCACTTCACAAGAAATGGCCAAAGGAATCATTATGACGCATGCAGAGCAAGAGTTTATCCTTGCCGAAGCAGCGCAGCGTGGTATGATTAGTGGAGATGCCAAAGCCCATTACAACGCGGGTGTCTTGAGCTCTATGCTTCAATACAGTGCCGAAACATTGTTCCCATACACCTCAGTGAATGGTGAAACGTTTGCTACGCCTGCTGATTACTTAGCGCAAGCATCTGTTGATTTTGATAGCGCTGAGGACAAACTCAATAGAATCGCGGCTCAAAAATGGGTTGCCTTGTACTTCACGGGTCTAGAACCATGGTTTGATTGGAGACGTACAGGCCTTCCGGCATTTGAGCCCTCCATCAACAATGAAAATGGTGATGTTGTCCCTGTTCGCTTCCGTTATCCTGGTGACGAGCTGACACTGAATACAGCCAATTATCAGGCTGCAGTATCTCGAATAGGTGGAGATAACATCAACAATGCCATGTGGTTGGTTCAAGACTAATGCGTTGACCGCTTGTGAGTTTTTTTGATAAGACTCACAATAAAGATTTTGTCAGGTCGTTATAGACTTGGTAAGTGAAAGAGCGGAAGCCCTCTTCGGAAACGAAGGGGGCTTTTTTTATGGCTTGAATTGGTTCGGGGCGGGTGCAGCTGCCAAACTGCCATTTACTACTTGATTAAGTACAATGTGCGCGCCAGTACGACATCCCCAGCGACTAGGCGATACATATACGCTCCACTTCCGAGGTGGCTGGCGTCAAAGACCGCCTCGTGATAACCTGCAGATTTGGTGCCTCGGACCAGCGTGCTCACCTTACGACCCATCATGTCATAAACCTCTAGCTGCACTTCTCCGGCTTGTGGCACTGCATATCGAATCACTGTCGATGGATTAAACGGGTTTGGGTAGTTCTGGCTCAGCTCATAGGCCCTCGGCAGGGCGTCCTCGCCCTCGGTGGAGGTGACCACGCCACCATCTCCATCACCTCTATCAGCAGCGGCCGTAGTAAACTCATGATTGGTCCAGTTGCTCTTGCTGGTTTGGTTCTTGGCTCGCACGCGGTACAGGTAGTCCGTGTTGGCCTTGAGGGTGTCAATCACGATCGACGTATCGACCATGTGAGTCTGCACCACAGTCGTGAGCATATCATCTGTAAAGAGCATGAACTCGTACTTCTCTGCATGTTCCACCGGGTGCCAGCTAAAGGTCGTCGGAATCGCTACACCCACCGCGTTCTGCCCAGGCGTGACCAGACTCGCACGCACCACAGGGACAAACTCCGTCGTGAACGACG
>JAVLBP010000021.1:0-17037 GCA_031581145.1 Balneolaceae bacterium
AGGAGGGGCTACGCTTTGCGATTCGCGAAGGGGGCCGTACCGTGGGTGCCGGTGTCGTCACTAAAATTTCAGAGTAAAGTCAGGACAAATCGTGGCGATAGAAACCAAAATTAGAATTAAGCTGAAGTCTTACGATCACAACTTGATCGATAAGTCCGCTGAAAAAATCATTGCAACGGTGAAATCGACAGGAGCGATTGTTTCCGGTCCGATTCCTTTGCCCACGAAGAAGACGATTTTTTCAGTGAACCGTTCGGTCCACGTGGATAAGAAGTCAGCAGAACAGTTTGAATATCGATCACATAAACGTCTGATCGATATTCTTTCAACAGGTCCTCAAACCGTTGATGCCTTGATGAAGCTTGAGCTTCCTTCAGGGGTTGGCATTGAGATTAAAGTGTAAACCATAGGTCTGGTACCTAGTAATATCCATCCATCATGAGCGGATTAGTCGGTAAGAAAATTGGGATGACAAGCATCTATGCAGAGGATGGTCGCAGCGTTCCTGTGACGGTCATTGAAGTGCCAGATGCGGTTGTCACTCAAATCAAAACAGCGGATGTCAACGGATACGATGCCATCCAAGTTGCATCGTTCGACAAAAAAGAAAAAAATGTCTCAAAAGCACTGATGGGACATCTTAATAAAGCTGATGCTGGCGCAAAGCGTGTGGTACGAGAGTTTAGAGGCGTAGCTCCTGAAGGGATGAAGGTTGGAGATGTGTTAAAGATAGACGATGTCTTTACAGTAGGATCCTTTGTGCATGTAGCCGGTAAATCCAAAGGGCGCGGCTTTAGTGGTGTGGTTCGACGTCACAATTTTGGTGGGGTTGGCGATCAAACCCACGGACAGCACAATCGGTTACGTTCACCAGGGTCTATTGGGCAATCGTCGGATCCTTCTAGGGTCTTCAAAGGGATTAAAATGGCGGGTCGCTACGGAAATGAGCGAATTAAAGTGAGAAACCTTCAGGTGGCTAAGATCATGAGTGAGGAGAATATCCTGCTCATCACAGGATCCATACCGGGCACCAATGGGGGTTTTGTTGAAATCACGAATCTTAAAACTGAGGATTCCGCGGCATGAAGCTAGAGGTCTACTCCATAGATGGAAAGAAGAATGGCAAATCTGTTGAGCTGGACGCTACAGTATTTGGCATTAAACCAAACCGCACAGTGATGTTTGAAGATGTGCGCCGAATCCAAGCCAACAAGCGCCAGGGTACAGCCAAAACCAAAGAGCGTGGAGAGATTCGTGGTTCTACGAAGAAGCTGTTCAAGCAAAAGGGAACAGGTAATGCACGTCGTGGCGATATCAAGTCTCCACTGCTGCGAGGCGGTGGAACATCGCATGGTCCTAGACCACGGCCGTACAATTTTAGCATGACCAAAAAAGCAATCCAGCTAGCCAGAAGGTCGGCATTGAGTTTGAAGGTTGCCCAGGAAGGGGTGATGGTCGTTGAGAACTTTGACTTTGAAACACCTCGCACTAAGGATATGGCCGTGGCACTGACCAATCTAGGCTTGGAAGGGAAGAAAATTCTTGTTCTGACCCCCGGCAAAGTGGACAGTATCTACAAATCGGGTCGTAATCTTCCTGGGGTGAGAGTCCTTGAGTCGAATAAGCCAACGACTCTTGACATTATGCATGCCGAAGTGTTGGTGTTTTTAGAGGGTGGGCTTGAAGAATTGCAATCAAACCTAGCTGTTGATGCTAAGGTACAAAAGGCGCGTGAAGACCGCGTTAGTGAAGCTCAAGCAAAACTTGAGGCTGCAGCGAAGGCCAAGCTGGATAAGAAAATCGCTGGATCGAAAAAATCAGCTGCGAAAAATACAGCAACGAAAACATCAGCTGCGAAAAAGCCAGCAACTACGAAGGCTAGTGCGTCAACGGCGACCGCAAGCAAATCGGCAGAATCCAAGCCAACAACGCAGAAAAAGGCTACAGCTGCAAAGAAAACGACTGCCAAGACGACCACGGCTAAGTCAACGACAGCTAAAAAGACGACAACAGCCAAGTCTACAACTGCCAAGTCGACTGCAAAGTCAACCACCAAGGAGTCAACGACCAAGAAGGCAGAGGCTAAAAAGGCGTCGACAGCTAAGTCCACGACGGAAAAGGGATCTGCTACCAAGTCAACCGCCAAAAAGGCAACGTCAACCAAAAAGACGTCTTCGACAACAGCAAAAGCTACTTCAGCAAAATCGACTGCATCAAAAACGACCGCAAAGAAATCAACGAAAAAAGATTCAGGTGAGGACAAATCATGAGTGTTTTGATCCACCCATTAGTCACTGAAAAAACTACACGCCTCGCTCAAGAGGGTCAAAAGGTCGTCTTTAAGGTGACCAAAGACGCCACGAAGCCGCAAATTCGTGAGGCGATTGAATCGACCTACACGGGGGTAAAAGTGGGCAAAGTCAATACGATGATTATGCCCTCCAAGCCCAAAGGACGCTTTACACGTAGCGGGTATGTTGCGGGACGCACATCCCCCTACAAAAAAGCCGTCGTGACGCTCAGTGAAGGTGAAATCAACATATTTGAAGAAATCTAACCAGACCCATGGCCGTAAGACAGCTTAAACCAACCACTCCAGGCTCACGCCACCGTATTGCCCCGGTCTTTGACAATGTCACGACCGATAAGCCATATAAAGGGCTGACCGAAGGAATACATAAGTCAGGCGGACGCAACAGCTATGGCCGTAAAACGTCACGTCATCGTGGCGGCGGACACAAGCGTAAGTATCGTGTGATTGATTTCAAGCGCAACAAGTTTGATATCCCCGCGAAGGTCCAAACCATCGAGTATGATCCTAACCGCACAGCTCGCATCGCATTGTTATCCTATGCCGATGGCGAAAAGCGTTATATCATTGCTCCTGATAAATTAAAGGTTGGTGACGCCGTAAAGAATAGTCGCCAAACGATGAACCCCGATGTTGGGTGCTCCATGCCATTATCGACGATCCCATTGGGAACGGTAATCCATGCCGTGGAGCTGAATCCTGGTCGCGGTGCGCAACTTTGTCGCTCAGCGGGTACGAACGCACAACTTGTGGCCAAGGAAGGTGACTACGCTACAATCAAGCTTCCTTCTGGGGAAGTTCGCCGAGTCCCATCAAAATGTATGGCGACTATTGGAAGGACGAGTAACCCAGACCACTTTAATACTACAGGTGGAAAAGCGGGTCGTTCACGTTGGAAAGGAATTCGCCCGCAAACACGCGGGGTTGCCATGAACCCAGTGGATCACCCAATGGGTGGTGGTGAAGGGAAAGCCTCTGGTGGCCATCCCCGTTCGCCATGGGGTCAGATGGCCAAAGGAAAGAAAACTCGTGACCGCAAGAAGGTCTCGAATAAATTTATCGTACGACGCCGTAACGCTAAGAAATAAAGTAAACCTCTATGCCTCGTTCACTCAAGAAAGGACCTTTTGTGCATTACAAGCTTCAGCGTAAGATTGATGCACAGAAGAACGAAACAAAGAAAAAAGTCATCAAGACGTGGTCTCGTAGTTCGATGATTACGCCAGACTTTATCGGTATGACGTTTGCAGTGCACAACGGCAAGCAATTTATCCCCGTATACGTGACAGAAAACATGGTAGGACACAAGCTTGGTGAGTTTTCACCCACGCGCACCTTCCGTGGTCACCCAATGAAGAAAGCGAAATAATCATGGCAGACGAGCAACCAGATGTACAAGTTGAGGACGTTGAAGCGGTAGAATCCGTGGAGACAACCGATGTAGAGCTCTTTGAAGCACGTGCAGTTCAGCGCCACCTCCGACGCGCCCCACGTAAAGTCCGCCTCGTGGCCGATTTTGTCCGTGGCGAGTCCGTCGCAAAAGCCATTGAGAAGCTGGCATTCACCAAAAAAGATGCGGCTGGTGATGTGGCAAAGGTGATTAAGTCTGCAGCGGCAAACTTACGAGACAAATATGATGACGAGAGCTTCGAAAACGAAGACTTAGTGATCAAAAAGATTGTTGTTGACGAGGGAATGACCCTCAAACGCATTCAACCAGCACCGCAGGGTCGCGCGCACCGAATCAACAAGCGCTCGTGCCATATTACTGTGGTAGTTGGTCCAAAAACTGAACAAGAAACGACCAAATAGGAGTCACTTTGGGACAAAAAACGCATCCAGTAGGGTTACGATTAGGCATCATCAAGGGATGGGATTCAAATTGGTATTCTGAAGACCAACAACCTGAAATGCTTCACGAAGATCTAAAACTTCGCGACTACCTTAATGTTCGACTCAAAAATGGTGGAATTTCCAAGATTGGAATCGAACGCACCCCGAAACGGGTCCTTTTAAACCTTTTTACCTCACGCCCTGGTGTGATTATTGGAAAAGGTGGTGAGGAGATTGAGAAACTTCGTGAAGAGCTCAAAAAGCAAACAGGCAAGGATGTTCAGGTGAATGTGTCTGAAATCAAGCGTCCAGAAGTCGATGCAAGTCTTGTTGCACAAAACATATGCCAGCAGCTTGAGGGTCGTGTTTCATTTCGTCGTGCCATGAAGAATGCGATCCAAGGGGCAATGAAGCTTAATGCCAAGGGGATCAAAGTGCGCTGTTCTGGTCGCCTCGGTGGCGCTGAAATGGCACGAACAGAGTCGTATAAGGAAGGTCGCGTGCCGTTGCATACGCTTCGTGCAGACATCGATTATGCCAATCATACGGCCAATACCATTTATGGCTCCATTGGTGTGAGTGTATGGATTTTTAAAGGTGAAGTATTGGGTGATGTCGATTTATCCGCGTCATCTTCAGCAAAACAGGATGAGCAACAAGCACCACAACGTGGAGAGCGCAAAGGCCGTGGTGGTCGTCGCTCAGGAGGTCGTGGAGCAGGAGCAGCAAATCGATCCAAAGCCAAAGCATAATCCAAGAGAACGTAGAAAAAAGGGTACCCCATGTTAGAACCAAAACGAATTAATCGACGCCGCGTCCACAGAGACAAGCTCAAAGGCAACGCCACCCGCGGTCATCAAATCGCCTTTGGTAGCTATGCGTTGAAAGCTGTGGAACCAAAGTTTATCACGTCGCGTCAAATCGAGGCTTGCCGTATTACGATTAGCCGTACGCTGAATCGTGAAGGCCAAACGTGGATTCGCATTTTCCCAGACCGCCCGGTGACCTCCAAGCCAGCGGAGACTCGAATGGGTAAAGGGAAAGGAGCGTTGGACCACTTCATTGCTGCAGTGAAGCCAGGCCGAATCCTTTTTGAAATTTCTGGAGTAAGTGAAGAGAAAGCACGTGAAGCATTTCGTCGTGCCTCGCACAAGCTCCCGATCAAAACCAAATTTGTGAAACGTCGAGATCTTAAGGGTGTTTAATGCATACGTGTTTAATGCACAGGTGTTTAACGTACAGATGTTTAATGCACTATTGACCACCAACAAGACCTCACAATCAACAAACCAGAATCAACCCAACGATGAAAGCAACCAAAACGACAGAGCTTAGAGAATTATCGGTCGCGGATCTTCAAACCCGCCTCGAGGAGAATCGTACATCACTGCGTGATATGCGCTTTAAAAAAGCTGTCTCGGGTCAATTAGAAGATCCAACTGTCCTACGTCTTACTCGCAAAGAGATTGCTCGCATCGAAACGATATTAACAGAAAAACAAGGCGCGTAACCTATTATGTCGACTGAAGAAAAAAACGTCACAACTGACGCAGCCACCCACGCAACGACCGATGAGCGTACAACACGTCGTACTCGAACTGGAAAAGTTGTGAGTAGCAAGATGGACAAAAGCATCGTCGTTACCGTAGATCGTCAGGTTAAACACCCCATTTATGGGAAGTTTATCAAAAAGACGACCAAATACATGGCTCACGACGAAGAAAACAAAGCAGGTGAAGGCGACACGGTGCAAATCATGTCAACGCGTCCTCTTTCCAAGAATAAAACATGGAGACTCGTTGAGATTCTCGAAAAAGCGAAGTAATCATGATCCAGCAAGAAAGCATCCTACAATCTGCAGATAACTCTGGCGCCAAAAAGATCATGTGCATCAAGGTTCTTGGTGACACACGTCGTCGTTACGCCAAAGTGGGAGATGTCATCTCCGCATCTGTGAAAACCGCACTCCCTGGCGGAAACGTGAAGAAGGGAGAGGTCGTCAAAGCGGTCGTTGTTCGTACTCAGTATGACGTACGCCGCAAAGATGGTAGCTATATCCGTTTTGACGAAAACGCAGCAGTAGTCATCAACAAAGACAATGAGCCTATCGGAACCCGTATTTTTGGCCCTGTCGCACGTGAATTACGTGAAAAGAGCTTCATGAAAATTGTATCCCTTGCCCCAGAGGTACTCTAAACGCAAGAGAATAGCCTTATGCCTAGAAAAAGTAAGTCACAACCAAAATTAAATGTCAAAAAAGGCGACGAAGTCATGGTCATCGCCGGCAATGACAAAGGGACCAAAGGTCGTGTGTTGATGGTCTTCCCATCCAAAGAGCGCGTTCTTGTGGAAGGGGTGAACCTACGTACTCACCACGACAAACCGTCTCAAGAAAATCAACAAGGTGGACGAATCCAACGTGAAGCGGCGATTCATATCTCCAATGTGATGGTTGTAGATCCATCTTCTGGGGAACCAACCCGCGTTGGACGCACTCGCATTGAAGCCGATGGCAACAAACCTGCTCGATGGGCACGCGTTGCCAAAGTTTCTGACGAACTCATAGATAAATAATCATGGCCTTAGCTAGACTACATCAGGTATATAAAGATGATCTTGTGCCCAAACTCATGGAGGAGTTTGAGTATAAGAACCAAATGGAAGCGCCGAAGCTCACAAAAATTGTCCTTAACGTGGGCGCTGGAGATGCGATTACAGATCGCAAAGCCCTAGAAACAATTCAAGAAAACCTAGGCCTCATTACGGGGCAGCATGCTGTGCTCACCACAGCCAAGCAATCCATCTCAAACTTTAAGCTTCGCGAAGGGATGGCGATTGGTGCAAAAGTAACGCTCCGTGGTCGCGTGATGTATGAGTTTCTTGATCGCTTCATCAACCTAACCCTGCCACGTACCCGTGACTTCCAAGGGGTGCCTGACAAAGGATTTGATGGACGTGGCAATTACAACATGGGTGTCAAGGAGCACACCATTTTTCCAGAAATTGATATCGACAAAGTAGATAAGGTTCACGGGATGGATATCACTTTTGTGACCACGGCACAAACCGATTCAGAAGCCTATGCGCTGCTAAGCCATTTTGGTATGCCGTTCAAAAACAGAACTCAAACACAGACCGCTTAATTATGGCCAAAAAATCTTGGATAGCCAGAAACGAAAAGAAAAAACGTGCCGTTGAGCGCTACGCTGAAAAGCGTCAAGCACTTATCGAGGCAGGAGATTACGAGGGGCTTCAAAAACTTCCGCGTAATGCCAGCCCAACACGTGTCAAAAATCGTTGTGCTCTCACCGGACGAGCTCGTGGATACGTCGGTCAGTTTGGTATCTCTCGTATTAAATTCAGACAACTCGCTCTTCAGGGTAAGATTCCTGGCGTTCGCAAGGCAAGTTGGTAACCTTAGCAGTAGACGAAACCTATGTTAACCGATCCAATAGCAGATTTTCTCTCTCGCATTCGTAATGCCCAAATGGCGGGCTTGCGTCGTGTCGATATACCCGCGTCCAAAATGAAGCGCGCCATTACAAAGATTCTTGTCGATAAGGGATATATCTCTCGCTATATCGATATCGAGGATAGCAAGCAGGGGGTTCTACGCCTGTTTTTGAAGTATGATACGTATGGTCAACCGGTCATCCAACACATCAGTCGTGTTTCCAAGCCAGGACTTCGCAACTATGTAGGCATGGACAACATTCCACGCTCCCTTAATGGGCTCGGAATTGTCATTCTATCCACATCGCGCGGAGTCATGACAGACAAAGAAGCCAAACAAATGAACGTCGGTGGCGAAGTTCTCTGCACAGTTTATTAATGGACTATTGATTGTATAATGATGAATGATGGTCTAATGATGGAACTCAAGTATAGAAACCAGCAACCCAATTGAATTCACAACGCGTTAGTAAGAAAAGTTAAATCCCATGTCTCGAATTGGAAAGAATCCTATTGCCCTACCCGATCAAGTGACGGTCGATATCTCTGCCGATAATTTGGTTACGGTCAAAGGGGCTAAAGGTGAGAATCAAGTTCATGTTAAAGCAAATCTTGCCGTCACACAGCAGGATAACGCGATTGTCGTGAATCGCCACACAGAATCGAAAGAGGATAAGGCGATGCACGGTTTATACCGATCCTTAATCGAAAATATGGTTATTGGTGTGAGCCAAGGATTTGTCAAAGAGCTCGAAATCATCGGTGTTGGGTTTCGTGCAGCCATGAGTGGAAATGTCCTGGAGCTTAACATCGGATTTTCCCACCCCATCTTTTTTATGGCGCCAGATGGAATTTCTATTGACGTGGATACGAAGCGTGGGAAAAATCCCATTATCGTGATTTCTGGCCATGACAAGGAGCTGGTTGGTCAGGTGGCTGCCAAAATACGCGGGCTTCGTAAACCAGAGCCGTACAAAGGCAAAGGAATCCGCTACCTCGGTGAACAAATTCGACGCAAAGCCGGTAAATCTGCCGCAAAATAAATTAAGGACGATCAAATACGATCTTTGAGCCATGAATAAGAATATTGTAAAAACAGAACGCCGCAACAGAATCCATCGTAGGGTTCGTGCGAAGGTTCAAGGCACAGCCGAGCGTCCACGCTTGAGTGCATTCAAAAGCAACAAACATGTGACGCTTCAGCTGATTGATGACCTAAAAGAGCAAACCATTTTGGGGATGTCAACCAATACCAAAGGTGTCGCCGATCTAGTCAAAGGTAAGAGTCCGTCGGAAGCTGCGGGCATCGTTGGCCAAGAGATTGCCAAAGCTGCCAAAGATCAGGGCATAACTAAAGTGGTATTTGACCGTGGTGGATTCGTCTATCATGGGGTCATCAAGGCAGCTGCAGAAGGTGCTCGTGAAGGCGGCCTCCAATTTTAACCAACGACCGAAACGAAACGCGATTAACGAACGAAGAGAATAACCCATGCCAAAGATTAGAAGAAAACCTTTTGTTCCCGCTGCTGGACTCGACTTGCAAGAGCAATTGGTCCATGTGAACCGTGTGTCCAAGGTTGTAAAAGGTGGACGCCGCTTTAGCTTTAACGCCATTGTTGTCGTTGGAAACCGCGACGGTGTTGTTGGGCACGGTCTTGGAAAGGCTAATGAAGTGACCGATGCCATCCAAAAAGGGCTCCAAGAGGCCAAAAAGAATCTAATTCGCGTTCCACGCACCAAAACAGGGAGTATCTACCACCCCGTTGTCGGCAAAGCGGGTGCAGGGAAGGTATTGCTACGCCCAGCCTCTGAAGGTACGGGTGTGATTGCCGGTGGAGCGGTACGTAACCTCATGGAGATGGCTGGCATTCATAATGTGCTTTCCAAATCTCAAGGGTCGTCAAACCCCCACAATATGGTGAAAGCAGCCTACCAAGCGTTGAAGGACTTGACCGATCCAATTGAAGTCTCACAACGTCGTGGCGTCCCTCTCAAAAAAGTATTTAATGGATAATGTGCCCATAGTGGCTCACAAAAAAGCGAAGAACGTATGGAACTTCACAAATTAGAATCACCGGCACCCAACAAACAGTCACGCAAACGCGTGGGCCGCGGTGAAGGCTCTGGACTTGGAAAGCAGTCAGGCAAAGGGCACAACGGCCAAAAGGCTCGTGGAGCGGGCAAAGTCGCTGTAGGGTTTGAAGGGGGGCAGATGCCACTCTATCGCCGTATTCCCAAGTACGGATTCAAAAACTTTAATCGTGTAGCCTACGTTTCTTTGAATCTATACCAGCTAGCTAAAGCCATGGATCAGAAGAAAGTGGGGTCTAAGATTACCTTTGACGACCTCGTTAAGGCTCGTCTTGTGGATAAAAACGACAAGGTGAAACTTCTGGCACATGGTGACTTTGACAAGAAAGTCTCGATTGAAGTCCACAAAGCAAGCGCAAAGGCCAAAGCGAAAATTGAAGAGTTAGGTGGCACAATTACGCTTTTGACAAAAGAGCAAGCCCCAGAGCAGGCACAGGAACAAGCCCCAGAACAGTCAGCTTCAGAACAGACAGCTCCAGAAGCGTCTACAGATGATGCGGACACCTCAGCGCCGGCTACCGACGAAGAATCAAAAGACTCTTAACCATTTTATAGAGAGATATGCCTCTTTGGGATACCATACGAAACATTTTTAAGATCGAGGAGCTGAAAGATCGGATCCTTTATACCATTGGTATTTTAATGGTATACCGTCTTGGAAGTTACATCACGATGCCAGGTGTGGACGCCTCACTTTTGGCCCAATCTCCAGGAAATGCCTCGAGCCTTCTAGGTCTGTTTGATCTATTTGTTGGTGGAGCCTTCACTCGTGCAGGGGTCTTCGCCCTTGGGATCATGCCTTACATTACCGCATCCATTATTATTCAGTTAATGGGCGCCGTGGTCCCTTACTTCCAAAAGCTTCAACGTGAGGGAGAGGAAGGGCGACGTAAGATGTCTAATATTACTCGTTATGGAACCATTGGAATTACCGCAGTCCAGGCCATTGGATTCTCCATCAACTTGATGGCCACGTCTCCAGAAGCTATCGTCGTGAACTCGACGCTTTTTGTGTTTACAGCTGTGATTGTTCTTACCGCGGGTACCGCCTTTGTCATGTGGTTGGGTGAACGAATCACCGATCGAGGCATAGGAAACGGGATTTCATTGATCATTATGATTGGGATCATTGCGGCACTGCCAACCCAAGTGATTAACGAAGTTCAAACGAGCGCAAACTTGATCATCTTCTTGATTGAAGTTGGCGTACTCTCGCTCGTGATTGCAGCCTCTGTACTTTTGACGCAAGGTATGAGACGTGTCCCTGTGCAATATGCAAAGCGCGTTGTGGGTCGCAAGCAGTATGGTGGGACGACGCAGTATTTGCCACTGAAGATTAATGCGGCGGGGGTTATGCCTATCATCTTCGCTCAGTCCATTATGTTTATTCCAAGCACAATTGGCACATTCTTCCCTGACAATGAAACCGTTCAGTTTTTAACCGCGTGGAGTGCTGACTTTACAGGTCTAACCTACTCTGCAGTGTTCTTTGTGATTTGTGTGTTCTTCACCTATTTCTACACGGCCATTGCGATTAACCCGCGAGAAATGGCCGACACGATGAAACGTCAAGGCGGTTTCATCCCAGGTGTGCGTCCTGGTAAGGCGACAGTTGCCTTTATTGACAATATTCTTACCAAAATTACATTCCCGGGATCCTTGTTTTTGTCCTTCATCGCGATCCTTCCAGCCATTGTCGCACAATTTGGTGTGACCCCTGGCTTTGCGCTTTTCTTTGGGGGGACAAGTCTCTTGATTATTGTGGGTGTAGCCCTTGATACGCTCCAACAAATTGAAAGTCACCTCATGATGCGTCATTATGATGGATTCATGAAATCCGGAAAAATTCGTGGCCGTCGCCGCATGTAATTCATGATACACCTCAAGAGTGACATAGAAATTCAGAAGATGCGTGAATCTGCTCAGATTGTTTCTCGCACACTAGGTCTGGTTGCCCAACACCTCGAACCAGGGGTCAGTACGGCATCACTAGATCGTATGGCTGAAGACTATATCGCATCTCAAGGGGGTCGTCCAGCATTCAAGGGGTATGGCTCGCCCAAGAATCCATTTCCGGGGACGCTCTGCATTTCGATCAATGAAGAGGTTGTTCATGGCATTCCAAGTGAATCGCGGGTTCTTCAAGAAGGGGATCTTGTGAGTATTGACTGTGGTGTCGAGAAGAACGGCTACTTTGGCGATCATGCGTTCACATTTGGCGTGGGTGAGATCTCTGAGGACCAACACCATTTGTTGCAAACCACGCTAGAGTCACTCTACCTGGGAATCGATCAAGCCATTCATGGTCATAAGATGGGCGATGTTTCTCACGCGATTCAAACCCATTGTGAAAACCATGGCTATGGTGTTGTACGAAGCTTGGTGGGACACGGGCTTGGCAAAAGCTTACACGAGGAGCCATCTGTACCAAATTATGGAAAACCCGGCTCTGGTGAACGACTTCGCGACGGGCTAACCCTCGCAATTGAACCGATGGTGAATGCCGGCACTTGGAAAGTTGATACGCTTGAGGATGGCTGGACCATTGTGACCGCCGATGGGTCAAACTCAGCTCATTTTGAGCATGACATTGTTGTACGTGACGGCGAAGCTGATATTCTGAGCACATTTGAGTATATTACTGAGCTTGACAAAAACCAATCTGTGACCATTCCAACCTATGGCTAAACAAGAACCGATACAGCAGGAAGGGACGATTCTTGAGGCATTACCCAATGCCCAATTCAAGGTTGAGCTGGATAATGGGCACGAGATTTTGGCCCATGTATCAGGTAAAATGAGGATGTACTACATCAAAATTCTACCTGGCGACAGAGTGCAAATTGAGATGTCTCCTTACGACTTGACGAAAGGGCGCATCACCTATCGCGAAAAATAGAGTAAGACGCTGAAACAAACGCAAAGCAGCCAATTATGAAAACAAAATCATCTGTAAAGAAACGCAGCGCTGATGACAAGATGGTTCGTCGTAAAGGACGTCTTTACATCATTAACAAAAAAAACCCACGTCATAAGAAACGTCAAGGATAATAGCATATGGCTCGTATAGCAGGTATAGATCTCCCGAAAGAAAAACGAGGCGAAGTTGGCCTTACGTACATTTTTGGCATAGGCCCAAAGACCTCTAAAGTCATCTTGGATGCTGCAGGGATTGATTACGACACCAAAGTGTCTGACTGGACAGATGCTCAGGTCTCGGCGATTCGCAAAGTGATTGAAGAGCAGGTGAAAGTCGAAGGGCAGCTCCGCTCTGAAATCAACGGAAACATCCGCCGCCTCATGGAGATCGGCTCGTACCGCGGCTTACGCCATCGCAAAGGCTTGCCTTTACGTGGTCAACGCACCAAAACTAACGCACGGACTCGCAAAGGTCGCAAGAAGACTGTTGCTGGGAAGAAAAAGGTCATTAAATAACGTCAGTGATATAAAACTACAAGCATGGCAACCAATTCAAGCAATTCATCGGCTCCAACAAAGCGCAAGAAGAAAAAGCAGGTTTCAGATCCATCAGGTCTAGCGTTTGTAAAAGCAACATTCAACAACGTCATCGTCACCATTACCGATAGTGCCGGTAATGTCCTTTCATGGTCCTCTGCGGGGAAAGAGGGGTTCAAAGGATCGCGTAAAAACACACCCTATGCAGCACAATTATCAGCGGAAACTGCATCCAGAGCTGCTTATGACATGGGTTTGCGCAAAGTTGAAGTCTTTGTCAAAGGACCAGGCTCTGGACGCGAAGCAGCGGTTCGCGCGATGGCCAATTGTGGCTTGGAAGTCACGATGATTCAAGATCGCACACCCATTCCACACAATGGCTGCCGTCCACCGGCACGCCGTCGTGTATAGAACAAGAAGAATTAACAAAAAAGTCGTCAGTAGACATTTATAACGTCAGGTAAGGTATCCCACATGGCAAGATATAGCGGACCCAAACAAAAAATTGCTCGCCGTTTTCGTGAACCGATTTTTGGCCCTAGTAAGGCACTAGAGCGCAAAGCCTATGGACCAGGTCAACACGGTCGTAGCCGTTTTTCACGCAAAAGTGAGTACGCAACCCAGCTCGAAGAGAAGCAAAAAGCAAAGTACACTTATGGCTTGCTTGAGCGTCAATTCCGCAATTTGTATGAAAAAGTTACGAGCCAAAAAGGGGTAACGGGTGATCTGCTCTTACAACATCTTGAGTCTCGGTTGGACAATACAGTGTATCGCCTGGGTTTTGCCCGCACGCGTCAACAAGCGCGCCAGTTGGTCTCACACAAACATATTGTGGTCAATGGCCAAATCGTCAACATCCCATCATACGAGCTCAAGCCAGGGGACGTTATTAGCCTTCGTCCAAAGTCTAGAGACCTAGAAGCGGTAACCGATGCGCTAGAATATGGCTCACGCATAAAGTATAGCTGGGTTGAGGTAGACAAAAAAACACGCTCTGGAAAGTATTTAAGCCACCCAGATGTGGAAGAAATTCCCGAGAAAATCAATGTCCAGCTGATTGTTGAGCTGTACTCCAAGTAAACCCTAAACACGACGTCGATATTATGAGTGGTTATTCAATTCAAATGCCAGATTCGCTAGAGGTTTCTGAAAATTCAGAAAACTTTGGCCAGTTTGTTCTTCAACCTCTTGAAAGAGGCTTTGGGGTCACGATTGGGAACTCGTTTCGTCGAGTCCTCCTTTCTTCCTTACCTGGATACGCTGTTACGGCGATTAAAATCACGGGTGTGGAGCATGAGTATGCATCCATCAATGGTATTAAAGAGGATGTCTACGAAATCATCCTGAATTTAAAAGAGATCCGATTCAAGCAAACCGATGTCCAATCTGGCGTCATCAAGGTCAGTAAGAAAGGCAAAGGTGAGCTCACAGGGAAGGACATCAATAAAGCAACTTCAGAATTTGACGTATTAAATCCTGATCATGTTGTTGCAAACCTTTCGGCTGAAGCCTCCATTGAAATGGAGCTGCATGTGAGTCGTGGCCGTGGCTATGTCCCTTCTGAAGAATTTGCGGACGACGTGGCCGATGATATCCATTTGATACCGGTGGATGCCATCTTTACACCGATTACGAAGGTGCAGTTCGATGTTGAAAATGTCCGGGTTGGTCAACGAACTGACTACGAAAAACTCATTCTGAATGTCACCACGGACGGCTCAATTACCCCGAAAGAGGCCATGACAATTGCAGGGCGTCTGCTCAAGGAGCATATCGAGAAATTCATTACTGAGCGCATCGAGGAGTCGTTTGCGAAGGAAGAAGAAGAGGTGGACACGGAGAAACAACGCGTAGCAAGTCTCCTCAAGACCAGTATTGAGGATCTCAATTTGAGTGTTCGGGCCTACAACTGCTTGAAGTCAGCCAACATTAATACGATTGCTGAGCTCGTGTCACGTGACGAACAGGATCTTCTGAAGTTCCGCAACTTTGGGCGCAAGTCATTAACCGAGCTTACAGAAGTGATTGAGGAAAAAAACCTCCATTTTGGAATGGACGTAACGAAATATTTGGATAAAAACGCATGAGACACTTAGTTCGTGGAAGAAAATTAGGGCGCTCAACATCCCATCGTAAAGCGACGATGCAGGCATTATGTGTCGCATTGGTGCGTGAAAAGCGTATTCAAACGACTGTTGCAAAGGCTAAAGAGCTTCGCCAATACGTTGAACCATTGGTGACTCGTGCAAAAGTCGATTCATTGCACAACCGTCGCCGTGTATTTGGTGAGCTTCAAGATAAGCTTGCAACGCAAGAGCTTTTTGAGTCGATTGGTCCCAAAGTTGGAGATCGTCCAGGTGGATACACGCGAGTGTTAAAAACAGGCTTTCGTGGTGGGGATTCTGCAGAGATGGCGTTGATTGAGCTCATTGATTTTAATGAATCTGACGAGACGTCAACAGCAAAGCCAAAGCGCTCACGTCGCTCACGACGTGGGGGTGGGTCTAAAGCCGCAGCTGAGAAAGCTACCGAGGCACCTGCAGCGACCAAAGATGACGCTGTAGAGGAGCCTAAGGAGGCATTGGAAGAATCACAAGGTGAAGCGACAACTCAAGAAGCTGTAGTCGCTGAAGAGGTTGCAACTGCTGAAGAGGTTGATACTGCTGTCGAAGCTCCTGCTGAGGACATTGATACTGCCGAGGACGTTGAGACTGCCGAGGATGTTGCATCTGCTGACGAAGCTCCTGCTGAAGACGTTGATACTGCTGGCGAAGCAACTGCCGCACAAGAAGAGGCCGAAGAAGAGCCTAAAGCCTCTGAAGAACCAACGGCACAAGCCGAGTCTGAAGAGTCAGCTGGATCAGACGAAGAGAAGAAAGACGCGTAGACCGCGGTATATGCCTATTTGTTGCAAGGGGTAGCCTCTTCGCAAACCATAATGTTTTTTTTACAAGGGTATTGACAATGGTAATGTCGGATCCCTATCTTAGTTGTCTAGCCCAAAAAAATGGGCACTGTTCTTTAACAAGTTTGGAAGAAGACGAAGCAAATCGTTGTGCGAGCCGAGATCGATTCAAACAGTGTATAATATAATTTACAATGGAGAGTTTGATCCTGGCTCAGGACGAACGCTGGCGGCGGGCCTAACACATGCAAGTCAAAGGAGAATTTCGGAGCAATCTGAAAGGACACTGGCGCACGGGTGAGTAACGCGTAGGTAACCTACCTTCTGCTGGGGGATAACACCGGGAAACCGGTGCTAATACCGCATAAAGCAACAGTCACGCATGTGGCAGTTGTTAAAGAATTTCGGCAGAAGATGGGCCTGCGTGTCATTAGTTAGTTGGTAAGGTAATGGCTTACCAAGACGATGATGACTAGGGGGTCTGAGAGGATGATCCCCCACACTGGAACTGAGACACGGTCCAGACTCCTACGGGAGGCAGCAGTGAGGAATCTTGCGCAATGGGGGAAACCCTGACGCAGCCACGCCGCGTGCCGGAAGACGGCCCTATGGGTTGTAAACGGCTTTTAAATGGGAAGAACGCCTGGGGTTTGCCCTGGGGTGACGGTACCATTTGAATAAGCACCGGCTAACTCCGTGCCAGCAGCCGCGGTAATACGGAGGGTGCAAGCGTTGTCCGGAATCATTGGGTGTAAAGGGTGCGTAGGCGGGAGCCTAAGTCTGTGGTGAAATCTTGCCGCTTAACGGTAAAATTGCCATGGATACTGGGTTTCTTGAGTACAGAAGAGGTCGGTGGAATTCGTAGTGTAGCGGTGAAATGCATAGATATTACGAAGAACACCAGTGGCGAAGGCGGCCGGCTGGACTGTAACTGACGCTGAGGCACGAAAGCGTGGGGAGCGAACAGGATTAGATACCCTGGTAGTCC
>JAVLBP010000022.1:0-16959 GCA_031581145.1 Balneolaceae bacterium
GTCTTGCCGTGGTCTACGTGGCCAATCGTGCCCACATTTACGTGGGGCTTGGTGCGTTGGAAAGTCTCTTTTGCCATAATGCTTTGTCTGTTTTAAAGGTCGTTTGTTATGGGTTTAAGCTTGTTCTTCAAGAATTTCTTTGGCCTTGCTCTCTGGAACGGCTGCGTAGTGATCAAATTCCATCGAATACGCTGCGCGACCTTGCGTGAGGGAGCGTAGGTCTGTTGAATAGCCAAACATCTCGGAAAGGGGTACGTGACAACGGACTAACGATCCGTCTACATTGTTTTCCATTTTCTGAACGATGCCTCTACGTCCGTTCAAGTCCCCAATTACATCACCCATAAACTCTTCAGGCGTTGTAACCTCAACTTTCATGACAGGTTCAAGAAGTTGTGGACCCGCTTTTTTGGCAGACTCACGGAAGGCCAATCGCGCGCATAGCTCAAAAGAGAACGCATCCGAATCCACATCATGGTAGGATCCATCAAAGACGCGTACACCAATGTTTTGAGCAGGATAATTGGCTTGAACGCCATTACCCATGGCCTCACGGAACCCTTTTTCGACCGATGGAAGAAAATCGCGTGGAATATTTCCACCCACAATCTGATTGACAAACTTAAATCCTTCCGTCAAGGTGACTGATTTATCCTCATCATCGATATCAGCAAAATGCTCGATAGGGGCAATTTCAAATTGGACATCAGCAAATTTCCCACGACCCCCTGATTGTTTCTTGTACACTTCGCGATGCGTAATTGGCTTGGTAATCGTCTCACGATAGGATACCTGAGGCGCCCCAACGTTGGCTTCCACTTTGAATTCACGCCTGAGTCGGTCAACAATAATGTCGAGGTGGAGCTCGCCCATGCCTGCAATGGTTGTTTGCCCTGTCTCTTCATCGGTAGTTACCTGAAACGTTGGATCTTCTTCTGCTAATTTGACGAGCCCTGTGGTTAATTTCTCAGCATCTGCTTTCGACTTTGGCTCAACTGCAAGCTTGATGACCGGTTCAGGGAATGTGATTTTTTCCAATATTACAGGCTCGTCCACCGAGCAGAAGGTATCCCCTGTGCGGACTTCCTTCACTCCCACCGCAGCCGCAATATCGCCTGCACGAACAACTTCAATGTCTTTCTTGTCGTTGGCGTGCATCTCAAGAATTCGGCCAACACGCTCTTTTTTCCCGGTTGTGGAGTTCAAGATGTAGGAACCTTTTTCTAGGGTTCCAGAGTAGACGCGGAAAAAGGTCAATTTCCCAACATAGGGATCCGTCGCAATTTTGAATGCAAGTCCAGCAAAGGGCTCATCTGGGCTAGGCTTACGCGTCATCGCCACAGACTCATCACCAACTTGGTGTCCATTCACACTATCTACATCCAGTGGGGAGGGTAAGTACGCAAGTACTTTATCAAGAAGCGTCTGTACCCCTTTATTCTTCAGAGCCGTACCACAAAGTACGGGCGTGATAGATAAGTCAATGGTCGCGGCACGAAGGGCCTCATGGATTTCATCCTCAGAAATCTCCTCATCCATGAGGTACTTCTCCATGAGTTCCTCATTTTGATCGGCAATATTCTCGATCATGATCTTGCGATACTCCTCGGCTTTTTCTTGCAATTCCGCTGGGATATCGACTTCATCAAATTTGGAGCCCATGGACGCATCATCCCAAATAATCCCTTTCATCGTAACAAGATCGATCACCCCTTTAAAGTCTGCTTCAGCTCCAATGGGAATTTGTAAGGGAATCGGTGTCGCACCCAGTTTGTTGCGCATTTGCTCGAGTACGTTGTAGAAATCGGCCCCCGTACGGTCCATTTTGTTGACAAATGCAATTCGAGGCACACCATATTTGTTTGCCTGACGCCATACTGTTTCAGACTGCGGCTGGACCGCACCAACGGAGCAAAAGACAGCAACCGCACCATCCAATACGCGAAGAGAGCGCTCTACCTCCACCGTAAAGTCTACGTGACCTGGGGTATCAATGATGTTGATGCGATGATCTTTCCATAGACAGTGAGTGGCAGCTGAAGTGATCGTAATTCCACGCTCCTGCTCTTGTTCCATCCAGTCCATGGTCGCAGCGCCATCATGTACCTCGCCAATCTTGTGTGAGCGGCCCGTATAGAATAGAACCCGTTCGGTAACAGTGGTCTTTCCGGCATCAATATGTGCCATAATCCCGATGTTACGGGTACGCAACATTTGGTCTTTAATCTTCGGATCGGTAATTGTGACTGTGTCTGACATCGACGTGTGATTTACAGGTTTTTGCTAATGTGTTTAGAATCGGAAATGGGCAAAGGCCTTATTCGCTTCAGCCATACGGTGCGTCTCATCTTTTTTACGAATTGCACCCCCTTCATTTTTTGCAGCATCCATCAACTCGCGAGACAGACGCGCCGCCATGGACTTGTCATTACGGTTACGAGATGCATTGATAATCCAGCGGATACTTAGCGCCGTACCACGCTCTGTGCGCACTTCCACAGGCACTTGGTAGGTTGCCCCACCCACTCGTCGTGAACGAACTTCCACGGCCGGTGTGGTATTGCTCAGGGCCGAACGGAAGACATCCATCGGCTTTTCACCAGTTTTTTCTTCGATGATTTCGAAGGCTTGGTAAAGGATTTTGCGTGCAACATCCTTTTTACCATCTCGCATGAGGTTGTTTACAAATCGTGTAACCAGCTTATCCTCAAAAACAGGATCTGGCATGATTTCACGAATAACTGCTTTTCTTCTACGCATAGTCTTTGATAGATGGTTGTTTAAATCAAGTGATCAACGGACGTTATTTACCGCCATCTTTAGGTTTCTTCGTTCCATATACGGAGCGGCTTGTCATACGATCCGCAACACCAGCGGTATCCATCGTTCCACGGACAATATGGTAACGCACCCCAGGTAAGTCTTTGACACGTCCACCACGGATCAGTACGATACTATGTTCCTGAAGGTTGTGGCCTTCGCCAGGAATGTAGGCTGTAACTTCAATCCCATTGGTCAAGCGCACACGTGCAACTTTACGAAGGGCTGAGTTTGGCTTTTTGGGCGTTGTCGTGTACACACGGGTGCAGACCCCACGTTTTTGTGGGCAATCCTGTAGAGCAGGGGCTGTAGTTTTAACAACCTTGCTGTTTCTACCTTTACGAATAAGTTGTTGTATCGTTGGCACGTGACCTACCTTTTTTCCTTTATTTGTCCTTTTTGTTTGACTGATGTCTTTTACATTTGATTTGGCTTGCTAAAAATCCTGCTTCAATCACCGATACAAATGCTAAAATTTTACTGGCACAATTCAATCAGCCAATAAAAATAGGGAGAGTTGATGCATGAATCCAAATGATTGACATGAGAAAGATGCATGAAATGCGAAAAAGTGGTGCGATGATCTTTATGGACCGCTCAAACTATGGTTGTGTATATTGATTGATATGTATCTTTATATCAATACTATGGAGTTTCAAGCGCATTATGAAGTGGAATGATCTCCCCTACTGTACACCAAAGAGGGTTAAGGCACTCCAATCCTTTGGCCTAAAACAACCCGAGGACCTCTTGCGAATGGTTCCACGGCGATACATCGATAAACAAACCGCCCCAACCATACGTGATCTATTTGAATCCATCCAAGAGGATCCGGGGCGAGGGTCGGTTCGATCGAGTGTACGTGCGGAAGTGGTTTCGATTTCAATAGGGGGCTTTGGCAAGAAAAAACGAACCATTGTCAAGGTAAAAGACTCGACCGGTGACATGGATGCGATTTGGTTCCATACAGCGAGATGGTTACACGCTGTGATGAAACCAGGCACCTGGGTATCACTGAGTGGGGATGTGAAACTGTATCGATCTCGTTTGTCGGTGAGCCATCCAGAGTTTGATGTCTTAAGCGATAATGAAGAAAGCGCCAGAGAAGAAAGTGATAGAAAAGAAATTAATAGAGAAGAAGCTACGCCCGAGTTTGAACGACAGGTGGTCGCAATCTACCCTAGTGGCAAAGAGTTTGCACAGGCGAAGATTTCCCATCGATTGATTTCGATGTGGGTAGATCGTGTACTGAAAACGGTGCGGACGCAGCAAGCGACGGACGTATTCCCCAAGGCATGGTTGGAGCGCATTGATTTATTAACACACCAAGATGCCCTGAGACGGGTTCATCAACCTGAATCGATCTCAGAGGTCGAAGAAGGGCTCAGACGACTCAAATTCGAGGAATTTTTCTTTTTTGAGATGGCGATGGCAAAGATTCGTGAGGAACGTCAGCGCACACCTGCTGGATGGACACTCGGGGAACCAGGCCCATTGGTCAGGACATTTGTCCATGAAATCCTACCCTTTGAGCTGACGGAGGGGCAAACAGGCGCACTTTCTGAGATTCGCCATGATTTAGAGTCAGGTTACCAAATGAATCGCCTACTCCAAGGGGATGTTGGGTCTGGCAAAACCGTCGTGGCCATGATGGCAATGCTGATGGCAGTAGATGCAGGGTTTCAGGCGACTCTTCTCGCCCCTACCGAGGTTTTAGCGGACCAACATGCACGCTCACTCCAGCCATGGTTTGATGCTTTAGGCGTTAGGGCCCGGTTACTCAAAGGGGCTCAAGGGTCTGCTATTCGCCAAGAAGTTCTTGATGATATTGCGGGTGGGGGGGCTCAAGTGGTGATTGGAACCCATGCCGTGATTCAACAAGGGGTCACCTTTGCCAAACTGGGACTGGCGGTGATCGATGAGCAGCACCGTTTTGGCGTGGGGCAACGCTCTGCATTATTACAAAAAGGGGATCGTCCCCATCTGTTGGTGATGTCGGCGACGCCCATACCCCGTTCGTTGGCGATGACCATGTATAGCGATTTGGAGCTCTCCATCATCCAAGGATTACCCGCGGGCAGAAAACCGATTAAAACGGCGGTGCGAGGAGAGAAGCAACGTGACAAAATCTATGACTTTATTGCCAGTGAGCTCGATGCAGGGGGCCAAGCCTACGTTGTGTATCCACTCGTGGAAGAATCTGAGAAGCTTGATCTCAAAAATGCGACCGATGGGTTTGAATCCCTCAAGGCGCGGTTCCCTGACCGCCGTGTCGCGTTAATTCATGGCCAGCAAGATGCACATGAGAAAGATGACGCCATGCTAGCCTTTGCCAAAGGTGAGGTCGATGTCTTGGTGAGTACCACCGTGATTGAAGTGGGCGTGAATGTACCCAACGCCAACGTGATGCTAATTGAACATGCCGAACGGTTTGGGTTGTCGCAATTGCATCAGTTGAGGGGGCGCATTGGGCGAGGCGAGCGGGCGAGTACCTGTATTTTAATTCATGGTCATGCGCTTAGTGAGCATGCTAGGGTGCGCCTCAAAACGATGGCTGAAACACAAGACGGATTTAAGATTGCCGATGTCGACTTGGAGTTACGAGGCCCCGGTGATTTTCTTGGAAAGCGTCAAAGTGGTCTCCCTGAATTTGCGTTTGGTTCCATTGTGGATGATCAAGAGCTATTGGGTGAGGCTAAAAGAGCTGCAGCGCAAGCGCTTGAGGATGGGGCTCTACATGATGATGTTGCAGAATGGGAGGCCTTTCGTCGGGCGTTTGAGCCCTATTTTGAGGCCAAAATGGCGTTTTATCAGGCTTAGGGGTGGTGTACACGGGAGTTATGCCCCTCGTGGGAACTCACTAATGTGCACGTCTGTTCTATTTTTATCCTTGCCATGTAACGGAATGGCGATGAGAATCATCTAATCCATAAGCTGACTACACTTTTTTACAATACACTACCCATTTACAAATATACTTCCCATGCCTTCAACCAAACCCTCTCTCCCCCAACAAGTTGCCACAGATAAGGCTCTTGACCGAAGCAGCTTCCTTCGAACTGCTGGATCCTGCGCGCTCGTCATTGCTATGGGTTTACCTATCGCGGGGTGTAGTGTAACCGATTCTGAGGGTGAAGAAGTCCCCGATGATACCCCAGCAACGGGTGACAATGGAATTACCGTGGAGGGCAATACTGTCACAATTGATTTGACGAAAGAGGGTGGTCAACCCCTGGCATCATCTGGTGGATGGCTTGTGAGTTCAGCGGCTGGAATTATCGCACTGAATATTGACGGGACGCTTATTCGCGCCTTTACAAACAGTTGCCCTCACCAAGGCATTAATAACCAGTGGAATTACTCGAACGGCACGCTCATTTGTAATGCTCATGGCTCTGCATTTGATAACAATGGGTCTGTTGTGAACGGACCTGCTGAATCTGACCTTACAGAATATTCTGTCTCCCGCGATGGGAATATTGTGACGATTACCAAGTAATGATAGCCATCAAACGTAGAAAGGTCATCAAACGCACAAATCCCATCAAATATACCAAGAATGTGCCTTTAACCTTCTCAGTGTCATTTGCTTTTATATCGAATCGGGTACGTACGCTAATCGTCATCCTTGGTCTTACAGTATCCGTGACGGCAGTATCTGTACATGCCCAGAATACAGGCACTTCACGAGCGGGTGATCGCGGACAGCAAGGTGTGGCATCCATTCAAGAGTCGCAACAGTGGATTACCACACAGGGAGAGGCAAAATTTATTTCTCGCGCGCCACTGCTTGAGTTCGAAGGGGTGAGCGAAAAGCTGCAGGGTCTCCTCGACCTTGATGAAAACCTAGTTGATTTTTATATCGATTTAGAGACGCTCGATACCGGCATCGAACTGCGAGATAAGCATATGAGGGATAGTTATTTGGAAACGGCTAGCTACCCTTTTGCTGAATTTACAGGTACGTTTTTAAGGATGCCGGATGTGGAGGCACAGGGCCCCCAATCGGTGACAGTGACGGGTGAATTTAAGATGCACGGGGTAAGTCGTGATATCACCGTGGATGGCGAGCTCGACTTCAGCGACCCTAATGAGATTCAGCTCGTCGCCTCATGGAAGGTTTTGTTATCTGATTACGATATCGAGATTCCAAAAGCGGTATTTTATGAACTAGATAATGAGCAAGAGATCGTGATTAATGCGACGCTTGAGCCTTACACGCCTTAAACTCATCGCCACTTAAATTCATCGCCCCTCATCCCTCGATACAAACCTCCTTGACATGATAAAAAAAGAGTTTCTGTTGTTGGTTGTCGTTTCCGCTGTCCTAGCATTGACGGCTGTTGTTGACGCATTCGGTCAATTGACCAGAGAACGGGCGAATCCCAACGCTCCCGTCGAACTCACGTTTATGGCTCCTCGACACATCCAAGTGATGACCGTCGAACCGCTAAGTAAGGGTGAATTACACTATTCAATCATGCATACATTTGGTGAGATTGGCTCGGGTGCTCGCAATGCTTGGGGGATAGATTATGGGGCCAACGTACGGATGAGCCTCGAATATGGACTTGGGTCTCAGTTTTCGGCTTATGCAGGTCGCTCATCTATGGACAAAGTATTTGATGGAGGGCTTCGTTGGCACGTGGTGCAACAGACACGCCCTGGCTCTTCCAAATCACGCCCAGTAAGTATATCCCTGCAAGGTGGGTTTGGGTACAATGGCAGTGATTATGGCTACCTCGAAACCGATTATGCCTTCGCTGATCGCTGGCATGGACTTGGATACATACATATTGGCCGAAAAATGTCTGAGGATCTTAGTTTACAGCTTTCAGGTGGGGCGGTAGGCTTCTCGCGAGTGGGTCCTGAGACCCAAGTATTCGACGCACGTAGCAATGTCTATGCAGGGGTGATGGTCTCGGGTCGATACAAAGTGAGCTCAAGACTGGCACTCACCTGGGAGGTAATGCCACGATTTAGTGAGAATGTAAACTCCACGGTCTATGGTGGTGGCCTTGACATCGAAGTGGGAGGCCATGTGTTTCAGTTGTATGTGGTGTCGAGTCAGTCCCTTAATGATGGGTACTTACTCGCATCGGAATCGGCAAATACACTCGAAGGGTTTCGCCTCGGCTTTAATATCAACCGACTTTTCGCGCTTTAGGCTATTTCGCCAACCGCTTGCGCTCGTTATGATCCAACGTTGCCTTCCTAATACGTAGCGACTTTGGGGTTACCTCGAGAAGCTCATCTTGCTCAATGTATTCAATGGACTGCTCTAAACTAAGCGTCGTTGATCTAGACAGCTTCACTGCATCAGCGGTTTGCGTTGCACGATGATTTGTCAGGTTTTTCCGCTTCACCACATTGATAACGAGATCATCCGCTCGGTTGTGCATCCCAACCACCTGACCTGCATAGACAGGGTCACCAGGATTCACCATAAACTGACCTCGATCTTGTAATCCCTCTAAGGCGTACGATGTTACCTCACCTGATTCTAGGGCAATCATTGCCCCTCGTGACCGACTCACAACGTCTCCTGCAAACGGCCCGTACGAATCGAACTGTTGGTGCATGATCCCCGTACCACGTGTTTCTGTCAACATTTCGCTACGACTCCCAATCAATCCACGAGAAGGTACCCGAAATGTCAGCCGGTGATTCTCACCCTCTGTAACCATGGTTAACAGGACCCCTTTTCGTTGTTGAAGCAAATCAATCACCTTGCTTGAGTAATCCTGATGCACATCCACCACGACTTCTTCATAGGGTTCTGTCTTTTGGCCATTTTCCTCACGAGTCAATACTTCGGGCCTGGATACTGAAAACTCATACCCCTCCCGTCGCATGGTTTCTGTGAGAATAGCCAATTGCAATTCACCCCTTCCTGAAACTTTGTAAATATCAGGATTCTCAGTGGGCTCAATAACGATGGACACATTGGTTTGCACTTCTTTGTACAAGCGGTCTTTGAGTTGATTTGATGTGACGTATTGTCCCTCTTTTCCTGCAAACGGAGATGTGTTAACTCGAAAAAACATGGCCAACGTGGGTTGATCTACAATCACTTGCTCAAGTGGTGTGGGGTCTTGTACACCCGTAATTGTATCACCAATCAGAACATCCTCAAACCCAGCAATTGCAATAATATCTCCAGGCTCAGTCGTATCAACAGGGACTCGTTTTAGTCCATCAAAGGTAAATAACTTACTTATGTTTCCCTTTTGAGTGATTTCACCTGTTGGTTTCACCAGTATGAATTCATCTTTAGCCTTGCATGGATGTCCATCCAACCGCCCGATCGCAATTCTTCCCACATAGTCATTATAATCTACATTGCTTACGAGTAGCTTCGGTGTGCTGTGCGCTGTTGGGTCTGTATTAGGTGGTGGTATGTTGTCTATTATCGTTGTGAATAACTCCTCAAGACCTGGTATGTCTTGTGATTCAGAAGCAATGTCATTACCTGGTTCTATGTTGGATGTTGCAACACCCTTAAGTCCAATGGCATAAAGCACTGGAAAATCTAATTGCTCATCTGTGGCATTGAGAGAGACAAACAGATCAAAGATCTCATTAAGTACCTCATCTGGTCTAGCATCAGATCTGTCAATCTTGTTAATGACAACAATCGGGTGATATCCTAGGTCAATGGATTTCCGCAGTACGAATTTGGTTTGGGGTAATGGTCCTTCAGCAGCATCAACGAGAAGAATAACACCATTAACCATCTTCAGAATTCGCTCGACTTCTCCACCAAAATCAGCGTGACCAGGAGTATCGACAATGTTGATTTTTGTGCCATTCCACAAGACAGCAGTATTCTTTGCACTGATCGTAATGCCACGTTCTTTTTCAAGATCTTGTGAATCCATGACTCGTTCATCTACCACTTGATGTTCATGAAACGTGCCACTTTGTTTGAGCATCTGATCCACAAGCGTAGTTTTGCCATGATCTACGTGTGCGATGATCGCAATATTTCTAATATCCGTCATTGGGTGGTCTTATAATAGAGTGGTCGTAAAGTAGAGATGAGTTCATAAATGCGGAGAGAGAGGGATTCGAACCCTCGGAACCCCGTGAGGGGCTCAACACCTTAGCAGGGTGCCGCTTTCGACCACTCAGCCACCTCTCCGGCATAATCTATGGTAAATATAAGATCTATTCACTGAATATGGACAAAAAAAAAGCACCCAGTTTAGCTGAGTGCTTTTAAATAATCATTAGTCTTTATTACTTGATCAACATCATTCTTTTTACCTGTGTGAATTGACCAGCTGATAATCGGTAAATGTAAACACCACTTGATAGGTTTGACGCATCAAAAGTTACCGTGTGTGAACCAGCACTCATTTGACCATTTACTAATGTTCCCATCTTCTGCCCTAACATGTTGTATACGTCAAGTTGTACAACTGAGGCATTTGGAAGTGAAAATTGAATATTAGTCGTTGGATTAAATGGATTAGGGTAGTTTTGGCTTAGTGTGTAGTCTGTAGGAACAGTATTGAAATCTTCATTACTTACGCCAGTTAGATTAACTGTAACAGTTCCATTCTTCTCAGACACTGCAAATTCGTTTTCATCAAAGCTAAATTCACCATCGAAGGATAGTGAATGTTCACCGATTGCTTTTAATACTGTTTGTAAGTAGACAACAGTCCCTGCTGATGTGAATTCATTTGCACCACCTGCAGCTGCAATTGATTTTACGACATCCCCATCGGTTGTCACACCTGCACTATTAAATGTAGGCTCACCCCATTCAGCAGTCAAAGTGTTTTCACTGACAGCTCCGATAACATCGATTTTTGAACTATCGAAGGATACTTTGAACTCATATGACTCAGCAGCTGTATCGAGGGCTGTAGTACTTACAGGGATGAGTGCTGTATCACCTAGTGTTCCGGAAAAATCTTCTACTTCAACAAAGACTGATGCTGAGTTAATCGTGCCTGATGTTAATTGTTCATCAGTGCCTTCTTCATTGAACGTAGCTGATTCTAGTGAAAAGTCAATTTCTCCTTCGACCTTTGTTTTCATGGTAAGTGTTACCAAAGAGCCAGTCCCTGTAAGATATTCTTCAGAGGATATTCCTACTTTGTACTGATCTTCAAGTTGATTCCCCACAACAACTACATCAGGAAAATTACTTGACTTGGCAGCACTAATAACTTCGACATGTGATGTATCAACAGAGAAAACTAAATCTACTGAATTAATACTATCTTCAGCCGTGATTTCATCAACCTTGACGTCTAAGTCAAAGTTTGAGTCCGGGGACACATATTGATCTTCATAAGATACACGAACTTCTTCTCCGAAGATATCTACTTTGCTATCAACACCGTTTGTCGTGACTGTTCCTTCTTCACCAGTTTCAGGGTCATACGTTGCATATGTTATCTCCTCAAACGTAAGGTCGGTCTTGCCACTACCTTTTAAATACAGCTGTATATTAATTAAAGTGCCGGATCCGTCAATTTCTTCAGCGCTTGCAGCTGCAACTTTGTATGATTCATCATAAGCTTTTTTTGCTGTTGATAGAGATGAGAATACTGAATTCTCAGTCGGCATATCTACAATCTCAACAGCTGCAGAGTCAAATCCTACTTCAATTGTGATAGCAGTAACATCAAGATCTGAGAAATCTTCCGTTACAATTGCTGCAGTTACAGTATCTCCTTTATCACCCTTTACAGTTGGAAGCTGAACATCAATAGTTTGTGCTTGTACAAAGAATGGTGTGATTAGAGCGAGTGCTAGAATGCCTACCACTTTTTGACTCTTATGTTTTATAACGTTTAGCATATCCTTTTAATCTATAAACACGTGAATGTTGTAAAAAAAAGGCAACCACGCTGTGTGGTTGCCTTCGTAATATTACTTGATGAGCATCATTCGTTTCACTTGCATGTGCTCAGCTGTGTTTATTCTGTAAACATAAACACCACTTGCAAGATTTGATGCATCAAACATTACCGTGTGATAACCAGCATTCAACTCACCATTCACAAGAGTCGCAACTCTTTGACCTAGGACGTTGAATACTTCAAGCTTGACTACAGAAGATTGTGGCAGAGCAAACTTGATGTTTGTCGTAGGGTTGAATGGGTTTGGATAATTCTGATTAAGTGCGAATTCTGACGGTATGGCTTGAAGAAGCACATCAGCAAGTGGCGATGTACTCTCTTCGTTCATTGTGACATCAGCATTCACTGAGCTTGGCATCTCAACATTCATTGTGTTGAAACGAAGTGTGATGAGCTCGTCACGATTTGTCAACTCCGATGTACCTGCTGCTGAAATCTTGATTACGCCTTCTTCTTGAACGTCATTATAGAAGAACATCCAGCCTTCAGGAAGTGCAGACTCAATGGCAGTTAATTCATTGAGTCCAGCATCGTAGTTAATTGTTACTGTAAGAGCTTTTACTCCACTTGTTTGATCAACGTTTAGGTTCAGAGCAAGCTCGTCTTCACCAGATCCGCTCATATTTGCAAGAGTGAACTCTCCTGTTGCAGGAACAGCTTTGAGATTACCTTCACGTTCCACAGGGAAGTCATATGTAGAGTCCGCAACCTTACGCAGAATTAATGATGCGTCAAGAGAGCTAATTCCTCCTGCACCTGATACGTTTGCTAAGACACTATCAGCACCTGATAATGTATCTAGTCCTACAACATGTCTTAGTACGTTAGTCGCGTCGGTAGCATTCATAACTCCGTTACCAGTAACGTCACCCCACGGTTGAGTCTGTGTAACGTTTACTGTGAAGCTGCTTGTTGCAGATGCTCCTTTGTCATCGGTAACTGTGACAGTGAAGTCATAGTCGCCGTTATATGTAACGCCTGGGATGAACTGGAACTTACCAGTTGATGATATTGATGCAGAATCATCGTAAGTAGAATCGAGTTCAAAACTTTCAATAGTACCACCTTCATAAGGATCAGCAGCAAATGTAAATGCTAGAGTGTCACCAGTAGCAACAGTAGTGTCGCCTAGCTCTGCAGTGAATGTAGGAGCATTGATGACGGACACTTGTGCTTCATCAGTGAAATTGTACTCACGATTGTTAGCATTAAATGCAGTCACACGGATACTGTATTCACCGAAGGACGTTGGTGTCCATGTTAGCAACCCTGTTGTTGAGTCGAGAGCAGCACCACTTGGCGTTACTCCGGCAAACTTGTAAATCATGTCTGCGCTATCAGTTGATGTCGCACTGTATGTGAATTCAAACTCTTCACCTTCGAGCAGTACAGTATCCTGATCAATATCAGAGAGTGCACTGTCAAATGCTGGTATGAATGTTGTTCCTGTTACTGTTATTTGAACAGTATCATGAGCAAATCCACCGTTACCGTCAGTTGCGGTGAGGATAAGATCGGTTACACCGGAATCTCTTGGTGTAATGGTAAGCGTGTCCTCACTTACACTAGCAAGCGCTACATTCTTTTTCGTGAATGCAGTAGTGAACTCATAATTACCATCACCATCAGTTACTAATGTGTCCAGGTTGAAAATAACTGTATCTCCATTAGCAGCATCGGTTTGGAAATCAGCCAATGTAGAGTCAAACAGTACAGAGTCTAGTGTTGTTACAGAGAATGTATTGTCATTGGTTACACCGTTCTGATCTGTTGATCTGTACGTAAATGTAACTGTACCTGTTGAATCATCTGACGGTGAAAATGTAAACTCATCATTAGCATTGGCTAGTGTATCTAATACTACAGCGCCACTATCACCACCAGTCTTGAATACAGATATCTCTAGATTTTCTGTTCCTCCAAAGCCACCTTCCCACTTGGCTAGTGAGAACGTAGTATCTGATCCATTGATAGTAAGATCGAAGTTATCAACTGTGTCAGTAGCAGCATCACCAAGTGTCTGAGCTTGTACGGACGTGAAGTTTACATACACTGTATCATCTTCAAACACTTGACCATCAGTTACACGAATGGCTATAGCATTAGCTTCGGTAAGAACGGTGTCTGACGATGCTTGAATTCTTAACGTGTCATCAAGAGCCTGTGCATAGTCAGTTGTGGCATTTTGCGCATTAGTAGTAATAGCAGTGTTTGGAAGGAACTCTTCTAAACTTAAAGAAGAGCTATCATCACTGAAGAAAGGTCCATATGAACGATCAGATGTAGTGTCTATAATCTGATAAAATAGACTGTCTGAACCACCACCGAAGATGTCAGTTAGAGCAATCTTCTTAGGATTGCCTGATATGTCTGCTGTATTTCCTGTAACAGTATCAGCGGTGAGTGTAAAAGACAAGTCTGCATCAGATTTAACAAATGGTGACGGATTAACTTGCACTTGAAGAAGTGCATTAATTGGATTGAATCCATCAGTTGCAGTGATGGTAAGACTATCTAGATATGAACCAGAATCATCAAGATCCATAGTATCAGCAAATACTCTCAAAACATTGTTTTCGTCAACCCTAGCATTGACAGTTCCTGTATCAACACTGAATGATAGTGACGATGAGGACTCAAATACAGTGTCAAGATCAGCAACTTCAAGCGTATCAAGACCTTCTCTTCCCCCCTCTGTTAATTGGAAAGTTGGAAGTGTATCACTGTAGACAACATCAGCACCCAAGCCAAAGGTGAAGAATTGTTGTGTTGACTCAATTCCACCAACTGCAGCTGTAGCTTTCACTATAGGCACATCGTCAGCGTTCACTGAATTGTTGTATGTGGAGCTAAGCAGCTTCCACTTGTTGGTTGATGAGTCACCATTTGCTCTGTGGATAACTTTAACTGCATCAATATCCTGATCGTTTAATAATGCGTATCCCTGCGCCTCCATGTTCACTTCATATGCATATGAACTGGATAGATCTTGGCTGCTTTGTACTGTCCAATAGAAGTCTGGATATTTCTCTACGCCTGCATCAGAGGCAGATGATTCAAATACTGTTCCATTTGGTGATGAATTAACATGCCCAACCGAAACAGTTACGTCATCTACCGGATCCGTATTGAACCATAAGTCGAGTGGTCGGAAATCATCAGTACCTGCCACGCCAAGTGGATAACTTACATAGTTTCTTTGCGCATCACCGCCATCTCCACCTAATATCTCTTTAGATACAAGTCCATTAACCACAAATGAAGTTGAGTCTGCGCCTGAGAAACCTTGGTCAGTGTCTCCTTGTGGTAATTTTAGAGTATTTCCACCAAGATTTAAATCACCGTTTAGTAATTCAAGGTCAGAGCTTACACGTATATCACTAGAACCAGTTAATTTAACTCCACTATTGCTGGTATTATTAATTGAAAGTGTTGCGAATTTCAACGTATCTGATAAAGCAAACGTCTGCTCTTCAGTTCCGTCGAATACAACCCTTGTTTCAGATGGGTCAAATGTTGATTCGGATCCAAGTGTGAAGTCACCACTTACTGTGAGAGTATCATTTGCATCAAGACTGGCAAATTCGTCTCCGTCACCAATTGATATATCAACAAACGAGTTGTTGTGACCACCAACTCTAGCATCTGCATCTACTTTTATGGAGGTTGATGCTCCATCGTCTATAACAAGACTTACATTATTGTTCGCCACTAGACTATCATTAAGTACATCAGTAGCGCCGAGTATAAGTGTGTAAGGGTTTTCCGTGTAAAATCTAGTTTTATCTCCACTAATATTGGCGTCACCTTCATCTAACTTGACGACAGCAGCATCTGATAAGAGAACCCTATTACCAGCTAATGTTTTTAGATATCCATCGTTAATAATAAGAGAATCAGAAATAGATAAATCATTTCCTAACTTTATGCCTCCATCTGAAGAATTAATTGTAAGGACACCAAACTCAGACTGACCACGCAATAAACTATCTCCCGCGGCACCAACGCTAATTCCGTCATTAATAACAAGCTTAGTACCTGATCCAAACTTAACGGAGTCAGCTGAATTATTAATGACGTGCTGGACAGTATCCTCAATAGTAATTAATGCATTGTCATTAAAGTTGATGGTAGATTTATCATCTAGTCTGATGGAACCATCATTGTTGGCGGCATTTAGTGTAAGTTTATCAAGTTTGAGCTGTACGCTGTCTATACCAACAGTGTCTGTTAGAAACCCATCCGATACTAAATTGCCAAGATATAAAGTGTCATTTGATGTAGCTGAAATGGAGTGAGCATTAGCTCCATCTTTAGTACCAGCAAAAATGACATCACCGGTACTCATTGATATGGTTCCAGACCTAGCACTAATGGCAGCCGGATTATCACCATCTGTTAATTTTACGGAATTAGTACCAAGAGATAAATCACCGCTATTTAAAATGAGACTATCAGTCACTGTTAACGTTTGGTTTGTAGAAGTACCTGATGATATAGTGGCTCCATCAGATGTTAATGTAGCAACAGACTTATCATCTTCAAGAGAAACAGTGCCTGAAACAATAAATTGATCTTTCAGAGATGAAGAAGTAAGGTTGCCCTCAATAGAAGCTGTACCAGAGACAGTTAGTGTATCACCCAATGTTATGTCGGAATCTATGTCTGCTGTTCCACTGACAGTCAAGTTTGACGCAATATCAGTTGCTTTTTTGAAAGTAACATTTGCTATTGTGTTTCCGTTAACATCAATTGCAGCAGAGGATCCACCTGTAAACTTATATTCACCTGTTCCTGACAGTGTTGCACTTGAAGGAGCGTATAGAGTTTTAGCAGCATCGTGTGCAAACCTCAGTGTTTGTGTTCCAGAATTTAACGTTCCTAGGCTATCAACTCTAACACCATCAGAGAATTCGACAGAGTCTGAAACGACATTAAATGTACCATTATAACCAACTACTAGGCTATCGGAGATTGTTCCAAATGTGGCATTTGTTACAGTTGCGTTTGTGTCTAACCTAACCTCTTCACCAATTGTTACATCTTCAAAGTCAAGTGTGTTGCCTGCAGACCTAACAAAAATCTCAGAGCTAAATTCTGATGAATTACTAGTAATTGAAGTATTTGCACCTGATACTTCAACAATAGTTCTGGAGTCTGCCGCTTCCCCAGATGTATCAACGATTGCTGATAGTGTGTGACTCTTATCAGAACCAGCAAACATTAATATTAACGAATCACCTCTTGCAGTAAATTC
>JAVLBP010000023.1:0-14345 GCA_031581145.1 Balneolaceae bacterium
GTCTGCAAATAGATCATGAAAATGGACGTCCGGCATAAACGCTATTTCATAGCTAGCTCTGTCTGATGAAGTCATTGTGTCTGAATCCGACATACAAGACATCATGATGAATAAACACAGAAAGGGATTAAACAGAGACTTTGGTGAGTACATACGTTATAGAAAAATGCGTTCTTATATGGTGTTGGATATCATCAAAACACCTTTCACCGGCAAGAGGCACGTCATTTGCACGTACTCCTTATGCACCTACTCCTTGCACTCTCCATCACTCATCAAGTAACCCTTTTTCACAATACTCAGGGGCAGTGACTGGATTGCATCTCGCTGGACCTTTGACTCCTGGCAATGTGACGATATACCCCGATCCATACGGACTCTGCTCGGGATAGTCGGTACTGATAAATTGTGCGCCGCTTTCGAGGGCTAGATCTCTACGGGTTGTGTCGCCTGAGCGCGCTTCTTCAGTGGGTATATCGGATCGTGTTCGTACAAGAAAACCAGCAGCCGTATACTCTTTAATTCTATCCCCTTGATCAAGTACGTTGTTCATCTTAATAAATCCGGCCGTAGGTTCGCCTGGTTCAGAACTCACAAACAGCACTCGATTTTCAAGATTTGGACTTCCACTTAAGTAGAGATCCTTGTGACGTCCAGTGTTGTCGAGAGCAAACATGACCTTCCCTCGACTTTCCGCCAAGGTCGGCCATCCGATAGTCGTAATAGCTTCCTCCAATGTTTCATACCCGCCTCTTACATCGTCAGGGGTAATCAGATGTTCTCGCACAAAAACCTCTCGAATTTCATCATCAATACCGTGCAACAGTTCGTCCGTAAACACAACAGGCTTAGTAAATTTAAGGGGACCGCGATCCTCCATGACGCCATCCTTCGCTTCAATCATGATGAATAATGGAAGGTGTGATGGATTTGCAGATGACCACTCCTTTATTTCTGATAAGCAGGAAATCAGTGTCATGCAGCTGGTTCTATAATCCAGATCTTGGCCATGCAGAACCTTAAGCCCGGGTTTTGCCATCTCTTCTACGTTCAAGAATGCTTCATCTCCGGAAATAAGGGCTCCAGCCGGTTCCGAAAAGAGCCCGCCTGCTGTATCTGCAAACACATCCAGCTCAAATTGCCGAATGCCAAGCTCTCCAAGCTGTTCAGCCAAGGGTCTATGTTCATAGTCAATATTTCGAGACCATCCGTCCAAAGACTTGTTGATTTCGGAAACAAGCTCTGGATGCGGTTTTAGCTTGTAACTGTTGTGGGTGCCGAGGACCTGAATATGGTTAATTCGAATACATTCAGGCCTATTTTCAGCGTTTACTTCTGCGCAATCAACAGCTGAGCTGATAAGTTCGGTGTCTTGATTATTTCCACTACAGGAAATAAGAATGAGAAGGGATAAGACGAATAGAATATTGTATTTCATCACTTTTGTTGATTGTCAGATGTTGTCAAGTTGCCCCGCAATTGAACATCACTATAGTACAAATGCGGGACTTTTTTAATATGGCTTATTAGTCTTGAAAATTGGTCTGACTAATACCCGTTATTCTGTTCCAGGAGCCCACCGCTAGCATCAATAGCTTGCTGTGGAATGGGGAAGATTCGTTTATTTTTGTCAGTACTGTTTTTGTCTCTCCAGCTCTCTTCCCATTTGCCAAGACGAATTTGAAATGTTCGGGTCCAGTGCTCATGGTACATTTCAAACAGGTACTCGCGGAACAAATCGTCAGTATTTGTCAACTCACTTGATTCAAGTTGACGGGCACCACGTGCTGCTCGCAAAGTATTGATGTCTTGAAGCGCACCCTGCCAATCACCCAACCAGGCTTTAGCTTCAGCACGCATAAGATAAACTTCGCCAAGACGCAGTATTGGAATATTGATGGAAGAAGAACTTCCTGCTGTGGTTCGGTCAAGATCCCACTTAAGCGACCGTGCACCTGTGATGTGATCGTTGTCTTCTGTCAAGCCTACCTCTCGTGTGTAGTTCATTAATTTACCTGAACGTGAGTAGTCCGTGAGCGGAAGTATGAGTAAATCCCCATTGGGATCACGAAGCCAGTCGGTGAACGATGAGTTGGGGAGAATACCATATTGCTGGCCAATCTGAACGCCTCTATTCCATCGAAAATCCTGAGGAGCAACAGACCCACCGTCTGGAATAAATCTGTGGAAATACCTAGGGTCATCGCGCTCTCCTTCCCACATATCAAAGAATTCTTGTGTAAGAGCGCCGCCATCTGATCCTGTCTTAATGTATTCAGGTGAGGCAAATCGATCTCGGGAGGCATGGAAGTAACCGATGTGATGACGGCCACCAGCTTCCGCTTCCTGATTAAATGAAAATATTATTTCTGAATTACCTTCGTTTTCTTTGCCAAAAAGATAAAAGTAATTTTCTGTCTCAAGGCTGAAGTCCCCGGACTCGATAAGTTGAGTTGTGTAATCGATTACTGCCTCCATATCCTGCTGGCCAAACTGAAATTGATCAGCATAGCGGTCTGAGTACACACCACGATTCAAGTGTAAACGAGCTTTGTAACCAATTGCTGCGCTTCGGGTGAAGCGGATCTCGCCAACCTCCTCAACTGTAGGAAGCTGATCTTGTATCTCATCCAATTCACTTAGGAGGTAGTCTACAGCATCACCATTTTTATAGATGGTTGACATTTGTTCACTGCCAACATTTTCAGGAAGGTTTTCAAAAGCAATATTCCAAAGATCAAGTAGGTAGTAATTGTACACTGTCTTCACACCGCGGGCTTCCGCAATTAGAGCAGTGTTCCCACTTCCCTCAATTATTGTTTTTTCAGCCAACGTTGCACGCCCTATGCCTTGTGTGGAGTTACCCCATACATCAATAATTGTAACGTGCTGAGGCGTCCAGTTATGCTGATGCATTTCAAAAAACCTACCACCGTCAAACCAATCAGTCCCGCCACGAAAGGGAACAATCTGTTCCATTGATGAGACGCCCTGAAGATTGTTTAGCCAGTTGTGTGCGGCTAACATATCTTTCATAAGTGAATAAGATGGTGCGAGGGTTCGCATACCCGCTTCCGGGTCATTCATTTCTGCCTCTCCAAGGGCCGTATCCTTCACCGATGTTGAAAGATCAGAACAGGAATTAAGCATCAAGGATGCTAATAGAAGCGATAATATTACAGATGTGGAAAATTTCATTGGTAAGACCTTTTAGGTTTTAAAGAGTTACGTTGATAGCAAACATGAATGATCGGGCCGTTGGGTAGCGTGAACTGTCAATTCCATAAGATTGGATACCACCCCTGTCACGCGGCATATTCACTTCGGGATCGAAACCATCATAGTCGGTTATAGTGAAAAGATTTTGGCCAGTAACCGACAGCTGCAGTCCGTTGAATGGCAGGTTTTGTGTGTTGACCTGGTAGCTGATGGTTGCGTTACTCAGCCTCAGGTAGCTTCCATCCTGAAGAAATCGGGTGGATGCTGTGGCAGAGTTTGTTGGATCTTCATTTGGGTCGAATCCAACACGGGCTATGTTATTTCCTGCATAAAGCTGCGGCATATTGAACAAACCATTGTGATCGTTCCAATAAATCTTGTTTCCAGACACACCATTAAAGTTTAGTCGAAGGTTCCAGTTTCGATACCCAGTGTTGGCAGAAAATCCGTATGTCACATCAGGAAGAGCACTGCCGGCAAATTTCCTGTCTGCATTGGTAATGGCACCATCACCATTAATGTCTCTAAACTTGTTTTTGCCATTTTCGTCCAGTCCCTGAAAATCAAGTAGCCAGAATGCCCCGATGGGCAGACCACTTTTGACGGCCTGCACGGTTTCACCTGAAAGACCACGTCCAGTAAGAGATCCGGTTGAAAGCAGGGAAACCGGAAGGTTTTGAACCTCATTCTCGAGGTAAGAAACATTGCCACCAATCTCGACGATAAGATCTGTTCCAAACTGATGGAAATAATTTAGGTCGAGCTCAATTCCCTTATTGATAATTTCCATGTCGAAATTACTCCAGAATGAGGTGGCTGCATTAATGGGATCCGTGCCGGTGCTTTGTTCAAATAAAATATCGGTGGACACCTTACGGAAAACATCAATACTTCCTGTGAGTGACTGCTTGAAGAACCCAAAATCGATTCCTGCATTTACCTGGTCGCTCACCTCCCATTTGATATTTTCATTCTGAATTCGCACGAATGTGATTCCAGGCGTGACTTGGCCTGGAACAAAACCATAGCCTGATCCAGAACTTACATTTATCAACTGTTCCGTAATGCCGTTGGGAATTTCCTGATTGCCAGTGCGCCCCCAGCCCAAACGAAGCCTCAGACTGCTGATTGCATTCATTTCACTGAAGAATGGCTCGTCATTAATCTGCCATGCCCCTGAAAATGATGGGAAAAACCCATATTTATTTCCTTTACCAAATCGGGATGAACCGTCAGCGCGAAGAGTAGAAGTAAGGAAATACCGGTTCTTGAAATTATAATTTACCCGACCAAAGAAAGATTGCAGTTCATTCTCTTGTAGAAAGCCACCAGGTCGGTTCCCACCGATAGATAGCTCAGTACCTATTGAAGGGTTGTTATAGGCCTCAATCTCATCTGTGGAAAAGTTGTCAATACTCCAGTATCTACCCTCTAGAATAAATTTTTGCCAGGAGTAGCCTGCTAGCAGATTGAAATTGTGGCGATCAATTGATGTAAGATACTTGATGGTGCCTTCCAATTGCATATTGTTGTTTTCTCTCATAGCATCAACTAGGCCACCATTAGGCTTTGCAATTCTGTTAATCTTGTGCTTTGATACTTGCGAGATTGTATTTCCATAAGAATTATCAATTCCGAAATTCGCGCTTAGCATCAAGTTTTCTATCACTTCAAAATCGGCTTGCACAGACGACAAAATTCTCGTGACCTCAGAAAAGTTGGTCAGGATTTCGGGTCCGCGGAGCGGGTTAAACCCTTCCTGTCTGATAGGAAATAGTGAGCCGTCTGGAAGCCTAACAGGATTGGTTGGATTTTGTGTCAAAGCATTGGTAATCATGTCGCCACCGTTAGTACTTGGCGAATTTGCGATAGGTGCAAAATCGGTGCGTGTTCGGTTCGCCATCAGATTAAATCCGATAACTAACCGGTTATCTAGAAACCGTTGGTTGGCCCTTATTCTTCCTCCAAACGTTTGAAGTTCGCTTGCTATCATAATTCCTTCCTGGTTTGAAAAATTCAGGGAGGCGATGAAATCTGATTCCGCGTCACGTTTGCTGTAAGAAAGTGCATGGGAATTTGAGATGCCTGTGCGAGTAATCTCATCAAACCAATTGGTTCTTGAGCCACCATCGAGATCTGCTTGGCCAATACTTTCCTGAAAATCAGCGAACTCATCCGCACTTAGCATATCAACGCGATTAGCAATTGTTGATGTCGTTACATCACTTCGGTAATTGAGCTGTGATTGCCCTCTCTGACCGCGTTTTGTCGTAATCAAAATGACACCTTCTGATCCCCTTGATCCATAAATGGCTGTTGCTGAGGCATCTTTTAAGACATCGATAGATTCAATATCATCGGCATTTAAAAATGAAAGCGGATTGGTTGGTGAGGCTGACCCTACTCCAAAGCTCTGTCCGGCGCTTGCTGTTGGCGCGTTATTAATAGCTACACCATCAATCACATACAGCGGCCCGCTGCCGCTTCTAAGCGTGCCCTGTCCACGAACAATTACACGGACTGGTGAACCCGGTTGCCCACCTTGATTAGTAACATTAACGCCGGAGATCTTACCCTGGAGTAGTTGCTCCGGTGACGTAGTGATGCCCTCATTGAAATCTTCAAAATCAAGTGAGGCTATGGATGTGGTTATCTCCGACCTGCGCTGTGCACCGTATCCGACAACCACAACATCATCGCCGGTAATGGCTGCACTGACCAGTGAGACATCAATCTTTTGGCGTCCATTGATGGCTACAAGTTGACTCTCATAGCCGATATATGTGAAAATGAGCGCTGCGTCTAGTGACGGAACAGAGAGTTCAAACTGACCTTCGGCGTTTGTTGATGTCCCGATCATTTCAGAACCCTCCACAACAATATTTACGCCAGGAAGAGATTCTCCATTCTGAGAATCAGTGACAGTTCCGCTCACAGTTTGTGCATGAGAAATTACTGGTAGATACAATAAACCCAGTAAAATTATTGACTGTGTATATATAATTGATGCAAGTCTCATTTTATAATGATTATGATTAAAAATTGCTGGCTTAGGAGTGGTGCAATAATTACAACTTAAGTTGATATTATCGCTAGAGAGTTAACTAATTGTTATTAATTAATTTGTTAATCTTACCCATTTAAGATGCTATGATTACTCAGCGTTTTTTCGCTTGATCATATTTTATTAGGTTAGAACGTTCTGGTTCGAATCCAGTCTAGGGCACAAGATTGATAAGCGCGGTAATAGACCAACGGGAGAGAGCTTGTTCCCTCCCACTGGTGTCCTCAATACGCCTCTCCCGTATCTACTTCACTAGGAATAGAGTCCTGGTCTGGCTAAACGCCCCCGCTTGGATCCTGTAGACATAGGCCCCGCTGCCGAGGCCAGACGCGTCAAATCTTACATCATGATAGCCAGCTGACTTGGTGCCGGACACCAATGTCGCCACGCGTTGACCCACGATGTTGTACACCGTCAATGTCACATAGGATGCCTGAGGCAAGGCGTAACGGATCGTGGTCGTCGGATTAAATGGATTGGGATAGTTCTGACTAAGGTCATAAACAGTCGGGAGGGCGTCTTTGCCTTCGGTGGACGTAGCCACGCCAGAGGCCGCAGCTGTCGTGAACTCATGATTGACCCACCCACTCATGCTGGTTTGGTTCTTCGCCCGCACACGGTATAGATAGTCCGTATTGGCCTTGAGCGTATCAATCGTCATGGTCGTGTCCGTGGTCTGCAATGAGACCACTTCGGTCAACATGGCATCGGTGAACAGCTGAAACTCATAGTTCACTGCATTAGCCACAGAGTCCCACGTAAAGACCGTTGGCATGTCCACTTCGGACGCATTTTGAGCAGGCGTGATCAGACTCGCACGCACCACAGGAACAAACTCCGTCGTGAACGACGTCATCGCACTCCACAATCCATCACTGTAGCCATTCGACGGGCGAACCCTCCACTGATAGGTCGTTTCATAGTCGAGTTGTGGCAAGGTAATAGAGGTCGTCGTTACCGTGTCGGCCATCACCAAAGATGTGTCTTGTGACGCGGTATCACTGACCATGGTATACACCTCCACATGGTACTGGGTGACAAGCGGATCCTCCCCCCATGACAATGTAGGCTTGGCAGACAAGTAAGCCTCCGTCATCGGGGTTGGGGTTACAGCGTTTTGCACTCGCTCAGCGATGTGTAGCGTCACCGTTGTGGTATCCTCCGTCTGGTTGCCCGCTGCATCACGTGCAACAACAGCCAGGGTAAACGAGTTGGGCGCTATGTCGTAGTTGTTGACTGCGGTATCTTGCCCTGCCTCCGTTAGGGTAATGTGTCCCGTGGAGGAAATCTCGAACCATGCGTCCTCTGAATAGTCCTCGTCATCCGCACCCACCACAGTGACAAGCTCATAGGCGGTAATGCCTTCGTTGTCCGTAGCTGTGACTTGGGCGAGACTTGCACCAAGTGGCTGAACCTCGGCGTAGGTTTGTTCCACATCTGCGCCCATCAAGGGCAACGCCTCATCAACGTTAGTGACCGTGAGGGTGGCAGACTCGGTCTCGGTATTACCAACTGCATCGCTAGTAGTAAAGGTCAGCGTAAAGGTGTTGGGCTCCGTTTCAAAGTCATTGACAAAGCCACTGCCGACGCCAGCCTCCGTCAAGGAGATCACTCCCGAGGCGGACGCCGCAAAATATCCCACAGCCGTATAATTTTGCCCATCACCACCCGTGACGGCATCAATACTAAGCGAGGTGACCGCGTTGTCATCACTCACCTGCAAGGTGGTAGCGGTTTGACCAGCAGTTTGGTTCTCCGAATAAGTGAGACTTTGGCCAGCTACAATTACCGGGGCTGCCCCATCAACGGTAAGAGTAATCGATTCGGTATCGGAATTGCCACCTGCATCTTCCGCGGTAATACTCAGCGTGAAGCCATTGGGCGCGATCGCACCAGAATTGGCCGCCACCTCCCCGGCTCCTGCCGAGGTAAGGCTGACGACGCCAGCACTAGAGATCGCAAACCAATCTTGGGAGGTGTAGCTCTGCTCATCAGCGCCCGTGACAGAATTGATAGTAAAATCCGTCACAGCGGCATTGTCCGTTGCGCTCACCGAGCCAAGCGTTGCCCCAGAGGATTGACTTGCCGCGTAGTAGAGACTTTGACCAGTCACAATCACAGGCGCTGCCACATCAATGGAGAGTGTAATCGATTCGGCATCGGAGTTGCCACCTGCATCTTCCGCGGTAATACTCAGCGTGAAGCCATTGGGCGCGATCGCACCAGAATTTGCCGCCACCTCCCCGGCTCCTGCCGAGGTGAGGCTGACGACGCCATCGCTAGAGATCGTAAACCACTCTTGCGAGGTGTAGCTCTGCTCATCAGCGCCTATGACAGAATTGATAGAAAAACCCGTCACAGCGGCGTCATCCGTTGCACTTACCGTGCCAAGTGTTACCCCAAAGGATTGACCTGCCGCGTAGGTAAAGGATTGACCCGATGAAATCACAGGTAATAAATCAATTGATATGGTAAAGGTATTCCCTGTAACAGCAGATACTCCATCTTCAAGGCCATCTTGGACATCAAAGCCAAACTGATCCGATGTACTTGCTCCGCTATTGTTGTGTACATATTTTACCCTATCATTGTCAAGGTCGCTCTGTGTGAGAGTATCATTCACAGACATGGTGCTTGAACTCAGTTGAAGTGAACCATAGGATGGAACAGACTTAATGACAAAATTTATAATATCACCAGCATCAGGGTCTGATGCCGAGAGCTCGGTACCGGTAATGGTCACGGATTGCCCCTGGGTGACGGAGGCGCCATCGTTAGTGTCTAAAGAGACTTGTTGATTGGCACAATTTGGATTTTCCCAGTTTGGAAAATACGCAGGTTTATTTTGAAAAAGAGTAGCAGAATTTTTAAAGTTTGCGGGTTCATCCGGGTTAACTGACGAAGATCCAACACACCACCCGGAAAGATCTTGGAAAAAACTTTTGGCCAAGAAGAACATAGATTGGAAATCCTCTACATTACTTACATCCCAGCCACTAATGTCTTGATTAAAATCTTCGTTGTATGCAAACATATATGCCATATTCTTTACAGAGGACACGTCCCAATTGCTGATGTCTTGATTGAAAGGTGAATCTTGGAATGTATGAACCATGCCATTCTCACCTGTCACAGACGAAACATCCCAACTACTTATGTCTTTATTAAAGTCCGTTTGATAAAACCATTGAACCAAAGACTCCACACCACTCGTACATGCCTGATCTGCGGGGACATCGCCACCATGGATCACTAAATCACCTTTTTCATCAATCCTGGTGTACTCCACTCCATTTATTGTCCCAGTATCATTAGGATTTTCAGGGTCCGCGGCATCACAGACTATCGTAACGCCATTATCATCTAATAAGTAGAAATTACCATCACTCACTGTCTGTCCAACAACAGTTGAGGTTAGTAAAAACGATAGTGTAAAGACACTAAAAAAGTAAAGTATAAATCGCATTTGAGTCGAATTTGATGAGTTAATAGAAACAACAGATAATCTACCACCCATCACACTCGAACGGCCACTAAATCACTTCAAGCAACTATTTAAAAACCCCGGTTTTTAGAAAGACACCCCCTCCCAGCTATGCAAAAAGCGCTCAAGTTAACATTTCAATAAGGGCGCCATATTTGGTATCCTTTGAGAGGGAAAAAACCCTCTAGTTGCGCACATCACACTACGTTCTCACAAACACATGCTCAGTGTCACAGAAAGCATCCTTGCTGCGGGCATTTTTTTGCCTTTACTCGTTGTTGTAAAAACATTCTTTCAGGAGAAGAAAAATGCAAGCCTAACGGTACTTCATGTACTGTTTCAATTCCTGATTCTAGCTCAGGTTGTGTACTTCTTTAGCGCCCAAAATATTTTGACGGGCAATCCACATCTACTAAGAGTGTTTTACCCCATTGCATTGCTCTCGCCCCTGCTTTTTTATCTGTATGTATACATTACACTGCACAACAAGCTAAACCGATACCTCATAGGGTATCTGCTGTTGTCCACAGGCCTTGTCTACATCAATTATATCCCCATTTACACCTTAGATATTAATTCAAAGGTGGCCATCATTACCTCGCTTACGAAACCCAGCGACATACTTACCCAAACACAAGGCTACGTACCCGAAGCTGTTGTGTCAATATTTCGGATTGCCAATTCGGTGTTTTTCTTGGGCTTGACCGTCTCCGCAATTGCTCGCAACACCACACTAAAGCAACCGGGCTACCGAAGAGTCTTTTGGTGGTTGCTTACGTTCAGTACGCTGACGGCGGTATCCTTGGTGATCGAATCCGTGTCCATTATTGAGTTCACGTTTTTGACAAGCCCGTTTGTAGCAAGCAATCAGGTATTGGTGACCTCCATTTGGGCATTGTGTTGGTTGGGGATTTCGGTGTATAAGCTCCTTGAGCCCTACGCCTCGGCTGAAATCACGCAGTATGGTGCCAGTACCTATTATCAAGCCACGGGTGATACGTTTGCAGATCAATCCGAAGGCATCCAAAAGGAAGCCCTCGACCAATACCTTCGGGATCAAAGCTGCAGTGATCCTACGTTTAGCAGGCTTAATATTGCCGCCTATTTTGGCCTCACACTGGAAGCCTTGGCTCAACTCATCGATGAAATCTATGCGTTGAAGGTCAAAGATTTGATCAACACCTTTCGAGCCAAGGAGATGGCCTCGCGTATTCTTGCCGGTGATTTAGAGAAAATGAGTGTGGAAACCCTCGCCAGTGAATGTGCGTTTAACAACATAGGTACAGCTTACAAAGCGTTTAAGTTAGAAACGGGCACAACCCCTGCTAAGTTCGAGAAAGACCGACGCTCTTAAGCATCTCCAACACAACAATATCGCTTTGGGCAAATTCACCACTTTTTTGGCATATGCAATGATGCTTTTGGTGGCTTCTAGCTGCAACAACAACGTAGGCACGGAGGAAGTCGACCCACTTGAAGACGGAGATCGTCGATTTATACGTCAAGGTGAGACAACGCGCGAGTATCTGTTGCAAGTCCCAGACACCTATTCTGTGACGGAGCCTGCTCCCTTAATTATCAACATGCACGGCTATGGTGGCAATGTGGATGATTATCGAAAGTATGTGGGTGGTGAAACCGGTTTACAGCTACTGGCCGACCAACGCGAATTTTTTGTGGCGTACCCTCAGGCATACCTGCGAGATGGACTCGGCGAACGGTTTTGGCAGACAGGTGATAATGGTGAGCAAGATATTGCCAAAAACGATGTCTATTATATCGAGCGACTCCTTGCCGATATCAAAGCCGAGTATAATATCGACGAGGAACAGATTTTTGCGCTTGGGTTTTCCAATGGCGGAATGATGGCCTACAGTCTTGGGTGCAACCGTGGGGATGTATTTGCGGCCGTTGGCGGTATGGCTACGACGATGATCCCTGAGGAATGCAACAAAAACCACACCCCGTCCATTATCGCGTTTCATGGGACCGATGACAGCGTCCTGCCGTATGAAGGCAACGTGGCATGGCAAGCTGTTCCCGACGTAATGGAGTTCTGGGCTGATCACAATGGGCTGTCAACGCAAGATCTGCAATCCACGACCTACGATGAAGGAGCAGTTCGACTTGAAGTCTATCCCGGTGATGAAGCCTCAGTAGTACTATATACCATCGAAGGGGGAGGACACGTGTGGTTTAGCAGGGATATCAACGGTCGAACACCCAATGAAATTCTGTGGGATTTCTTGGAAGATATCCGCCTTTGATTGGGGAATGGATGTCGGAAATTATCGAAATAGATATTAGATTATTTGTATGGATACAGTAGACAAAATTCGCAACGGGCTGATTGATAAAATCCTATCTATCAAGGACAGAGATGTTCTTGTTGCCCTAAATACGTTGATTTCTTCTGAAGCTAAAGAGGATGACATCATTGAGCTGTCCTCTGATCAAAAGAAAATGCTTGAATTGAGTGAAGAGGATATAAAACATGGCCGTCTAATTTCGCAGGAAGCAATGGACAAACGAAATCTTGAATGGCTAAACGAGATGTAAAATGGACTCGGACTGCTGATCTACAATTTGCAGGACTCCCTACCCCTTGGCTACACTCATAAATGCTGTTAACGCTTTATCTACTTCAACCACAGACTGCTCTATCGCATCTTTGATGAGCGAAACCCGAAGTGAGTCCAGGTCATTGCTGTCAAATGGGGAGGGTGCCCCACCGTAGCCTGAGGTTTGCTTCTCTTTATACTTAGATTCGGTGATTTCAAACTGATCGCTAAAGCGTTCGCCTGCATACGCTGCATTGACCTGCACTGTGACAATCGCACTGGTGAACTCCGTAGTTCCTGTTTTGAGCGTCCCATCATTTGGATCGGCAATATTTTCATTGATAGCCACACTCAGCAAAATCACTTCTAGGTCCATGGATTCGGGTGCTTCTGCATTGAACGAACTTGCGACATACGACTCCCATTGCTCAGAAAATACGCCATTCGCGGCCACAGTGTAGGTTTGATTGCCTCCATTATCGAGCTCAAGTGGCACGAGTGTTGCATTGACTGCAGTCTCCTTCATGACAAATGAAGAGGATGCGCATCCGCTTAAAGCGAGTGCCAAAAGGAGGAATAATGAAGTTTTGAGAGACATGTCTTGAATAAAGGTCGTGTGGAGAGTTGAATACGTCGAACTGTTTTATGCCTTTATAAAACAGCTGAGCAAGATTGATCATACCTGACTTTGATAAATCGTACCTAATCGACATCCTACCATAAAATAGTAAGTCTTTCGCTCAGACATTCAAAGCGTACGAGGACGATACCAAAATGATCTCTGCCCCTTCCAGATAGCGTTTTGCTTTTGACCATGGACGAGGAAGGCAACATTCATATCTTCCGTTTGGGTCAAAACCTCTACACTGTAACAATTTATCCCCACTCTACCGATGGACAATACCCGCAAGCGCCCTTCAGAACAAATTTACAGCGACTACACCCAAGAAGATTTTGAAGTATGGAAGCTTCTATATGACCGTCAGATGGAGTTTTTGAAGGGCAAGGTAGCCGATGAATTTATCGAGGCTATAGATCAAGTGGGCTTCACCTCCGCTGAGATTCCACATTTTGAGAGGGTGAACCAGCGCCTTGCAGAAGCCACGGGTTGGAAGATCAAAACCGTGCCAAATATCGCAGAAGCAGACGTGTTTTTCGAAAATCTTGCCAACAAAACATTTACCGCCACTTGTTGGCTCCGCTCCATGGACGAAATTGATTATCTAGAAGAGCCTGATATGTTCCATGACGTGTTTGCACATACGCCCCTCCTAAGCAACGAATCCTACACCGAATTTTTTCAAGCTATGGGAGCGATTGCTCTTGATGTGATCGATGACCCCGAAAAAGTCAAGATGTTGCAGCGACTCTATTGGTTTACGATCGAATTTGGGCTCATTCAGAGCGGTGAGGATCTCAAGATATACGGTGCAGGTATTGTTTCTTCAAAAGGAGAGTCTGAACATGCGTTGTCGGACGACTCTGAAAAGCGGGCCTATAATGTCGAGCAAATCATGGCGCACGACTTTCGGACCGATATTATTCAGGACACCTACTATGTGATTGAGTCGTTCGATGAACTCACCTCATCATTACCACGTATCAAGGAGCTAGTCGCTTGATTGAGACGGTCGCATTATCTATCAAGACGCTACGTCGAAGCAGTCGCTTGATCTAAAAGTCGCGATCAATTTTTGGGTATCGGGAGAAATTACCCATTCCGTCATAGTCCACGGAATCCGGCACCTTGGTTTTTGGCTTCACAGGTTTCTCCTCCTTGTAGGATAATGCAACACCCACCAACAACATACCAAACATCGCTGCACCAAGGACTAAAATTGTAATATTCATATGCGTATTGCTTTAAGTTCAGTATTCGTAAGCGTATCGCTAGAAACTATGCATGAGCGCATCGCTAGAAATTCAGCATAAGCGCCTCGCTTAAAATTCAGTAAGTGTAATGAATATCACGACGGATTCGTTCGTCGCGCCCGTCTGGTGTGGGTCTGGAGAATGC
>JAVLBP010000024.1:0-14010 GCA_031581145.1 Balneolaceae bacterium
ATTGGTACATGTATACCCTGTAAAGTCGACAAAAATTGGCTCACCTGTTTGTTGACCTAGTGCAATGGCCTCATCCAGGTCATCGAGCCAGCCCTCTTCTGCTTCCAAACTGGACCCAGACTCACTGCGAGGAGTTTGGAGCATAATCGATCGCACCACACTGACATCAGTAGCCTGTTTGGGAGGTAACCACGCATCCCAAAGGCCTAATGAAGCCCCCAAGAGTCCAGGAACGAGATAGATGGAGAACACTAAAAATGGTAAGGAGAGGGCAAAGCGAGGCATGCTAATGGACGCTGGACGCTTCTCATGCCCCATGGCGTATAGCCCCAGGAAGTATCCTGCAGCCAACAAGCTTAACGCAATCCAAATGGAGATAGCGAAGGGGCGTGATACGATCCCCCACTGCCATACCAAGTCAGCGTTTGAGATAAATTTGACAGCTGCTGCAAGCTCGATAAACCCTAGCGCAATTTTAACCCAGGTCATCCAGGTACCGCTTTTGGGGAGGGATTCAAGCCATGACGGAAAGATAGCCAGCATCACAAACGGTGAGGCAAAAGCCGCAGAAAAGGCGACCATTCCAATAATAGGCGCAAACCACTGGCCTGTTGCGGTTGCAGCAATCACCGCTCCCACAAAAGGTGCTGTACAAGAGAAGGATACCGCACTAATCGTTAAAGCCATAAATAGGATTCCGACCCATCCACCCTTCTCATTGGACTGCGCGTTTAACCAGTTGGTAAACTGATGGGGCAACTGAAGCTCAAAGAAACCCAAAAGACTCAAGCCAAAGAGCAACAAGACGCCACCAATGAACAAATTAATCCAAGGATTTGCCGCAAATTGGTTGGCTCCAGATACCCCGATGACGAGAGATAGGAATACCCCAAGAAGGGTGAACGAGGCGACAATAAAGAGGCCAAAGAGCAGTGCAGGTCCCGTGGAGCCTCTTTTGGCATTGGGTACCTCCGCACCAGAAGATGCAGGATCATTGCCCGACTTGGCGTTATCCTGTGGCGATTGCTTTGTAAAATAAGACACCGTGAGAGGCACCATGGGAAAGACACAGGGCGTGAGAAGTGCAGCAAAACCAGCGGTGAGGGCAATCCAGATGAAGGCCAACCACCCAGACTCTGCAAGATCATTGTTGTCAGGGGGTGACAAGCGTGGCGATGGCGTCGAGGCGGAGGATTCACCCCCCACCAAAACTCCTTCTTCAACGCTAACGGTGATCTCTTGTTCCTCTTGGCGGTCTGCAAGTATCAGCCCATCAACACGTTGAATGGGTACCTCAAGCGTCTTTGTTTTTGGCGGAAGGCACGAGCGGTCGTCACACACTTGGTAGCGTACCGTGATGGCGGCAACGGGTATCGTGTTTTCAGTGAGTTCCCCAACAAGGACGGGAACGTCAAATGAGGCTTCAGAAGTATGCCAAGCGACCTCAGCATCAAAATTGGGGTCAAACGCCAAGTCTGGTTCCGACTCCGAGACATCCCCTGAGAGTTGGAGTAGACCGTCACTCACCACGCCAAACTGAGTAGGAATAGGACCCGAGTCTGGATCGAGGTTCACAGCATAGAGATGCCATTTCCCGTCAATGGTCGTCTCGATAGAGACATCAATGCTCTGGCCCGACGTTACATCCGTGGGAACATTACCCACGGTGAATTTTACTGGATCAAGAAGTTGAGCATGCGAGGGTTGAGCACTGAGGACAGCGAGGGTACTAAGTGCCCAAAGAATTGCCCATCGCATAGATCAAAAGTTATTCTTCAGCGGCGACTACAGTGAGTGGAAGGTATGCCTTGAGTTCACCGACAAGGGCGACCACAGCCTTGAATTCGCCTGTTGTTTTAATCTCTTCGTCGAAAGAGATGTTCTTACGGTCGATATCGAACCCTTTCTCAGTGAGTAGCTCAGAGATTTGACGATTGGTCACACTTCCGAAGAGCTTGTCTTCTTCACCCACATTGACTTCAATCGTAAGTTGGGTCTTTTCAATCATCTCCTTGAGCTTCTCTGCATCCTGAATGGTCGCAGCAACTCTTCTCTCGATCGCCTCGCGATCATTTTCTAGTGTACGAAGTGCTCCAGGCGTTGCTAGAACAGCTTTAGACTGTGGAATGAGATAATTGCGGCCATAACCAGGCTTTACGTTCACCACATCGCCTTCATTACCCAACTTTTCGATCGATTCTTTTAAAATTACTTTCATGATAGACGTAGGTCAATTAGCGAATGTTATCAGCAACATATGGAAGCAGACCAATAAAACGCGCACGCTTGATCGCTGTTGCTAGTTGGCGTTGATGCTTTGCACTATTTCCAGTTACGCGACGCGGTAAGATTTTGCCTTGGTCGTTGATGAATTTCTCAAGGGTATCCGTCTGCTTGTAATCGATATACTCAATGCCAGCAGCGGTGAATTTACACTCTTTCGTCTTGAGATTATTCTTTTTGGGGTGTGTAGGATTTTTAATCATGCCTGGGCCTCCTCAGATACAGTTTCTTCAACTTCAAGAATGGTAGGTAAATCTCCTTTTTTGATAAGCTCGCGATGACGCTTCATTTTGGCATCATATTTCAGAGCTAAATGCCTCAGAATATGATCATGGATATTAATTTGGCGCTCCAAAGCTGGTAATACAGCTCCAGGTCCTGAGAAGTACATATTGACATAGTAGCCATTCGTTTTGCCTTCCATCGGGGTGGCAAACTTTTTGAGCCCCCATTCATGAACTTCTTCAATTTTACCGCCTTCAGCTTCGATCCAGCCGTTCACGGTCTCGACCAATTTTTTGGTCTCATCTTCCTCCAAGACGGGAGAAAGGACGTAGGTCACTTCGTAGAAATCAGACATGTTTTTTGGTTCTGTGGATGTTTTCGTTGAAAACAGTCATCATATCCCTCGATTGATGACAGATTTGAAATATACGAGGATTTACTCAAGTAGGCTAATGCATCGCATGATTTATGCATCAGAGCTTGGCGCGAACCGTTTATAGACAAGCTACACATCCATTATCCCCGTTATCCAATCTAGGAGCGATGGCCATGGCATCAAAGCATCCACTCCAAAATGGAGCGTCCCAGCTGCAAGTAAGGAAACAGCGACAACCAAGCCCCATCCAAGATTTTCCTTGGGCTGGACAGATTCCCCCTCTTCAAAATAGGCCTGCCCTATCACTCGTAGGTATACAAAAGCGCCCACAATCGCAGACAAGATAGCGATGACGGTCAGAGTGATAAATCCGGCCTCAATGGCCGCAGAAAAGACGAGATATTTACCAAAAAATCCAGCCAAAGGTGGAAATCCTGCCAGCGATAACATAAACAGCGACAACAATGCCACGCGACGGGGTGCTACGCGTCCAACGCCCTTGAGTTGATCCATCGACGTGTCGGTCCAACCGAAGGTGCGCTCAAAGTGGGCAATCATGGCAAATGCTCCCAAATTCATGAGTGTGTATGCCACGAGGTAAAACAGCATTGCGCTAAATGCCTGGGGAGTCCCCACAACAAAGCCAATCAATAAGTACCCGGCATGGCCAATACTGGAAAAGCCAAGAATCCGTTTAAGATCCTGCTGAGCAATACTCGTTAAGTTTCCTATGATCATGCTTAACACAGAAATCCAATAGATTGCTGAGATCTGGCCTGGGGACGATGAAGAGCCTGCCCCAGCGTCATTACCGCTAGATAGTATTGGGCTTAAAAGCACCCAAAAAGCACCAAAGGCAGCCACTTTGGAGGCCGTAGACATAAAACCGGCCATAGCTGTTGGTGAGCCTTGGTATACATCTGGGGTCCACATATGGAATGGGACAGCAGACACTTTAAAGAAGAACCCAACCAACATCAGGCCAATGCCTGCACGGAAAAATAAGGTTTGCGTGACTTCAGGCGACGCCATAGCCACTGCCTCAAAGCTCAATGATCCCGTCGCGCCATAGATGAAAGAGATCCCATACAGTAGGAAGCCTGATGCAAAGGCACCCAATATGAAATACTTGAGCCCAGCCTCTACACCATGACGTTCATTTTTGTACAATCCAGCCAACACATACAACGCAATGGACATGGTTTCCAGACCCACAAACAAGAGCAAAAGATGGTTTGCTGCGACAAAGGCAACCATTCCTGTAATCGCAAACAAGAGCATGGCATACACCTCAGGGGCATGGGCTCGACGCCCTTGCATGGCCTCCTGATTTACCAGCGTCGTTACAATTCCCGCAAACAGAATAATGGCCGTCAAAAATGATGTGAATGAACCGGATCTAATCATCTCAGTAAAGGCAAGACTTGCGGGCAAGCTCGACTGCCAGCATGCTACACCAAAGGACGCTAGAAGAACGCTTAGCGTTGCTGTCAATACCACCTGCTTATTGGCCCGAAATGCACCCAACATCATGACAAGGATGCCACCAACTGCAGTCAAAAGACCCGGTAAAAATGCGAGAAGATCTGTGGTCATGGGTTCAAAAATCGGCGTGCTTGACAGATGCACTGTTATTCATTGGGTACAACTAAAGCATCGATGGCTTGAGCCAACGCGATATCAAGTGTTGTTACCTTATCGCCTGCATCATGAGTTGTGAGTCGTATCGAGACCCGGTTGTACACATTGGTCAATTCTGGATGATGTTGCAACGCCTCTGCTTCAAATCCAATAGCCAGGATCAATTGCATCGCCTCACGAAAATCGCCGACTGTGAATGTACGTGTAAGGGCATTATCGTCAAATGTCCACTCGGGGAGCGTCTTGAGTTGTTGCGTGAGTTCGTCGTTGGGTAGGGCTTCGGCTGGCATAGATTGAAGTGATTATTGTGGAATGTTTATGTGGTTATGTGGTTATGTGGCTTGTGGCTATGTGGCTACGTGGCTACAAAACAAAAGGTACATACGTTTCGGGGCTTACATTTGATAGACCTGAGGTCGAAAGAATCCCCTGAACATGGTCAAGCAGTATGATGGTCCACTCTTGTGAGAATTGAGTAAACGTCGGTGACTGAAAGCCAATCCACACCATGATCACGACAAAGGTTCCCAGGACCCATCCTTTGGGAAGTGTTGATCGATCGGTGTCTTCTGGCTGGAAATCGTGCTGTGGGCTTCCAAAAAGGGTAAACTTCAAAAGTCGTAGTGTATACATTGCCGCAAGTATCACAGCTAGAGCTGCAAGAACCGCATAGAGTGTTGAGCCTAATTGTGTAGAGTCAAAAGCACCTGAAAGAATCAAAAATTCACCTACAAATCCATTTAAACCAGGCAATCCTACAGAAGCCATAGAGGCGATGACAATCATGGTCGTCAACACAGGGCGTGTAGATGCGACACCACCATGGTCCATTAGATGACGACTCGGGTTCGAGGCCATAATGTATCCATATCCTAGAAATAGTGCAGCTGTGGTGAGGCCGTGATTGACCATCTGAAGAATGGAGCCCTGTAGTGAGGATTCGTTCCATGCAACAAGGCCTAGAACAATAAATCCCATGTGACTCAAGGACGAAAACGCGAGAATTTTTTTGATATCTGTTGCAGTGATCGCAATCATCGCGCCATACAAGATGCTTACGACCGCAAGCGTGGCGATCCATGGCGTAACGGCATCAAATAACACTGGGAAATAAGGAATCAGAAAACGAACGAGCGCATAAGATCCAAATTTTACCATTATCGGTGCCAGGAACAGTACCGCAGGGATTGGAGCTTGAGCGTAGGCATTGGCTTGCCAACTATGAAATGGGAACAGTGGAATCTTGATGACAAAGGCAAGTAAGAAGGATCCAAAAACCCAGACTGGCAAGTCCTGAAAGAGTGGCGCAGCGGCCATTAAGTCATCATAATGAGTCGAAAAAGAGACTCCATCAATCAGTGTTGCTGAAGTAAATCCAACGGTTAATACCCCCACTAGCATGAGTAAGGAGCCAACCAAGGTGTAGATGACAAAATTATAGGTCGCAGAGGTGCGCTCTTCCTCACCCCAAATCCCGATGAGAAACGCCATCGGAATGAGAGCTAGCTCAAAGAAGATGTAAAACAGAAACAAATCTTGCGCCGCAAATACACCTAAAGAAGCCCCCAAAAGGATCAAAAGAAGGCCATAAAAGGCGTTATTCGTACGCGAAAACACTGTAGGAGCCGTGATGATCGCGATCCAGCCAATAAAGGAGGTCATCGCGAATAAAAGCATGCTTGCCCCATCCAGACCCACGACATAGCCGAGTCTAACGGTGTCAGACAGCGTCGCCCCAACCGATTCAAATTGGACATTCGCACTGTATGAAGGCATAAACTGCAAGGCCAGTAGGATGGACATCATGAGCGAGAATGTCGAAAACGCGATAGCCATCACACGTCCACGTTTGGGGCTCCCACAAAGAAATAACAACACGGATCCAGCGAATGGAATCCACATGGTGAGATTTAGAACCCAAGGAAGGATAAATTCAGGGACCATTAGGGTGTACCTCCGATGCTTGGTCCTAGAATCATGAGTGCGAGTACGAAAATGACACCCAGCAGGATGAAAACAGCATAATTTGTAATGAGTCCCGCTTGGAGAATCCGAAGTACACCTCCGCTGACTCTTGTTGTTACCCCAAAGAAGGCTACCACACCGCCAACACCAAACCGGTCGATGGGCTCGAGAATGTGTTTACACACCCACCGGACTGGGTGCCCCACCATACGCTGGTAAAATTCGTCTAGCAGATACTTTTCACGACAGGTGTTGTAGAACTCACCCAATTGATTTTGAAGTGCTTGGTCGGTGGCCTCCCATTGACCCTGTCCATAAAGACGCCATCCTGTGGATACACCCATGATGGCCACCACAATCGACACACTCATCAAGATCCACTCCGTGAGATAGGATAGGGTGACTTTCATATCTGCGGCTTGGGTATAGATCCACTCCTTGAGCAGGTGAATATGAGCTTCTTGGCCTGTGAATGATTCTACCACAAAGTTGGGCAACCCGATCCACCCAATGATGATCGAACCAATCGCAAGCTTCCATAAAGGGAAGGTCATTGTACGTGGGGACTCATGAAATGACTTAGAGGCACCTGGGAGTTGAGCTTCAAGGCGACTCTCTCCATGAAATGTGGTGGCTGTCAGGCGGACCATATAGAACGCCGTCATGAAAGCTGTAACCATACCAACAACCCATAACACGATGTAGAGAGGTCCAGCAAACTCACCCATGCCTGCATTGAAAGTATGCATGAGGATTTCATCCTTTGAGAAAAAACCAGCTAGTGGCGGAATCCCTGCAATCGCTAGGGTGCCAATCCAAAAGGTGCGAAAGGTGATTGGCATGGCATGGCGTAACCCCCCCATGAGGCGGATATCTTGAGGGTCCAGTTGGCTAGGTGTTTTGGCGTCATGCGCACCATCATGGTTTTCAATCGCATGCTCCATGGTGTGAATTACTGACCCACTGCCAAGGAAAAGGAGCGCCTTGAAAAATGCATGCGTTATAACATGAAAAATGGCTGCTACAAATGCACCTGACCCCAATGCCAAAAACATGAAACCGAGCTGGGACACGGTAGAGTAGGCAAGAACTTTTTTAATGTCGTATTGCGTCACGGCAATGGTTGCGGCGATCAATGCGGTAAATGCACCCACAACGGCCATGATCATCATCACCTCAGGCGAAAGCACAAACATTGGGGAAAGACGTGTCACTAAATAGAGACCCGAGGTGACCATGGTTGCCGCATGAATGAGCGCCGAAACAGGTGTTGGCCCCGCCATGGCGTCTGGAAGCCATACAAACAGGGGAAATTGCGCACTTTTACCCGTAGCACCAATCAGCATAAGAAGTCCAACCCAGAAAAGGGTGTCTTGGGGCATGCCACTCACACCTTCTAGGATTCCTGAGAATTGGAGTGTCCCTACATCCTTGAGTAACAAAAACATTGCGACCAAAAAAGCGAAATCACCAATTCGGTTGAAAATAAATGCCTTATTGGCCGCATCTGTATTCGATGGCTTCTTGAACCAAAAACCGATCAGTAGATAGGATGCTAGCCCTACGCCCTCCCATCCAATGAACAAGACAAGCAAGTTGTCTGCCATGACTAGTTGAAGCATGGCAAAGATGAACAGGTTGAGGTAGGCGAAAAATCTCCAAGCCCCTGCATCATGCTTCATGTAGCCAATAGAATAGATATGAATCAGTGTCCCAATGCCCGTGATGACAAGTGCCATTGTGATGGACAACGGGTCAATCAAATAGGCAAGATCTACGGACCACTGCCCAGCTTCTAGAAACGTCCCAAAATGGGCGGTGAACCCTCCCGATTGGAATACGACCCAGCCTAGGTAAAGACTCGCAAAAAACGGGATTGTTACCGCGGTTGTGGCCAACGTGCCAAAAATCGTGCGATGATGGCGCCAAGACTCATTCGATAGTCCGGCCACGCCTAATAGAAGTGCGCCAAGTGCGGGAAGACCCAAAAGAACAAGTGCAAAAAGCGTGGTTAATGACATAATGTATGGGTTAGGTCGGCAGTGGGATTCATCGTCTTATCGCACTTGAGAACAGCTTGTAAACAAGCACATGAAGACATTGTCCACATCTCGTTCCACGTCTCGACCCTCTATCAAAGTGGGCTAAAATTAGTGATTAATTAACCATTAAACACCCCAAATCTTTTGAGGGAAAGTCTGGGTTTTTCCTATTTTCAAGTTCGCAAACGGTTGAATGGGGTGCACAACCCACCCACTAGATTTTCCTAGCAGAGGTTCTAGCTGAGGTTAATGAACCTCTACATCCACCGCATCAATGTGAACGATTTAAACCCTCCGATGTGACCCGGGACACAGCTGTTCGATTTGTCTTTTCTTTTGTTGCGTTAATGATTTTCTGGGTCGTGTTGAGTGGTTTTTTCGACGCGATGCATATCGGATTTGGGGCTGTAAGTGCACTTATAGTCCTGGCTACCTTCAATACTATCCGCACCGTCCATTTCTTTGATGACCAACGAGATGCCATCACAGCGGTGCGATTTCATAAGTTTATTGCTTACGTGCCTTGGCTGGTTGTTGAGATTATAAAGTCAGCCATTCAAGTGGCTTCGATGATCCTGCACCCAAAAATGGATATAGAGCCAAGTGTGCTCACCTTCAATGTAGACTTGCCAAGTGCTCATGCCAAAATGGTCCTGGGCAACTCCATTACGTTGACACCAGGTACCCTAACCGTTGACATTAAGGGGGATCGGTTCGTGGTGCACGCCCTTTCTCCAAAGACGTATGCAGGCATCGTCGATGATTCACTGCCTCGTAAAGTGCTCGGTGTCTTCTCCCCGGAGGACCGCCCCGTTGTCCATGATGTAAGCGTTACCCACTCCAATCACCGGCTTCCAAATCTATAATCCCATGCAAACCTTCTTGTTGGTGGCTGTAACCATATTGATGGTGGTCATTGTGATTCCGCTTGTGAGAGTTTGGAGGGGGCCTACCGTATTTGATCGTCTACTTGGGGCTAATGCGATGGCTACTAAAACGATTGTGCTGATTGCGATGATTGGCTATTTCTATGATCGCATTGGCATGTTTATTGATATTACCCTGGCCTACGCCGCGCTTGGCTTTATTTCATCGCTAGCTCTGGCAAAATACATGACGGCGGAGGCTCAGCCGGAAGATGCTCAGCAAGGGGTTGCTCAGCCAGGGGTTGCTCAGCACGAGACAGCTCAACCAGATCCAGCCCAGAAGGAGGAGCAAGATGAGTGATTTCAGTGTCATCGAATGGGCAGCGGCGGCCTTTATCGTACTCGGTATTGGGTTTATGCTCGTTGGGAGTATTGGGGTGATCCGGTTGCCTGATTTCTATTCTCGAACACATGCAGCGAGTAAGACCGACACCTTAGGGATTCTGCTTGTGATTGTCGGGTTAATGATCTTGGAAGGATTTACGATTAACATGGGTAAGCTGGCCTTCGTCTTGATTTTTGTGGCCCTGGCGAATCCCATTGGATCCCATGCACTGGCACGTGCAGCCATGGAAAGCGGTCTCAAACCCCTGCTATTTCGTAAAGAAGAGTGGGATGGTACGTCTGTGATAGCCGATAGAGAGGGTGCTGGAGCAGGGTTGGCCAGTGGAGCAGAGTTGGCCAGTGGAGCAGATGCTCCCGGTGGTGAGGGTGCTGGGTCTGCCAGTGGGGACATGCCCGCGAAATCAAGAAAGGGCGTTACAGCGGGTCCAAAGAAGCAGAAAAAGAACGGTCAAACGGACGACAAATCTAAGGGTGACTCGGTATGATTTGGGAATTTGAACTCGTGTTATTCATCTTTTTAATCTTTGCCGCCATTGTCGCCTTGGAGGCTCGAAATCTTCTGGTTTCCGTGGTGATGCTCTCGGTGTTTAGTTTCTCAGCAGCGTTGCTCTTTGCCTCTATGGGCGCGGTCGATGTAGGGTTCACGGAGGCGGTCGTGGGGGCAGGTGTCACGGGTATCCTTTTCGTGATTGCTATCCATAAAACCACAGCCAAAACAAACGATTAATAATGATGAATCAAGGGTTTAAATGGGTCGTATTGGTGGGATTTGCAGGGCTTATGGCTTGGGGGATGTGGGGCCTTCCGGACCGAGGTGATTTGGATACACCCATGAATGAAAAAACAACCATTACAGGCTCGCCTACTCCTGCGGGTCATTACATCGAAAAAGCTTACAAGGAAGCGAAGACACCTAATATTGTTACGGTGGTTCTTGGGGATTATCGAAGTATTGATACCCTTGGGGAAGTCGTCGTGGTCTTTACTGCAGGTCTCATCTTAATCTTGTTGCTCACAAATCGAAGACGAGTCCCTCAGACGGATGGAGGTGACCCATGAAACGATCGTTTGAAAGCCCGATAACACTGCTTGGCGCTCGTGCATTGGCCCCATTTATTATGATGTTTGGCCTCTATGTGATTTTCCATGGCCATTATTCTCCGGGTGGAGGGTTTCAAGGAGGGGCGCTGCTGGCAGCGTCTGTGTTACTGATGCGCGTGGCAAGTGGATCCAAAACCTCGAGTTTAATTTTGAGCAACGCGGTCACAACGCCGATGGGTGTGGTGGGAGTACTTATCTACTTTGGGACGGGGCTACTAGCGATGCTACTTGGGAGTAATTTCTTGGATTATGAAGGGCTGCCTATCCCGGGGTTGTCCCCCTATTACCTTCGTTATACGGGCATTTTGATCATCGAAGTGGGCGTTGGGCTTGCTGTGATGGCCGCTCTGGTCTTGATTTATGATAAAATGGCTGACGGGGAGGTAGAGTGATGATGGAGACGTTTATCGCCAATTATGCCTATGCGTTTACCCTTATTATCCTCTGCGTAGGGCTCTATGGGATGTTTTTTAAACGCAATCTCGTCAAAAAGGTCATTGGGCTTTCGATTTTCCAGGCAGCAGTGATCATGTTTTTTGTGAGTTTAGCGTCAAAAATGGGGGGAACCGTGCCTGTTAAATGGGAGGAGATTCCTGTTGAGATGATTGATGGATACATGAATCCACTTCCTCACACTCTGATGCTCACCGCGATCGTGGTAGGTGTGGCCACACAAGGAGTCGCGTTTGGATTGCTTGTCAATATATGGAACCGATTCAAAACGCTTGAAGAGGATGCACTAAACGAAGCCACTCTGGAGGATTCTCGTGATTGAAGCGAATCTGCCAGCCATGTTTGTGGTGAGCTATATCAGTGTCTCCCTGCTGATTGTCCTAGCGGGGGTCCGCTTTAAGGAGAGCGCTCAACCTTTGGCCACATTAGGTGCAGGTCTGGCGGCGGTGTTATCGGTGGTGGGTTGGATAGTTGTGCAGGCCAACACGGAGGCTGGATTACCAGCCATTCGTTATGGATTTGGAGGATGGGCGCCACCCATTGGGATTGAATTTGTACTCGATGGCCTTAGTGCCTTTTTCTTGATGGTTGTAAATGGAGTCGCCGCTATCGTGTTGTGGCATTCCGCAGGCAACCTGGATAAGCATCTCGATGCACATCCTCCCACGTTTTATGCACTGGCATCGTTGTTTTTGTTGGGGCTCAACGGGATGATTCTCACCGGTGACCTCTTCAATCTTTATGTCTTTTTAGAGATCTCCTCGCTTTCATCCTACGCACTCATCGCCATTGGCTCCCGTCAAGCACCCTTAGCCGCCTTCCGATATCTCATTTTGGGCACTGTTGGAGGAACGCTTTACTTAATTGGAGTCGGCTTTATGTATGCCATGACCGGTACGCTCAACATGATAGATATGACGACTATCATCCCGTTGATTGCCGAGGAGCCCGCCGTGTTGGTGGCGTTACTATTAATGATCGTGGGTATTGGGGTGAAAGCTGCACTGTTTCCACTCTATGGATGGCTTCCCGAGTCGTACACTCAAACCAATTCCATTAGCTCTGCACTCATTGCCCCCATTGGGACCAAGGTCGCTGCGTATGTGATGATTCGAGTGTTGTTGTTTGTCTTTGGCGCTTCGGGATTGAATGCAGTCTTACCGTTATCGGAGGTGATTGCCTATCTGGCAGGGGCCGGTATTCTTTTTGGGTCCATCATGGCCATTCTTCAAAAAAACCTGAAGCGGATGCTGGCCTTTAGCTCCGTGTCTCAAATTGGGTATATCCTGATGGGTGTGGCTCTGATGAACCCTATCGCGTTTGCCGGCGCCCTATTTCATGTACTCAATCATGCCATTATGAAGGCCACCCTATTCATGATCTCGAGTCATTTAGAACGACAGGAAGAGTCGGTAGATATCCGCGATTTTAATGATAGTTATCGTGTGAAATATCCCTGGACCATGGCGACGTTTACCTTGGCTGCGATTTCGATGATTGGCCTTCCCCCGCTAGCCGGATTTTTTAGCAAATGGATGTTGGCGCTTGGGACAATCGAAGCAGATAATTGGGTGTTATTTGGGGTGATCTTATCGAGTTCACTTCTTAATGCCGTCTACTTTTTTGGCATCCTAGAAAAAGTGTATTTGCGTCGATCAGGACAAAAAAAGGCGAGCCAAGCCTCGATGAATGAGGTGAGTTGGGGGATGAGGTTGCCAGCATTGATTCTAGCACTCGCTCTACTTGGCTTTGGGTTTTTTAATGTGCCTCTTCTTGACATCCTTCAAACCCTATTTCCTGCATAATGGGTCTACAACCAGATTTCATTCCGCTTTTGGCTGTTTTGGTGTCGCTCTTTGCGATCCCGTTGATTGCGTTGTCATCGAGTAGGCCCAATCTGCGCGAGTCCTGGACGTTTTTGGCGGCGTTGATCAAGTTTGGCTTAGTGCTTAGCCTCATCCCTGGTGCCTTACGTGGGGAAACAGTGGGCGGTGCACTTTTCGACATCGCCCCTGGGCTTCCCTTTGAGCTCGAAGCCGATCCGTTGGGTGTCTTTTTTGCGTTGATAGCTTCTGGACTTTGGATATTTACCAGCGCCTATAGTATTGGCTACATGAGAGGCAATGGAGAGGTGAAACAAACGCGCTTTTTTGCAGCCTTTGCCATGAGTCTTTCTTCAACGATTGGTGTCGCGTTTGCCGGCAATTTGTTCACATTTATCGTGTTCTACGAGATTCTCACCCTCTCCACCTATCCGCTAGTTGTGCACAAAGAGAGTGATGCGGCCATTCAAGCAGCTCGAAAATACCTCACCTACACGTTGACGGCAGGTCTTTTGTTAGTTGCTGGGGCTGGATTGCTTTACATGGAAACGGGAACGCTTGATTTCGAGGCAGGTGGATTGAGCGCTCTCATTGACAGCGACATAGCTTCTGGCAAGCTATGGGTCATCTTCATACTGATGTTTATTGGGGTGGGCGTCAAAGCGGGTGTCATGCCATTACACAGTTGGCTCCCCTCTGCGATGGCCGCACCCACACCTGTGAGCTCGCTATTGCATGCTGTGGCTGTGGTAAAATCGGGCGTCTTTGGCGTTCTTCGTGTGAGTGGGTTCATCTTTGGGTTTGGCATACTACAGCAGATGGGTGCTGAT
>JAVLBP010000025.1:0-13915 GCA_031581145.1 Balneolaceae bacterium
ATAGGCTTGGCGTCAGGGTCGCCAAATTCCGCCCACACAAGGGTATGGCCGTTCCAGTCAAAGGAGTGAGTGGTCATCAAAATGTTACAATGAATATCATGTTGTAAGGAAACCTTTCCTGGATGTTCTTATTGCATATGAAATGGAAACTACACATTCGTCGTAAACTATTCTTCCTTCTAGATCGCTGGCATGTTCCCCGCGCTGAACGAGGATGGCTCGTGGTGATGATGGGTATTAGCGTGGTGGCGTGGACATCACAAGCATGGATTCAACATCCAGACGGGATTTGGAAACAAGACTACACTCAAGAACGAGAGCATTTAGAGCAATTGTTTGCGACTCACATTCAGGAGCACAATCAACGGATGCTTCGGTATGGATCCCTTGGCGAGTCACGGAAAATCACGCCAGTCTCTGGGATCGATCCCTACCCGCCGGAAATGGAAAAAACAGGTGCCGATTCCGTATTTCTGGACTTGAATCGTGCGTCTATGAGCGAACTCCAGCAAATCAAGGGTATCGGGCCATCCACAGCCCAAAAAATTATGGATTGGCGCACACAAAAAGGTCCATTTGATTCATTGGGACAATTGATTGAGGTGAAGGGAATTGGTCCAAAATCCTTGCAGAAAATGAGACCCTTCCTCTTTGTGCGTGATTCAGTAGATTTGGAGAACAATGATGCATCCAATGCTGTGCCACTCAAACCAGATCCACCCAAACCAGACTCCATCGAGACAAGTTCATGAGCATGAAAGGAACCATATTATGGATTGATGATGAGATTGAGCAGCTCAAAGCGCCGATACTTTTTTTAGAGCAGCGCGGTATGACGGTGCTCTCGTCCACCAACGGGGCCGATGCACTGGATATGCTTAGTGAACAAGCGGTGGATGTGGTGTTTTTGGATGAGCAAATGCCAGGGATGGATGGACTCACGACGTTAGAAAAAATCAAACAACTCCAACCTCAGCTCCCCGTGGTGATGATTACCAAGAGTGAGGAGGAGTCTATCATGGAGGATGCCATTGGTCGATTCATCTCGGATTATCTCATTAAACCGGTGAATCCTGCCCAGCTCGTCATTACCCTAAAACGGCTACTGCAGGTGGATGAAATCCAGTCAGAAAAAACGACACAACGGTATTTGCAGCAGTTTCAACGCTTGGGATTAAAAATGGACGAGGCGAGCACGTGGCAAGATTGGTCGTCGCTTTATCAAGAGCTCGTGCAATGGGAATTTGATTTGGAGGGGGGAGAGGCAGCGTCCAAAGAGATTTTGGAAGAACAATACGCCTCCGCGAATGCTGGGTTTAGTCGGTATGTGGAGCAATCCTATGTGGATTGGATTGCTTCGTCTTACGGTCAGGGATTGGGTGAGCGACCGGTTCTGAGTCATGAAGTGATGCGAACAGCACTGTTTCCATTGCTAAAGAAACGGGCTGGGCAGCCAGTGTGCTTTGTACTGATTGACTGCATGCGATTGGACCAATGGCGTGTGTTTGAGAAGACACTGCGAAAATGGTTTACGATTGATACACAATTGGTTGGCTCGATTCTACCGACTGCAACGCCATTCTCACGTAACGCCATTTTTTCGGGGTATACACCTGCTCAATTGGAGCGCGCCTTCCCTAATGAATGGGACTTGAGCAAAGGTGAACAATCGCTGAATCAGCATGAGGAGATGTTTTTGAAGGCTGCGTTGGAGCGCAATGGCTTTGACGTGAGTCTTCGATATCACAAGGTGCTATCCAGCGCGGACGGAAAAAAGCTCGTTCAAGGCATCCCTACGATGAAGGATATCGACCTGACGGCTGTGGTCTACAATTTTGTGGATACGCTTGTTCATTCACGCTCAGATTCTGACGTGTTGAAGGAGCTTGCTCCCGATGCCAGAGCTTTTCGTAACCTTACAGAGACATGGTTTGAGCACTCAGCACTTTTGGAATTATTTAATGGGTGCGCAGAGGAGGGAATTCCAGTCGTTGTGACGACAGACCATGGCTCGATTCGTGCCATGCGAGACACCAAAGTGTTTGGTGACCGAGAATCGGCGGATTCACTTCGCTATAAGTATGGTAAAAACCTCAATATTGACCAGGAGTCTCATGCTCTTAAGATTACGAAACCTGAGCTTTATGGTCTCCCGGGTGGTGTGCACATGAGTAGTTACCTCATCGCCAAAGAGGACTATTATTTTATCTACCCCACCCAGTATCATAAGTTCCAAAACAAATACCGTGATACCTTTCAACATGGTGGCATCTCACTGGAAGAGATGGTCTTGCCCCTAGCGATATGTCGTCCATCGTGAGCCCATCCCACGACATATCCCATGATATATCCTATGATATAACGACGCTTGAACAGCTAGATGAATTCGCGAAGGCATGGGCCACCACCTTGAAGCCTGGAGCTCTTGTGACATTATCAGGTGAATTGGGTGCGGGAAAAACGACCTTGGTAAAGGCGGTGGTAGGCGCTCTTGGCGGTGAGCCCAATGATGTCCAATCGCCCACCTTTAGTATTCTACACCATTACCGAGCGGTTCCTGCGGTGATTCATATCGATGCTTATCGGCTTGAGGGAGTGGAAGATGCGATGCGAGCCGGAATTCAAGATGTACTGGCATCGGAAGGCCCTGATGCAATTACCTTCGTAGAATGGCCCGAAAAGGTGCCTAGTCTATGGGGACCTGTGACAGCACATGTAACCTTGGCAGACGTAGAGCATGCGAAAAAAAAACAACGAACTCTAACGATTGAATCGTCGCTTCCCTCTTAAAAGGTTGTTATTTTTGAGCTATGCAGACCAAGAAACGTAGACTTAGTTATCGCCTCGATCTCCTGCCGGTGATTTACCCATTCCATCGACGCTCCGAAAACGAGCTCGAGCAAGGGGATTTAGTCTATTATGGCCCTACCCCTGAGTACTACGGCATTGGTGAAGTGGTCGCGATAGAAGAACGGTACTGCGTTGTCGATTTTCGTGGAACAGGAATTTTGGGCATCCACAAGGATGTATTTTTGGCCAAATATCTGATTCCGATTCATCAGCTTAATCTCAGCCATCTTCTCAAAGAGCGCTAGGCTTTTGATCCCTCCTCGTGTCCTATGTGTCTTTCGCGGACTTACGCCCTAGCGTAAACAAACCAATCGCCACGGCCAGCCCCGGATAGAAAGGCTCAAGGCCAAGAAAAGAGACCCCTTCTGCCTGGTCTGCAAATACCCCCAATAGTAACCACGTTAGCGAACCGCCCGTCCCTCCAATTAGTGAGGCAAGCACCCATGGCCGCTTCATGGAGAAAAAAGGGATATATAATCCCAGCACAGGGATCAATAGCCCCGGCACACACACCGACCCGATAACATACCATAAGTCAACCACACTCGGGAACCACAAGAGTAAGGCGACGCCCAAACAGGCCGAAATGGCCATGCCAAGTCGCGTCCAGCCGATGTCATGTTGAGCACCATGTTGTCGATTGAGGATGGGGGCAAGAAAATCACGGCCTAGGGTTTGCCCCGACAAAAATAATAAGCTATCCAACGTTGACATGATGGTGGCCAAACAGGCGAGATAAAAGAGCCCTAACCACCCTGTTCCTAAGACTTGGTCAGCAAGCATTGGAAAGGCCAGAATAGGTTCTTCAAGTCCAGGGCCTAGAATGGTAAAGGCATAAAGACCCGTGAAGGCTGTGAGAAGGTCAAACAGGGCCCAAAATCCAATGGCGATAAACATTCCTCGTCGGGCAACTTGTGGTGTTGCAGCCGCTGCCGAGCGCTGGTGAAAACTTGGATCGACAAAGGTCCACAAGGCAATAAAAAACCAGACGAGGATCATCTGAATCGATAATCCACCAGTGAGATCTCGGTGTCCGTCCGGAACCGCTTGCCATACCTCCACAGGGGACCCCCACATGCGCCACGCCATGATCAAAATGACGCCAAACCCACCATACATCAAGATCATTTGAAGCATATCGGTGCGCACCACAGCCCTGAACCCCGTTAGGCTTACATACACAAACGAAAATCCAGCTACAGCTATGCTCGTCCAGAGGATAGACCCATCAAACCCAAACACATGTTGCGCCAACAATCCAATCATGAGGATGTAGGGCGCGGGACTCACCAAAATGGCAATGAGCACAGCCGAAAGCCGACTTGCTGTTGTGCCATAGGTTGAGTGCATCGCTTCGGGGAGACTAAGCGCGGGGGACCCTTGAATTTTCCCCGCAAGAAACACCGCAAAAAGGGCTGTAAATACATAGAAGGGAATCCCAAAAAGCAACCATTGAGAGATTCCGTACTGATAGCCATACTCCCCAATCCCTAAAATCCCGCCATACCATGTGGAAACGAGGGTTGCCACAAAAGCGGGTAATGAAAGCCGTCGCCCCCCAAGTAAATAGTCAGCCGCCTTGTTTGAGGCCCTCCCTTCGTTCGATACCGCACCTTGGTCTGTTTGCGTGGGTGTATATGTTGGCTCCATGTGTGGAGCCGACCGATCCGCACGGCGTTTCCACAAACTTGATATAGATAGTACGACCAGAGCAACCCCATAAGCGATCAGAAGGGCTTGGTCCAGACCTTGAAACGTCACAACGACCTCCCCGAGGACGGTTTTTTCGCTTGCCCAACGTTCCCGCCCTGGCCCAGTTGCCCTTCCTGACCCTCTTGACCCGATTGCCCATCCAAGGGGACAATTAGCAGCAAGTCACCTTCCTCAAAACGCAAAGTCACCTCCTCCCCCGTAGCTTGATTGGACGTGCCATCATACTGCCCAACGACCAAGTCTTGGCCTGTCCATGGATACAACAGACCTTCACTCACAATCCCTGTGACCCGCCCCGCCGCCGCCACCAAAGAGACCTTCATCCCTTTCCATGTGCTTATGGTAAACGGAGAGGAGATAAGACCCGCTTTCATATAATTATCGAGCAGCACAAGATCCTCAAACGTCTCTTTGTAGCGCACCATCACCGAAAGGTTTTTGAGCGTATGATCAAGCCGTTCGCCTGTCCCTCCGATAATGGTAATTCGATTCATACCCTGTTCATGCGCATAATGGAGTGCTTTTTCGAGGTCATTGGTGTCTTGATCTGGCTGATAAACGCGCTCTACATCTGGCCAGCTGCCATCATCGCTGTCAAGATCGCCTATGATTAGGTCTGGTCGAATCTCCCAGTCCTTCCCTATATTACCCCCTCCATCCGCGGCAATGATAAGTGTGTCTTCTTTCCAGATAGCATGGACATGCTCAACCGACGGTTTTTCGCCATCACAAAGCACAAGAGCGTGTCGATATGTTTGAGTCCCTTCTGTCAGAGTTGAAACCTTTCTATGAAGTTGCTGTATTGTCCCACATCCGCCCTGATGCGGATTGTATTGGAGCGCAGTCTGGCGTGTGTAGTTTGTTGGAGGCTCACGACATTAAATATACTGCATTTAATGAGGATCCTGTGCCGTCTAACCTACTTTGGATGAAGCACGCTAGGAAGATCAAGCTCCTTGAGCCAGGGTCTCTTCAAGGGTTTGAGGCGGTCATATTTGTTGATGGCAATCAATACCACCGATTTACCCGCAAAGGGGATCTTGTGTATGAAGGGGCGCCATTTATGTCGTTTATGATCGATCATCATCCTCACCCAGACACCAAATTTGATGTGGTGTGTTCGGATCCGACCGCTTCTTCAACCTGTGAGCTCATTTTTAGGTGGTTTGAGCAGGTAGGACTTGATAAGCTTGATCCAAGCACAGCGCAATCACTTTTTGCCGGTATGATGCGTGATACGGGCTCATTCTCCTTTGAAAACACGGCGCCTGAAACCCTCAAAATTGCAGGGGAATTGCTGCGCATCGGCAACTTTACACCTAATGAGGTCGTAGATAATATGGCGGACAGGACCATGGGAACCGTGAAGGCAATGGGCGAGGTAATGCAATCGGTTGAGCTCACCCCGGGCGGGAAAGTGGCAACCATTATGATGACAAAAGAGCAGATGGAATACTGCGCACAATTTGGTGAGGTCGAAACTGATGGTTTTGTCAATCAAGCCCTCGCAATTAATGGGGTGGAGGTTGCGTTGTTTCTCAAAGAGTCCCAAGAAGATGATGTCCGAATGAGTTTGCGTGCAAAACGAGATGTGGATGTTAATGTCTGGGCTCGTGATATGAACGGGGGTGGTCACCAAAAAGCAGCAGGGGCCATGTTTCAGGGATCGCTTGAGCGCGCTCGCGAGGAAGCACTGGAGGTGGGGCGTCGACACAACCCTGATCTTTTCAGAGTTTAGTGACGTAACAAGACCTGTATGAACAGCCTATTGAAACAAAACAAAGCACGTTGGGTCTTTGGGATGCTCCTTCTAGGCAGCATGACCTTGGGTTATGGGTGCCAGTCTGCCAACACAGGGTCAGATGATGATAAAGCCAGCCGATCGACCCCTGAAACCGTAGCACAACAAAACGAGGACATCACTGCAAGTCGATCGAATGCGATCACTCGAGCAGTCTCCAAAGCATCGCCTGCAGTGGTCAATATTACCGTCACCTCGGTCGTCCAGCGCCGACGCAGCATTGTGGAGGACGAGTTTTTTCGATTTTTTAACCGCTTTAATGTTCCCCAAGAGGTTACCAGTATTGGTTCTGGGTTTATTATCTCCGAGACGGGGCGTGTCGTTACCAATCAGCACGTTATTGGGGAATCTCCCACGTCGGTGACCGTCACACTCCCTTCTGGGGAGGCATATGAAGCCACGGTGCTAGGGAGCGATCAGCTCACAGATCTTGCTTTACTACAAATGGAAGGTGATACCACCTTTCCTCATATCTCATTCAGCGAATCGGATGATGTGGAGGTTGGCGAGTGGGCCATTGCACTTGGTAATCCCTTTGGCCTCTTTGAACTTGGCGATCCAACCGTTACGGTGGGGGTCGTTAGTGCCAAAAACCGCGATTTTCGACCCGATCCTTCCAATCCCCGTGTCTATATCGATATGATTCAGACCGATGCTTCAATTAATCGAGGGAATTCGGGTGGGCCATTACTCAATAGCTTGGGTGAAGTGATTGGGATTAACACGTTTATTTTCACCGGTGGTACCGGCTCTGGCTCGGTTGGCCTTGGTTTTGCCATCCCTAGTGGCCGGGTCCAACTCATTTTGGAACAACTTGCCAACACAGGTCGAGTGGAGTATGATTTTGATCTTGGCATGAACACTCGATCCATGACAGAAGGGCTAGTTGTGCGGTATAACCTTCCCTATATCCAAGGATTGTTGGTTACCGAAATCAATAGGAGTGGACCTGCCTTTGATGCCGGACTCATGCCTGGGGATATTATCCTGCAAATAGATGAGAATCGGGTTGTGAACAACCTTCATGGAAGCGCACTGCTGAGGCAATTTAGCGTAGGAGATAGCGTGGATATGATGTTGCTTCGTGGTGGCGAGCGTTACGAGACTACCGTGGCCCTTCGCCCGCGAGTGGAGCCTTGAGGTGGGGGCAATGTAGTGACAAAGATTGAGAAGAAATTACATACAAGAGGGCAATTAACATCCACTACTTGTTTAGAAACGCTCATCACATAACGCTAGAGACCATGAAAACAAAAGTCATTCGTATTGGGAACTCCCAGGGAGTCCGAATTCCCAAAGCATTAATTGAAGAAAGTGGGCTTACAAAAGAAATCGAGATGATTGTCAGAGACAATGAAATTGTACTTCGATCTGCCAGAACCATCCGTAAGGATTGGGAGGCATCCTTCGAAAAAATGGCTGATCAAGGTGATGATACCTTATTGGACCAAGAAGAGCTTGAAAAACCGTTTAATTGGGTTGATTCTGAGTGGACATGGTAGATATGAACACTAAAAGCGCTAGAATTTTGGATACAAGCAAGCATTTGATTTAGGATGAAAAACGAAATCATTCTTTATCGACCTGATGAGCTTGCCGAGCATATCCAGGTGAGAGTTGACGAAGAAAAAGACACCGTTTGGCTCAATCGCCATCAAATGGCAACCTTATTTGATCGTGATGTAAAAACTATAGGGAAGCACATAGCAAATGCTTTGCGAGAAGAATTACAAGGGGTTTCAGTTGTCTCAAAATTTGCGACAACTGCCGCTGACGGTAACACGTGTACTCAAAGCCTATCTACTTAAAGGATATACAATTAGCAACCGTATAAACCGTCTCGAAGATCATATAGAACTTCAAGAATACCATTACAATCAGAAAGTAGCGTAATTAAAAAGGCAATGCTCGACAGCGCATTCAACCCCCAAGCTTAATACTGAAAATCGTCTGCCGAGCGAATTTCATACTCCGAATGGGGGGCTTGCTGCAAAATCCAATCCAAAAAGGCTTCATTCCCCTCTTGTTCGGTCAGGGTCAGAGATACCACGCAAGGAACGTCTGCCGAGTGGATCGATTTCACACGCTTGGTAATGCGTGCGATGTTGTGGTAGGGCGCCTTTAGCAATAGGACACACTCCGATTCTTCTTTTATTTCACCCTCCCATTCGTATATCGAGGTCATCCCTTCGATGATGTTGGCACAGGCTACAAGTTTCTGCTCAAGAAGGGCGCTGGCAATCGATTTAGCTTCATCTTTGGTCGGGGTTGTGATGTAGACGAGTCGTAGATTTCTGAACATGGTCGTGTGTACGGATCAATGGATGGAGGCCAATTGCTGAGACAAAGTGAAAGTAGATGTTTTACTTCACCTTTTTCAAGACAATTTCTTAATTTTGGTTCTTGTTGCGAGAGTGGCGGAATTGGTAGACGCGCTAGATTTAGGATCTAGTACCGTGAGGTGTGGGGGTTCGAGTCCCCCCTCTCGTACATATCTTCTTGAGAATAAGTCAAAAAAAAAGCCAACTCACACAAGTTGGCTTTAAAACGGATTTGGGTAACATCTAAGTCCGGTTTAATTATATCCGCCGTCCATCTCATCTTTTGATGTCTCTGCCGCAGAAAGTGCTTCTTTAATACTTGGTGGTAAAATTACCTGATCGATTACATGTACAACCCCATTCGAGGCTTCAATGTCTGCAATGGCGACCGTAGCACCATCCACTTTAGCCATGCCATCAACTATAGTAATGGTTGCTTCGCTACCTTCTAAAGTTGGGGCTTTCATGTCATCTGTCAAGTCGCCTGACATTACTTTAGCAGGTACAACGTGATAAGCTAGTACTGCAGTAAGTTTGTCCTTGTTTTCTGGCTGCAGTAGCATTTCAAGGACTCCTTCTGGGAGTGCATTAAACGCTTCACTGGTAGGAGCGAATACGGTAAAGGGTCCATCACTCTTTAGCGTCTCAACCAGATCAGCTGCTTGAACCGCAGTTACCAATGTTGAAAGTTCTTCTGTCTCCACAGCTAGATCAACAATGTCCTTAGCAAGTGCTTCTTTTATACTTGGTGGTAGGATTACCTGATCGATAACATGTACAACCCCATTTGAGGCTTCAATGTCTGCAATAGCGACTGTAGCACCATCCACTTTAGCCATGCCATCAACAATGTTGATGGTTGCCTCGCTACCTTCTACAGTTTGAGCTTTCATGTCATCGGACAAATCGCCTGACATCACTTTAGCAGGTACAACGTGATACGTAAGTACCGCAGCTAGTTTGTCTTTATTTTCCGGCTGCAGCAGCATCTCAAGGACTCCATCAGGGAGTGAATTAAACGCTTCGTTGGTAGGAGCGAATACGGTAAAGGGTCCATCACCCTTTAGCGTCTCAGCAAGATCAGCTGCTTGAACTGCAGTTACCAGTGTCGAAAGTGCTTCTGTCTCCACAGCCAGATCAACAACATCCTTCTTGTTCATTGTGTCATATTGAGCCTGTGTAGTAGTTGTTACACCAAATGCGAGCATGAATGCAAAGACACTCTTAGTAATTTTTGAAATATTCATTGTGGGTATGATTTGTTCTTATTGGATTGTTATTTACATAATGTGCCCATACTCATAATCATTCCTTTTCAATCACATTTATTCCATTAAATCTTTAGATCCCAATCCAATAGGGAGACAGTAAATCATAGAAATCTTGGACGCCGGTTCAAGACCTATTTCACCAAGAACATTGTTCTCATCTGTGCATACTCCCCAGTTTCTAATCTGTAGATGTACGAACCACTACTTAGGTTAGACGCATCAAAGGTCACCTGGTGATACCCAGCAGACTTCACCCCATCCACCAACGTTTCCACTTTTTGTCCCAACATATTATAGACCCTCAGGGACACATACGATCCTACAGGAAGACTGTATTGTATTGTTGTGGCTGGATTAAACGGATTGGGGTAGTTCTGACCTAGGGAATACTCAGTAGGAATGGCGCTACTTGATATGGATGTATTGACGTCCTGTTCTGCTGTTCTAAATTCTACATTTCTCCAATTACTCGTGCCTGCTGCGTTGACGGCGCGTACTCTGAACAAATACCCTTTATCCGCAACCATCTCTGTATACACGATAGATGTATCAGTCAAGGACTGTCCGAATACTTTCACTGTGAACGCATCGGTGAATAACTCAGCTTGATAGGACGTAGCGTTTTCATCAGCCTGCCAAAGGAACTCTGTTGGAATGGCAACACTATCGGCATTCTGTGCCGGTGCCAAAATAATGGGTACACTGACGGATGGTGGTTGCGTGGTGAATGTGAAGGGCTCGCTCCATGCACCTTTGATGCCTGTATTTACCCCCCTGACACGCCACGAGTACGTTGACCTATGGGCTAATCCACCCACGGTGGCATTTGTATCCGTTGTTGAGGTCTGCTCATACATCGAATCAAAGCCATCCTCCGACAACTGAAGCTGGTAACTCGCCGCATTGCTATCGGCTTGCCAAACAAAGGTTGGAGAGGTGCTAACATTGCCAGCATCATTCGTTGGACGAAGGGTTTGTATGGCCTCAATGGGTTTAGCTACGGTGGTGAAAGACCACGTATCAGACCACGCGCCACTGCCTTTTGAATTAAAGGCCTTCACCCGCCAGCTGTAAGATGTAGCGTTATCCAAGCTCATGGCATAGCTAGTTGTCTTGACCGTATCCGTGGTTAGTTCGTCGGCATCTGTGCGAATTTCTATGACGTAAGACGAGGCGTAGGTCGTGGGTTGCCATACAAACGACGTATCTGGGGCAATGTCGGTGGACGCGTCTGATGGAAAGCTTAATGTCGTAACACCTGGTGCGGGGGCGTCCTCGGTGGCAAATGTCCGAGTGGCACTCCATTCACCAACGCCCGTCTCATTCGTGGCTCTGACGCGCCAGCTGTAGGATTGATTGTAATCTACAGAAGGCGAGAGTGATGTCCCTTCTGTGGTCTGACTCACCTCAAGGCGCTCAAACTCGTCTTTAGAGACCTGTACATCATACGCATATGCATAGGGCTCAATATCCCATTGCAGGGTGGGTTTGTTAGAGAGCCCTGACGCATTGTTGGCGGGGGAGCTGAGGCTTACCACACCAGGAGAGGGTGGCGTACCCATGGCAAAGGTATACACCTCGCTCCAGTCTCCATCGCCTGCCTCATTGGTCGCTTTTACTCGCCAGGAATATGAGGTTTTGTAGGCTAGCGATGTGGTCGAGTACGAGGTAGACGATGTGGTAGTTCGAAGTGCCACGGTCGCGAAATCATCTTCACTAACTTCAAGGGTATAGGTTTCTGCTCGTGCGGCACCCGCCCAAGAAAAGGCAATGGGTCGTAAGACATCATCGGCACCATTGGTGGGCGTTGAAAGGGAGGGAGTGCCAGGAGGGTTAATCGTAGGGTCAGCTTTTGTAGTGAATGTCCACACCTCACTCCAGTCTCCATCCTCTGAAGAGTTAATTCCACGGACTCTCCAGGAATACTCTGTGTTGTATTCAAGGTCAGATGTAGAGTAGGAGGTCCCACTCAACGATTCATTGACCACAAAAGAGTTAAATCCATCGGTGGAGATTTGAAGTGAGTAGGAATCGGCGTTGGCGTCCTCATTCCATGACAGCGTAGGAGTAAGGGCTAAACCAGAAGACCCATCAGAGGGAGTGGATAGAGTAACCCTGCCAACCGATTCTATTTGGTTGCTAACGGTCAACGTGATTGGGATATCCACAGTTGATGATTGGGAGTTGTTGAGTAATTGCAGCTTGATTTGATACACTCCAGCATCCACACCAACGGTGTTAAAAGAGAGATTTAGAGTTCCTTGACTCCCTGGATCAATCGCTCCGGCCACATCATCAATGTCGAGCCACTCAACGATATAGGGACGTTGCACTTCAAAATTATCGATGTCGACTAATCCCAAGGGGTGCGTGTTTCCATAAACGGTGATATAGAATATATCCAAGACATCAGCACTTAAATAGTACGACTCATCCACTAAGACATCATCGAGGTAATACTCAATTCTTGATGTTGTCGCATTGAGTTTGATTCGTACCGTTCTGTAGGAATCATTGCCTGAGGTATTGGACTCAAAATATTCTCCCGTATTCTTGGTTGTCGTGGCACCACCTTGCTCGGAACGATGATATGTCTGGAATTGCAAGTCACTATTGACGGCAACTCCCGCCGCAAGGGTTCCATTGACTCCATCATAAAACTTGAGATCAACAGCATTGAACCCATCGGTGTTGCTGTCCTTGGTGATGGAGAGATCAAAGGAGACTTCAAACGTTCCTTCCAATTGAGGCCCAAAGAAGGGGCTCCGGACCCAATAACTTGACTCCTCTGAAGCCTGAATTTGAAGATGTTTTTGACCTGATGAGGGGTTATTTGTTTTTATTGCAAAAACATCGTCAAGGGATTGTGTCCTCCAGCCTTGCCTTGCATAGTATCCACTGCTGGAGCTCTCGAATCCCTCAAAGGTCTCGTTGAATACATGATTGGAGCTAAGCTTTTCGACAAAATTAAAGACCCTTTTTGGAAGAATGGTCTCTTGAGAAAGCATGTCTGAAAGCGTTAATGTTTTAGAAAGCCCCACAGGCTCTGTAGCGACTCGCCACATAAGATTGGAGGCCCCAGTATTGGAAAGGGTTAATGGCACTTCCAATTGTTCTTCTCGATTCATGGATGCGGTCACCGCTTCCTGATCCACTGAAAGAACTGGAACGTCCACTGTCGTTGGGCGGTAGTCTGCAATTGTGAGCTTAATTTCTTTATTATTTTGGGCGGCATTGGTTGGACCATACTCAGGGTCCCAAGTGCCCGCATCCACCCCTTGCCATTGAACGTCAGGAGATGAAAACAGACCTGCTTCTTGCGTACGAACCGTGTCACCGCTGAGGGTCTCTTTGTCTTCTGTATACCCCATAACGGAGACAAAGGCTTCATTCTCGGTAACCCATTGGTACCCCACAGAGTAATCAAACATACCTCCATATACACCTGCTGCATTCGTAGTTTGGGACCTCGAATGGGCATTGCCCATATTATGACCAAGTTCGTGTGCAAGCGTATAACCCGTAAGGATTTGCTGGATACGATTCAACGAAAAGGCCAATTCAGGATACCCCACAGGTGAGCCCAACAGCCAGGCAATACCCCCTACATCACTTAGATTAAAGATTCCAGCCACCATATCAGCTCCCACCTCATCACGAATCTCGTGCACATCATCCATGTACCCCCCTGAATTCCAATTGGAGGGGTTAAACGTTGGCGAGGTTGTGAGCCGACGAAGCCTTTCTCCAGACCCTATCTCATCTGAGGTCTCATCGTAGTCCACTTTGTAATTCAAGACAGGGCGTAGCTCAATGGCCACACCACTATTGTCAAAGGCGCTTTGTGACTTAATCGTAGCTTGCGCTAGGTAGGCTTCGATTGTGGTGATAGACTCACAAACAGAGTAGCCATTAAACTTACACGTCTCGGCAAACTCCTGGGCAGCATCGGTATAGAC
>JAVLBP010000026.1:0-13363 GCA_031581145.1 Balneolaceae bacterium
ACTCTATATCCATCCCACTGTTTTCTTGCCCAACAACCATAGCTGTTGATAGTAGAAGACTGAACAATAGGGCAGGTAATGATTTCATAATGAAATAATTGTTATACAATAAGCCTTTTATTTGTGCTATATATAGTATAGGTTATAATTATGAATAATAATCTATTATATATTCCATTTCTATTATTTTTAACGATGTGTGGAACAGAGTCCACACCAACTTTCACTATACAAACTTCGAGCGTTCCGTCCGAGGGAGGATCAGTTGAGCATACACCCTCAGCGACTGTCCAAGATGAAGGAACTGAAGTTTCATTCACTGCTGTGCCTAATGAAGGGTATCTATTTACTCAGTGGCAAGGAGATCTTTCTGGTACTTCCAACCCCTCAAGTATTACACTTTCAAAAGATATTAATGTAACTGCAGCGTTTGAGAAAAAAACATACCCATTAAGTGTTGGCGTAACAGGAGAAGGCACAGTCGCTGAAAAGGTCATTCAAGCAAAAACTGATTACGAGCATGGGACAATTGTGGAATTGACACCCACACCATCTACAGGATGGACGTTTGTTGAATGGACAGGTGATATCAATAGTAATGAGCCGGTCCAAGAAATCACCGTTACAGAACCGATTTCGGTAACTGCTGTATTTGAGAAGAAAATATACCCCCTGACTGTAAATCTGGTCGGCGAAGGTGAGGTCGTGGAATCAATCGTTTCCACCAAAACTGATTATGAGTATAGTACTAACGTGCGTTTGACTGCTATTCCAGATACAGGTTGGGCATTTGTATCCTGGACTGGTGATGTTGTGGGAACAGACTCCATAACAACGGTAAGTATCACAGATTCGACGAATGTAACAGCGACATTTGAGAAGGAGTCTTATCCATTAAACATTACTGTGGAAGGTGGGGGAGTTGTGGAAGAGAATCTCATTCAAAGTAAATCATATGAATTCGGAAGTATTGTTCAGCTAGTAGCCAAACCGGACTATGGTTGGGAGTTTGATTCTTGGTCGGGAGATGTCTCTGGCAAAGATTCGACTGTTACCGTTGAAGTGGATGGTCCAAAAAATGTAAAAGCAATATTCACTCGAGAATCATTTGAGCTAGATATTCGTGTCGAAGGTGAAGGAGAAGTTGATCAAGAAATTGTTCAATCAAAGTCCTATGAGTATCAGACGTTGGTTAAACTGACCGCGAACCCTTCAGATGGTTGGGGTTGGTCGGGATGGAGCGGCGATACAACCTCATCAGAAAGAGAAATTGTTGTAAATATTGATCAAAATAAATCCTTCACAGCCAGCTTTGCTGAGATTGATTACACAATAACGAAAGCAGTTGAAGGTGAGGGTACAATTACGCTTGAACCTGAACTAGAGACATATAAATTTGGCACATCGGTAAGAGCAACAGCAACACCAGCTGATGGGTGGGAATTTCAAGAGTGGCTTGAATATTCAGGTCTCGGAAACCCTTCAGTAGTGACGGGTAATAGAATACAATTTGAGGTTCAAAATAATGTGACCTTGTCAGCTAAATTCAAACAAGTATTTAAACTGACGACGTCTACAACAGGATCAGGCTCAATATCACCTTCATCGGGAACATTTAATGTAAGTGAAGTGATATCGCTTACGGCTACCCCTGACGATGGGTACGACTTTGATAATTGGTCTGGTGACGCTTCGGGAAGTGATAATCCACTTAGCGTCATTATGGACAGCAACAAAGATATTGTTGCAAATTTTTCCCCAAAAGTTTACTCGATAGAAACCTCATCTACATCTAATGGGGTTATCAATTTTTCACAACAGACGGGTCAGGAACTAGATTCTGGGTTCCCATATGGTTCAGAGGTCTCGTTCGAAGCTGTACCTAGTAATGCATATTTCCTTGACGAATGGAGTGGAAGCCTGTCGGGTAACGACAATCCCACCACTCTGACAATAACCAGTGATGTGAATGTCGATGCTAATTTCTCCCAAATGCGAAATGGTTTACGAATGGCGCGAGAAGGAGGATTTGTTCAAATTGGGTCACTATTATATCAAGCCTCGTTTAGATTCTATAATGAGACAGATCAAACCATAACAGTGAATTCTTTAAACGTTTACAATGATTCTGGAAATCTTACTGCATCACTAGACGATATTGATACAGAATTAGAACCAAGTGCTGGACTTGGATATAGTTTGAGCTTCAACTTTAACCGTCCAACGTCTGCTGAATATGATAATTACTCGGTTGCTGTGAATTTTACATATCGTGGTTCGAATTATACCGTACGAAGAACTATTCAAAACGAGTATGTAAGCGGAAAGATCCGTACTTCGGGAGAGAATAATGGGGATGTAGAGATTGGAGATTTTATAGAAGACTGATCAGGTGATTTTGCGATAAGAAGGCCGTAGATCTGGCCCAAATTCATCCAGCGACATTACCATAACATAGCAATCAAGGAATCAAATCCGTAAATGTTATAACAAATACGGAATCAACTCCGCGATATTATTGGTTAACATCCTTATGTGTTTATTGATGAGGCTCAACGGATCAAAGGAATCGGCCTTACCATGAAGATCATTGGGAATCTTGATCCGCTGGAATTACGACCCGATAAAGGGGCGCTATGGGAGAACTTTCTGGTGTCGGAGAGGATCAAGCAAATGGCCTATCGTCAACGATTGGCGAGGTGTTATTTCTGGCGAAGTCGACAACAGCAAGAGGTCGATTTTGTCGAAGATGAAGGGGGAAAGATCACTGGATTTGAGTTTAAGTGGAATGCCGGTGGGCAAGGGCGACTGAAGCTTCCTCGCACGTTTACCCAAGCGTATGATGCACAGAGCCGGTTTGTGGACAGGTCAAATTTTAGAGAGTTTGTGATGTGAATGGGTGTGGGGGAGCTATAAATGAGTGCCTCGTGTTTCTCTTTGAGGTCCTTTCCAAGGCTACGACTACCACCTCTCAATTACCCCACCACCTTATGAAAGGCTGCAATGTGTTGTTTATCGCCTTGGATATAGACGATATCACCCTGTTTGAGGGTCTCTTCTGAGGTGATACGCTCGAGCATGGTCTCGCCACGCTTGATGCCAAGGATGTTTAGGCCATAGGTGGCGCGAAGGTTGAGCTCTTGGAGGGTTTTACCCACAATGCGGCGACTATCGGTCTGAATGCGAAGGCACGTGATGTTGAAGTCGGCAAGCTCGGTTGGGCGATAGGTTTTGGGGCGGGAGACCTCGCGATTAAACAGCTGGTAATTGTCGGATCGGATGGCTTCGACAAACTGATCGATGTCATCTTCGGGGACAAGGAAATTGTGTAGCACCCCAGTGAAAATCTGTACGGAGGTTTCAAATTCTTCTGGAATGACCTCGTCGGCACCCAATGCCAGAAGTTCGGTCGTTTCCTTGACATACCGAGTCCGCACGACTAGGTGTACGGAATCACTGATGGAGCGAATCGCTTTGATGACATAACGGGTGGCCAACAAATCAGAAATCGCGACCACGGCAACACGTGCCTTGTCGATGTGGGCAATCTCCAGGATATGTTCCTCAGTCGCATCGCCATAGAGTATGGGAACCCCTTTGGCTCGTTCACGCTGGACGGTTTCGGGGTTGGTCTCAATGACGATGTAGGGGATGTTACTGGCGGCGGCTGCTTTGGCAAGATTACTCCCGTTAATGCCATAGCCGATGATGACGAGGTGATTTTGTAAGGCGTGGTCGTGGGATGTAGGGCTGTGGGATGTAGTGTCGCCAGGCGAGTGGCTGTCGGATGCAGAGTCGCCAGGCGCGCGCTGATTGGATGTGTGGCTGCCGGGGTTCTCGAGCGTGGCTGTGGCTAGTCCTTGTCCTTGTTCGCCAAAAGGCAAAACCTTGGTGACATGGGCAAGTTTATCGGCAATGGTTTCTGAGAAAATGATCACCAAGGGGGTCAACATCATCGAAAGAATCGACACCGACAAGAAATACTGATTGGTATCGGGGGTGAGTAGCTCGTATTGCAGCCCAACTTTGGAGAGAATAAAGGCGAATTCCCCCACCTGGAAGAGGGCCAAGCCGGTTAGGATGAGGGTGCGAGGTGGGTAGCGAAGTGCCGCCACGGCCATGGCAGCAATGAGGGATTTGACCACAAACACAAGTGCCACGAGCCCTAGGATGACCCCAATGTTAGTCACAAAAAACTGCAGCTGCAAAAGCATCCCAATCGAGACAAAAAAGATACTGGTGAACAACTCCCGAAACGGCAAAATGACGCTTGTGGCTTGGTGGCTGTATTCGGATTCGGAGAGAATGAGGCCAGCCAGGAAGGCACCCAATGCGAGCGAGAGCCCTGCCTCGGAGGTAAGGAAGGCCACAGCAAAGCACAACGTGATGGTCACTAGCAAAAACAGCTCCTTGCTGTTGGTTTTCGCCACGGAATAGAGCACCCTCGGGACGATGAACCGTGCACTCACATAGGTGATTGCCACGACAATGAGCGATTTACCTAGCAGCGTGGCAATGCTCATCGCGATATTGCCAGACGCCCCGGCCATGATAGGGGTGACCAACATCATCGGCACCACGATAATGTCTTGGAAAATCAGGATTCCAAGCGCATTTCGCCCGTGCGGTGCGGAGATTTGGCGGCGATCCTGGAGGGTTTTCAGGACGATGGCCGTACTGGACAGCGAAAAAAGAAACCCAACAAAGACCGACTCATTCCATGGATTGCCCAAGACTTGATATGATACGCTGGCCACGGCTGCGGTCACGCCAACCTGGAGAGCACCACCAATGAACACCGTTTTTTTGATGGAGGCCAATTGCTTGATCGAGAGCTCCATTCCAATGACAAAAAGCAGCAGAATCACTCCAATTTCGGAGAGGACCTCCACCTGATCCACAGCATTAATAAGACTAAACCCGTAGGGCCCAATGATGACCCCTGTGAGAAGAAACCCGATAATGGAAGGCACTTTGATCTTCTGCAGCGCATAGACAATCACCACGGAGAGTCCGAGCAGGATGAGCATGTCTTGAAGCAGAGGGAGGTGATGCATGGATGTGGGGGTTTGTGCGGGTTGGTGACGTGGGGTTGGTGATGTGGGGTGTGGGGTTTTGGGCGAGGGGTTGGGGTTTTTGGCGCGGGATTTTGGACGCGGACTTTTGCCGACTTTCAGTCCGTAAGTTAATAGATTATAAGACCCTTAAACCAGGTTGCATCTGTGCCACAAATTACTAACATTGCTTGTAGCTACATATTAATACAAATACGCTGACATTAGAGGCAAACATGGGACTAAAGAAAAATATGGGAACAGCGGATCGGTTGATTCGCCTTGTCGTTGCAGCCGGCGTTGCTGCACTCATCATCACTGGCACGGTCTCTGGCGTGCTTGCCATCGCACTTGGTGCCTTTGCAGGGGTGTTTGCAGCTACAAGCTTTGTGAGTACATGCCCGCTCTACATGCCGTTTGGGCTGTCAAGCCGGAAGTAAGGGTAGGACGCATACAATTCGGGGTGTTCCTCAGCGATGGTGGAGCAGTGCAATTGTTATCATTCCTGGATAACCCGTGAATTCTCGCGAAAATGGGTTACAATCTGTTCTTTATCTCGTTGATGAATCCAAATGACGTCATCTTTCGATAAAAAAACGGTCGAAGCCACTACTCAGCCAGTTTATCGAGAGAATCTCCATGCTTACTGCGGATCTCTTTGTAGGCTTCTGATACCTGATTAGGATGGACGAGAGTTCTTGGGCTCAACACGATGGTACCATCATCATGTTCAGCGACATGAAAATACTCCGTTTTTGCTCCTCTTAGAGTAATTCTCTTTTTTGAATCGATTCGAGCGTCATATTGAGTTACTTCGTACGACATAACTTTTTGTTGTTTTTCTTTTCAAGATACAGAAGAGTGGGAATTCCCACAATTATCAATGTTGGATTTTTTAAGTCGCTTTCCTAGTACCTCGCCTTCCGACTGGGTTCTGTATAGTGATCAGGTGATTGATGCTGCTGGGTCTGGCTGTTGGACAATTCGGCGGGTGAGTAGATTTTGAATCGCTCCGCCTCAGGTTTACCCGTTCTTCAATTTCTCGATTGCTGAATCCAGCCTGGCTTCATTTTTCCTTGAAGATAGTTCATGTTGCGTTGTCGTTAACGAATTGTACTCCTCCAAAGAGATGATCACGACACCACGATCTTTACCACGATTAATAATGAGCGTTTCAAAGTTGTCTGTGACGTTGTCTAGGTAGCTCTTGATGTTCTTTCTAAAACTCGAAAGGGTTGTTGTCAGCATTTTCGGGTCTGTTTTGCGTGTGTTGTGAGCGTGCCGCAAAGGCATCGCATTTGTTATTTTATATGTACAATAATATGTACATAACATCCAGCCTCCAAGTGCTAGATGTCGTGTTATATTACCTGTGTAACCAACATTTACGCACGAAATATCAAACGTCGAAACTCATTCTCCATCCTATGCCCAAAATACTCTCATTACTCACCCTGTGCCTGATGGTTGGCACGTCCAGTATGGCTCAGTCCTTCGATGTACTCGTGTTTTCCAAAACGGAGGGGTTTCGTCATAATTCGATTGAGGTAGGTGTCTCTGCGATCCAAACACTCGGCGAACAGCATGATTTTGGCGTGGATGCAACGGAGAATGCATCGGTGTTTACGACCGAAAATCTGCAGAATTATGATGTGGTAATGTTTCTCAATACGTCGGGAGATGTGCTAGATGGCGCTCAACAAGACGCGTTTGAGGGGTTCATTCAGCAGGGGGGTGGTTTTGTGGGGGTGCATGCGGCTTCAGACACTGAAAGAGAATGGCCATGGTTTGGCCAACTGGTGGGAGCCTATTTTGACAATCATCCGCGGGTTCAGCAGGCGACTGTATTGGTGGAGGACACCACCACGTCTCGACCAAGCATCTGCCTGTGCAATGGCAACGGACCGATGAATGGTATAATTATTCGGAGAACCCCCGTGGCAAGGTTCATGTGTTGGCTAGTCTGGACGAATCGAGTTACCGAGGGGGAAACATGGGGGAGGATCATCCCATTGCGTGGATGCATGAGTTCGATGGCGGCCGGGCGTGGTATACCGGTGGTGGACATTCCAAGGAGTCGTATGCGGAGCCTGCGTTTTTGGCGCATATACTGGGCGGGATCCGGTATGCGGCGGGGGTGGATGGTGGCGCACCCTAACTTGTTAATTATCTGTTAACTATCTCACAGTTTTTCTTTGGTCGCGGTTGTGGATATTGGGAGTATGAAACGTCTCAGAATGACAGCTTGGCCAACGATGGGCGTGGTATTTGCGACGTCCGTCCTTCTCTCAGTGGGATCACTGGATGATGCCGAGACCTCGGCCAATACTCAGACCTCAGCCACCACCCTGTCATCAGACATGCTTGGGGATGTGAATCAAAATGGGTCTGTGTCCGCCGTTGATGCCACAATTACACTTCAACATGTCGTGGGTTCTGCCCAATTGACCGACGTTCAGGTGAATCTTGCCGATGTCAGTGGAAATGGAACCGTGAGTTCGCTGGATGCTTCCCTGATTTTACGACGCGTGGTCGATACCAATTATCGGTTCCCACGCCAAGACATGAATTACCCACTTAATGTGACTATCCAGGGAGAGGGCACCGTGGATGAGGCCGTGGTCTCCACTAAATCGGAGTATCAGTATGGTACGACGGTTCGCCTTACTGCCCGAGCTGATGAAGGATGGGAGTTCAGCGGTTGGAGTGGGGACGTCTCTGGTTCGGATACAAGTGCAACGGTGACGGTTGATGTGGCCAAAAATGTCACGGCGACGTTTGAGGAGCTTGGTTATATCCTACGCACGACGACCACTAGGGTGGAGTCACCTTCCATGCCCTCAGAGCTATACATGGATATAAAGCCCACTCAGTATCTACAATCGACCTTTTATAATGTATCGGGACCGTTTAACTACACAGCAGGTGGTGAGCATTACATGTTTTGGCCGGGAACTGTGACTTGGGGGCCTTGGGGGGAGAATGACCCAAAATCAATCAATGATATTGAGCCTAGTCCTAGCTACATCCTAAAACGGGTGGATGGGGTCTGGAAATTTTGGAAGGAGGTGCCTGAAGTTTTGATGTGGGGTGCGCGTAATTATAAAGTCACAGATGAATGGGTCGTGATTGGGGATGGCAATGAGATTGAAGAGGAAGCTTCGGACTGGCAGGGAGATACTTTTTACGGAGAGTTTTTGCCAACTGGGGATATTGATTGGACGAAAGTGAACGATGAAGAGCACAGGGCATACTACCATGGCTCCACGGGTGGTGACCTTAACGGGGATGGTTTGGTTGATGTTGGAGGAGCCCCCGGTTGGTACTACCAGTTAAAATTCTTCACGCAAAATCCTGATGGGTCATTCTCGAACAACGATTCGTTGATAAACTTCCCTGATGACGATTATTGGAAACCATTTACGCTAGAGTTTGCAGACGTTATGGGTGATGAAAAAGCAGAAATTATCACTGCTGATTATGGTACTCCTTATGACGAATCCAAGGAAAATCATGTGATGGTTTTTTCGCATGACGAAGACACTGGAAAACATGAGCTTCATTTTGTTTCAGAGCAACCACGAGCATTTTACGACGTCGATATGGGAGCCACGTCGATTCAAACATTTGACTTCACAGGTGATGGGATTCTCGACTTGTCCATTGCAAGAGAGGGGGACGGAGTAGATGGTCATGCTACTAACTCCTTTGAAATATGGAAAGGCAATGGTGATGGAACGTTTGAACCACATTGGTCTACACCCGTTTGGGATGCTAATACGATTCAGTTCCGGGAGTTCTGGGTCTTTGACGTTAACGGAGATGAGGCGCTAGATATCGTATTGCGACCCTTTCATTATGGCAGCTTTTATCGCAATAATCCTATCTGGTGGAATGTCTACGAAAACAATGGGATCAAGCTTCACAAACTGATTTGGCTAAACAACGGTGATGGCACCTTCGATCATTATGACGGCGATGAACTAAAAATCGAAGGGCTCATGGTGGATAATGTTCATCCCTACATGGATGGGGAGACACTGCATTTTATGGGCACGTTCACCTTTGATGACGGGATGTTATGGGACGAGAAGGCCATCAACCTGACAACGTATGACATCGAAGTTAAACTCAAGTGATGAGGTGGATATGAAAGTACTCTGGCAGCACAAAGCAGTGTTTATCACCCTTGCAGTCTGGTTGTTTGTGGGCTTAGTGCTGCCTGCAGACACCAAAGCCCAGTTCGTGCGGAATAACATCGAGTACAACATGCAAACAGCATCTCTTGATGAGGATTCTACGCTGCTGTTCAGCCCCTATTTTGAGGTTAAAAAGTTCAATTTTTTCAATGCGAATCTCTTATTTGAAATTGCTCCGGGACATTATTATCCAGATACATCAAGTTATTCCCCACCAGGGCCCTATGGCATGCTCCCTGATATGACCTATCCAGGTGATTTTAATAATGATGGTTTAGAAGACCTTGCTATGCAGTGGGTCGTGTTTCCCCATACAACAGTGAGAGAGAACCTTATACCTGTAGATATTTTAATCAATGATGGCGAAGGTGGATTTAAACTCTTCATGGACTATACCAACGATCAATCCTTACGTCATATGCCCTACCGAATGAGGGTAGGAGACTTTAATGGTGATGAATATGATGATTTAGTGAGTGCATCCATGGGCGTAATCACGAGATTGGCAGATGGTAGCTACTTTGATTACTGGGAGCCTTTTCCGGTAGTTGTATCCAATGGTGACGGTACTTATAGGGACGCTACACGTGAGGTTGAAGGGCAGGAAGATGGTACTCCAATTTCTACGTTTGGATTCGCCCATGATTTATCCATGGGTGATGTCAACGGTGATGGATATGATGATTTTTATCAAGGGAGGCATTTCCTCGTGAGTAATGGAGATGGATCATTTTCGAACCAGAGCGATCTATTGCCGGAGGAGTTTGCAGGAAATTCGGGCAAGTATAGCTGGAATATGTCAACCGAAATCGCAGATTTGAATAATGATGGGTATGGTGACATCATTGCAATGTATGCTGATCGCGAATATCGAGAGTGGCTGCCTTCTGAAAATCGGTGGGATAGTGGCCTTACACCGTCTGGTAATATTTGGATGTCAAATGGAGCAGCTTATGAGAATCGGACGATTATCCCAATTGCAGAAGGATGGTATGACACTGAAAAATCATATGGTGAATACAATACACGTTTCAATTATACAGTGTCCTATGATGTGAATTTAGATGGATGGCTAGATATTGTTTCAGGAGTCACTCGCATCGCACCTTATTACATTGGTTCCCATATACAAATCTTCGAGAGTCAACAAGGAGAGAGCTTTATCGATAAAACCACGGAGTACATAGAGTTTACCGACGAAATGGATGAACTCTGGGGTGAAGGGAATATGCAGGTTAGGGATGCAAACAATGATGGCATTTTGGATCTTGTTCATACGAAATCCCAAGAAGGTATTCGGGTATTCTTAAACGATGGCAACCGACTACACATGGTGCCAGGAAGTCAGTTTCCAGTGGTTCAATCTTGGCACGTGGAGGGTGGTTATCCAGACAAACCACCTAAAGAACCAAATGTTGAAAATAATTACATATTTCCCGTTCAAATAGATGGTAAAGGTCCGTTGGACTATATCAGCTTTACGAGTCACTACTCAAATATATTCTACACGATGATTGGCAAAAAGCCTTTAAAAACACAGGCGCCAGAGTACAATATGGTAATTACGGAAGGACAGTCGCCCGATACCACGCTAAACGGAAATTATCACCGAATTGGGTGGGAAGCTCAATCTCTAGTGGACGCTGTAACCATTAAATGGTCTACAGAGGCAGATTTTAGCTCACAAGTTGATAGTGTCATCATCACAGACACGACATATACCTATTTAAGTGACTTGTCGACGAATCAAACCTATTATTGGCAGCTTCGCGGGTGGAACAATATGGGCTCCACAGATTGGACAGATATCCGACAATTTACCACTGGGATCATTACGTCCAACGATGCTGAGGAGTTTCCAAATACCTATGAGCTAGGGTCAAATTATCCTAACCCATTCAACCCTATCACAACTATAACCTACTCCCTGCCCCGTGCGGAATATGTCCGCCTAGATGTATACGATGTAGCAGGAAAACACGTCCAAACTCTAGTGGATGGAGTGATGCGCTCAGGGTCTCATTCTGTGGTCTTTGATGGGAGTCAGCTCTCAAGTGGTTTGTATCTGTACACGTTGCAAACATCAGAATTCAGGAGCACGAAGCGAATGACATTGGTAAAATAAGCGCTTATGCAAAGGATTAGCTTATTTGTAGTGGGTTTTTTGTTGTGCGCTGGGAGCGTTGGAGCCCAATCCATTACTGTGGGTGAAGATGGCATCGTCCGTTGCAAGGGGGTTGAGATAGGATACACGGAGGAAGTAGATGGAACTACCTACGAAGTGGTAGATCGTGCAACGCTCATTGAGAAACGCAATGCAGGAGACGATTTGACCAAGGCTTGTGTGAGCAATATCACCAATATGGGTGGTCTTTTCGACAACCTAGATTTTAATCAGGAAATCGGAAACTGGGACGTGAGCTCTGTCACAGATATGACCAATATGTTTGCAGGGTCAACCTTCAATCAAGACATCAGTAAATGGGATGTGAGTTCTGTGGTTGATATTTATTTCATGTTTAGTAATTCTGAATTCAACCAGCCTATCGGAGATTGGGATGTGAGCTCAGTACACAACATGTGGGGTATGTTTGCTGGGTCAAAGTTCAACCAAGACATCGGCGATTGGGACCTCAGGGAAGCTCGGTGGATGGGTATGTTATTTGCTGGCGGGAATTCTCCTAATGGATATAATATTACTCCATTCAATCAAGATATCAGTGAATGGGATGTGAGTAATGCGTACGAGATGAGCAATATGTTTGCCCACTCCGAATTTAATCAAGATATCAGTGAATGGGATGTAAGTGGTGTTAACAACATGGAGGATATGTTTGCCCATTCGTCCTTCAATCAGGACATCAGCGCTTGGGATGTTTCGAGTGTGGAGGATATGAGCGGTATGTTTCGCTTTTCGGTCTTCAATCAGCCACTAGATGGCTGGGATGTGAGTTCTGTGCAAGAAATGGACGAGATGTTCTCGAGTGCCAAATTCTCGCAAGACTTATCGTCATGGAATACTCGCAGTGTGACGACCATGCGTGGAATGTTTGCCAACTCATCGTTCAATGGAGATGTCAGCACGTGGGATGTAAGTTCAGTAACGGATCTTTCAGGCATGTTCTCTTCCACGCCTTTTAATCAGGACATTGGTGCTTGGGATGTAGGGACTGCCACAATGATGGGGGGAATGTTCTATGATTCAGAATTTAACCAAGATGTTGGTTTATGGGATGTACGTCGAGTTACAAACATGGACTATATGTTTTGGGGATCCGCGTTTGCCTTTGACATCAGTGGGTGGTGCACCATTTCTATAGGTAGGTTGCCTTATGACTTTGCCGCTAGAAGTCCATTAGCTGCCAATCACCACCCTTCTTGGGGTGTGTGTCCTGGGGTGCCAACGGTCCCTGCTGTTCAACAGCCTGCGGATGAATCAGGTGAGGTGTTTCGTCTCACGACATTGGCTTGGACTGGAGATAGTGTCGCAACGCATTATCGATTGAACCTTTACGAAGCTGCTGAATCACTGGTTGGGGATGTTTTAGTGCTTGATTCTTTAGTTGCAGACACGGCCTTGTCGTTTGAAAAGCCTCTGAAGGCAAACACTATATATAAATGGAGACTCAGGGCTGTAAATGTGGCTGATTCACTGGATGGTCAGCCTAAGATGAGTGAGTGGTCTGAAATGTGGATGTTCCAAACAGGATTGCGAACCTCCAATGAGGAAGACGGTCATCATTCGATGCCTGGAGCTTATTCCCTCCGCCAAAACTACCCCAATCCATTCAATCCAGTCACACAAATTGAGTTTGAGGTGCCTGTTGCGTCTGAGATTCGACTCGAGGTTTTTGATGTCCTGGGCCGTTCGGTTCGGGTACTTGCCGATGGGTTGTATGGTGCAGGTGCACACTCCGTGAGCTTTGATGCAAGTGATTTACCCAGTGGATTGTATATGTATCGATTGACGTCTGCGGATTATGTGCAAACACGTTCGATGCAGCTCGTGAAATAGGGGGGCTGTGGGGCTATTCCATTGAACCTTTGAACCCTCGCACAAATCCACGAACGACATCGCTTGTCCACAGCGTGAATGTCAGGACAAACCAG
>JAVLBP010000027.1:0-13337 GCA_031581145.1 Balneolaceae bacterium
CTGGTGCAATCTATGTGAACCTACACAAAGACTCTATTTCACAACTTGATGGTGCGGCAAAAGTGATGCCCTGGACCTTTGCCGCCTTCACAATTGGGGCGATGGGGCTCACAGGAATTCCCCCAATTAATGGATTTTTTAGCAAATGGACGCTTGCCCTTGGAACCATCGAGGCGGGGCAGTGGATTCCGTTGGGATTGCTCATCTTGAGTGGGTTAATGAATGCTGGGTACTTCTTTCCCATCGTTGCTAGGGCATACTTCAAGCCAGGGGGCGACGATCTTGAGGGGCATGGAGAGGCCAATCCATGGATGGTAGTGCCCCTTGTCTCGACAGCGGTGTTATCGGTGATTTTTGGACTATTTCCCAATGCATTCGTTCATGTTTTAGATCTTGCAACCGTGATTATGGAACAGATATTTGATGCAGGAGGTGTTTTATGAGTCAATCACACTCTACCAGGCAATCGGGAGTTGAGCAATCAGGAGCTGGGCAGTCACCCAAAACATCCGCCTGGAAACACTGGTTTGTCATTATCCCTGTAATGCTTGCACTCCTAGGTGGCATTGCAGGTGTTATCCTTGAGGCTGTGTATTTAGCCGACTATGCAAGTCATTGGTGGAATGAGATTCCTGCGTTTTATCTCCTATTTGGACTAGGAAGCGCCGTTTTGACTCTGGGTGTGGCATTATTGCTACAACGGGTGCTTCTCCACCCTCAACATGGAGGTGACGAGGCATGACGATGGATACGATCGCAACATCTATAGTCAATCTACCCCCATCCGTCCTCTTGGCTGGGGGTGCTCTGCTGATTCCTCTGCTACCAAGGTACTTCCGAGCGGCATGGATGATCTTGTTAAGTGTCCTAGGGCTCGCCTTCTTATGGAGTCTACCTGCAGTACAGGCTTCTGAGTTTTTTGTGGTGAGTGCTACGTATGGTGATTATAGCCTCATGCCCTACGTTTCAGATCCACTTGGGCGGTTGTTTGCGACTATTTTCCTCATGGTTTTAATCACGGGATCGATCTATGCGTGGTCACTGGATGATCGTGGGGAAAGTCTCGGCACCACGCTGTATGGGGCCGGAGCAGTAGGTGTGGTGCTTGCGGGTGATTACTTGACGCTGTTCATCTTTTGGGAGCTGATGGCGATTGCTTCGACCTGGCTCATTTGGTCTCGTCGAGAGGTAGGTTCAACAGCCGTTGGGGTGCGATACTTAATCTACCACCTAATGGGAGGTGGATTCTTACTGATGGGGATCTTATTTCAAATTCAATCGACGGGATCTATCCAGTTACAACCCTTTACTGAAGGGATTTCTTGGGGAACCTTGGGGCAGGACGTGGTGAGTAATCCATCGGGCACGTTGGGTCCCCTATTTCTGCTTCTTGGTGTTGCTGTGAATGCAGCGGTCGTCCCACTTCACGCGTGGCTACCAGATGCCTATGCAAAAGCCTCTTGGACAGGGTCTGTCTTTATGAGTGCGTTGACCACCAAGTCTGCCATCTATGTCATGATTCGGTTATTCCCAGGCTTGGATATCCTGCTTCTTGCGGGGCTTGTGATGGCTGTGTTTGGGACGATCTATGGATTATTAAGTAATGATGTGCGTCAGATTCTCTCCTATTCCATTATCGCACAACTTGGCTACATGATGGCGGCTGTAGGCGTTGGTTCAGAGATGGCCCTCAATGGAGCCGCAGCGCATGCGTTTAGCCACATATTGTATAAGTCGTTGTTGTTTATGTGTGCAGGAGCCATGGCTGTCTATGCAGGACGTGCCACTTTGGTGGAATGGGACGGTTCCAGCCGAGATGGTTCGACCAGTGACGACGCTAGCCGGGATGGCGCTGGGCGAGATGGCGCTGGGCGAGATTCCCAGCAGTGGAAACAACCAGACCAACCGTTGCCATGGGGTCTTTTTGCGTTGTACATGATCGGGGCGCTGTCAATATCGGGGGTTCCTCTATTGAGTGGCTTTATTTCAAAACCGATGATTCTGGAATCCCTAGGCAAAGCTCATCATGAAGCAGGTTTGTTGATTCTGATTGCAGCGTCAATTGGTACGTTCTTGCATACCGGTCTAAAGATACCGTATGCCATGTGGATCAAACCACGACTCGATGCAAGTTCACATCTTATAGATGATGCCACACAAGGCGATGTTGTGGAAGAGGAAACGTCCCAGGACGTTGAGGCTCCTCAAAAACACAAGCTCCCTCTCAGCCAATGGATGGCGATGAGCCTGGGCGCTGGTTTGTGCCTATTGTTTGGATTGGCACCTGAACTACTTTATGGATGGCTCCCTTACCCTGTTAAATTTTCACCTTTTGAGGCTTACCCTATCTCAGAGTCCTTGATGACGCTCTCGGGTGGGTTTTTTGCTTTTGTCCTCTTTCGCAAGTGGCTTTACCGCCCCGGTACGGTTCTGGACCTTGATTGGATGTATCAAAAAGGGGGGCAACCACTACGAAAAGTTGTCGTGGACACCTCTTGGTCGGTGTTTGGTGCCGTGGATACTGTAGTGCAACGCATGGCCAGCTCCATGACACAGTGGTTCCGTGGAGAAGAAGGGACAGGACCCACTCCAGCTCAACGCTTCCATCTCGCTCAACCTTCGATTGAGTCTGCTATTGCATGGATTGTGGGAACAATGCTTGTCGTTGGGCTGGCATTGCTACTGTAGACCAGGCTAAAAGCGCATCAAGGTCAAATTTCGGATATCCACCGAGAGGGTATTTCGGAATAATGCAATGATCAATGCGAGTCCAACCACAGCTTCGGCTGCAGCAACGGAGAGAGAAAATAGCACCAGCATGTGGCCTTCGATATTGCCATGATAGGAGCTGAAGGCGACCAACGAAATATTCACAGCATTAAGCATCAGTTCAATGCACATAAACAATACGATGGCATTGCGACGCACCATCACACCTATGGCACCAATGGTAAATAAGACAGCACTCAGTGCGATAAACCACTCAATGGATATCATGTTGTCCCCTCTTCAACTTGATCTTCCGGCGCATGCTCAATCACATCCTGGTGCGTGCCATCGGCATGGGTGAATTCAGCGATCATCATGGCCCCAACGACAGCAGAGGTTAACAAAATGGCCGTGACCTGCAACGGCATTAAGTAGTCGGTAAACATCACATCTCCAATGGCTTCTACTGTGCCAATTGCCTCTGCTTGACCCGATAATTCTGGTAACACACCCGCGAGTCCAAGTAAGGAATACACCACTTGACCTAGCAAAAGTGCCCCCACCATGAAGGCGCCAATAAACCCAAATCGAGAGTTTTTGATGATGTTTTCCTCCTCTTCGACATTTAGCAACATGATCACGAATAAGAAGAGTACCATGATGGCTCCAGCATAGACAATCACCTGAATAATGGCCAAAAATTGAGCCCGCAGTAGAAGATAGAGTCCTGCAAGTGTGAGCAGGTGGAGCACCATAAACAGGGCACTATTGACAGCGCTTCGGTTTAGGACCGTGCCAATCGACGTAGCGATCGCAAGCAGAGAAAGAAGAATGAAGGCGTATATTTCCATAAAGACCTAAGGTACCTATTCTACAACATCTACTCAACGAATAAACCAGGCCACTGCAGCAGCCCCTATCACGAGACAATACCATCCAAAATGGTGAAAGCTATTTTGCTTAAGCAATTTGACGAGCAACGACAACGAAGCCAATCCCACAACGAGTGAGGTAAGGAAACCTATGGAAAGGGTCACGATTTGGCCACTGAGTGCCAGCCCAGCCTCTTGTTGAAAACCACCTTGCTGAAATAAATCAATCAGCTCAAGCAGTGTAGCACCGCCGATTACAGGAATGACCATAAGAAATGAGAATCGCGCCGCCTCTTCTCGTGGTAACCCAACGAGCAGACCAGCTGTGATCGTGCTGCCAGCGCGACTAATTCCTGGCAAGATGGCCAGCGCTTGAAACAGGCCCATCATTAGGGCTTTGCGCCACGATAACGACGAGCGACCTACTTGGATCCAACGCGTAGACAAAAGCATGAGACCTGTTGCCATTAAGAACCCTCCTACCCATACAGGATTTTCGAACAACTCTTCCAACGGCTCGCGCAATCCTACGCCGACAACCATGGCGGGAATCATCGAAAGGAGAATCCACCCTACCCATTGCCATGAAGACTCTTGCGTGGGTAGAACTTGGCTTGGTCTAAGAAGTCCCCTCGCAATATTTGTGATGTCTGATGCGTAGTACCACAAAATGCTTCCAAGAGTCCCTGCATGAACCATAATTTCGAAGGTAACTCCGGGTGATGATATTCCTAATACCTCTTGGGCAAGAACCAAGTGACCAGAACTACTGATTGGAAGGAATTCTGCAATCCCTTGTAAAACACCCAACAGAACGGCATCTAAAATGCTCATCGCATGCAAAAACTCTTATCTTTTAACGTTCTAAAAGTACCAAACAACCAGTAGAAACGACGTAATGAATTCAGATCTCGACCAATTAGAAGCAAAAATCAAAGAAAAAAGTGCCTTTATCGATGAGATATACACTGAGTTGAATAAAGTTATCGTTGGGCAACGTTATATGATCGACCGTCTACTGATTGGATTATTAGCCGATGGGCATGTTCTCTTAGAAGGTGTGCCAGGTCTTGCAAAGACGTTAACGGTATCTTCCTTGGCACAAGTACTTCGCACGGACTTTCAGCGTATTCAGTTTACACCTGATTTATTGCCTGCAGATTTGATTGGAACCTTGATTTACAATCAAAAGTCGGGTGAATTTACGGTGAAAAAAGGGCCTGTATTTTCCAATATTATCTTGGCAGATGAGGTGAACCGATCGCCAGCAAAGGTGCAAAGTGCCCTGCTAGAGGCGATGCAGGAATTACAAGTAACCATTGGTGAAGAAACCTTTTCGCTTGATGAGCCTTTCTTGGTGTTGGCAACTCAGAACCCTGTGGAGCAAGAAGGAACCTACCCCTTGCCTGAAGCACAAGTGGATCGATTTATGATGAAGCTTCAGATTGGCTATCCAAGCCAACAAGAGGAACTTGAAATTATGCGTCGTATGTCCAAAACGGGCAAAAAAGAAGCCTTAAAGCCAGTCACTAATGTGAAACAAATCATGGAGGCGCGGGGGCTAATCAATGAAATCTACATGGATGAACGTGTTGAGAAATACATTATCGATCTCATTTTTGCCACAAGAGAGCCTGAATCCTATCCTGAATTGGCAGAACTTAAGCCATGGATTCAGTTTGGAGCCTCTCCTAGAGCAAGTATTAATCTAAACCTTGCGGCTAAAGCACACGCGTTCATGAATCATAAACCGTTTGCTGATCCAGCCGATGTCCGTGAAGTTGCCATGGATATTCTGCGACACCGTATCATACCCTCTTTTGAAGCGGAAGCTGAAGAGATTACGTCAGAAATCATCGTTGATAAAATCCTAAACGCAGTTCCTGTACCATAATCTTTACTTTTAGATTGAATGTAGTATATTAGACTTCTAAACAAGTCTTGTCATTTAATCTATATCTATATGCAGGTTAGGACTGTAAAAAGGAAAGATATCCTTGCCAAACGCTCCTCAAGATCGAAGTACAGCAAAGTTTATGAGTATCTTGACAAACTAGTGGACGACGGTGATGCCGTTCAAGTGGTTTATGATGTCAAGAAAGAATTGAACTCTATTCGTAATCTTGTGTACAATTACAATGCGAAGCATGGAACCAAGGTGAAAAGCTTCAGTAATTCTGAAGAAAATACGATCTACTTCTATAAAGGGTCGATTCAATAACCTTTTGAGCAAAAAAAAGGCACCCCACTCCATGTGAGATGCCTTTTGTAACACTCTGAGAAGACTCGCTATGCGTCTTTCTCTTCTGTAGCAGCGGAGTCGTCTGCTTCTGCGGTAGTTGCTGCGTCTTCAGCTTCAGAGACGTCATCCGTTATGGCGTCTTCTTCTTTTGCAGCTTTCTTGGCCGCAGTTTTCTTCGCAGGTGCTTTTTTCGCTTTTGCAGCAGGCTTGGATTCTTTTTCTTCTGCATCCTCTTCTGCCTTAGTCTCCGCTTTTGCCGACTTGGTATCTGCTTTAGCCGCTTTAGCATCGGCTTTTTCAGCTTCTTCAAGCTCTGCAAGTTTATCGGCTAATCCAGACATTTCGCCTAACGTAGCTGCTTCCACCTGATTGTTCACCGCACGGGTAGAAGGTGATTTCTCTTTCTTCGGTTTAGGCTTGGGTTTAGACTTATCAAAGTCTTTGTCCAGCTGCGATAACTCAAGCGTTTTGGAGCTTCCATCAAACTCGAAGAGCTTAGCTGTCAATTCTGAGCCTTCTTTGAACGCATTGGGCAGGTTCTCAAACTGTTCCGCCAATCGGTTCTTACCAATAAAGGCTTCAATGCCAATAGGGAGATTTAAAAACAGGCCATTTTCGGTGACTTTATAAATGGTTCCTGTAATCTCAGCTCCTACATTGAGCTCCTCTAACGCTTTATCCCATGGATTTTCAAGAGTTTCCTTGTGTGAGAGTGAGATTTGACGTTTCTCGACATCAATTCGAGAGACAACCACTTCTAATTCTTGCCCCTTAGACACAATTTCGCTTGGGTGATCGATCTTCTTCGTCCAGCTTAGGTCTGTAACGTGGACAAGTCCATCGATTCCTGATTCAAGCTCCACAAAGGCGCCAAAGTTGGTGAGGTTGCGAACCACACCGTTATGCTTGGAGCCAATTGGGAATCGATGATGTAAGTCTTCCCATGGATCAGAGACAAGTTGCTTGATACCAAGAGAGATCTTACGCCCATCATCATCCACATTTAAGACAATACACTCTACAATTTGACCTTTCTCTACCAACTGTGATGGATGCTTAATGTGCTGAGTCCAAGACATTTCAGAGATGTGAATCAATCCCTCAACTCCTTTTTCGAGCTCTACAAAAGCACCATAGTCTGCGATAGAGACGACGCGACCTTGTACTTTGGACTCCTCTGGGTATTTCGAATGAATTTCATCCCATGGATGGGGTTGAAGTTGCTTCAAGCCAAGAGAAACTCGCTTCGACTTAGAATCGAAATCGATCACAACCACGTTTAGTTTTTGGTCGAGTGAAAGAATCTCACTTGGATGATCTACACGACCGTGGGAAAGATCCGTGATGTGTAGAAGACCATCTACGCCACCTAGATCGATGAAGACTCCAAAGTCGGTGATGTTCTTAACGGCACCTTCTAGCACCTGACCTTTCTCAATCGTTTCTAGAATTTCTTGACGTTTGTCCTCAAGATCCGATTCGATAAGCGAGCGGTGAGAAACAACGACGTTCTCTGCTTGCATGTTGAGTTTGACAACCTGAAGCTCCATGGTTTTCTCAACATAGGCATCAAAATCGCGAACAGGTCTTACGTCAATTTGAGATCCAGGCAAGAATGCGTCGATCCCGTATAGATCCACAACCATTCCACCTTTAATACGACGCTTGATAAATCCTTCAACGATTTCACCCGTCTCATGTGCCGACTCAATTTTCTCCCATGCAAGTAGGATGTCTGCCTTTTTGCGCGATAGGATGAGCTGCCCTTCACGGTCTTCAACTTTATCGAGAAAGACTTCAACCTCATCACCAGCAGCAAGTGTTTCTAACAGACTAGCAGGAAATTCGTTGACTGGAACAATACCCTCAGACTTGAAACCAATATCTACAATGACATATTTCGGGTCTACGGCAAGCACCACCCCTTTTACAATCTCCTTCTCTTCAATACGACTGAGCGTATTTTCATACATCGTGACGAGTTCACCGAATTCCTCCTCGGTGTAGTCATCAGAGCTCGCTTGGAGCTGCTCAAAGGTGTAGACAACATCACTTCTCGTCCCTGAGAAGTCTGGTAATTTAAATTCTGGTTGAGCGTCTGTAGGCTCTGTCGCAGCTTTTGGCTCAGATTGGACTTCAGCTGCGGGCTTTTCTTCGGTCTCAGTGTTTTCAGACTCGGTGTTTTCAGAAGCCGTTTGTGTGGCTTCAGCTACTGACTCTGTTTCATCTTTGGCCTCTGAAGAGTTGGGCTCAGAAGAGTTAGATTCAGTCGATATAGAATCAGTGGATTTAGCTTCAGTATTGTCGGTGCTAGTTTCAGCTTTCTTCGCCGTGGCGTTTTTCGTCGTGGCTTTTTTTGTCGAAGCTTTTTTTGTCGACGATTTAGAAGATGACGCTTTTGTTGTCGCCGTTTTCTCTTTTGCTGTAGAGCCTTCTTCTATTGTATCTGTACTTGTTGTAGCTGTACTTGTGTTGTCTGTACTTACTGTTGCACTATCTTTTTGAGCTTCTGCTTTTTGTGCTTCTGTTTCGTTGGACGTGTTTTCGTCCTTACCGGATGATGTCATGTAGTGAATGGTTGATACCACATCTAGGCACTCGCCTAGGATGGGATAAGGGTTAATGGTTATGAGTTTATACTTCTATAATGTTTCAATGATTACATCGCTTTAAAGACCTTTCATCAAGGATGTTTTGGACAAAATATGATCTACACAAAAGGAAACTTGTTCGTCAAACGTCATTTGATCAGTTTGCACCACAATAGCGTCGTCTGGCCTGCGCAAAGGGTCAACTTCACGGGTGGAATCGAGTCTGTCACGATCCTTAATATTCTGCAAGACTTCCTCGTAAGCAATGTCTTGTCCTGACTCTTGAACTTCTTTGGTTCGTCTTTTAGCTCGAACTTCTGCAGAGGCTTGTAAGTAAAACTTGACGTTAGCATCTGGAAACACCACACTTCCAAGATCACGGCCATCTGCAATAGATGGATGTGCACTGGCGTGTTGTTTCATTAAATCATTGACGAAGGCACGAACCTTGGGGTTTGCAGCCACCTTACTGACACTACCTGATACTTGTTTAGATCTTATGGCTGCTGTACAATCCTCATCTGCGATAAAAACCCTGAACTCGCCAGAGTCGTACGTGAATGTGAGAGATATTTTGTCCAAATTATCAAATAACGAAAAATCTTTCCCTGCCTTGACCCATTGATAAGATATGGCTCGGTATAGAGCACCGGAATCGAGATACTGAAGGTGAAGCTTAGACGCTATCGCCTTGGCTGTAGAGCTTTTTCCAGAACCTGCCGGACCATCTAGAACAATTATCATGACAGAATTATAATGGTAAGAACCTTTGCTGTTTTTTCAAAGATTCGGTTTGCAACTGAAATAAACTACTGCTATTTTTCTTTACTCTCACAAAAACGTGCTAGATACGAATCATGCCACAACATAAGTCCGCGATAAAGAGATTAAGACAGAGCGAAAAGCGTATGGCGCACAATCGCTCACGACGATCAAAGCTACGTACTCTTGTAAAAAAAGTACTTGAATCATCCAGTAAGAACGAGGGTGAGGCTGCGTTACCACCAGCGGTGGCATACCTTGATCGCATGGCAGTGAAGAATCTTCTCCACAAAAATAACGTAGCACGAAAAAAATCCCGCCTCACGAAGTATGTGAATAGCCTTAAATAAGGCATGACCGACGAAACAACAACGTCAGTCAATCACCACAAATCATTTTTGATTATCCTGGATGGCTGGGGCATGACCCAGCATTCTGAGGCAAGTGCGATTACGCATGCCCAAACCCCTGTGATGGATCGTCTGCTGAGAACCCATCCACATGCCTTTGGATCCGCAAGCGGCCCCGATGTAGGGTTACCCGAGGGGCAATTCGGCAATTCTGAAGTAGGACACCTCAATATCGGCGCGGGGCGAATCGTGTGGCAAGAATTGTCTCGAATCGATCAGTCCATTACCGATGGAGACTTTAAAGAAAATCCTGCAATTGGTGAAGCATTAAAGAGTGCCAAAACAACAGGCCGGCTACATATTTTTGGCTTGGTAAGCGATGGAGGCGTTCATGCTCACATTCACCACCTCAAAGCCATGCTTGCTCTTGCGCATGAACATGACATTCAAAACGTATACATCCATGCATTCACCGATGGGAGAGACACCTCACCTTCGTCAGGAGCAGGGTTTATTGAGGATATTCAAGCCTTTATCGCCGACAAACCTAATATTAAGCTCGCAAGTCTCATAGGTCGATACTACGCGATGGATCGAGACAAACGGTGGGACCGGACAGAGCGAGCCTATCGCGCCCTAGTACACGGCGAGGGAGATATTGTAGCGAGAGATGCGCTCCAATCGGCTTTACAAAAGCGTTACGCCGACGGTGAAACCGATGAGTTTCTCTCCCCTATTCTAGTAGAAGACTATAAAATTGAAGATCGCGAAATTGAAGAGCGTGATATTGGAGATCCTGAAGCTGGCATTACTCAAAGCCGAATTCAATCGGGGGACCCATTGGTTTGCATCAACTTTAGGGGAGATCGTGCCCGGCAGCTTCTGAAGGCATTCCTAGCTTTTGATGAAGTGGACTTCGAGCAGGAGAGACCACAAAAGCATAAAGGGACTATCTCGACATTTACCGCCTACGATGAAACCTTCAGTCCGTTTGTGCATGTGGCGTACCCACCTCAACGCCTGGACAATACGCTTGGGAAAGTGATAGAGCATTATGGCTTGAAGCAGCTTCGTGCTGCTGAAACTGAAAAGTATGCCCACGTAACCTATTTCTTAAATGGAGGTATCGAAGAGCCTAATCAAGGAGAAGACCGAGTGTTAATTCCTAGTCCCAAGATTGCCACCTATGACCTGCAGCCAGACATGTCAGCCATCGAATTAACCGACACTCTTGTGCCCAAAATTGAGTCTAGTGAGTTTGATTTGATTGTACTGAACTACGCCAATCCCGACATGGTGGGCCATACCGGGAATTTTGATGCTGCGGTCAAAGCGATAGAAACGGTGGATACGCAGCTGGGTCGGTGCCTAAACGCTGCATCTGAAGGCCAATACCGAACACTGATTATAGCAGATCATGGCAATGCTGATGTTATGGTTAAGCCTGATGGGACTCCTCACACAGCTCATACCACCGCAAAGGTCCCCATTATCTTAGTAGAACCAGATGGCATGACGACGAGCGTAGGAACGGAAGAAATGAATACGACAAAGAATTCGACAAAAACAGGTGGCCGGACTCTACAGGATGGCAAATTAGCCGATATTGCCCCAACCCTACTCGATTTAATGGGATTAAGCAAGCCAGCCGAGATGACAGGGCGGTCATTGTTAGAGTGATCCTTCGTGCTCTATGAGCATAGCTAGCAACACAGAGCAGAGCTAGCAACACAGAGCAGAGCTAGCAACACAAAATTTGAACGGAAACGTGTTGGATTTACTTTCGGCACATCCTACTTTGAAATCAAACGATACACACAGAGTTGCGTGTTAGATAGTTGTTAACAGAATAACAGAGAAGTCAGTAATGGAAGGTAATTTTTCAAGCAAAGTAAGAGACGTCATTCAATTTAGTCGCGAGGAAGCCCTTCGCCTTGGACACGATTACATAGGAACAGAGCACTTGCTCCTCGGTATTGTTCGACTAGGTGACGGCGTGGCTGTCAAAATTCTCAAGAATCTCGATTGTGATCTTACAGCGCTAAAGCGCACAGTGGAAGAAACAGTTCGTGGCACCGGTGGATCGGTGACCGTTGGCAATATCCCATTGACGAAGCAAGCTGAAAAAGTACTTCGAATTACCTACCTCGAGGCTAAGCTTTACAAAAGCGACACGATTGGCACAGAGCATCTCCTACTCTCGTTACTACGTGACGAAGAAAACATTGCAGCCCAAATTTTGTTGCAGTTCGATGTGACATATGACGGTGTGCGTGAAGAGCTAGACATGATCATCTCAGGCAAGGACCGAGAAGAGAGCTCATCAAACGACAATGACGACACAGAAGCTGGAAGCAGCTCTAGCCGTTCCGGTCGTGATAAAAAAGATAAATCCAAAACCCCTGTGCTGGATAATTTTGGGAAAGATCTCACATCTGCAGCTTTAGAGGGTCGTTTGGATCCAATTATCGGCCGTGAAAAAGAGATTGAGCGTGTGGCTCAGGTCCTTAGTCGCCGTAAAAAGAATAATCCTGTATTGATCGGGGAGCCTGGAGTGGGAAAAACAGCCATTGCAGAGGGATTGGCTTCGCGAATTGTGGAAAAAAAAGTCTCTCGGGTCTTATTTGATAAGCGTGTCGTTGCACTCGATTTGACAGCACTTGTTGCTGGAACAAAATATCGCGGGCAGTTTGAGGAACGGATGAAAGCGGTCATGACAGAGCTTGAAAAGCATCCCAATATCATTTTGTTCATTGATGAGCTCCATACGCTCGTTGGTGCTGGGGGGGCTTCCGGGTCCTTGGATGCATCCAACATGCTCAAGCCAGCCCTTGCACGAGGTGATATTCAAGCGATTGGAGCAACTACACTTAATGAGTACCGTCAATACATCGAAAAAGATGGTGCGCTTGAGCGACGGTTCCAGAAAATTATGGTTGAGCCTACGACTGTAGAGCAAACCCACCAAATCTTGCAGCAAATAAAGGCAAAATATGAGCGTCATCACCTGGTTCAGTTCACTGATGCCGCCTTGGATGCTTGTGTGGCGCTTACCGAACGGTATGTAACCGATCACTTCCTACCGGATAAAGCCATTGATGCCCTAGATGAGGCGGGGGCTCGCGTCCACCTATCGAATATTCATATTCCAGAGGAAATCCTTGATCTCGAGGAGCAACTTGAAAAGGTGGGCCACGAAAAGAACGAAATGGTCAAGAATCAGCAATTTGAGGAAGCAGCTAGGTATCGTGATAATGAGAAGAAACTCTTGGATTCACTTGACGAAGCCAAGGCTCGCTGGGAGCAAGATGCTCAAAACATCATTCATGATGTAAATGAAGAAGATGTTGCCAGCGTCGTCGCGATGATGAGTGGCATCCCTGTGAATCGAATCTCGCAAAATGAGAGTACACGACTTCTTGGGATGCGCGAAGAACTTTCAAGAAACGTGATTGGTCAACAAGAGGCCATTGAAAAGCTAACCAAAGCCATTCAGCGCACACGTGCTGGACTCAAAGAACCTAATCGTCCTATTGGTTCCTTTATTTTCCTTGGTCCTACGGGTGTAGGAAAAACCGAAATGGCCAAAGTACTTTCAAAGTTTTTGTTCGATAAGGATGACTCCCTTATTCGTATCGATATGAGTGAGTACATGGAGAAGTTTAGTGTGTCACGCCTCGTGGGTGCACCTCCAGGGTATGTTGGGTATGAGGAAGGTGGCATTCTCACTGAAAAAGTGCGTCGCAAACCTTACAGCGTGGTGCTTTTGGACGAAATCGAGAAAGCGCATCCTGATGTCTTCAACATCTTG
>JAVLBP010000028.1:0-13080 GCA_031581145.1 Balneolaceae bacterium
GGGGGAATCGCTTTACCAGTCTCTCATCTCACGCAACGTCTGCCAACGGTCTCGAGCAGTATGTACTAGACCATCCTGATGGTGGAAAGGACCACCCCTATGCAGGTGTCGATTGGGCATTGGGAGATATTGTCACCACGACATTAACGACAGCCAAGGGTCAAACCTTGATTCTTACCCATGACACAAATCTACCAAGACCGTATTCGCTGGGATTCAGAGTCCAGGGGGTGAAAGGACTTGCCGAATTCGACTATCATACCCGCAGAGTTTATGTGGAGGGTGTGTCGGAAAGTCATCGGTGGGATCCATGGGATGGGTGGATGGAAAAATATGACCACCCCTTTTGGCAAGAGTTTGGTGAGCTTGCTGTAGGTGGGGGCCATGGAGGTATGGATTATTTTCTGGATCGCGCATTTGTGGAAAGTGTCAAGATGAATGCTCCAGCGACGATAGATGTCTATGATGCGGCTGTGATGCGAGTCATTACACCCCTTTCGGAGCAATCGATTCGAGAAGGAGGAGCCCCTCAAGAAGTGCCAGATTTCACAAATGGGAAGTGGATGCATCGTGAGCCTGTTTTTGCACTTGGTCAATGGTAATGACGCACTTTGGGTATACCTGTCGACAAATAGAGTTATTCTTATGAGTACCTGGACCTTTTAGACATTGCGATGGCTTCACTGGTAATTTTTGCAGCAGGTCTTGCGCATCGCTTTGGTGGGGATAAGCAATGGGTTGAAGTGGGCCCTCATGGGGAGCGACTATTAGACTATACTTTATACGACGCTCAAAAAGCTGGCTTTACGAACGTCTTATTTGTTATACGTGAGGAAGATCAATCGTGGGTCGACCGAGTCATAAAACCTCGCTGGTCAACCTCATTGCAGATTTCCACAGTGTTTCAGTCTATTGAGGACTCAACGATCAAGCGTGTCAGCTCTCAACAATTATTGAGTAGGAAAAAACCTTGGGGGACAGGTCATGCACTTCTGACAGCACTTCGAGTCATGGATACCCCTTTTTTTGTTGCAAATGCTGATGATTATTATGGCCCAAAAGCATGGGTGCAAGCCAGCAGAGCACTTAATAGTCTCTCTTCGTCTAACATTGATGCAGTGATGATAACCTATCCATTGGAATCGACATTATCGGATCATGGCGGGGTATCTCGTGGCGTGTGTGTCTCAGATGAGCGAAATAGACTCCTATCCATTCAAGAATACGAAGACATTTGCCTAACCGAAGAAGGAATCCGTGGAAAACATGCGAAGGATGGTGGTTACAAAGTGATGGATCCAATGGACCAAGTATCGATGAATCTTATTGGATTTCGGCATGGATTGCTTCCTCATGCCGAGAGCGTGTTTGAATCGTTTGTGCAATCGTATAATCCTGCACAGCAAGAGGAATGCCTCATCACAGACATATTGGAGGATCTACTCTCAAAAAATATGAAGGTCATGGTAGAGCCGACTCTAAGCCAATGGATGGGTTTGACAAGAAAACAAGATATGAGCAAGGTAATGGATCGATTACTCAAAGCTCACCAGTCAGACATCTATCCAAATGACGTTGCCTAAGCCACCTCAAGAGGTCATTCGTCAGTACTTTGGTGAAGGTGTTGATGTTCACCTCGAACCTATTGAAGTGGGCCACATTCATGGGTCATGGGTAGCAGGCAGTCGTGAATGTTCTCTATTCATACAACGAATCAACAATTATGTTTTTGAAGATATCGAGACACTGGATCGCAATATTATATGTGTACTATCCTGTCTGAAATCGTCGTCTCATGGTCAACAGTACGACACGCTCACTCTTCAGCCCACCTTGGATGGAAAATCCATGATCGAAATCCATGGTGCGTATTGGCGAGCGTTCATCTATCAGCAGGAACGAAAATCATGGTCACAACCACAAAACCACGCGATGGTCTCAGAAGCAGGAAGGGCGTTCGCATCCTTTGTTCAAGGTCTATCATCTCTTGAGCCCGGTGATCTTGGGTGGACAATTAAAGATTTTCATTCGCTCCAAAAACGAATAGAGGCCCTTAAAGTGGCTCAGTCAAGGCCAATGGTAGAAGTAACCCCCGCCATTGAAAGACTTATTGACCAAGCCTTAGAACTTTCGGCAGAAGTATCCATACTGGAAGATGCAGCTTCAAAAGGAAGCCTCCTGACTAGGGTTGTACATAATGATGCTAAACTCAATAATCTACTTTTTGACGATGATGATAACGCTCGATGCGTGGTAGATTTGGATACCGTGATGCCAGGTATCATCCATTTTGATGTAGGCGATGCACTTCGAACCATCACGCCAAGCCATGATGAGGAATCAGGGTATCATTCTATGACATTGAACCTAGAGTATTATTCCTGCTTTAAAACCGCTTACACCGATGGCAACTGGTTGACTAAAGTCGAATTGGAATTATTTGATCTAGCTGCACCCTATATGGCAACCATTATGGGAGTGAGATTTTTAACAGATTATCTACAAGGGGATGTCTATTTCAAGACTTCACATTCAGATCAAAATCTAAAGCGGGCAAATAACCAGTTACATCTTGCGACTCTTTTTTTAGAAATCCCTTTGCCTTAAAGAGCTACCTCGCGCATGAAATACACTTTGAAGACTCAGGCATGGACATGATACGACCTATGGGGATGGCTTGGCCACACTTGACACATTTACCAAACGCGTCCGTACCAATCTTTTCTGCCATTCTCTCTAGCTTGGATAATCTAACCTCAGCCTGTCTCAGAGAGAGCTCCATGACCGATTTATTGTTAATCGCATCCATTCTGGACACTCTGCCATATGCATCGTCTGGAGCAACAGGCTTTGCAGCCTCTTTATACCCCTGTATTGAGCCTTTTAGCGCCTCAATTTCTTTGTGATAGAAATCACGCAACTCCTCTTGTGTTGGGTTTTTGTCCATGCAATTAAATCTAGTCCACCGCTTTGCACATCAATCCATGACACAGATTCTGGCCAATCATTCCAATTCAAGAATTAATGCTTGTCTTGGAGGGGCTTCCATTGAAGAATCGAGCGAAAACACCTCATCTGTCAGTACATCTTTACCTACTGAATATCCTTGCAATCTTTCTTGCATCTGTTTCATATCTAAGGGAACGGCAGACTCACTTTTGTTCAGCACCACCATGATCGATTCATTCTCATTGTATCGGAAAAACACATAAACCCCATCATGCTTGGGAGCAAAATGCATCATCTTTCCATGGTGGATGACATCGGCATCTTTTCTCCAATTCAGTAATTTCCTCGTAAAATTCTGAATCTCTGCCTCGACAGTGTTTAACCCATTTCCTTCTAAGGCATTCACCTGATCACCTGGCCATCCTCCTGGAAAATCCCTGCGAATTTCACCATGGCCATGCGGAGGAAGGCTCTCCATCGCAATTTCTGTACCATAGTATATTTGTGGGATACCCCGCGTCGTCAAAATGTAGGTCAAGCCCATTTTGAAAAGCTCTGTATCTCCATCAACTTGCTGGATAAAACGTTCCATATCGTGATTATCGGGGAATACGACTAAGTTCATGGGGTCAGGATAGAGGTAGTCCAAAGACATTAGTTCGTATAACTCAACCCAACCTGCGTCCCAATTTTCATCCTTTGTAAGGGCATCCACTAAGGTCACTTGCATTGGAAAGTCCATCAAGCTCGGCAGGCAGGATTCAAAGTCTTTGGGCACAATCCCACCTTGTTGCCATTTGGCTGTGATCAATGGATTTACTCCCCATTCTTCGCCAACAATATTAAATGAAGGATATTCTTCCATCACGCGGCAAGTCCATTCGGTTAAAAACTCTTTAGAAACATAAGGGTGTGTATCGTGGCGAATGCCTGCTAATCCAGCATACTCAATCCACCACAGTGAATTTGTAATGAGATAGTCGGCCAAAAGTGGGTGATCTTGGTTTAGATCTGGCATAGTGGGTACAAACCATCCATCGGTAAAAAGTTTTGTGTCGTATTCAGAGGCATAGGGATCCGTTAGCGATGTGCGACGATGGTTTGTCATTTGGTAATCCTCTACAGATGCCTCTTGTTGATAATGGACCCAATCCGGGGAAGGGGGGTCCATCATCCACCAATGATTGGAGCCTGAATGGTTCATAATTTGATCCATGATGAGCTTAATCCCTCTTTTTTTCGCTTCCAGACTCAGGGTTTGATACAGTTCATTACTTCCATATCGAGGATCAGTTTTGTAATAATCAGTTGTTGCATACCCGTGGTAAGAGCTTTGATCCATGGCATTTTCGAGCACAGGATTTAACCATAGGGCCGTAAAGCCCATATCTTTGATGTAATCTAACCGTTGAATGATGCCCTCGATATCCCCACCGTGTCGCCCATAGGGATCATCTCGGTTAAATGAGTCGACATATTCTGGATGAGAATCATTACTTGGATCACCATTCACGAATCGATCTGGGGTGATGAGATAGATGACATCTTCAGTGTTAAATCCTTCCCGAGTACTTGAATTTGGCTCTCTAGCCAGCAAAGGATAAGAAACAGAAAATGACTCTTTTGCGTCCGACACATGCTCGAATACAATATTTACAGTTCCTGGAGCTGCCTCAATTGTAGTCGAAACATCAAGAAACAGATAGTTTGAATTTGTAGTTGTTGAAGTCTGGTGTAGGTTGAGATTTTTTGATGGTATAGTCACCTCATACTCAGCAATATCTTCTCCATACACCATAATTTGGAAGGATGGGTCATTGAACCCTATCCACCAATTTGAAGGCTCCAATCGTGTGATTTGAGAGGGAAGTGATTGGGCATCAATGCTTTGCGCTTGAACCTGAGGTGCTGTTACTGTTTGAAGAATAAGCAGTAAAAAGAGGCTTCCAACAAGTTGATTCAATGTACGTGTCCTATATTTCATAGATGACAAATTAGGGTTTCAAGGTGAGGTAAGAGTCAGGATTTCCAAAAATCGGTATGGTACTATGTGTAATATGGTGATGTGTTGTGTGCTAAACAATTGAAAAGCTATATTACTGACAATACCGTTTTGAATAATAATTTGTACCTCATACGTTTTGAATGGCAAGTGACTTTATCCATATACTCAATGGTGATTCACTGTTGCACCAGTTTCCAACTCAAATAAAAGGCCGCAAAATTGTTATGAGGGAGTGTCTAATGGATGGCCCTGTCGCGGCTAGCCTCGAGCAAGACCTTGACCTTTTCTATAAAGACAGAGTGACCTTTTTGAGTGCTCTAACCGACACAAACATCTCGAAGGAGAGTTACACAAAGGAGGTTGGAGGCTTGTTTGGGATGATTCAGTACTCGATTGATCATGCAAATTTAGTTTTATGGTTTGAGCATGACCTTTTTTGTCAAGCCAATTGTTGGTGTATTCTATGGTTGATAACAAAAAGTTCCTGTGACGCGGTAACCGTCTGGATGGTACACCCTAAGGAGGAAGCGCCTTACAGTTTTGCAGCACATACGACGCAGGAATTAGTCCAAGCATTTGATCATGCTCAACCCGTTAAAGAGATAGACCAACTAGCTCAACTCTGGCCCGCATATTGTAATCAAGACAATCAAGGCTTAGTCACATTAGCTCATAAATTAAAATCGACCTATCCATTTTTAATGCCAGCAATTCAAGCCCATCTAGATCGGCACCCAACGGATGAATCCCCTGGGCGACCGATCCAAACACTCATGCAGATAAAACAGTCTAGCCCTGAGGCGAGCTTTGGCGAGATTTTCCAAGAGTTTAGCAGGAGGGAGGGTATCTACGGAATGGGAGATCTTCAGGTTAAACAGTTATTACAATCAGAACTTTAAATTTTTCTTACATGAATCCTATACGAATACTGACCGTTGGTGCTGGCAACATGGGGCGATCGCACGCACTTGCATACAACGACAATCCAGGATTTGAGGTCGTTGGTGTGTGTACGCGTACCGCTGAATCAAGAGCCCGACTACTGTCTGAACTACCCGAGGGAATTGCGGAGTACGACGACTTTGAGAGGGCACTTATTGAATTGGCCCCTGACGCTGTATGTGTCGCAAGTTACCCAGACACACACTTTCTATATACAAAGCTCGCACTAAAAGCAGGATGTCATGTTTTTACCGAAAAACCTCTTGCTGAAACTGTGGATCAATGTCGTGAACTTGTTGATCTTGCCAAATCCAAAGGCAAGGCGCTTGTTGTTGGGTATATATTGCGCCAACACCCTAGCTGGATAAAATTTGTTGAAATTGCGAAAACACTCGGTAGCCCTCTAGTGATGCGTATGAATCTTAATCAACAGTCTTATGGCCAACAATGGGAAACCCATAAACAGTTACTGTCTTCCGTGTCACCGATTGTAGATTGCGGCGTGCATTACATTGATGTGATGTGTCAAATCACCGGCTCAAAACCTGTGAAGGTTTCAGGCGTAGGAGCTCAACTCTCAGATGAGCTCCCTCCTGAAAATATTAACTATGGCCACTTGCAGGTAACTTTTGAAGACGGCAGTGTCGGGTGGTACGAAGCAGGGTGGGGGCCAATGATGAGTGAAACTGCGTTTTTTGTCAAAGATGTGATTGGGCCCAATGGGAGTGTGTCTATCGTGGCAACTGAGGCTGCTGCTCGGGGACAGTCCTCATCAATCGACGCTCATACCCAAACAGAACAACTCTTGGTACATAAAAGCCGAGTGAATGAATCTGGTAGCCTAGAACAGGATGATGAACTCCTTGCGTTGGATGATGAACCAGATCATGATGAACTGTGTCGTAGGGAACAAGAGTTCTTTTTAAAAGGCATCCGAGGCGAGATAGATCTAACAGAGCATCAAAATAGTGCCATTCGATCCACTGAAGTTGTTTTGGCCTCTGACCAGTCTTTCAGAGAAGGGCGGACAGTTAAATTATTCTAATTATTCATTACAAGACAAAAGCACAACTGATCGGGGGGCATTCACTAACCTTAATCTCTGAAATTATTGGTGTTTACAAATCCGTATTGCTTTTTCTTGCCGATCGGGTAACACTATTCATCAACTCATTGACCAGTAATTAGTGTAAAAGGATTATAAACTTCACGACCGCTAACTGCTGAGATAAGAAATAAAAGCCTCACTATTAAATAATGAGGCTATCAGGTTGTTCTTGCGTCATGCACAAATCACATAGATACGATAATAGTGTATATTCCCTAATATCCAGGATTTTGGGTCAAATTTTCGTTCCTCTGCATCTCATCATCCGGAATGGGATAGAGAAGATCCTTCTCGCTAAATGTTTGCCCCCAGTTGTTATTTGCACCTATAACATTAACAAATGTTACCTCACCTGGATTATCTGGGGAGGTTGTAGGATACTTACGTGTTCTTTGAATGTCGTACCAAGCAACAAAATCGAGTGCAAGCTCTCTATATCTTTCTTTCAAGACCTCTTCAACAAACTGCTCTGTTGAAAGTGAATTGAGTTCAGCAACAATATCAGATCTATCTGTTGTCCAATAGGCTCGATTACGTACATCCGCAAGATATCCAACAGCCTCTGCTGTAACTCCTTCAGAGCGAGCAATAGCCTCTGCTGCAATGAGTAATATTTCAGAATATCGAGTAATATTCAGATTCATCGAACCTCTTGCTGTTTCAAAGATGGCTTGTTCTTCAAACCAGACATATGGAGCATATTCCCCGTATTCAAACACTTCGCCATCAGCTTCAATGGAATTAAAGAATAGTTGCTTGTTTTGAATTCTCAAATCAAGCTCCGGGTCATATATATTGATATACTGGTCAATAGGCCTGTACATATTCAATGTACGACTATACTTTATACCCGTAGGGCGTACTACTCCTGGAACTGTAATTCTAGGATACTGGCTTGTTGAGATGTCACCATCATATTCAATAGACCAAATATATTCAGGAGTCTGTTGTGTGGTTCTCATGATGTTGTATGCACTCTGCTCATCAACATCAACACCGTGTTCAATAAGGCTGTAAGTGCCAGATTGAATCACTTGTGTTGCTACATTTGCAGCAGCTGTATATCCATCATTTTGTTGTTGCGGAAAACCAGCTCGCTGAAGATGTACTTTGGCAAGGAGTGCAGCGACTGTACCTTTGGTGATTCTACCATTGTTCCCACTTCCATATGGAACATCCGGGAAGGTAGTGTTGTTGAGTGCGAAGGTTAAATCGTCAACAATAGTATTATAAACCTCAGAAGAGCTTGATCGCTCGACAAAAGCATCGCTGAGATCTTCAAATGGTTCTACAATTAATGGTACATCTCCAAAGAGTCTGACCAATGTGAAGTAGTTGAGAGCTCGAAAATACCTAGCTTCGCCAATCAAATTTTGTTTTTCAGTTTGGGCAATACCATCAATCTTTTCCACTTGAGATAGCACGAGGTTCGCGCGATTAATCACTCTGTACATATCATTCCACCAGCCACCGGCAAACTGATTAAAGTTAACCGGATCCTGCTGTAAAGCTTGAGCCAATTGCCCTTCAATACGTTCACCTTTTGCTTCATTGTCGAAAAAGCCAGTCATGAACGATCCGATCATCACGTTGCTTCCTCTAAACCCGCCTGAATTATAGGAATTTGCACCAGCTCCGTCTCTGTACAGAGCATTAACAACACTTCTGGCATCATCAGGTGAATCGAAAAATTGATTAACACTAATCTCTGTTTGTGGTGATTCTGTCAAAAAATCTTCGCAAGACACCAGAAATATCAATCCAAGTGCAAATGCAATAAAAAAGTACTTTTTCATGATCTAAAAATTTTGAATGTCAATTAAAATTGGAGACTTACACCAACGGATGCTGTTCTAGGCCTTGGATATTGGTAAAAGAAAATATTTTGTGCGTGAATATTTCCCTGCCAGGAACTTGCTTCTGGATCATGGCCCTTGAAGTCTTTGTCATGAATTACAAACGCATTTTGAAGACTGGCTGAAATTCTTAAATCGGTCAAACCAATTCCATTCAAAACGCTCTGGTCAAATGTATACCCTAGCTGTATTAGGTTTCCTCGAATGTATGAACCATCAACAATCCAGTGACTATCAGCCTGGGTATTCTGACCAGAAAGAGGCTGATGCCTGATTCTCTGATACATTGTATTTTGATTTTCTGGGGTCCATGCATTGTATAACTGCGTAGTCAAGCCATTCGTTAATGCTTGCCGGTCTTCTGCCGTATGCATGAACTGTTGCATAATATCACTTCCAAGTACAAACTGAAGATCAACCATAAAGCTGAAGTTTCTGTAGTTGAATGTATTTATGAAACTTCCAGTAAAATCAGGCAGTCCATTGCCAATAATTTTTCGGTCTTTGGAGCGCTTCGCTTCACCGGGAATAGCTCCAACTTCCGCTGCCTCAGCTGCTTCATCCGTGCCCCAAGTACCCAATCTTTCATATCCATAAAAATTACCAATCGGTTCTCCTACTCGAAGAATTGTTTGACTACCGGAAACCCAGAATGGACCGGGGAAAATATCTTCATCACCGGCACCCAATCTTTCAACATTGTTTTTATTGTAGTTGAAGTTTAGGGTTGTGCTCCACAAGAATTCGGTCAATCTGATATTTTGAGTATTCAGTTTAACATCGAATCCTTTGTTAGAAACAGCTCCAATGTTGTCCTGTATTACAGTGAATCCGGTAGTTCCCGGGACGGGGCGGTCCAACAAAAGGTCTGTTGTTAACTTTTCGTAATAATCAATCTCAGCTGAAATCCTTTGATTTAATAGAGCAAGTTCCACCCCGATATTAAACTGATACGTTTTTTCCCACTCCAAGTCGGGATTGGGTAAACGTGTAGGATAAGAAGTAGATACTCGCTGACCACCGATTAGTGATGTACCGGATCCAATTGTGGCGAGTGATCTGAATACACCAATTCCTGTATTTCCGGTAACACCATAGGATGTACGGAGTCTCAGAAGGTCGATTACGTCAATATCAGACATGAAGTCTTCATTAGACGCTAGCCATGAAAAGCCGGCTGATGGGAAAAACCCATATTTTGAATTTTCTCCAAACCTTGATGAACCGTCAAGACGGCTCGTAAATGTAAGTGTGTATTTTTCATCTAAAGAATATGTAATTCTATTGAAGTAAGAGTTCATCGACCATTCGTAGGCATTGGAGCTTGGCGAATTGACCTGTGTAGCCGCTCCGAAGTTATTAAATCGGAAAAAATCGTCGGAAAAACCTCTAACTTCCTGACTGAAGCTATTGAATTGACGTTCCTGCCAGCTTGCTCCTAGTACAGCATTAATCCTGGATCTAGAAAAGTCCTTTTGGTATGTCAGAAAGTTTTCATTCTGCCAGTAAAAAACTTCATTTGTGGCATAATTCGCTATACCGTCAGGTGCTCCGGCTGCAACCATATCGCTGGGCCTATATCTATTGGCTTCATAATAATTATTACTGATACCAAGCTGCGATCTAAACTCCAGATTTGGATTAATTTGAATCGTGAGATAGGTGTTTCCAAATATCTGTCTTCTGTCGCGAAGTCGGTCCTCTTCACGAAGTCTGTGGACCGGGTTCGACTGACCTTCGAGTGTCAATGAGTTCGCGTGTGTTTGATTACTGTACTGGCCTGCTCTTTGAGTTCCTTCGGGCCATTTCACAGGAAATATTGGTGCCATCTCAATCATGGTGCGTCGAACTTCTTGACCACCGCCGCCTTCTTCAACATAATTTTCACCAATACGACTGACGGTTAGATTTGTGCCCAAACTCAGCCAGTCAGTTGGAGTTACATCATAAGTGGCTTTCAGACTCACTCTATTCATGTAAGAGTTCAGAAGAATACCTTCTCGGTTTGTATAATTTAAAACGGCACCAAGAGAAGAATTTTCTGTACCTCCCTGTATAGTAATATTGTGGTCTTGTGAAAATGCAGTCCGGGTTGCCTCTTCCTGCCAATCTGTGTCGTAAATTGGATTCCCGCTTGCGTCAAAAAGGTCGGGATCTAGGCTGTAATCAAGGGTAGGAGCTTCGTCAACGTCTTGATTAAAGAGTGGAACATTTTGAAGTGCTCTTCTTTGAACTTCCATGAATTCCTCTGCATTCATGGCATCCATCTTACCCCTCATTTGCCCAACACTTATATTTGTATCGAATCCAACAGTTAAGCGGTCATTGGATCCTCCGCGAGAAGTTGTAACGAGTATCACACCATTAGCCCCACGAGAACCATAAATAGCTGTCGCTGACGCGTCCTTAAGTACTTCGATACTTTCAATATCATTCGGATTTAGATAGTTAATTCCATCTTCCATGGCTACGCCGTCAACAACAAATAGTGGATCAGTTGCTGCATTAATTGACCCGGTTCCACGTATAACTACTCGGTTACTGCCGGATGGAGAACCAGAATTTGTGAAAATGTTAACACCCGCAACTTTGCCTCTCAACCCTTGAAGGGCATTAAATGACGTTTGATCTAATTCTTCTCCACGAACTATCCCTACAGAACCGGTAACTTCAGATCTTCGCTGAACACCATAACCAACTACAATCAACTCATCACTGGTTATAGCCTGCGAACTTAACTCTATATCAAGTTCAGTTCTTCCTTCAAGGGGAACTTCGAGGGACTGGTAACCCAAATATGTAAAGACAAGAACAACGTCCAGCGAGGGCACCTCTAGAGAAAATGTTCCATCTATATCTGTAGAAGTTCCAGTTGATGTGCCTTTAACTAAAATATTAACTCCAGGAAGGGATTCACCTGTTTCTGCATCACGAACCACTCCTTTTACAGTTTCGATTTTATGACCTAGAGTTATTTCTTTTTCTTTGCCACGATACTCACTAAAAAAGTAGTCGTCAGAGCTTTGAGCATAAGCTGCTCCCGATTGACTTATTCCACTGATACAAATAATTAGTAAGGCTAGAATCGATAAGCAAATGGAATCTCGATTGTTGTACTTTTTTTGTTCCATGTCTGGATATCTAAGGTTTTTATATGAGGTGCTAATACGGTTAGATACTTTGTATATATATAGATAATTGATTCAACTCTTCCAAATTATATTCTTAAATAAAAGCGCTTTTCAGAGCATGCGTCTGAGTTACAAGAATTTATTCTTAATGTAATCATTGTTTAATTTGATTTTGAATAACGAATAATTCAGACACCAACATTTGATCACATTATGAAATTACACTTCTCTATCCTGAGCCTGTTTCTCTTAGCATCGTGCACGATGAGCGAGGTAGAAAAGACTATGACAACACACGACGTCTATTCCTTTGAAAGCGGGACATTAATGGCGAATGCAACAGTTGACCCGCTTGGCAATCAATTGGTGTACCCTGAGGGCAATCCAGCTGTTACGACAGGGATGGCAGTATGGCAACCTGGTTTTGAAACAGGATGGCATTATCATCCATACTTTGGTGCAGGTTACATTTTAAAAGGTGAACTCACAGTAAACTATGATGAGAATACACCTTTGGGTGATGATGCAAATGAAAAAAGCCCAACCAGACTAGAAACCTATTCTACTGGTGAAGCCATCCTTGCCACTCCCAATACATGGCATTACTCTTCAAATCAAGGAGATGAGGAGCTTGTTTTTATGGTTTCTTGGTTTGGAGAGGATGGTCAGCCTGTCAGAGTGGATGAATTAAAAATAGGGTAAGCATCACAAGTCATTTGAGTTGTCTTTGAGTGAAGACAACAGGAGAACGCGTCGTAACAAAAATGACTGCCGAACCTTACCCAGAATAGGCATAGGTGTCGGGGAGACAGGATTTGAACCTGCGGCCCCACGCTCCCAAAGCGTGTGCTCTACCGGGCTGAGCTACTCCCCGAATGCATTCGTGGGGAGTAGGAATCCCCTTGCAAACAGAAACCTAAAATAAGGCTAGAAACTGCCATATCAAAGAAGAATGATTTTACCCAATCCCAGAATGTCTGCAGACTAATAAAACCTACTCTGACCAGACGATCATTCAATCTGCATCGCTTATGACTTACTTGCTGCCGATGCAGGTGCTTCAGATGAGTTGCCACTATCCACATTGTC
>JAVLBP010000029.1:0-12731 GCA_031581145.1 Balneolaceae bacterium
ACATCGTCCTTGGTGAGGGTTTGTTCCATTGCAGCTTCAGCGGTAAAAATAATAGGTTTAGAAGCGGTACCCTGAGCGTCAATCTTCCCTGTACGGGTAATGATCAAGGCAGACGCGTCTAAATCTGCACCTTCGCCTCCGTAAACCATGGTTCCTGGCTCAATCGTCAATGTCGCACCACCCGTTACAAAAACAAGTCCGTCTAGAATGTACTTATTGTCCGCACTCCAGGTTGTATCGGCGGTAATTTGACCAGAGAACTTCAAGGTGTCTTGGGCAAACGAACTCGCCATGAGCGAAAGGGATGCGAGTGTTAATAGTAGTAGTTTTTTCATTGTGTGTGTTTTGTGTTTTAGAGTTGCTAAAATGAGTATGATACTGATGCAGAAATATCTATTCCAGGCTCATATCTAGAGTAATAAAAGTTATTATTCAAATATTCTTGTACAAAAGATCTTTCAACATTTAACATATTTTTAATTTTTGCTCCGATTGATAGATTATCTGAGACCTCAAATTTCAACGATGAGTTTAACGTAGAGTATCCTTTTTCAAAGACATCAGGTGTTGCCGTTTCGGTAACAATCATTAATCTGTCGTCAAAATAGTTGTACGAGAGATCTATTGTTAGTCTCTCATTATATGATTGGTACGATAAGTCAGCATTAATCAAATAGGGTGATTGGCCTACCAAATCTCTTGTGGTGGGTGTATTAGGATCTGAGATTCGATTAACAGTTAATTCTAATTCGGGGATATCAACTTGTGATTCCACAAATGTGAAGTTCGAACTAAAGAAAAATTGCTTGAGAGAGGGCGTAATGAAGCCTAGGTTTTTTCTGAATTCAAATTCAATACCAAAGACTTCAGCCTGATCTACATTTTGTACTGATAATGCGTCATTTCCAATATCCGTACGGATCACACGCTCGATTGGATCATCCATGTTTTTGTAGAATGCACTAACCGCTAAAATCTCTCCTGGTTCAAAGTAATATTCTACTCTTGCATCATAGTTAGTAATTAACGTACGGTTCAAGTCTGCATTTCCAGCAAAAAGCAAATCACCCACAAAATCAAATGTGATGTAAGGAGCAAGTTCTCTGAACGTTGGGTAGGCAACAGTTTTTGTGTATGCACCTCGCACATTAAATTGATCGTTTATAGAGTAGATCAAAGACACCGATGGGAGTAAATCAACTTGGTCAAATCCACCAACTTCTAATTCAGGGTCACCACTTTCAGACACAACTTTGGTGTCCTCACTTCTTAAGCCCACAATCAGATCGATAGACGTACCCAAAGGCAATTCAAGTAGACCGTAGTACGACCTTGTTTTTAGATAGGCGTTGTAATTAGAGCGGTCAGTGGAGGCATTTTGAACGTAGTTACCTAGTTCAGGGCGCCCACGCTCTTCACCAATAATTCCCATTGTAGAAAAGAAGCGATCTATATCGCCATTTACCTCATTAAACAAATTCACATTTTGAGACGATGTGTAGATATCAACTCTATATTCATTGAAGTCCCTTTCAACTTCATTAAATAAGTACCCAACTTTAATCGAACCACTCTCCTCAAAAATCTCGAACGGTTGCCTCAGGTTCGCTTGAAAATTATTGGATGATTCATCTAGATCTCTGAAAAATCTCCCTGGGCGTTGGAAATTATTCGTTGGGTTGGCATAAAATTTATCACCGTTGCTGAGTGTTGATACTTGACTGGTGAAAAATCTTAAATCCGGCTCCTCCTGACCTGAATTAGCCGTTGAGTACTGGGCATCAAACTTCGTGCCAGATTCTTGAAAAAGCTTCTCGTACCCATAACGCTGATAAGATATCTCACGTTGAACGTATTGCAAGACACGTGTTTGAAACTCAGCACTACCAACTTCATCTTCGAAACCGGCTAAATAGCGACCTGTAGATGCACCACTTCGTGAGTTAAACGTTGTGAATGAGATTTCATTAGCTGAGCCGAATTGTAACGATGAATTAAGAAGCAATCCGATATCATTGTTTCTGTCACCCTTTTGATCTGTAACATCGAGGGTTGGATTAAGCTGAGAAGCTTCACCATATTTCCCAGATAGCTCATTTCTGGCTACAGATCCGTCATTGTAGCCAGAGTATTTCTCTGAAAATGTAAAGCTTCCAATCAGACCAAGCTTAGCCCCTTCAATATCGTACTGGTTACCGTATACAACTGAGTAGCTATGGCCAATATTTGCAGTCGTAGGGGTTGGAGCAAATTCACTGTCAAAGCTTTTGGACATTCTATCCAACTCCTGAGCGTCATTCTCAGAGCGGTAGATGGCATCAAAAGCAGAAGGAATTCTATATCCATTACGCACTCGGAAGCCGACCTCTCGAGGCATCTCCCTTTCCGATGCTCCATTAGCGAAGTAATCCCCATCTTTGCTACTGCCAAGTAGAATGTCCTCTCCAGTGATTTTCGTGTTGTATGAAACGCCAGTAGAGATGCTGAATATTTGGCTCTCAGGGTAAGCTTTTGTGGAGATATCAACCAAGCCTCCACTGAAGTTACCTGGTTTATCAGCTGTGAATGTCTTCTTCGTGACAATATTGTCAATAAGATCTGAAGGGAATAAATCCAGGTTAAATGCTTTCTTATTTGGGTCTGCAGAAGGCAACTCTACCCCATTCAAGTGAGTTGTAGAGTACCGATCCCCTAACCCACGCACATACACATACTTTCCGCCTACTACAGAGGCACCCACCACTTTGGTCATAGCGGCTGCGGCATCCCCGGCGCCTGAGCTAGAAATGGTCTCTGCAGAGATCGCATCCGAAAATGCGATCGATTTTTGACGTTGTCTGAGAAGGCCCGCTTCATTGTTGAGGATTGCACCAGCCGAGACAACAACTTCTTCAAGATTTACACCCTCTGATTGCATAGCGATGTCAATGGTTGTCACTTCATCGGCATTGACAACTACATCCGTAATCGTTTGCGTGGCAAAGGAGATGTAACTCACTCGCAATGTGTATGTGCCAGGCTGCAGATTTTTGATCAAGTAATTCCCATCAAAGTCAGCTACAGCACCATCAGAAGTCTCAACGACAAGAACGGAAGCGCTGAAAAGTGGATCTCCGGTTTCACCATCGACAATCGTTCCTGCGATTCGCCCAGTTTGGGCTTGAGAAGTGAAAGAAACAATAAAAAGGCTCAGAAGTGTGAGCAGAAAGGTAGAGCTTGAGCGCATTCGACTATATCATGATCATGTTATGTGCAGTGTTTATTACCATGCACATTTTTAAGCTTACTAAAGATCGTCTGTATGCGTTTGCTCTGCGTTACCCCAGTATTATCGTTGTGTTAGTTCAATGTTAACGTACTGTTAACTGATGTCTTCCCCCGTCGCTTTAACTGCTTCTACTTCAACTTCGTAGGGGCGAGGACCTAGCATCTCATTCAATTCTTTTTGTGTTAGGACTTCTTTTTTCAAGAGCGTTTGGGCCATCTCTTCGAGTTGATCACGTCGCTCTTCCAACAATGCTTTTGTCCGATTGTAATTTCTCTTAATAATATTATGGACAGCTTCATCTATTCGCTGAGAGGTATGGTCAGAGAATTTCTTGTTTATGCCAAAACTTGCATCTGGGTTTTGTGTGTCTTTGAGCGAGATATACCCTAGTTCCTCACTCATTCCGTAATCTGCAACCATGGCATAGGCTAGATTTGTAATCCGCTCAAGATCGTTTTGCGCTCCCGTTGAAATGCGACCAAAGACAATTTCCTCGGCAATTCGACCACCAAGTAATGCACAAATGCGATCATCGAGTTCTTCGACTGTCATTAAGAATCGGTCTTCAAGTGGAGTTTGTAATGTATACCCTAGGGCCGCAAAGCCACGAGGCACAATACTTACTTTCAATACTGGATCAGTATACTCAAGAAACCATCCAACAATGGCATGACCTGACTCGTGATAGGCGACGATCTTACGTTCTTGTGGACTAATGATTTTATTCTTTTTCTCTAGTCCAGCCACAACACGTTCAATAGCGTCTTGGAAGTCCGCCATGCCTACAGATTTCTTTTTGCGCCGGGCCGCGATTAACGCAGCTTCATTACAAAGGTTGGCCAATTCAGCACCCGCAAATCCAGGAGTCTGAGACGCCAAGACTTTCATATCGATATTCTTAGCAAGCTTAAGCTTTTTGACATGGACTTTTAGGATTTCGATACGACCATTGAGGTCAGGCTTATCGATCAAGATTTGACGATCAAAACGTCCAGGACGTAGCAAGGCAGAATCTAACGTATCAGGGCGATTAGTGGCTGCCATGATAATAACCCCTTTGTCGCTATTAAACCCATCCATCTCACTGAGGAGCTGGTTCAATGTATTTTCGCGTTCATCATTGGAACCCATCATCATCCCTTTGCCTCGGCTACGACCGATGGAGTCTATTTCATCGATAAATATGATGCATGGCGCCTTCTCCTTTGCCTGCTTAAACAGGTCTCGAACCCTTGATGCCCCAACGCCAACAAACATTTCCACAAAATCCGAGCCGCTCAAGGAGAAAAATGGCACGTCCGCCTCACCTGCTGTAGCTTTGGCAAGCAAAGTTTTTCCGGTGCCAGGAGGGCCTACAAGTAAAACCCCTTTAGGGAGTGCTCCACCGAGATTCGTAAACTTTTTGGGTGCCTTTAAAAACTCAACGACTTCTTCAACTTCTTCCTTGGCCTCTTCTAGACCTGCGACATCTTTAAAAGAGATTTTGGTTTCGGACTGTTTGTCATACAACGATGCCTTGCTCTTTCCAATGCTAAGCACTTGCTGTCCAGGATTCATTCTTCGGAAGATGAAAATCCAGAAAATAATCAATAGCATGATAGGGAATAACCATACAAGCAGTCCGCCAAACCAGTCTTCTTCTATGCGTACGTCGTATTCAACACCATTCGCATCCAGGACACTTCGTAGATCATCGCCTTCAAGCATGGTGGTGGTGAATCGATTCCCTTGCGTTTGGCCGGGCATCTGAAACGCGTCTGGCTCTTCGGCTGGTGGATCGATAATGCCGTCGGTAATGGCTCTATCTGAATAAAGCCCGTCAATGCGGGACCCATTCACAATCACGACTTCTTGGACATACCCTTGCTCAACGTAGTCTAAAAAGACACTATATTTAATCTGACCAGAGGGTTGACCAGGTAGAAAAAACGCTTGGAAAAAAACCAATATGAGAATCGGGATCGCATAGATCCATAATGGAAACTTCGGTGACTTCTGCCCATCACCTTTGCCATTACCCTTTCCATCACCTTGATTTGGACGATTTTGAGCCCCTTTACCCGATGATTTCCCATTTGAAGCTGAGCCCCCTTTCTTGGAACCACCCATCGTCGGGAATTTAAACGGCGATTTACCTTTCTTGTCTTCTGACATCTACTTTTCTAACCTTAGTGTTGTGACTCGAAATATAACGTTTTTTCGTCCCACTTCGTTTGTCTTAAACTGAACTACAAGAACTAGCATGCACCTTGATGAATGGCTTGTTACACCTCAGTGGTAGGCTTCTTAGATAGACTTCTTGGATAGACTTCTTGCACCTTATTAATTAGCCTCCTTCAACTTTTTGAATGGCTTACTGTGCGGATTCTTCGTTTGCGGCATGCATTAAGATGCCATCTTTTTGGTGAGTAACCCTGCCGATGACATTAAAGTGCCCTTCGAAATCTTTAAAGTGTTCGGATTGGGATTCGGATTCAGGCACGGTAAAGACAAATTCATAATCCTCTCCACCTAGTAGAGCGTACCGAGTCACCTCTTCTTCAAGCTCATCAGCGACTTGACGAGTTTCCAAAGAAATGGGGAGCGCACTTTCATAAAACTCAAATCCACACTCCCAAAGACTTGCCAGTGTTTGTAGCTCGTTATGCAGGCCATTTTTTAGCAGAGCGTGATGAAACCGTAATGTGGGATGCTCCCGAAGTAATGATGCGAGAGCGTTGGCATAAGGTTGATTCGGCGTAGGGGCAAGTTGTTTTGCGACCACCACCTGATAGGGCTCAAGGTCTGGCTGAAGGGTTTGTTCAAGCTGAAGTTGGGCTTGAGTGGCCTCTTGCCAAATCTTTTTTTCACGCAAAAGAATTCTGAGTCCAGCAAATGCGGCACCAAGCTCGCCTGTGACACATAGCACGTCTCCGGGTTTAGGGAGCGCAACCTCACGCGTTTGGATAGAATGGGCTCCAATCGCTGTCAGAGCCACAGAAACGGCCGTCGATGCAGGCTGCAAATCCATAGATCCTAAGATGCACCCAGAGCGGGTCGATGCCTCTGAGAGACCTTCGATCCATTGATGGATTAACTCGACACTCAAGTGATTGGGAGCAGCAATGACCGAACTACTATGCGTCGGTTGAGCATGTTGTGATACCAATTCTGACCAAGCGGCTGTGAACGCCTTTTGTGCCAAACCTTGCATCGGTTGGTACGTAAGATCGAAGTGAACTCCGTCTTGGAAGAATACGGAAGATGTCACAAGCCCTGCATCGTGGCTTGACTGAGTATTGACACTTTTTCTCTGGGCCTGAAGTGCTTCCCTAAAACCTTCTCGAAGCTGGTCAGCGCCAACTTCTTGAATGGTCTGAAATGACATGGACTAACTCTCGCGCTTGATGGTCTATATCTCGCGCTTGGTCGAGTAATTGATGCGCAAGGTGCCCGCGTGACGTAATTCTTGCGTCACATCTGTGATAAGGCCAAAATCAGAATCTCTATCAACTCTTAACGAAACAATCAGACGGGGTTGCTCCATGAGTTTATCATACATAATGGTACGAATAGCGTTGATATCCTCAACAATGGCATCATCAATCTGCACCTTTGACTCTCCTACTTCCGTAGGGCCAAGACGCTCAGGTCCAATGTAAATGTAGCTAACAAGACGTTTTTGCTCGATTTTCTCAATATTCTCCGCTTGCGTATAGTCAACTTGGACTTGGAGTTCGACCTCTCTCAAAACCGTGGTAACCATGAAGAAAATCAGAAGCATGAATACCACATCGGGCATAGCCGAGGTGGGGACATCTTGCTTCGTGTTTGCTGATTTCTTTTTAAAGTGTGCCATAACTGGGCGTTAGTTAGTGTCCTGCGTCTATTCGTTATGAGTTTCCTTCGTCTGGCTCAGCAATCGAAATCTTCTTTGGATAAACATCTTTGGCAATCGACTGGTACTGCTCTGATGACTCTTCCAATGCATCAAACGGCACGCCGTACAAAGCGCGAGCCTTTTCGTCTCGTAATTCGTTGTAGGCCCCTATAACTTCATCAAGCATGTTGATGTAGATATTGTAGGGAGTTTGACGATCCGTTTTTATGGAGATAATCGCGTCCGTTGGGCCTTCTGACAGGTTTTCAACACATGGATTGCCAGGCTCACAGTTGGTGATAAAGTCTTTAACCTTTTGTTTAACCTCAGTGATGGAGGATGGTGTTTCATCCAGGAGCACCAAACCTTGGGCGTTTACCAATATATTCAGAAGGTTGCGCTCTTTAATCGGTGGAGGATCAACGTTTTCATCAGGGATAGGTGGCAGTGTCAAACCAATTCCAGTGTCGACATTGATTGTTGTCGTCACAAGGAAAAAGATGAGCAACAGAAATGCAATATCTGCAAGCGATGAGCCAGGAATTTCAGGATCTGGTCGTTTTTTCTTGTTGAGTAAAGCCATGTTGGTTCCTTTTACCTAAAGACTCCACGAACCGTGGTCATTGTGACACCGACAACCATAAAAAGCATCATAGCGACAAGTGTTATAACACCGGCTTCTTGTGCTGCTCCCGTGGCAGCAAATGAGCCACCAAACACAACAAACGGAACAGCAAATGCCGCAATCGATTTCACATCAGATTGGCCACCAAATAATCCTTTTGCTCCTGAGGCTATCGCAATTAACAACGCTGCACCCAGCAAAGCAAAGGCTATAATCATAGCAATGAGCCCCTGATTTGTGAGCGCCATAGCTAGAGCCACAACGAGAGCAATCGGTATCGTAAACGTTCTGAGTAATTTCATTTTCTTTATTCCTTTGGAGATATGCAAGCGCAAGCCTAAAACTTGCACTCACATAACAACATATTCTGTATTAGTCGGCGAGGATTTTCTTTCCTTGCTTCATCGTAGCTAGGGAGTCGATGAGTGCCACAGAGCTTTCCTCCATTTCTGCAATCATCCCATCAATCTTGCTCACACAGTAGTTGTAACCAACCTGAAGGATAATACCTGCAAGAAGACCCCCTGCTGTTGTCAATAGGGCAATCTTAATCCCTTCGGCCACAAGACTTGGAGAAATATCCGCAGCGGCTTGAATTGCATCGAAAGCCTCGATCATACCAACGACTGTTCCAAGGAATCCTAGAAGAGGTGCTGTCGCAATAAAGAGTGATAACCAAACGAGTCCTTTTTCAAGGAAGCTCATTTCAATAGAGCCAAACGTAGAGATCGCTTTCTCTGCTGCGTCGAGTCCTTCCTCCGCACGAAGAAGACCAGCCTGAAAAACAGAGGCTACGGGGCCACGGGTATTGGCACACACTTCGATAGCCGCATCTACGCCACCAGAATCTAACGCTTCTTGTACGTCACGTGTAAATTTCTTGGTATCAATATCCGCAAGGTTGAGTGTAATAATGCGTTCAAGGAAAATGGCTAGTCCAAGGATAAGTGCGATCAATACAGGCCACATCCAAGGTCCACCTTCGTTAAACTTTTCTACGATGACATTAAAAAATCCAGCATCTGCTCCTGATTGAAGAAAAAAGAGAGCGATAGTTTCCATAATATGACTCCAGAGAATGACTTTTATTAGTGGAGGTTAGTTGAAGTCTGATATTAGTCTATTCTTTTTAAAAACTCAAAGAAGGATTTGATTTTTTAACATTTAGACAGGATTTGCGATCACATGTCTGCCGTTTTCTACGAATGTTTTCTACAGGCCCATGTTGGTGTCATTTATCCAGAGTCCGTGGTTCAACCTTCCCATTTATTAGGTGTATTTATAAAATCCATCGAGCGGTGGCTTGGACGGTTTGACGCAACGAAGTGGCCCTATCTCGGCCAAATGGGTCATTTCCCACCCAAACGCCTACAGATTGTAAGCCCAATTCAAACTCCCCTATCTCGCCTTGAATATCGAGTGACCAGCCTCCACCCAGCCCCTCTCCAACACCTTGCGTAAGTTCAAAATTGACAAATGGATTGGTGGATGGACTCGATGAAATCCACTGGCCATGCACAGATGCGCGAATTTGTAAGCGAGTCGCTGTAAAGGATCGAACGGTAAATTCAGCCCGATGGCGTTGACTTCGAGGTGTGTTGCCCCCACGAGATAAACTTCTGTTCTCCTGAGTAAATTGTGAGCCTGCACTTGCCTGAAGCGTGAGTGATCGTGAACGTCGCTGAGACCACATGAGCATGAAATGCGCTCGGTTTAGGTCATAAGATCGATTTGAAAAGGCTCCTGATGTGACTTGGTTCGACTCCCACGATACGCTTGGTGTCCATTTTGAGCCAGTCCATGTTGAGCCAGTCCGTGTTGAGCCAGTCCGTGTTGAGCCAGCTTGACTCCCCAAAGTGGCTGACAGTTTAATGAATACCATGGCATTGTCTTCAATCCCGCGACCTGCATCTCGTAGCGATTGGGTGTAAAGTCCTTGCAACGATGCACCTTGAATGGCCATCGCCGATGCACCCTCGGTTTGAGTAGGTGCACTCCATTGTATAGATTCATCAATGGTTAACCGACCCATACGTGTTGTTTGGTCATTCAAATACAAGCTAGGGTCGAATGAAAGCAGTTTTAGCGGGTTCTCAGTTCTTGATTCTTCAACAAGCTGTATGGAAGATGTCCACTGCCATGGTGATTTTGGATCTTGGTTTTGATGCTGCCATTGTGCTCGAAGTGTACTAAGGGATTCAAATTCTGTACTGATTAATTGACGAAGAACATAGTCACCCTCACCAGGGACCAGCGCAGGAAAGAATTCATCAAACTGCTCTACCCCATCCTGGTTCACATCATCCCAAACATGCGTTCCAAATTGTGGTCCCACAAAAACATAGCTAAAGGATTGAGTTGGACGTTGCTCCGCGTCGAGTTGGATCAATACAAGCCCTTGGTCTCGTGACGGTGTGATCCCGTATCGCGTCTGATGAAAAAGGTTCACCTGTGTCGCCTGATCTTGATTCACTCTCCATTCGAAGCGTTGCTGGGCTTGGACGGACGCATTGGGTTCCCACAACACCTCCCCACCTAAGCCTCGAATACGTTCTTGTTGGATCCACTGGGATGGGCCTGCCTGGGACGAACTTGCTAGGGACTGGCTTGCATTGGACGGACTTGCTAGGGACTGGCTTTCATTGGACGGACTTGCTAGAGAAGGGCGCTTTAGGACTCGCAACCGCCCATAAAGCGAGAGCTCAGCCTTCGTGGTTTGAATCCCAACACGTGGCTGCAGGTCTAGTCGTTGTAGTGAATCTTGCAAGGTTTGGCGTCGATAACGGCCATCCCATCCCACAAACCATACATCAGTCAGTGGTACACGACCTGAGGAGTTGAGACTTGTCCGTTGGCCTACGTCATGCCAAGCTGTATGCTGCACCTCAAGGGAAGCTTTTGGGCTTGTGAATTTTGATTGGTGTGCCCATCCTTGATAGCGTCCGAGGCTCAACCACTGGTTATGCGTCATGACCCTAATGCTTCTTTGTGCCGATCTCCAAGTGGCTGACTGCTCTAATGACATTTCTCGCAAGCCCAAGGCTCTGGTAGATGCAATCCTAGGGCCTGTTTTAGATGATGAAGTAGAGGGGAAACTGGAGACCGGATCCTCCAAACCGAGTCTCCAAGCATACATAGGATCTCGTATGGGGTCTAAGGTTTCAAATCGCTTCCCTGTCATTCGCGCTTCGAGACCAAATCCACCAAGCCCCCCTGCCACTCGGAGTGAGTCTCCTTGTAAAACAATCCAAAAGCCTTGATCGGTATTATCCTGGTCATCAATGGAAGAAAAACGGTTCGCATCCACGTCACTTAAGGCCCATTCTGCCGACAGTGTCCAAGAAGGATGAATCTGCGTGGTGGCAGCCAGTGTCAAAAGTTGTCTAGAGACGGGTGGCTGAGCCTGCACGATGGGCTCATAGGCACCCTGCCCCTGCCCAACCCAGGTGTAAATGATGCCATTGGTTTCATCTAGGAGTCGTTTGTAGCTCCCTAACCCTTCACCTAAATTTGAGAATCGGACTCGATATACCGCCTTTGAGTCTCCTGGCCTGTAGTCATAATACGTCGTGGCATTACCGTCGATAACGGTATCAATTTTCACGTACAGTGGATAGGTAGCATCCTCTAAACGCCCCACTGAATCAACTCCCGAAATCCCAATATTGGCCAATGGATCACCCAACGTCTCGAACGCATCTGAGCGCTCAGACTCATTCGCGTCGGCTTCTCTGAGATACGAGGCCGTGACAGAGAGTCTACCCGATGCCAAACCATTCGCCGTGGACTGCGCTTGGAGGAGTGTGCGTGTGTAGTTTTGGGTGATATACTGAAATTCTACTCTCAAGACATCGGTCGATGAAAGTACCTCCGAACCGGTGTATGTAATTTCGGCAAACGCCGCGTCTAGGGTGTATCCTTGGTCTATTCCCCGTCGAAGTCGTTGCCCGTTGAGCCACACTTTTTCCGTCCCTGGAAGAATGATAATGGAAGACTCGTTATACTTCCCTTGAAGTGGATACGGTCCTCGAATCCCTTCCTTAGGCTGGATGGTAAGTTCATGAATTTCACCCCTTTGAGCAGCCAATGACACGACCGATCGATGGTTTAACGAGGAAGAGTCGGGCTGAATGACGATGCTGGCACCTTGCAGCATCCGCTTCACAGGGGTGAATCGCGTTTCGGCATAATCAATGGAGACGTCACCCAACGTGGCCTGTCCAAGTGAGGACATATAATCAATTCGCAGTCGATCCAGCTCTGCCAAGGATTGAGTTGCCCCATCAGGCATAATCGGGATATTCCTGTCATTGAGCTGAGCCTTGAGTTGACCATCCTCGCCAATGGGGCCTTCAACAAGGAGCTGTAATTCACCATCGAGTGTCGCCTGCTGATTGGATCCAGTCAAGACAGATCTGGATAATGAGCCCGTTGCACGTAGCTTGGACGTTTCGTTGGACTGGGAATTCTCCAAGAAGCCTTGGGTGTCGAGGGTAGAGTTGGTTGCTGCAGGGTCATTAAGGCCAGGGGATGTAGAGTCTGGTCCAGCATAATCAGCTGGGTCAGCAGTATCCGATTGTGTCTGGGTAAATCTTGGAATGACTTCGAAGCGGACACATGTGGTGTCAGATGACGTACACGGCGCCTGTTTGATTTGAATGGAACGGGCAGTATTTGGCTCGAGCGTGTCTGGCTGAGTTGTATCGGTTTGAGTTGTATCAAATTGAGCTGCCTCAGATTGAGTTGTGTCAGATAGAGCTGTGTCAGATTGAATCGTAAATGACACAGCCCTGTACGTCGATACGTCAACCCCAAGGGCTTGGGCTGGACTTAAGAGTCTGAAAATGATCCAACATAAAATCAGACTACCATCCCAAGAACGAGTCAAAATGCTATTAGAATACCCAGATAAACGACTATTCTTGGACCTCTTTGTCGATCCCTTTATCAAGAAATGATATAAACTCCTCAGCAGGGAT
>JAVLBP010000002.1:0-201894 GCA_031581145.1 Balneolaceae bacterium
CTAAGTATAAATGCCCTGTAGACGTTAACGTAGATGCACCATCAAGCACATCTGCTGCTAAGATAATATCCCCTGTTCCTGTATTGACTGATGATGAATTCAAAAAATTAATTCCTTGCGTACCACTACCGTCACCAGGAGCAGCCCACATCAATACATCACCACCATTTGTGCTTAGAGTAACATCATAAAAGTCAAGAGCGTTTTGGTTGGTAGACCCATTGTCATTTACAGATGGCCCATCACCAACGGTTAAGCCATTCCAGGTGGTAGATCCTTGAGCTGTTGCGCTACCTCCCATCCAAAAATGGCCGCCATTGGTAGTAATGGTAGCTGAAGAACTAGCCGTAGCTCCAGCACGGTTATGATTATTGTAATCCGACCATAACACAATATTTAAAGCACCTGAGGTGGATTCAATATCTGCATTAATCTGTGTCCTACCATAACCTTCGGCATTGGTACCGGTACCTCTAATGGTTAAGGTCGCATCCCCACCAGCTGTTTTAGATATTGTGCTAGCTACATTGATTAATGACCCTTCCAATCGTACACTTTTGCCATCATTGAGATAACCCTCTATCACAGAACTATGTACATTTGCATCTGAGTCCCCATCCGTAGTCGAAATGGATACGGGGTTCGTGCCACTGATGGACCAATTGGTGCCGGATGTACCAGTTTCGCCCGAGTCATTTATCGTGAGAGTTTGCCCGAAGGTGCTTGAGCAAATAAATAGCAGAAATATTGAAAAACTGGCGCGGAGAATCATGCCTTTATTTTATTAACCAGTTACCAACCTCTTTTAATATAATTTCAAGTGAATGCAAAAAGGTCAAAGGCATATTTATATATTCAGGTGACCTGGAGTCTAAGGCTTTAAATCACCCCTCATAATTCAATTATTTGATATAGATTTAAAAATACTCCTGGGTCAATATGCATACTTTATGTATGCAATGAATGGCAAAAACTAAACGTTAATTGGTCTTTAAAGCTAGGTCAGCGGTTGTGTAGCCACCGGTAGTGTAATTGAGACCTCTACAACGTCGTCTGTGGTTCGATGAGTCAGCGTGGCCTGACCTTGGTAGTGGCTTTGAAGTCTTTGGTGGACATTTTGAAGTCCTAATCCTCCCTTGTACCAATCTGATTCCTTGGCCGACTCTTCGGCGTTCTGTTGCCCCATTTTCCCGTCCAGTTGCTTGGCCGCTATTTCGCCACCTTGATCGTGCACCTCATGAGAAGGATCCACCCAGTGGCCCGTGTTGCTGACGGTGATCACTAAGCATTCAGCAATCGATTGCTTTGGCTTGTGGGAAGACTCATCACACGACATCTTTTTCACATTGACTTGTACCTGAATCGATTCACATTCAGCCGTTTTATACCCAAACTTGACCGCATTTTCGACGAGTGGAAAGATGATCATGCTAGGAATGAGCTTTTCTTCAAGCGCTGGATCTACCTCAAAGGTTGGTTCAATGAGCCCGTCATATCGGATTCCCTGCATGTGGAGATATTGCCGGCACAACGAAATCTCCTGACGAAGAGAAACCTGCTCTTTGGACTCCGCTGACAGTATCTGCTGAAAATACCCCGCTAGGTGCTCAACGAGCTCGCTAGCTTTATCAGGATTAAAACGAATAAACCCCTGAAGAGAACTTAAGATATTGTACAAAAAGTGGGGTTTGAGTTGTAACCGAAGGTTTCTCCATTTGGACGCCGTCACTTGGCTTTCGAGAAGTCCTGCTCGCTGTTGTTCCAGCTCAAGAAGTTGTGTGGTAATGATCCGCTGTCGGCGATTGAGCAGAACGCCACTTATGGCCATTAGCCCTAGGATCAAGACCCCCAAGACTGTAATCCAACGGTCACGCACCATTTGGGCTCGTTGAAGGTCAATAGTTTGTCGTGATTGAGAAATCTCGTAGCCATAATCCATCAAACTGAGGGAGGTTCGCAATCTGGCCTCCTCATATTGGACCGTTTTCTCCGATAGCTCCACCATAATTTCATAGGCGTCCGCTTGCTGATCATTCTGCTGTAAAAGCTCCAACAAAAAGCGATTTAACTCGATCCATAGAGCAAATGAGATTTGTTCGCCCGCTTGATCAACCGCATAGGTCATCCGCTGGATGGCGGCGGTGATATACCCTTCATTAGCCTCAAGAGATGCCAGCTTTTGGGACGCTCGCAACCAAAGCCGAAAATCATGTTCTTTGTACCACTGGAGGCTTCGCTCATAGGCATCACGAGCAGCAAGAGGATTGATGGCATCTTTGGTTTCTGGGTCTGTGGTTAAGTAGTAGTCACCCGTATACTCTTGAACATACCCTTTAAACTTTCCGTACTCATAATTGATGTCTTGCTCGAGCAGAGCATCTGCTTTCTCCAACCAATTTAGAATAGAATCCGGGTATTGTTTGGAGAGTAGATTGAGCTCGGCCAAGAGTATGTAGGTAAAGGCCTTGTCTGCACCCTCACGAACTGTGAGGAGAGTTTCATAACGGCGTTGCGCAATGTCGTATTTTCCTTGCTCTTTTTCGGTGAGCGCCAGATTAGACTCAACCCGAGGGAGATTGTCGTCTTCACCTGCTTCAACAAAGTAATCATAAGCGAGTTGATACTGCTCCTTGGCCTTTTCGTAGAGCTCCATCGAGAAAAACACCGTTCCAATGTAGCTTGCCAACGCACCAAGAGCCCTTTCATCGCCCGAATCTTCAAGGTATAGCATCACTTGATTGTAGTGATATAGTGCATCGGTTGGCTGATCCAGTGTCACATAGGCTCTAGCAATCACAAAATGGAGATAGGACGCTGTTTCAACCACGCGAAATGGTTGTACTGACTTGAGGCGCTCCAGAGACTCTTCAATTACACGTTCTGGCTCAGAGGCTGCATTTGGGAGAAGAAGCCAAAGGTCACGAGGAATCTTGTTGGAGAACTCCTCTGTGAATATGTGTAGGTTGAGAAGGTCAGTCCGTGTAAACGGAATCGAGTCTTGAGTCGATGGAGTCTCAGCGGGTGTTTGTTGGGGCTGGGGCTGTTGCTGCGACGGCGGCTGTTGCGAATGCAAATCTATGGCAAGGCTTGGAGCAGCAATACAGCTGGCCATTGCAACGATCAGAACCGTTGCGAGTAGGCCTCCTGTGCTATACAGCCGGGTCTTGAGCACCCTCATACTTACTGGCTTTCGCTAAAATGGTTCTCGAATCGTTCCAAAAACAACTTTTTGTGGCGTCGGCTCATAGGCAAGGGATTGTCTTCCCCTGTGACCATAACGTCAAAGCCACCCGCCTGGTTTTGCACAAATCGATGCACATGATTCAGATTGACGACGACGGACCGGTGAATCTGCATAAAATGGGAGGCCGGCAAAAAGGATATCCATTCCTTGAGTGTCTTACGATACTGAAACCGCCTTCCCTCCACATCTTTGAGATAGGTATAGTAGCCGTCACTTTGGACGCTACATACATCACGAAGATTCACAAAAAATCCTTCATCAAACCTCTGAACAAATAATCGCTGGCTAAGCCCCTGATCGACCACCTGGTGAGCGGCCGTACCCACATCATCTAAGGCCTTGTCCATAGCCGCTTTGAAGCGCTCTTGACTCACAGGTTTCAGCAAATAATTTTCAGCATTCACCTCAAATGCACGAAGCGCACGTTGGTTGTCCGCTGTGACAAAAATCACTTTGGTTCGATCCGTATCGACATATGGAATCAAATCGAATCCATTAGAGCCTCTCAAATTGATATCTAGCAGTACAATCTCAGGAGCATGCGTGCGCAAAAAATCGACACTCTCTTGAAATCCAGCCAGCGACTCGATGGTAAGCTGAGGATAGAGCTTCTCCACCATAAACTGCAGATAGGCCCTTGTTGGGGCTTCATCTTCAATGATACATACGGTGTGTGTGTACTCGTCCATGCGTTAAGTATAAGACTTCTGGACAAGATTGCGAGCAAAGGTATACTCACAACCCGCTTGGATATCTGGTTTTGTAAAGATCCTTCAGCACTCGTGGGTCTTTTGCTTGCATGGTCATGCGATAGGGTCCAAACGTCAGCGTTACAGGGGTAGTATTCCGCTTGGTGATTGCCTGTAATTCCCTGTCGATGACATAAAAAGCGAGACCTGTGAGCCCTTTTTCAGAATCCTTGATATGGCTCCATTGTTTGGAGGTCTGGATAGAATCATGGGCGAAGGTCAAAGGGTGACTCGTAAGCTCTTGTTTTGTCAGGCGGTGGTTTGCACGGCGGTGGTTTGCAGAGCGCTGATTCACAAGGCCCTTCTCCACATCCACACCCGATATAATGACCACGAGTCGAGTCTTGTAATCGCTATATCCATCATAATAGGCTGTATGAATGGTCGCGTGAGCGTCAGGAGGTAGGGTATGCCCTGTAGTATCCTCTAGCTGAAGCGTCGCCCCAAACTCGTACTCGGTTCGCCTCGAGGCAGCATTGAAGGAGGCCTCAAGATAGGCTCTGTCGGTCTGCTCTAGATGAAACGCCACAAAAGCTGATTGGTCTTGGGTTAAGTCGAGCGTTGATTGCTGGGCATTCACTGAGCTGAGAAGGCTGCCCGTTATGATAGTGGATACAATGAGTGCCTTGGTTGTAGTTGGTTTTGCCGTGAGCGATTCAGGCCACTCCACCTGCTGTCCCAAGTGCAACGTGCCGCGATAGAAGAAATACAAGCTTATGGCCATCACCGTGTGACTTACATCGAGGTGATTAAACCATGTATGAAGCCCGATTTTGGTGGTGTAGGTGATCGCTGCGATGGAGGCAAAACACACCGACAAAGCGATGATGCGACTGCCTTGATTGCGCGTCTTCCACCAAGCATACGCGTGAAGAGGAAGCACAATCAGCCCTAGCCCATACGCCGAATGGACTTTGATATAAAAGAAATCCAGTGTCGTGAAGGTGATCACCGCAAAAATGATCAGTTCAAGGACGTTGGCCACCTCCAAAAACTTCGCAAATCGGGAGGGGATAAGGGGGTGGACGTACATGATGGTGGCCCTTTCAATGGCCGAGACCGCCAACATGGATATTAGCCAGCCAGGCAATTTCCATTCAAGTCCAATCACATGCTGAAAGGCATGCCCAAGCAAACCACCAAAGAAGGTGGCAATCGCCATCAGCAAAAAATACCACCGCATGTAGGCGTGCATCGCCCCCGGTTGATTCCACTGGCGCAACTTCCAAAATGCAAACAAGGCCACCGCTGTGATCCAAAAGTCGGTTAATGTGACCATCGGCTCCATAATGGTCACGCTAAACAACTCTATCGAGGGTTGTCCACTAGGTGAGTCCTCTTGAATGACTCGGAAAAAATCCATGGTTTGCAGCAGGCATTATCGCGTCAATATTACTCTGCAGGCATCGACAGTAGGCGTCATTGCGACCGGAATTGCGCGAGCGTCAGTATTACTCTGAAGGCATCGCAGCAACGCCAATCACACCACATCCAAGGCGGGCGCCTGCCGCTCCTGTGGGTTGTGAAACAAGGTCATCTTCTCCGGCATGAACTATCAAACCACGACCGGTGATCATGGCCATGTCAACCGCAGGAAATTGCGCATCAAACGTTGCCACACCCTCTGCATTGGCCTCAATATTTCCAAGATCACCCATGTGGCTTACCTCAGCTTCGGGGCCAGCATGATCGACACCAGCAGGATTATAGTGTCCTCCTGCGGAGGTGCCATTCGCGGCGGAGCAATCACCATACTGATGGATATGGAATCCATGCAATCCTGGACTAATGCCGGCAATCTCACCAGAGACTTGCACACCACCCTCCACAGCGTCGAAGCGAACAACGCCGCTAGCACTATTGCCTTCTGTAGGATGAACCACAGCAATCAAGCGGGCAGGCGCCTCGCTAGACATGCTGGTTTGGGTGACTTCCCCTTCCACCTCTTCCATGGTGGAAGTTTCGGGGGCCATGCAGGCGGAGAGGAAAAGTAGAGGGGTAATTGCGTAAAAAAGAATAGACTTCATGGGATTATTAAAAATTGGTTAGATGAATAGAATTTGAGCAAATAATTAATATCTGAACGTAAGTCTACAAGGATTTCGTTTGAAAGCCATGGCAAATCCCAAAAAATCGCCCAAAAAAACGACAGTGGCTTCCTCACTCAGCTCAGCCGAGATCTCACGCATTATCGAGATGGCATGGGAAGATCGCACCCCTTTTGAGGCCATTGAGCATCAATATGGCTTACCCGAGAAAGAGACCAAGGCGTTGATGAAGCAACAAATGACGCCCTCTAGCTACCGAATGTGGCGGGATCGCGTCAATACCCGCGCCACAAAACACCTCAAAAAACGTCCGTTCGAGGTGGGTCGATTCAAGTCAAAGAATCAGAAATAAGCCTGATAGCCTCGTGCTGAATCTGCAGCACGCGATACCGCCGATCGACGGGGCTTCGGGCGATCTGAAGGATTTCAGCTCCCGCTAGCGTGTTGATTCGCTCGACAAATCGGGCTCTGCTTCGCGTGCGTTGAGGTTGCTTGACCCCAGTATGAAATACCGCCTCATCAATATCTTGGAGGGGTATCGACTCTTGCCCTCGTCGAATGGCATCGAGCAACAACGCCCAAAATTTTTGGTATTGCCCATCACGAGTTACGTCCTCTTCTTGGCCATCCACGACAACTCCCACAAAGGAATCTTGATCCATGATGGGGTGAAGGGCGACCCCTTGATAAGCCTCCATACCATTGGATTCAGATTGTTGCATCCTCGATTCTGCCCAAGATCGTGCGCGCTGACGTCGGAAAAACATAAGGAATCCTAGAAGGGCCGTACTCCCAAGGCCAGCTGCAGTGGCTTGGAGCGCTCGCTGCCGTTTTTGACGCTGGAGCCCGTTCGCATGGAGTGTTGCGTTGGTGCCATCTTCATGGATCTCGACAAAACTGAAGTATAATACATCGTCATTATTATGGAGTTGAGACATGATCACCCAGGACTCTGCTATGTCGAGATAAAACATCGTCAATAAACGGTGTTTTGCCCCTAAATCAGGGTTATAGAACGTTCGCACCTCATTATCGCGAGCATTGTAGTATAATACTCCCCCTTCAAAATGACCCTCACGGGTGAATTCAGACTCGACAACAAGGCCATGCAGCATGTAGTCAGGGGTGCTTAAGTGTAGCGCGGGTACATTCGGATTGCGCTTTCTAGCCGACATAGGAGATGAAGAAAATTCATGAATCGCCTTCCATTCAATGTAGGGAGCCTTGGAAGAGAGCACTTTGAACCCATCAAACGACATAGGATTTGCATTGATGTCCGCATTTGGAATGAGGGTATAAAGTGCTTGGTCTCGCCCTTTGAAATAGACTCCTGACATGGAGCTGGGTAAAGGATTGGATTGTTTGACGGCGGACCATGTCGCACCCTCGCGATCAAACTTGGCAATGGTATTATGAGTTTCCCAAAACCCATAGCCACCCAAAAAAACCATTGCATTACCTACAGGTACCATCCCGCTACCAATCATGCTTTTACGCGCTGGCTCTTCGGTGTACATCTCGATGGCTCTGCTTGACAAGTTGAACGACGCAATCTCCCCTCCTGCATTATCCCAAATTAGCACGTCGTTCGGTTGGTCCCGCGTGATCATATGGCGATATCGAAGATCTGTGAACTCAGATGGAATGGTCACGGACTGTATACGCTCATTACGAGGGTCGAAAAAGTGGTAGGATGGGCTTCCTGCAACCCACAGCATCACCTCACCTGTAGACTGACGAACACTTACGTCGAATCGCGAGACATCCCTGAGTCTTTGAGAGCCCAAATCTAAGCGTTCATTAATCCCACGAAATACAACCTGCTTTGTGACGGTTAGCCCTTGGTTGGTTTCTGTTGCTTCAGACTCTAGAGCTTGGGTGGTGGTTTCAGGTGGGGTGTTGGTCGTTGCTTGGGATGTGGTTTGGGATGCACTCTGGGATGTGGTTTGGGCAACGACGAATGTCGGTATTACACTACCATAAGCTACTAGCACACATGCTACCAGCAGCATGAACCATGCCCATTGAAAAGCGCAAGAAGTACGTCTTACATTCTGCTGCATGAACCAAAAGGTTGAGGCTAATCTAGACTACCGGTTGAACCAATAGCTTAATTTCAACAAAAATACATTTGTGGGTGCAGAGTCCAAAATATCGTTTGTGCGATCCCAGACATCAAATGCTGCAATATCTTCGAGCTCTGAATCCTTTGCATGTTGCCAAACCACAAACAACGCGGATCCTGGTCGATATTCCCAGCGATAGACAATATTACCTTGTAGCGACGAGTACGTGAAATCGGGAACGCCAAAGGTGAAGGCAGGCGCATCCCCTAGCCCATCAGCATCGACTGTAAACGTATTTGCTTGTCGCGAAACCGTCCCAATATCGGCCCCATATTCATCAAACGCCAAGCTATTAGGCTCGGCAAATGCCTTGAATCGATCATACGACCCTGTGGTTGAATAAAAGCGCATAAAACTCTGTAGGGTCATCGTTGGTGAGAACGTCCAATTTAGACGCATCACCGTTTCGAAGTTCTCCCGCTCAAGGTCCGCAAACATGTATCGACGGCCATACGTCTTCGTGGCTGTGGGGTCAGCATAATCGTCCACATACTGACGCTTATTTTGGTTGAATCCATATTCGGGCGAGACGAAGAAGCTCAATGCCTGGGTAGGTCTCCACTCCAGACCGAGGTCAAAGCCATAGCCGATAGCGCCAAGCTCATCACGATCAAATTCGCCTTGGAGCCGTCCTGAAAGCTCTTTGTCGTCGTTGGAATTCAGCGAAAGATTAAGACTAAAACGAGCTGGACTCTCCGCGACAGGACCGCCACGTGTAAGTCGCACATCTGAACCGCGGGAGACAATGAACACCCGCTGATTGATCCGCCACAAATTGCTAAAGCGTGTGTTGGTGAAAATGCCAGCAAAGAGGCTTTCCAAGTCGTTGTCGACGGTCCATTCAGCCCCTGTTATATTCGAAAACCTCAGCTCATCGATGCCCGGAATGTCTCGATTGCGGAATCGACTGTAGAGCCGAACCGCCTTGACTCCAGCAAGATTCTGAAAGCCAAGGTCGTTGATTTCATAGCCAGAGGTGGTGTGTGTAAATGTCGCCGAGCCTGTAAAGACATCACCACCCCCTTTTTGAACAGAAAGGTCTAAATGACTACCGGTTAATGAGTTTTTGGTCGGGTCTAGTGGGTTTTCAGTGTGGTCAGGGCGCTGATAATACCGAGTGGAGGACTCTTGGAGGTCAAGCATCGCCGCCTCACTTCCTTGGACATGGCTCACAGAATAGACACCGCTGACCGTGTAATCGCGTGAGCCTAGATTGGACTCAAAGTCGACGCCGTTGACAAGTGCGGATCGATTGAGATCTTCGTCAAAGTAGGTCCCCTCAATATCTCGCTGGACAATGCTTGTGTACGTCCCGGCGATAAGGTCAATGTTCTGAAACTCTTGTTTGAAACGGAGGACGCCAAACTGACTTAGTGGATTCGCTCGGAACGTCTCGATTTGACCATTTGCCAACTCCGCCTCTCCATTGACGACAGGGGTGAACGCGTATAACGCACCCACGTTAAGACCGTTTGACAAACGACCACTTAGTTTGGTGGCTGTCCCAATATTGGTCTGGCGTGGCACATCTTCATAGGCCGCGTCAAGGCCCGCATCGCCTGCATCTGCAACGGGTGAGCTGCCTATACGACGACTATAGAACCCACGTGGATCGCCGTAGGTGGTGAATTTTTTGGAGCTACCAAACTGAAAAATGTCACTCCCTTCAAGAAAAAACGGACGGCGCTCCCGAAAAAAGAGCTGATTATCGGTAAGATTGACTTGCGTTGGATCGGCCTCCACTTGTCCAAAATCTGGATTCACGGTAGCCGAAAGTGTTAAGCCGTTGCCGAACGTGTTACGCAGATCGACTCCAAGTCGTGTTGTAGGGTCTGTCGATTGATAGAACGGATTTCCTGGCTCATTGGGGGCACGGTAGAGCTCCTGACTCACATACGGGAGGACCTCCAACGATTGCGTTTTGGGCAAGGAGCCCATGTTTTGAAGGATGGCCGATTGAGATGTGAACGAGTCTAAATCAGGCGAAATAGGATCCCACGCACTTAGTTCACGAAAGCGGCCAAACTCACGCAAAAAATTGATCCCCCAGGTATGATTTTGGATGTCTGCGTCGTAGCGAAGTTGGCTCAAGGGGATTTTGAACTCGGCCGTCCAGCCATCATCGTTGATTTGAGCTGAACCTTCCCACACCGCATCCCATAGATCATCCTCCTCGGTATCCTCATAATACTTGACATCTCGTAGTACACCTCGGGGGTTGATCCCGAAGGCAAAGGCTGTAAGGCCATCCATGTTGGAGTCAATAAAGAGCCACACCCAATCGCTGGCCACCCGGTTTTCATCGCGCCGAATCAAGGGCGCACTCATTTGTGAAGGGTCTGTCTCGTAGGCACGATAGGCTGCGTAGACATATCCATCCCGAATAAAAAACTGCGTTTCAGTTTTTTCGCTGGCGTCGGCCCCTTTTTGGGGCATGATTTGGTTGAAACCTGTGTATCGCGGTAACTCGCTCCATGCCTCTTCGTCGAGTTGACCATCAACAACAATGGCCTGATCACTGGTTGGGTTTTGTAGCTCCAAGGTTAATGGACGGCTGTATATATCCTCGTCGGGGTCAAAAACTGTCGTGGCGTCATATGTTGCATCATACTGCGCCAAGGCTCTTGTAGGGGAAAGCCATATCGCAGAAGCGACAAGGATGGCGCACAGAAAAAGGATTTTGGGCGATGGAATGCCACGTATTGGTTTCATAGAGGAGGCTACATTAAATAATGCCATACGTATGTGAACGCTCACATTGTTTGTTCTTTACCGTGGCTGTAACAAAAAAAAGCCCAGCGGGGTTCAGTCGCTAGGCTTTGCGTTCTCATTATCAATCGTGGTAAATCTGAACGCAACCTAGTGCCTCTCCGCTGAAGAATAAAGGTGAGATAGTTATCAATTACTTAACAGATTGTGTAAATCCCTGTGTAATAACATGTGGAAACGTTTTTGTATGAAACGTGATAATTTTTTTTCGCTTGTCTTGAGGGTCTGAGTGCTGCTCAAGACATACGGTGTTGGACCGATCCTTAAGTCGAGACAAGAACGAATTGAAGTGGGAAAGGATTTCTTCGCGCTTGGTATTACGAATCGAGGGGCTTAGTTCGTGAAACCCGAGGGCTTGGTCAAATTCTTGAATGGTCCATGATAACTGCTCTCGTTGAAATGGGTGTTTGCGTAAAATCATCGTGAAAAGAGCCACAGAATCCTGGCGATGAATCTCGTTTACCGGTCGTATTCCTTTCGTGATTTTGATGTGTCCATTGACTCGCTTAAACGTTAAGGGCTTTTGTTGCCGGCGTCTTACCCACATGACAAGACCAAAAAGCCCGAGGGTGCTCGACAGAGTAATGAGGATGAAACCGAGTGGCGATGTATTTGGAGCTATCGTTGGACCTGCTAATGTTAAGCTTGCGATCTCCTCTGCGGTAAACTCCTGAGTCGACACCGGGCGTGGGGTCCATGTTGTTTGGTTGGGCTCCGTTCGAGAAGACTCCATTTGAGAAGACTCTATTTGAGCAGGCTCCATGTGAAAATGAAAGATGATCCAGTTATCGACGGTTGGATCATAAAAGGCTTGGGAATAATGGTAAGGATCGTTGTAGGAATCCTTGGTAGGCTCATATGCGTATGCCGTCATCGATTCGGGATGAATAAACACCAGCTCACCACAATGATCATAGACCGCTAATGTCGAACGATTGGGATCAAGCCTGTAGGTCCCAGGCTGCTTGTGCACAACAGATGCTTTGAACGATTCCACACATTCCCGCAGATTGTCGTGTGCATTCGGTAGCTGAATATCGACAGGCTCTTGCCAAGTTCGGTCCATAAACTGTTGGAATTTTAGTTCCGACGCTGGCTCACCCTCTTCGTTAACCTGTGGGTGGAGAAGCCATAAAGGTACCTCACCCACAGTGATAGGGTCAGTAATGGGATCTAGGTCTTCTTCGGATCGTTCATCAGTGTCACCATACCCAATAAATGGGTACTGAAACAATTGGGCTCTCGCACCCCTTGGTGGCAATAAATCACCCGCTTGAGGAACCAACAACCACTCCAGAGTCACCTCATCCAGATAAATCATGAGTTGTTTGTAAAACCAATTCCCATACCCTCCATAGGTAATGATTTGGTAGGGCGTTAAAACCGCGGCATGATCATACATATTACGGTGCGGAAATGACCTGTCTACTCTGGTAAGCCCTTCGCTAAGATCGGCTCTCAAGACTGGAGGTAAGGCGTCATCCAGTGATCGTTCGTTTGATGGGGCTTCCTCGTCTGACTGCGCTGCCTCGTCTTGCGACAACCCTGAGATTAGGTGAACACTCCCTACGCCATCATCCCAAAATACCAGGCCACCCGTGATGGGGTGAATATCCATTCGTTGGGGTTCAAATGAATCAAATTCTAAACGATGAACACGTTGTTGAACACCAGAACGATTATACTCCGTTAGCCATGCAATTCGAGAGTCCCAAAGTTGCTCTTTAGAGTCACGAGGTTCAAAGGTCAGCGTGAAGAGCCGCTGGTTTTTGCTATCCCATGCGGTCACAGGAAGTGGAGTGTCTGTCAGGTACTGGGGTAATGGCTTATCAGGGTGAGGTGCATACCCAGAGGCAGGAAAGCTTGACGATATGGGTTGCGTTGGCAGGGCGGCTTGTGATGCTTGGGCGGTCTGCGATGGCTGGGCAGCTTGGGATGCTTGGGCAATCTGTGTTGGCCGGTCAGTCGGCGTTGGCCGAGCCAAGGAATCTTGTTGTTGACCTTGGGTTTGGCTTAGTGGCTTAGCGATCAATTGTTCCGTGACTGGGCCAAGTATCGCGCTTATACTAAGAATACCTGCTATGAATCCACATCGCACAACAACATGGAGGTCCTTAAACCTTTCGACACCCAAGACTTGCTTGATATAGGCTAGTACTCTTTTTTCCATCGTATATCAATTCCTTGCCACCGCTGATCCCCTTGTGTTAGCAATACATCTAGGTTTTCATTCATGTCAAATTCTAAGACAAACCTGTTAGAAGGGTAGGCACTTCGAACCTCTTGCACAAACCACAATTGGGTCCGTTCATTCATCTGCCAACCAGCTCGAAGTTCGGTGGCTCGGGCCGACCCTCTTTTTACACTTGCATACCCAAACTCCTGGAAGCCCATTCGGTCAAACAAAAAGGACTCGGCTTTGTCAGCCAATAATTCAATCTCTTCCCCCTGAATGCCTAATTGAGGGATATCTGGGAAAGCCGACATCGTATTGGATGAGGGCGTCTCTGTGGGGGACCAACCAAGTGCAGGGGTCGAGTTTAAACCAGAACTTGTTAGAAGTGGACTCACGACAAGGTTTAGAATAACTGGTTGAGTCATTTTTTGGCCCTTGACGCTTTGGAGTGTGGGGCGAAGCTGCACTTGAAGATTCTCTCCCGCAATAAGTGGAATTGACGGTTTGCACTGTAATGACATCGCATTGAGTTGTTCACACTGTTGGGTGGTGTGGAGACCACTTAGCGTTCCAACTACGAGCATTTCGGCTGTGGACAGACTAGCGGGGTCTAAGGTATCGGAAAATGTGAACTTAACAGGCTGCCTCTCATCGTTCACCAGGCCACCTTCCTCAGGGGAGGTCTGCAAAACTGAAAATTCACTCTGTTGGTCTTGCTTTTGGTGTTGATGTCGGTTTTTCTGTTGGTCTTGAGCCATGATTGGACTTAGGCTGGCAAATCCACCCAGTATCACGAGGCACCCTAGCAACCAGCCCATTTTGAGTGGGCGTAGAACCTGTAGGAGGTTGCTTGAACAATGTTGTGCGCGTGGACTCAAAACGGATCCCCTATTTGAAGGTGAAGAGAAAATCGCTGCAAAGCAGACCCGTAATCAACGCCTTGAAATCGGCCCATGTCTTGATTGTTTGGATTCACTTTCATTGCCACATCGATTCGCACAGGGCCCACAGGAGTCGTCGTACCAACCCCAAACCCTGCACCAAATTGGATCTCCTGCAGATTTATCGCCTCAAAATCGGACCAAACTTGCCCTCCATCGACAAAAACGGCCCAATCGAAACGGCTGAACGCACCAGGAAGCGGCTGAATGCGTTCAATCCCTCCTACAAGCATCGCGCGGCCTCCTACAGGAATATAACGGTCAAATTCATCGTTTTCATTAAACCGTGACTCTTTGGGACCCAATTCATTGCGCTGCCAACCCCTGACAGTGTGTGTCCCACCGGCATAAAGTTTCAAATCAAGTGGAAGTAAAGGAGTCGACGGAGCCCAAAGCCCCCCTAAACGCCCCTTTATGAGCCATGCTGCCTCTGGATTCCAACGAGTCGCTCTTCGGTGCCGAAAAGCAATGGTTGCCTTCTGATACGTGTAGGTCCCGAGCAAAAATGGACTCGAAATTTCCATAAATGTCTGAATGCCATTCCATTGCCCTGTAGGTTCTAATGGCAAATAGGTCCCTGTCAACGAAAATGCACTGATATTATAGTTCACCAGCGGATCTTTTGGATTGCCCCGACCAGCATCGGCTCGCCCCTCATTCGCCGACAATTCATAGGAAAGTATCGCTCGGAAATCACGCCGCACATCGACACGAAGCGCCTGAATTACCCCCACTTGGAACACTTCATAGGAGCGCTTAACCCCAAAACGGTGCGCCAAAAACGGGGTAATGGAATAGGAGTTTTTTGGACTGCCGACGTACGGTATGAAGTAGGACGCATTGAGCTCTTGTTCCAAAAAAGAGGCTTTGACCATAGAACTGAGGACGTGTCCCCTTCCATTGGTATTGCGGTGCTCCCATTGCACCATGCCGCGAAGATACTCCTCCGTCCCGAGACCCGCCGATGTTTCAATCTGACGCAATGGGGCCTCCTCAATCTCAAGAGTTAATGCCACTGTGGAATCAGTTATTGGGCGCATGGGAAGACGAGCTTCCTCGACGATGGAGTGTCGTTCGAGGGATCCCTTTGCCTCAAGGAGGTCGCTCAGTGTAATGGGCTGACCCTCCTGTAGGTTCACATCACGGGTGAGTGTGCTCCGACTCATAGTCTGGTGACCAAATACCGCTAAGGAATCAATGGATGTCTTTTCTCCAGGGGTCAAGGTGATGTCTAGGGTAACGCTCCGCTGGTCTCGATCGAGCTGCTCCGTGAACGACGCCGTGCCGAAAAAGTATCCTTGTTCCATCAAAAACTGGCTCAACGCTTGTTGCGTTTGCCAGAGAGCTCGGCGTTGGTACACATTACCCGGCTTGAGGGCGAGGCCTTGGGTGAGTTCGCGGTATTCGGAGGTGTTTTGAAGTTCTGTGGCGGCGGACTTGTCTTGGGCATCAATGGTGAGGTTCCAGTCGTTTACGGTATACATAGGCCCCTCACGAATCACCACTTTGAGCCAAGCATTTTCAGGCTTTTGCCGCAATACGTCTATGGCAACCTCCGCATCCAGAAATCCCCTTTCACGATAAAATCGTTGAAGGGCCTCTTGATCGGCCTGACGTAGTGATTCTCGATAGGTTGGGTGTCTGTCAAATGTACTCGATTCAACCAAGCGATCGAGCCAACCCTGAGGGCTAAGGGTCATTTGCTGTGATAGGAGCCAATCACTGAAGATTGTATTGCCGATGAAAACCGTTTGGATTACGTCCGGCTGTGTGGTTCTGTAGGACAGTGTTGCTGGGTCGGGCTGCGTGGTTGTGTCAGGCTGTGTGGTTGTGTCAGGCTGCAAGGCCGTTGACGCAGATGTGGACTGAGCAAAAAGGCCTTCATGCGAAGGCGCCACGATCGAAAGCAAGATTGACACGGAAATCGTAGCTTGAATCCAGAATTGGAAGATTGTCTTGATCCCCATTACATGATTGCTCGTTTGTTCCATCCTTACGATAAAGAGCCGGTTTTTAACGGACTGTTTTATAATAGGCTGTTTATTAACGGTCTGTTTTCTAAAGGCTCGCTAGTTAACGGCCCATTACTGCTCTTGAGTGTCTTGCTTTTTTTCACAGGGTGTAAGTCCTCGGAATATAAAGCGTATGTCTATGATCCTGTTGGAGCTACACTAACCGAAGATAAGTCTTTGGATCCGTATCACCGACGGACAATCGCGTTTGCTGAGGACGGTGTGTGGTTCACAAACGAGTTTTCGGGTGCGCGGTTGAATGATGTGATTCGGGTTGCACCCTACGAATACGAGCTTCTGATTGCCGCCGAAAATACCCCCATCAATAATAGTGCCTGGTATAGTTTTGTCGTCGGTCGAGGTGGTGTGCAGGGATTGGGTAGTGCGCCAGGTTTGGGTGGTGCGCGTGAAGCGGCCGCTCGTGAAGTGGCTGATAGTCTAGACATAACACTCAGGTTAACGTATCAAGGTGGGGGGCACCGTTATCGCCCTCATATTTTGGAACGTGTGGAGTCGGGATCGGGCGCAACCGCGGGCGCCGGTACGCGTGCAAACGAGACTGCAACCTACATTGTTCGTCAAATAGACTCTGTCCAAACCAGTACTATTTTGCACCCCTCTACAAATAATCCTGGTTTAGAAATAAGGGTTTCGTTGTCACGTGATCCCGTGTTAATCACAGCCCAGCGTCTCGAGACTTCAACGGCGCTCCAAGACACCCTCCACGCCTGGCAAACCGCCTACCCTTCCGTTCACCTTGACACCGCAGGAAGTTCCACAGAAGGGCGCCCCATCCCAGGCCTGACCATAAGCCAAAACCCCACTGTCAAACGACCCACGCTTATGGTAATCGGCCGTCAACATCCACCCGAAGTGCCTGGATATGAGGTGATGCGATCGTTTCTACGCCGTTTTGCCGCAGATGACTCACTAGCCGACACATTTAGAGAGTCTTTTCATGTGGTTGCGCTGCCCATGGCCAATCCTGATGGGGTCGATCGAGGCCATTGGCGACACAATGCTCGAGGTGTGGATCTAAACAGGGACTGGATCAAGTTTAACCAACAAGAAACCCAGGTGGCACAACGTTATTTTCAGGAGAAAGCCGCAACTCTTGGGCAGCCTGTATATGCCATTGATTTTCACTCAACCCAAATTCATCTGATGTACCCGATTGATGAATCCATCCCCCTCGACGGTCCAGCGATCTCAGCACCCTGGTTTGAGCATTTGCTAGCACCTAGCACTGGATACCCTTTTGAGGTTGCCATCGAGCCCTTTGATACCTCCGGGCCTGTGGCAAAAAACTGGTTTTGGCGAGCTTTTGGCATTGATGCACTTACCTACGAGGTCAGTGATCTATCCACGCCGGCTCAAAACGACAAAGCAGGCAAGATCGCAGCGGAATCTCTGATGGAAACACTTTTGGAGACCCTTGACTAACGCATAGAATTAACGCCCTGTGTAAACGCACCTGTTGAATGCACCAGAAGAACGAACAGAATTAACGCCATCGACCACACCCAACACCATGAAAACATCCTCGACCGCACCAATAACACTACCCCGGATAGTATCACAGACATTACCCCGACCTTTTTCTGGACTTTTGGCCATGCTCGCCGTTTTCATTTTCTCGAGTTGCGCCAGCGAGTCAACTGAATCATTTGATGACATGAGTGTAACGCTGACGGATCACCGCGGCCAAACCGTGACATTCCCTGATGATTATCTAGGCTCGCCTATGATTATTGGGTATATCTACACCAACTGTCCAGATATTTGCTCACTTATTACCGCGAATGTGAACCAAATTGAAGGGCTTGTGAGGGAATCAAATCCAGACCTGACCGAGGAGTCCGCTTCGAATCAGCCTTCGTATATCCTCATGACGTTTGATCCTGAGCGCGATACGCCAGAGCAAATGGCCAAGTATGCCGCTAGTTTTGATATGAGCGACGAGCCATTCCATTTTTTGACGGGGGATTCTATGGCCATTCAGACGGTCATGGAACGGATGCGCGTGCGCACCAGTGTAAGCTATGACACGGTAAATGCACGTGGAGAAAGGGTTTATTTCCTTAATCACTCTGATAAGGTTTATCTTTTGGACGATGATGCTTCTCTGGTGTATGAGTATGGCGGCAGCATGACATCACCCTCGATGATGGCCAACGACCTTTCCAACGAGCTATAACTTTATGAATCCATTGAATAAAGCCTTCTTTACCCCCCTATTTGGTGTCCTATTATTAATGACTGCTTGTCAGCCAGGTGATTCTGAGGTGGCAGGTGATTCTGAGGTGGCAGGTGATACTACCATGGCTGGCGATTCAGAAATGGCCAGCTCGACCCCTGAGGTTCCCGATGAGGCTTCCGAAAATGCCAACACCATTATCGAAGGGGAGTTTGTGGTGGATGACGCCTGGGCTCGTGTGGGTATGGAAGGTGGAATGAGTGCAGCCTATTTTACCATAGCCAATGGGTTGGATCAGGACGATGTGCTTCTCGGCGCAATGTCATCTGTTGCTGAAGCCACAGAGGTTCACGAAACCTATGATGCTGGTGAGGGAATGATGGGGATGCGCGAGCGTGAGTCTTTGCCAGTTGCTGGCAATTCACTCACCGAGTTCAAGCAGGGTGGACTTCATGTGATGTTCTTGCGATTGACCGAGGAGTTAAGCGAAGGGGACGAGGTCCAATTCACCCTTAGCTTTGAAAACGCAGGAGATGTGACCGTTACCGCCCCGGTTCGGATGCGCTAGGTTGGCTGGGTCATGCAGCTCAGCCAGTTCGTACTGGTCAGACAGGTCATGCTGGTCAGACAGGTCCCCGAGACTGACCAGATTGACGAATCCCCCAGGCGACACCAACAGTTGACAAAAGAACCAGCGACGTTGCCACAAACGCCGATTCGGGAATCCATCCATAAAAAAGCCCACCCCATGTGGGTCCCAGCATTCGTCCGAGTCCTGAAAAGCCTTGGGCGGTTCCCATGATTTCTCCGACTTGATCGGCACGGGCTTGTTTGGAAATCAGGCTTGTGATCATCGGTGTATTGAGGCTTTTGCCAAGGGCCAGCAATCCAAGGGCTAGGGTTAATTGTGGTAATGTGGCACTCCACGCAATCGCTGCTAGGCCTGTGACCATGAGTACATTCCCCACCAAAAACAGAGTTTCCTCTCGAATTCGCTTGGTTAAGGGTCGAATTAGCCCCCCTTGGACAACCACAGCGATCATTCCGATGTAGAAAAACTGAATTCCCACCTCTTGAGGCGCTAGGCCAAGTTTGGCTTCTGCAAGAAGGGGAAATGCTGCGTAAAGACTCGCCTCTCCAAAGGACAACAATAGATAAGTAATGAGTAATGGAATTAGAAAGCCCCCTGTTTGTCGCTGTTGATCCACAAGTTGACGCCAAAATCGAGGAGAAAATACGCTCGGCCTTGCCCGCATAGGGGAATCGGTGTGGGAATCCACGTGGGAATCCACATGGGAATCCATAGAGGAATCATTCTCTGTAGCCACTTCCCGCGTAGCCGTTTTGATCGGTGCAGTTTCTGGGAGTGCCAACACCACCCACACAAAACTGATGGCTGACATTATGGCGGCAACAATCCCAGGCAAGCCAAAGGGGGTGGAGACCAGCTCGGGCAAAACGCTATCTGGCGCCCACTGTGTAGCGAACTGGGAGGCCCATTCCAGCACGCCTGGGCTCGCCAATCCAGAAGCCATCGCAGGGCCTAGCACAAATCCAATCCCAAAAGCTGCACCAATGAGCCCCATCCCTGCAGCGCGCTGATCAGCAGGAGTCGAGTCCGAAATCGCAGCTTGAGCGGTAGAGATGTTGCCACCCATAATGCCGGCAAGAATCCGTGAGGCAAAGAGCATCGCCAGCGATGTAGAAAAGGCAAACAAAACGTAGGCAAGGACGGCGCCAAAGGTGCTCATCATCATAATGGGGCGTCGCCCAACACGATCGGACAAACGACCCCAAAGGGGTGAGAAAATGAGCTGCATCAACGAAAACACACTAAACAAGGCCCCCGTGACCCAGGGCGAGGCCTCAAATTCCTGCGCAAAGAAGGGTAATAATGGCAATACAATTCCAAAACCCATTAAATCGATGACCACCACCAAGAAAATGGCGCCAAGAGTACGTTTAGATGACTTTGCCATGCTTTAAAATACCATGTTTCGCGAGCATGTTTGACAACGGATCGCGATAGAGGTAATATCGATCCATGACAAAGCCCGCATCCCCTACTGTTTGGGTCATCGGCGCTTCCTCTGGAATTGGGAAGGCGGTTGCATTAGCCTATGCCAAAAAAGGGGCCTCCTTGGTGTTGTCTGCTAGACGAGTCGCCGACCTTGAGCAAACCCAAAAGGAGTGCCAAGCCTTCACGGATCACGTGTGGATCGAGCCCTTGGATTTGGCCGATACCTCGAGTCACCAAGGCGTGGCGGATCGAGTAAAAACCCATCTTGGTCATCTCGATGTCTTATTTCATAGTGGTGGCATTACCAGTAGAACCGAGGCGTCAGAAGCGGCGATGGATGTGGAGCGACGGATGATGGAGGTGAATTATTTTGGGGTGATCTCCGTGACGAAGGTGGCTATGCCCATGCTGGAGGAGGCTAAAGGCCATGTTGTGGTGATCACATCGGTCGCAGGCAAGCTGGGTACACAGTTTCGCAGTGCATATGCGGCCAGCAAGCACGCTCTTCATGGATGGTTCGATTCGTTACGCCTCGAAGTAGAACCCAAAGGCATGCATGTCACGTTGGTCTGCCCAGGCTATATCGCCACGCCCCTCACACTCCACGCTCTTACAAATGATGGGTCTGCACTAGGCGAGATGAGTGAAAAACAAACCAAGGGGATGCCAGCAGATGTGTTTGCATCCAAATTATTGGCAAAATTACCAGCCAAGCCTCATGAAGTGATTATCGGTGGTGCTGAAGTGATGAGTATTCGCCTCAAGCGGTGGGCACCCAAGCTCCTGCACGCGATCCTAAAGCGGTCCAAGGTGACGTAGCATAGTGGCATAGGTTATAGCTCATCTGGCACCTTACATGGCACCATAGCTGGTGACATAAATGTTGACGTAAAGCGTGTTGTGATTTCGGTTGTGGGTCGTACTTTTCTACCAAGTGAACCGCTCATTTCACGATCCGCTCAACACCATGATTTACACGACCCAAGATCCTTCACTCGATCTTCAAGCCTTTCCAGCCCTTCCGCCTGCAAACACTGTTTTGATGGTGCGGCCGACCTATTTTGATGTAGAATATGTGATTAACCCTCATATGGAGGGGCAAATCGGGAATGTTGATCAATCGCTGGCGATGAATCAATGGCAGGCGATGCATGATACTCTGGTGAGCTTGGGGCTTCAAGTTGAGGTGCTAGATGGGGTTGAAGGGCTCCCCGATATGGTGTTTTGTGCCAATCAATCCCTGCCTTATCTGAATCAAGACGGGGAACCCCATGCGGTCATGAGCCAAATGCATAGCCACCACCGTACGGAAGAGGTGAATCACATTGCACAGTGGCATGAAGCACGGGGTGTGGCCACGGTTGCACTGCCCCAGGATGGAGATTTTGAAGGCATGGGGGACGCCCTTTGGCATCCGGGTCGTCGCTTGCTTTGGGGTGGGTATGGCTATCGGACCGATCTATCGATGTATGAGGCAATTTCTTCGCTGGTAGAGGCCCCTGTGATCGCTCTTGAGCTTATTGACCCCTCCTTTTACCATTTGGACACCTGTTTTTGTCTACTGAATGAGACCACGGTGATGATCTACACAGAGGCTTTCACCGAGGATGGACGTGAGCTCATTCACGCTGTATTTGACCAGGTCCTCGAGATCGGGCAAGAAGATGCGATGGATCGGTTTGCGTTGAATGCGTTTTGCCCGAATGGACGAGATGTGTTGCTACAAAAGGGCTCAAAGGACACGATGGAGGCGCTTCACGACGCCGGGTTTGTGACGCATGAGCTAGACACATCGGAGTTTATAAAGAGCGGAGGTTCTGTATTTTGTATGAAACTTCAAACGTGGGCGTGACGCGCTCTTGATTGGACTGGTATAATCCGAACACTGATATGATCCGAACACTGGCTTCCCTCCTTTTGTTGATTGCCTTGGCGGTGATTCTTGCCAGGCCTTGGGGTCAAATCCCCGCGCTTGCGCCTATTATGCATCCTGTCACGGGGGTGTTGGCTAATGCAGATCGTGTGAATCCTCCTGATGAACTCACCTACACGCTAGACGGCTTGCAGGATACGGTCCAAGTTTGGATGAATGAGCGAGGCGTGCCACATGTATTCGCAAAAAATGACCCTGATCTATATCTCGCTCAAGGGTTTGTAACCGCACGGGATCGTCTGTTTCAGTTGGAGCTTCAGACCAAAGCCGCGAATGGAACCCTCCATGAATGGCTTGGCGAGGATGTCTTAGCCTATGATCGAACAACGCGTCGAATCGGAATGACCTATGGGGCAGAGCAAACCCATGGAGAGGTTGTAGGTTCTGAGATGGAACCCTTACTTCAAGCCTATTCGGATGGCATTAACGAATGGATTGCTCAGCTCCGCCCCTCGGATTATCCGTTGGAATACAAATTGTTAGGCGTTGAGCCTGGTCCTTGGGAGCCGATTCATGTGAGCAATTTCCTGATGGCGATGACGCGGACCCTTGCTGGGGGGAGTAACGATTTGACCGCGACCAACACGATGGCTCACTTTGGGGCTGATTTTGTGGAGGATTATGTATGGGGAGAGAGTCGGTGGGGAGAGCCATTTATTACACCAGAACGAACGTGGACGTTTGATCCCATCCGTCGAGAAGCGCCAGAAAGCCTCTTCACGCCAGATTGGGTGCAAGAGATTGAGCCTTACCAACCGGTGCCTGGCATTGGGTCCAACAATTGGGCTTTAAGTGGAGAAAAAACAGCGAGTGGCCATGCGATGCTTGCCGGTGACCCCCATTTGAATCTCACCCTTCCCTCCATTTGGTATGAAATGCAGCTCTCTGCGCCAGGTGTGAATCGTTATGGCGTCACCTTTCCAGGTGCGCCTAATGTGATTATGGGATTTAGTGAGGCAACAGCGTGGATGAACACCAACACAGGGGCAGATGTGCAGGATTGGTATGTGATCACTTACAAAGACTCGACGCGTCAGCAATACCTTTATGAGGGTGAATGGCGGGAGGTCGAGACGAGATTGGAGCGCTATGAGTGGAAGGATGGGCGTCAGACAAAAACCCTTGTCGACACGGTGCGGTACACACATCATGGACCGGTGGTCTATGATCGGCAATTCAAGGGAACCGGGGACTCACGCGCTGCGTATGAAGGACTTGCCATGCGTTGGATTGGCCATTATCCATCGAATGAAGGGTTGGTGTATCATCGTTTGAATCGAGCAACAACGGTGGAGGAATCGATTGATGCGTTGTCCACATTTAAAGCACCTGGACAAAATTATGCCGTGATCGATTCAACAGGGGATATTGCCATGATTGTCGCGGGGAAATTGCCCGTCCGTTGGTCAGGACAAGGATTTACGCTGAGCGATGGCACTTCGGCGGCCTATGAATGGGACCAGTGGATCCCCTACGAACACATGCCGCTGGAGGTGAACCCCGAGCGAGGCTATGTCGCTTCTGCAAATCAATGGGTGGTTGATGAGGCGTACCCTTATGACATCGGCAATCGATTTGCGGCGTTTGAACGGGGGGCGCGGCTCGATGATGTACTGGGCGAGGCGTCTGAATGGACACTTCAGGATATGATGGAGTTACAGCTAGACAATGCCAATTATTTGGCTGAGGTCGCGATGCCAACGGTGTTGGACATGCTTGAGGCTCAACGTTCGCAGTTATCCGATCTAGAGGCCAAAGCCTTGGACGTATGGCTAGAGTGGTCTCTACAAAATGATGCTCAAGAGATGGGACCGAGTCTTTGGAGTCGATTCTGGCCAGCCTTTCGGGCAGCTGTGTGGGATGATGAGTATAATGCGGTGGATGCGCCCATGTTGAAGCCTACCCGAGATTTAACAGCGGAGCTCCTTGTGGACCATCCTGGATCTAGTTTCTTTGACGATGTGGCTACGGATGACCGTGTCGAGTCGTCGACTGATCAAGTCCTGCGTGCATTTCAGGAAGCCGTGGCGACGCTAGAGGAAGAGGCCTTGGAGGCAGCGATGCCTGCAATAGCGCCTGATGATCCTAAAACGTGGCTTTGGGCACATTTTGGGGATGTTCATGTACCTCATTTGGCACAAATTGACGCTCTAGGGCGATTCAATCTTGGCTCGAGTGGGGGTGATGAATCGGTCAACGCCGTCGACGAGGATAATGGGCCTTCCTGGAGAATGGTTGTGGAATTATCGCCTGAGGGTCCAAAAGCGCATGGTGTCTTTCCAGGTGGCCCTTCAGGCAATCCAGGCAGTGCGTTGTACGATTCCGACGTCGATCGCTGGGCCGAAGGTGGGTATCACAAATTGGAGTTGTTGCAAGGTCCACCATCTGCAGAACGGGTTGCTGAGGAGGGATGGCGAGTGCTTCATTTACACCCCGCGTCTGTTGATTAAAGTACTGTGGAGTAGAACGCTCAGCGGGCATAAAAGCGAGCAGGGCTAGATCGACCAAATAGCTGAACGGATTTGAATGGGCTAGTGTTTGGTGTGGCGTGTGTCAGAAATAGTGAAGGAAATCGTGCAGGCATGACTAGACATGTTCAAACTGCACATTCTGTAACTCTGCACATGCTGCATCCTTTCAATAGTGACAACCATGGCATCAGCCCCCTCCATACAAGGTATTCATCATATTTCTGCGATATCAGGATCGCCGGAGGTGAATTATGAGTTTTATACCCAGGTTTTAGGGCTTCGGTTCGTCAAAAAAACGGTCAATTTTGACGATCCCTTCACATACCATCTTTATTATGGGAATCAACATGGGGCACCTGGATCTGCCATTACGTTTTTTCCATGGACTCATGTGGTACAAGGATCACCACAAACCGGAGAAACGACCGCTACCTCTTACGCTATCCCATTTGGCGGCCTCGAGGGATGGTTGGAGCATTTATCACGTCATCATGTATCCTATGATGGGCCATTTGAACAATTTGGCCAGCAAGTTCTTGCACTTCAAGACCCTGATGGTCAACAATTACACCTTGTGGAGGACGCGGGGGTTTCCGGGGTTGAGCATCCCCATGTGGACGTGTTAGACGACTCATCTGCTATTCGTGGATTTTTTGGGGCCACTCTAGATGTGGCCGAAATAGGGCCTACAGCACAGCTTTTGGAAGCGTTTGGATGGTCCTTTGAGGCAGATGAATCGGGTCTTCACCGGTATCGAGCCCCTGGAGATGATGGCGTGGGCAAAGTCATCGATCTGGTGCAAAACACACACGGAGAAGGGCGCTTTGGGAAGGGGACCATTCACCATATTGCCTTTCGTGTGCCAAATGAGGAAGCCCAAGCAGCATGGGTAGATCAGCTCACGCATATGGGCTTCTCACCAACACCTGTGCAGGAGCGATTCTACTTCAAGGCGATCTATTTCCGGGAAAAAAATGGGGTCTTGTTTGAGATTGCAACCGATGAGCCTGGGTTCACGGCTGACGAATCGATCGAAGAGCTTGGATCTTCATTGAAACTCCCAGCTTGGTACGAACCCCACCGTGAAAAAATTGAGCAGGCACTCCCCGATCTGCAGGGTTCCGTGGCTCGATCCTAAACGCTCAGACGCACATACCCATGCAATTGCTTGGATTATCAAAGCCTTCTATTGACCCCCATAACCCAATGCCAGCCCATTTTTCGGGTGTACCCTTACCCGAGGCTGAGTATGTCGTCTTGTTGCTACATGGGCGTGGAGCCACGGCAGAAAGTATTGAACCACTTGCTCATCATCTTGGATTGCCGGATCAAACCGCTGTGATCTGCCCCCAAGCTGCAAACAATACGTGGTACCCCCTGTCATTCATGGCGCCCAGAAATGATAATGAACCTTTCCTCACATCGGCGCTCCTGGTCATTCAACGGTTTATAAGTGAGGCCTTGGAGCATGGTGTCACTCCGCAGCGAATCATACTGGCAGGGTTTTCTCAAGGTGCCTGTTTGGCTAGTGAAGCTTCTGCGCGTTTGGCCCAACCCTTTGGCGGCCTTCTTGGGTTTAGTGGGGGCGTGATTGGACAGGAGATTGATAAGGCACTTGAGCGGGAAGATACCCCCCTGGCTGAGATGCCTGTTTTTCTTGGATGCTCTGATATAGACCTGCATATTCCTGAAGAGCGTGTTCACAAAACCGCAAACCTTCTTCAAACCCTTGGCGCAGATGTCGATTGCCGCATCTATCCGGGGATGGGGCATACCATCAACTCAGATGAATTGGACGCTGCCAGTCAACTCATAAAGCAACAATGGGGGGTAAATGAAGATACCAATACAAATTCTAACGATTGATTTCCATTCATTATGATCTCTTTTTTCTCTTTTCATCTTAGACATCTACGTGTCTTTACTCCCGTTGTCATCGCAAGTGCTTTGTTGTGGCTTGGTGGATGCTCAGATAACACAACAACCGATGTTGTAGAGGAGCCAGATCCTTTAGATTGCATTGATGGGTTGGCCGGTGACGGCGTATACCCATGCTCAAATGTCCATTATCGTGCATACCTATCCCTTGGGGAGCTCAATGAGAATGACCAGAAGGCAAACGATATTTGGGGGTGGCAAGATCCCCAAACCGAGAAGGAGTATGCACTCGTGGGGCTCACAGATGGGGTTGTGATTGTTGATGTAACAGACGCTCGTGAGCCTGTGTATGTGGGCAAACTGCCTGAGGCTGACATTGTGGCCACGTCAAAGGATATGGCCTTTCATGATGATGAAGATGGCGGCAAAGGGGCTTCGGCTTGGCGCGATATCAAAACGTATCAAAATACGATGTATGTCGTGACTGATATAAACCCTCGAGGTATGCAAGTCTTTGACCTAGAGAAACTTCGCAATGTTGCCAAAAATGCCATGCCTGTAACATTTGAGCATGATGCTCACTACACGGAGTTTGGAGAGGCACACAACATCGCCATTAATGAGGCGTCAGGCTACGCCTATGCCGTTGGGTCTACAAAGGGGCGCACGTGCGCCACAAATGGTGGGTTACACATCATCGACATCCGTGACCGACTCAACCCTGAGTATGCAGGGTGCCATATCGAGCCTGAGGCTGGTGGATACGTTGCTCCAGGGTATGTTCATGATACACAATGTGTGATCTACGATGGCCCTGATACGCGCTATCAAGGTCGAGAAATCTGTGTGAGCTCAGCTGAGCTTCGAGTGTTGGTGAGCGATATGACCGATAAGGAGAATCCGAAAACTGTGAGTGTGTTTGAGTATACAGGGAATCGTTATGCCCACCAGGGGTGGTTTTCTGAAGATAAGCGGGCGTTCTTCTTGAATGATGAGCTCGATGAAATGCGCAATGGGCACAACACACGCACCTACATCCTAGACATGACCGATTTGGAGAACCCTCGAGTGGACAGTTATTATCAACACTCCACCAACTCTATCGATCACAACAACTATGTGGTTGGTAATCGACTCTACCAAGCAAACTACTTAGCGGGTTTGCGAGTGCTTGATGTCACCGAGCCAACGGGAAATGCGATGTCTGAGATTGGATTTTTTGATACAACGCCTGCCAAAACAGAGGTTGAGTTTGATGGCCTTTGGTCCGTCTACCCATGGTTTGAGAATGGGAAGATCGTTGTCTCGGACATCTCTCAGGGGCTTTTTGTACTGGAGATGGAGCCATAAGGTCTGGTTGCGCCTAACCTGTTGTTTTATTTGAGAAACCTAGCCATTCCTTGTAATTTTGTTGAATTGCAAACCTTGAATATGATGTTCTCTTTAAATAACCCCTGAATAGGGCTCTTTTTAACCAATTTTTCCTATTAATAGGGCGCTTTTTAATAGGGTTTCTTTAATAGTGCTCTTATAGATAACCTTCCCCATGGATTTATTTGATAAGCTTGTAGACCGTCCTGGACCTCTAGGGTCCTTCACCAAAGACGGGTATGGATATTACACATTCCCTAAACTTGAAGGACCTATTGGTCCCGAAATGACATTCCAAGGCAAAGAGATGGTCGTTTGGAGTGTGAATGACTACTTAGGGCTTGCAAATCGACCCGATGTTCGCAAAGCTGACGCTGATGCTGCAGCGGAGTTTGGTTTTAGCAACCCCATGGGCGCACGCCTGATGACGGGTAATACAGATGAGCATGAGGAGCTTGAGAAGGAATTAGCCACCTTTATCCATAAACCCTCAGCCTTGCTGCTCAATTATGGATATCAAGGGATCATGTCGGTTGTACACTCTCTTGTAGATCGTAATGACTTTTTAATCTATGATGAATTGAGCCATGCATGTATCGTAGATGGGAAGCAATTAGCCATGAGTGAGAAGAACGTCTTTAAGCATAATGATCTCGAAAGTCTGGAAAAGCAGCTCCAAAGAGCTGTTAAGCGGATGAAGCCAAATTCATCGATTTTGGTTGTGACCGAAGGTGTCTTTGGTATGACTGGAGACCAAGGTCGACTCAAAGAGATTATTGCTCTCAAAGAGAAGTACCCATTCCGTTTATTGGTTGATGATGCACACGGTTTTGGCACCCTTGGTCATGATGGCTCAGGTGCAGGTACGGAGCAAGGGTGCATGGACGGCATTGATGTTTACTTTGGGACCTTTGCAAAGTCCTTAGCCTTGATTGGGGCATTCGTGGCTACTGAGCCCCATGTCGTTGAGTTTATGAAAGCGAATCTGCGGAGTCAGATCTTTGCCAAGTCCCTTCCTCGCGCGATTACACGGTCGGCACGCAAGCGTCTGGAAATTATTCGTGAGCACCCCGAGCTTCGTGAGAAGCTTTGGGCAAATACGAACGCGTTACGTGATGGACTCCGTGACATTGGCTACAATGTCTTGCCTTCGGAGAGTCCTGTTACGCCCGTGCTCACCCAAGGCAGCACCGATCTTTGCACAGATATCATGCGCATCATGCGCGAAGATCACGGCGTGTTTGTTAGTGGTGTAACTTACCCAGTCGTACCTAAGGGCATGGTGATCATCCGATTAATCCCCACCGCGGCGCATGAGCAACATCACATTGAAAAAACCCTTGAGGCCTTCATGGCGATTTCAGATATGGTGTTTGAGGAAGCCGCAAAGCTAGAGGCTCAGCCAGCGTAATCGGTCCTGGGTTTTACCAGCTTAGCTTCCAAATATCTTTTTGATCGCGCCGAAGAATCCACCTGAGGATTTGGAGCCCTCTTTGCCACCATCAAGTTGGTCAAAATTGGCCCGAGGTAATCCGTACGGAGTTTTGGGTTTCTCTTGGGCACGTTTTCCACGCCCTTTTCCTTGGCTTTGTTTCGGTTTCTTACCCCCTTTGCCACGATTCTGTGACCCTTTTTGTCCTCTTTGAGAGGCATCACCTTTGGATTGTCCTCCTTGCGATCGAGCGTCCTGAGACTTGTTTGTTCCGCGCGCTCCTTTGCTCGAGCGATTAGATTTCGAGCCTTTGGTGCCTTTTTCACCTGCTCCATCTTGACCTGATGATGAAGATTGGCCACGGTCGTTTGAGCGTTTTTCTTTTCGCCGATCAAGTAGCTCCACAGGCTTCAGATCGCTAAGCCCATCTAAAACAACTGGTGTGCACTCTATGCCTAATTCTGTTTTGAAGGCCTCAAAAGACTCTTTGTCTTTCTCTTGGACAAGGAACAAGGCTTCTTGTGGGGTATCTGACCACTGAATTAGGCTCATATCATGCAAAAACGTGTCTTTTGAGCGTGGAAGCAGTGTATACAACACACGAGATGTCGACTTGAGCGGCTCCTGAGACTTAAGACGCCCCCCGATAATCGCAAAATTCACATCTCCTGTTTGAAATCGGTTGATGCGGTAATCGTATGTAGAGCGTCTAAGCTTAGAATGAACAGAGATGACCCCTAAATCGGCTTCTCGGAGCTCTTTAAAAAGGGCATCTGCTTCTGCTGGTCCTTGGCAAATCACGACAGCCCGCTGCGATGTGGAATCCTTGAGACGTTTGACCACCGTAGCCAGTGGAAGCCCGTCAGGAATCATAGCACGTTTCACAAGCGGTGTGATCGTGGCTACTAACTGCGCGTGATCCGGTGTGTTGTTAGGTGCATCTTTTGGGGCAGGCGCGTTTGCTGGTTTGTCGGCAGATTTGTCGGTATGCGCGTTTGCTGGTTTGTCGGAAGACTTGTCGACGGATTTGCTTGTAGCCTTCTCGCCAAGTGGTTCTGTTGCCGCGTCTGTAGTTTCTTCTATTGCCGCTTCAGTTGTTTCTTCAGTCGTTTCATCAGTGAGTGCTTCAGACTCTTTAGAATCTTTCTTAGAGGGTGTAGTATCCTCAAGGCCTGCGATGGGTGGGTCGATGCCAACATGCTTTGGATCCCTAACCCATGTCAACACTTCATGTCGAAGGGCCATGGTTGCTTTCTTGCCGAGCTGGACTACACGCTGTTTGGGGGATATAATCCGAGGAAAAATCGCCTTGACGTCGTCAATGGTATCCATTTTGTGGGCTCCTATCATATAAAGGAGATGGATGTCGCGTAAAAGGACCCTGTTGGCCTCCAATGCCTCTTTGAGCACAGAAGGCGTGCCAACGATCGCGTGAGGCGCTTTGCCAATAATGTTTGCAATCTTTTGGGCTTCCATGTCTACTGTGATTGCCTCTGCATCAAACGCAAGTTGTTCGCCAAGTTTTCGCAAAAAGGTGACCACCTTTTTGACACGAGTCTCGTCATGACAAAGCACAAGCATACGAGTCCCATACCCAAGGGTTGTTTTTGAAAGTTCATTCATTGTCCAGATGAATGGCCCTTTCTCGGCATGGTCTTTTTGAGTCGATGCCAGAATCAAATCCTGGCCTGTTGAGCACTGTTTTAGAACCTCTTTAAGCTCTGGTGTGGGTTCGCTGAGTTGAACGTCGGTTAGCCCTTTTAAAACCGGGGCTTTGAATCGAAATGTTGTATATGACACAGTAATTATGGGTTTGCGCTAGCTCCACCCCCGTTGTCAAAAGTTGATGAGCCTTTCGGTGCAGCCTGCTGTGCGTCAGCAGATGGTACTTCTGGAGAGGCTTCATTCAACGTATAAAAACGGGTGGTTGGATAAGCGAAGTCTAAGGTTGGATCGGCATTGAATCGATCTAGTATCTCTTCCCAAAAATCTTCCGCCATTTTGCGGCGCTTTCGGGGAGCAGACAAATATCGAACTGTCAGCCGAACCCCAAAGTCTGTCACGTCTGTGTAGACAATGGGTGTTAAATGTGTAAAATGTATGAGATATGAATTCGATGCACGACGCAACTCTTTTTCTGCTGTGGGCTTAAAGTCGGCCATGAGTTGATCGATTACTTCTTGAAATAACGCTTTTGCTTTTTTCCAGTCGCTTTCGAACGTGACAACTACGCCAATTTCATTCCAAATAAACTCAAAATCAGAGGTGTAGTTGAAGATGTTTTCCCGAAACACACGCTGATTAGGAATATGAATCACACGTCCTGTGCTTTGATCCGCATCTACCCAGTTCCCAATCTCGAGTAGGGTAAATTTCATCATCCGAATATCAATCACGTCTCCTTTTACATTCCCTACTTGTATACGGTCTCCCACTGTGAATGTTCGCTGTGTGACCAAAAAGAGCCACCCAGCAAAGTCACTCACAGGATCTCGCAACGCAATGGCCAAGCCTGCGGACAACAAACCAAAAAAGGTTGCCAGGGATCCTATCCCATCAAACCAAATTTGGATAATGAAAACAAAGGTCAAAAATGTAAGTATGGTTCCGAGATTCTTCCGCCACCGATAACGCTCGGCGGTGTCGTGTACCCTTTGAGATAAAAACCGTACAATAACGCTACGAAGCACCCAAAAAATGAGGATTACAGCAAACGTTTCAATCAACTGAAGCGTCAGATTCCCCTCTGCGAATACTTCTCGAAAGAAGGCTGGAACTTGTTCGGTCATCGAATCCATGTTCATACAAGTGCAAAATTACCAAAAAAAAGCCTGAGAATTCGGCAGAAACCGTTATTTTTATTGATTCATAAAACACTAGTGTCAAATTATGTTATACGGAATTATCCTTGGGGTTATCGTTCTCGTCTGTGTGTTACTGATTATTGTCGTTTTACTCCAACCGGGTCAAAAACAAGGCCTTAGCGGAGGACTCGCTGCTGGAATGACTGGTGGTGGTGGCATGGGCGCCCGTAGAACCGCTGACTTATTGAGCAAAAGTACGACCGTCCTTGCTAGTGTATTTCTTGGGCTATGCGTTCTTGCCAACTTTGCCATTGATCGAGGAGGGCAAGCCACACAAAGTGCTGTACAATCTTCAGGGCTACCCGTGACGCAGGGAGCAGGTCAAGGATCGGGATCTCAAGCATTACCTATGCCTTCTCAAGAGAATGCATCAGGAGCAGGCGCTGAAAATAATGCCACCGATGAAGCTTCTTCAGGTGGTGGTAACGTGCAACAAGTTACACCCCCCAACCAAGAAAATTAATAGAGCGACGAGAACCACTTGATTTTAAATGTGGGTTTCTTGATAATTTAATTCAGGTTTTGGAAGCGCTTTCATTCGCTGGGTAATTTTTGAACAAGCAGAAAGAGGGCCGGCATTCATTGAACTGTTTGCCGGCCATTTTTTTATATGTACAGGATAGCGCTTATCAGAAACTTGTACATATGTGCACATATATTAGATTAGCAAGAGCATACCGCCTGCCATTGCCACCATCGTCACGTCTTCGACAATAGTCACGACGCTCATGGGCAAGTCAAACACATCACCAAGGCATGCACATTGAATCTTTTTCTTGTTAAGATTGCTCTCTATCACACCCAAGCTACTTACCCCGAGAACAATCACCGTTGCCCAATTCGTAAAGATTGGGGCAGCGTTTGTGAGGTAGAGGAGCCCAAGAGCTAATTCCACAAAAGGGTAGATGAAGCCCCACGCTGGGAATTTACGCGCAATCCAGTCATACATTCGATAGGATGAGGCAAAGCCAGATATATTGAGCAGCTTGAAAAAGGAGAACGCAAGGAAAAAACCTGCCATAAAATGACGCATCCATAGCATGGGCTCTAATGTGGCGAGTCCAGCCATAGGTTGTGTCGGATCGATCTGAACCATTGTACTCGTCAGCGCAATGAATCCCACAATCAACAATAGTGGCTTGTATGTCTCAATGAATCCCCTCTGTTGAGCTGGTTCCCTCGCAGATACCGCATGGGCTGAATTCACATCAGCTGTTTTCGGGGGATCGCCAGGCAATGGCTTCTCTATAGATGGATTTTCTAAAGATGGGTTCTCTATAGCTGGATTATCAACAACATTGTAGGGGCCAGCTTTCGCCACAATGCGTTTAACCTCCGAGACATCCAAAGGCTCCCCTTCATATTGCACCAAGACCTGCGAAGGCTCCAAGCTTACCTTTGCACTGACAAATCGTTTATCCTCATCGAATTGTTGCTGAACCTTTGCAACACACCCATTACAGGTCATCCCTTCGATCGCATATACTTCTGACATCATTGAATTATTTATTTATGGCAATTTCGTCATTCTTAGGTACGAGCCTCATGAGATAACTTGGCCCTTCTGCAAGAACATAAAGGTATCCATCTGGGCCCATTTCAAGCTCACGAATACGCCCTATACCTTCCAAAAAACGCTCTTCAGAGACAAACTGTTCCTCTTCAAGACCAACACGCACCAACATTTGATACTTAAGTGCACCCACCATTAACGCACCCGACCACCCTTCATATCGGTCTCCTTGAACAAATTCCATCCCAGAGGGTGCAATAGACGGATCCCAATAATGAAGTGGGGTCTCCATCCCTTCTCGCTCTGTTTCTGTGGATATAATAGAATTATCATAATCGATACCATAGGTCACAACTGGCCACCCATAATTTGCCCCTTTGCGGATAATGTTAATCTCGTCACCCCCCTTGGGTCCATGCTCATGAGTCCAGATTTTCCCTGTTTCTGGGTGCATCGCCATCCCTTGAGGGTTGCGGTGACCATAGCTATAAATTGTGGGAATAGCCTCAGGATTCTCAACAAAGGGGTTATCCTCAGGAACCCGGCCATCATCATGGAACCGGTAGACATTGCCTGCTGCATTGCTAAGGTCTTGAGATTGATCCATTCTGCCACGATCACCAATCGATAAGTACACAAAGCCTTCTTCATCAAACTCAATCCGTCCGGCAAAGTGGACCCGACTCCGCGTTGGTGGGTCTGCGGCAAAAAGCTCTTCTTGATCCATGAGTTTTGCAGGCATGCTTGAGGCATCCAATCGTGCACGCATCAGTGCGGTATGACCTCCACCACGACCGGGTTTGGAGTAACTTATATAGATCCAGCCGTTGTCTTCAACATTAGGATGAGGTTCAATATCAAGCAATCCACCCTGGCCTACATCATACACCTCAGGGACACCCTCAACAGGTTCAGGGTCCATGACCCCTTCACGGTAGAGCTGAAGCCTTCCATCACGCTCTGTGAGCAGGGTTTGACCATTTGGCAAAAAAGCCATCCCCCAGGGCAGCTCAATGGTATCGCTTAGTGTATCTAGATGGAATGTTTGAAGCTCGGTTTGGATGGGCTCAGAAAGACGCTCGAAAGTAGGAAAATGGCTTGATTGAGCACTTGATGGTGACCACATGCCAACCAGGCTCAACACAAGGGCCTGGCAAAAGATCAAATGATATGATTTCATAGGGGTAAAATGAGTGTTTAACTGGTTATGAATGAATAGGTCTTTAGAGTGTACTACACCAAATACGGTTATACATCAATGAATTGCTCAATCGGAACATGGTTTTTGAACAATTCAATGGCTCGATTCACTTTCCATTGAGTATTGGTATTAATCTTTACCTCAATCCGGCTTATCATTACCACGGCGTCATACGTTTCATATTGTGTGGCAAGAATGGGAATGCGATTATCCATAATGTAGGGATGATCAAACTCATCTGGGGTGTACTGCGACCCATCACGACTATCCCCCGTCACAACAATCCCCGCAATCGGTACGCGTTCCAACTCTAGTTCGCGACTTTTTTCAATCATTAACTCGAGCGATTCCTTGAAGCGGTGTGGGTTGACAACGAGCAAAATGCCATCCAAGTGGTCAACCAAATCGATGTCAATCAGTGATCCAGCAAGATAATCTTGCACCTTGTTGAGCAACCCCTCAGGGTGCAGTAAACATCGCCCTCGAATTGCATCTTGGACCGTATAAAGAATAGGATACGAGAGTGTGGGGTCATAGGGAATATAGCCAAGCACAGGGATGCCTAACTGTTTGAGACGGGGTCCAAGTATGGCTTGAACCTCCTCCATTTTTTCCTGTTTCACCTTATTGATGATGACCCCATGAACGGGCACTCCCGCTTTTTCGAAAAGCCCAAGATTGAGTGTGATTTGATCGAGTGTATTGCCAACACCCCCTTCCACAACAAGAATGGCTCGTGAGCCTAGCACTTTGGCAACCTCGGCGTTGGATAGATCAACAACACTCCCTACCCCAACATGACCCGTTCCTTCAAAGATCACCACATCGTGAATGGATTGAAGGTGATTTGCTGCATGGAGTATATCCTCTTTGAAATCAAAGCCTGAGGGGTCGCGCAGGTACTGCTTCGTGACGCCAGAGGCTAAAATAACCGGGCTGTGTACCTTTGGCTCCAGCTCAAAATCGAGGAGCTTTTCAAAGAGGACACAATCCTTGTCGGCCATTTTGCCATGGACCTCTACATGCTTTTGGCCAATGGGCTTGCAGTACCCCACGTTATAGCCCTGAGCTTGAAGATTCGCCGCTAAACCAAGCGTCGTTGTGGTTTTACCCTGATGCTGACCGGTTCCAGCGACAAAGAAAATAGGCATTGAATGAAGTTTTGACTATTGAGCAAGCTCTATATTGAAAGGTACTTTTAGAGATTCCCAATGCAAAAAGGCGGTCGCTCCTGATGGGTTAATCTCATCAAATCCATAGAGCAACCACTCCTGGAATGGCGCTTCGACAGGAGTCACAGTAATGCGCAACGCATCTTCATCCACATTATAGCCAAAACTGCCCCACTGGTCAGACTCGTTGTTAAACGCAATCACCCATTCATCGGCCGAAGGGAACATATGAATGCCGTACGTGCCCGCAGGTAAGGTTTCTCCTTCAATAAGTAGATCCTGAGTCGTGGAAAAGGTTGTGTTTTCATTTGCACCTGCTCTCCATGGCGTGGCATCTACATCGTCTGGGGAGACAAAAGGGACAAGCTCACCCCATACGGTTCGCCCTTTCACCCCAGGACGGCTAAATGTGAACGTTAGTTCTGCCGTATCGCCCACATATTGTGTGATTACAGCCGTTTGACTGGCACGTACTTCTGATTCTTGGGCCATTGCAACGCCTGGCAAAAGTTGAAGAATCACAAAAAGAGCGCCAACGATTGCAGCGGGGAATACTGACTTGGAGGAAAGATGTGTGGAGTTAATTTGAGCCATAAATAAGGGCTAATTTGGATTTAATAATTTGATTTTTGCTTAACCTTAACACATAAATCGATGCATCGGTTCAACTTAGTTCGTTTTCATTCTCAGTTTAATAAAGATTGAGGAGAAAAGGGTCAATCCAGCAATCGTAAAAATTGCGACCTCCATAGAGATTGTATCGGCCAGGATGCCTGTGAGAATCGCTCCAAAGACATACCCTAAATCTCGCCATAATCGGAAAATCCCAATGGAGGAAGCGCGCTGTTGAGGGTGTGTATTATCGGCAATCGCAGCGAGAAATGTGGGGTAGACGGCCGCGGTGCCAAGTCCCAAAACCACACTTAGAAACGTCATGGAAGCAAACGTTGAAGCAAGAGGAAATCCAGCAATCGCTATGGCTTGACCTAGCATTCCCCAAAAAAGAATCTGTTTTTTTGGGAGTTTATCGGCTGCAGCTCCTGTAAACAATTGTCCCAAACCCCAGACTGCCGGATAAATGGCGACCAAGCTGGCAATCTCCTGAATGGAGAACCCTTTTGAGGCTAATAGAAGCGGGAAGATGCCCCAAATCATCCCATCATTGAGGTTGTTGATTAGACCCGCTTGTGTAATAGAGCCAAGATTTGGGTGTTTGAACGTGGTTTCACGGAAAATATTTGTGAGCATCGGTTGTGTGGACGATTTTGTCTCAGCCTGAACATGACCTGCTGTATCTGCGACAAACAGAAGCGTCAAGAAAAAGCCTGCAACAACAAATCCTATACCGAGGTAGAATGGAACCGGGCGTAGTCCGTACTCCGAGGCCAACCAGCCCGTTAGGAACGCAACGAGACCTACCGCCATATACCCTGCCGATTCATTAAACCCCATGGCCAGCCCTCGCTGTTTTTCGCCTACGAGGTCAATTTTCATCACTACTGTACTACTCCAGGCCAAGCCTTGATTAATGCCCAACAACACATTTGCAGCTATAACCCACCCCCACGAAGGGGCAAACATCAACATGAGCGGAACAGGCGCACCCACAATCCATCCTATCAGAAGCAGGTTTTTTCGGCCAATCTGGTTGGCAAACGCTCCTGCATAGTAGTTGCTCAGGGCTTTGGTCAATCCAAAGACAGCAATGAATGACAAAATGGCTGTTTTGGCTGCCAGGCCAAACTCCTGCTCGGCTAGTTCGGGCAGGATCGCTCGCTCAAGGCCTACCATCCCTCCGACGAATGCATTAATCAGAACAAGAAGTGAAAACTGTACGCCGTTTTGCCGGAGTCCTAATGTGGGTTGGGTCATATTTGTGGAATGGGGGAAACCTAAATTAAAAATAGGTCTTCACAGCGAATTCGAATTGATCGATAAAGATGGTTTTGAATGCCGAGATGTTATTCTGCTCGTAAAAAAGGAGCATCGCTTTTTTGTACTCAACAGAATCAATTGTTCGAAAAGAAATTGGACAATAATTATTCATTATAAGACATGCATTACTCACAATGCGGGCGGTTCTTTTATTGCCATCCTCAAACGGTTGAATGTAGGACAGCAAAACAAGTAACAACAGCGCCTTTTCGAATACCCTTTGCTTCGAGTTCACCAAGTCACATAATTCTTGCATGGCTTCTCTTATCTGATATTCATTATCCAATGGCTTGTAGTTTGTTCCTGATATACCAACTCTATTGGTTCTGATGTTTCTTTCGACCTCTAAGTCCTTTGTTAGAATACCATGTATATCCTCTATACGGTTTACCCTGATAGGATCGAGATAATCAGGGTGCTCCACTATAAAATCTAACGCTTCTTTGTGATTGAGAAGCATGGTGGCTTCCGCCTGGGTTTTCCCTTCTGCAGTCTGTTTATCTCTGAGTAACCGCTCCGTTTCCAAAAGAGAGTAGGTATTACCCTCTATCTGTGAAGATTTCCAGCTTAGATCTATAGCCAGCCTTTCTAACTCTTTCTGATATTGAGCATCAGATAATGAATTGATATTAGCAAGAAAGCGGCTTTGAAGGTTATCAAGCTTCTCCAGTTCATTCTTACTGAATAATTCTACTGTCGGTAAAGTCCCAGAAATGAGGTCAAAATTGAATGATTCGAGTATCTCTCGTTCATCAATCTCATACTCAAAGTATGTCACTACATCCATAGGCTTGGTTATAGCAAATGCAGGGCTAATTCTATATCTAGTCGATTTACCCTGACCTTCAATCTCAACAAAGTGAGACTCGTGTAACTTTTTTAGGCGCCTCTTTATCGTAGCATAACCAATATCGGGCGCGACTTTTTCGTGGATCTCCTTGGAAGAACTCAATGGATTCCTAACAAGAAAGTCAATGATGTTTTGATCCAATGCGTTCATTTGTAGATCATTAGCAATGCTGTTGTAGCTCAAAGTGTCGTGGTAATGAGCTTCAATGTAAGAATAATTGAGCTTTATTTTCCGATACAGAATCGGCTGAAGATCGAGTCCAACACATCCTCATTGGAGATGGCTCCTGTAATGAGCCCAAACTGTTGAATCGCTCCACGCAGATCAATGGCAATGAGATCCCCAGGAAGAGATTGATCTAGTCCTTGGATAGCTGACTGGATGTGCGCCTGTGCATCGGTGAGGGCTTGACGGTGACGGCTGGAGGTGACGAGTGTCGATTCCTCGTTGAGATATTCGGCTTGCAGTGTGCGCTCAATCATGAGATCAGAAAGGGCCCCGAGCCGTGACGCATCCGGGGTGGTGAGATTGAGCGATAAATCCCAGTTACCTACGTCTATGGTTGGGTCTTTCGCATGATCTTGATGCGTCAACACGCGAATCACGGGCGCTTTGGTGTCCTCCATGAGTTCTTGAAAAGCAACTTCTTCGGGGTCTAGTGGTTTGGATTGATCTTTGACCCAAACAATGAGGTCGGCATCGCGCATAGCGGCTTGCGAACGCTTGACCCCTTCCGCCTCAATCTCATCATCTGTTGCACGAATCCCAGCTGTGTCAATCAACCGAAAATAGACGCCGTCAATCGAAAAATCGGCCTCGACGGTATCTCGAGTGGTTCCCGCGGTGGGTGAAACAATCGCACGATTTTGGCCAATTAAAGCATTGAGCAGCGTCGATTTGCCCGCATTAGGCTGTCCTAGGATGGCGGTTTTGATCCCATCACGAATCAGGCGACCCGTTTCGTAGGTGTCCAACAGGTGGCCACACCCTTGGTCTAAATCTGTGAGCAGCGTTCGAAGACGTTCTTTATCGGCGAATTCAACATCCTCTTCTGAGAAATCAAGCTCAAGCTCCACCATCGCTGTCGTATCTATCAGTGCCTGGCGAAAAGCATACACCTTTTCACCCAATGCACCCGTGAGTTGTTGCCGCGCAGCACGCAGACCTTGCTCACTTTTGGCATGAATCATCTCAGCCACCGCCTCCGCCTGAGAGAGATCCATCTTGCCATTCATAAACGAGCGGTGGGTAAATTCACCTGGTTTTGCCGCATCCAGCCCGGCAGCAAGTAGCGCTTCATACACCGATTGTGTCACTAAATACCCTCCATGACACGTGATTTCGACACTGTCTTCTCCCGTAAAACTAGATGGCGCCACAAATTTTGCGACCATGACCTCGTCCACAAACTGTTGGGTCACCGGATGGCTCAACTTTGCATAATGGACGGTGTGACTTGGCGCTTGGGTGAGCTTATCGGTTTTGAAACATGCCTGAACCCGCTCAAAGACACCGCGCCCTGAGGCACGAATGACGGCTAGGCCCGCATTACCGGGCGCTGTGGCGATAGCGACGATGGGATGAGCTTGTGTCGTAGGCTCAGACGGCGAATCAAGACTGTGATGTGAGCCCTCGTTACTTGACATCCCCCATCAATTTCTGGACAAAGGGTGAGGCAAGCAATGCAACGACACCCGCGCCGCCAACAAACATGGCCACTTGACCGAATAATGCCGTGGGTGCCTCTGATTCTAGTGTTCCGGCAAGAAGTCCTGCGATGAGATTACCCAGAGCCGCGGCGACAAACCAAATTCCCATCATTTGACCCACACGACTTTTGGGCGCGAGTTTTGTCATGGATGAGAGCCCCACAGGCGATAGACACAGCTCTCCGCAGGTATGGAAAAAATAGGTAACAACGAGCCAACTCATCCCAACTTGATTGGTTGCACTCGCATTGGCAGATCCCCAGGATAGAACAAAGAACCCTATCGCCAGCCCAAGCAGACCCATTGCAAATTTCACAGGAATCGGAGGGTTGGCATGCATTCGATCGAGTGTCGTCCAAAGGATGCCGAACAAGGGTGCCAATAGGATAATGAAGAAGGAGTTCACAGACTGCAACCAACTTGGGGGCACGTCAAAGGTGCCTAATGAAAGGTCTGTGAGCTCACGCGCGAAAAGATTCATCGACGAGCCTGCCTGCTCAAAGCCTGACCAAAACAGTGCTGCAAGGATGAACAACCAAAAAATGACGCCTAGTCTCTTTTTTTCCTCACCATTATGCCCACCAAAAAAGGTGACATAGCCAAAGTATCCGAGTGTGATGAGTACAGCGACGACGCCAAGATTGGCCGCAATCGAAGTGATCTCAATATCGATCACTCCAGTACTCATCAGGCTTCCAAGAGTAATAATCCCCGCAGCAAAAGCTGAGGCTATGGCATAAAAAGAGCGAGTTCGTTTGGCCACAGTCTCCGGTGCATCTTCGGTCACAAATTCACCCGCTGTGCCCATCCACGACTCACCCCATTTGAAAAAGATAAGACCCAACACCATCCCAATTCCTGCAAGTCCAAAGCCAAAATGCCAATGGGTTTCAGCAAGCCATCCACAAAGCAACGGTCCTGCGAAGCCCCCAATATTAATCCCCATGTAAAAAATGGAAAAACCTGCATCGCGTCTTGCTCCACCTTCCGGGTAGAGATCCCCAACCACGGTACTCACATTGGGCTTGAGTAGCCCCGTCCCCACAACGATAAGTGCAAGACCTGCAAAAAACGTCGCATCACTTGGAATCGCCATACTAAAGTGACCCGCCGCAATGATGATTCCCCCTATGAAAACGGCCTTTCGCTGGCCCCAGAGATTATCTGCAACCCAGCCACCCGGCAGTGAAAGGATATAGACGAAAAAGGTATAGAGGCCATAAATCGCCGTGGCTTCGGCAACACCAAGACCCATTCCTGGATTGGCACCTACGGTTTCTGCGGTCATGTAGAGGACCAGCAGGGCACGCATTCCATAGTAACTGAAACGCTCCCATAATTCGGTAAAAAACAGGGCCGCTAGACCTTTTGGGTGTCCAAAGAACGATGTGTCCTCGGTTGCGATAGAATTTTGCATAATCTGTGGGATAATGTGCGGGGAAATCCATCCTAAACAAAAAAGGGGCACTGTCTATCAGTTCCCCTTTTTTAGAACATTATGCAAATGTAACCGATTGCCAACGAACCACCAAGCTTGTGGGTGGTGTCAAACGTTGTTGGCGGTTCTAAGTAGGTTCATCGCAATGGTGCGCGCTCAATCTCGAGGCAGCCTCTTTGCAGTTCGTTTGATTAGTACATCATCTGGTGCTTTTTGTGCATGTTTTGGCGATGCTCATATGCCTTCTTGACCATTTTGGCACGGCGCACAGGTGCGTTCTCACGCTCAGCTGCCATTCGTGGCCATGGCATCTGGTCAAATCGAACTTGTTGCTCTTCTGTGAGCATGGCACGAACGTCCATTCGCAAATCCCATTCTAGCTTTTTAATGTCTGCCTCTAATTGATGCATGGAGTCAATGAGCTTCTTTGCCTCTTTTTCATTGATTTCTGAGCCTGTGGAGACGGTTTTGAGCCGAGCCTTGGCTTCATTCAGTTGGTTTTTTAGCGGCAGTCGCTTCTCCATCACGTCCAAGCGTAACTCTTTGATCTGTTCACGTTGCTCAGGATTCAGCCAGGATTGCATCCGGGATTCTGCACCACGCACTGTATTTGTGGTGGCACTTTCACGTCGTTGTGTCATCTGTTCGCGAAGCGCTTCACGTTGCTCTGGTGTGAGGTTTTGGAGTCGTTCGCGCATCTCTTCTCGTTGTTCTTGGCTCATTTGCTGGCCGCGTTGTCGTTGTTGAGCTTCGACTGGCTGAGCGATAACGGAGCCAACCAGTAATCCTATAAATAGGAGTGGAAATGATTTATGGAATAGGTTTTTCATAACTTTGGAATCATTTTGTTTACGGTGATGATGTACTTTGTAAGGTACGGGCTGGGTCTTGTTCTTTACACTGGCAGACAGTCCATTAACGCTGAAATACCCTAATATTGTATATGAGTCCTACCCTATGATTGCTTTGCTAACCCTTGCTGGGTTTGTCTTATTAATTGGGGGCGCTGAAATCCTGGTGCGTGGCGCATCGGGTCTTGCTCAGTCGTTCCGGTTGAGTAAGGTCGTGGTAGGGCTAACCATTGTCTCTTTTGGCACCTCAGCACCGGAGTTTGCGGTGAGCTTGCAATCAGGCTTTGCAGGGCAACCAGACATTTTGATGGGGAATGTAATTGGCTCCAATATTGCCAATGTGCTACTTATCCTTGGCTTAACCTCCATTTTTGTGCCTCTTATTGTCCATGAATCGTTGATCCGGCTGGATGTCCCCATTATGGTGGGGCTCTCCGGGCTTTTATATGTCCTTACGCTGGATGGTCAACTTGTGAGGCTCGAAAGTGCACTCCTTGCGGGTCTTTTAGTCGCCTACCTAGGTTTGCTATTTTGGATGAATACAAAGGGTAAAAGCCCCTCCGTTGATCTCGGTCAAGCAGCTGAACTAGATCAACCCACACCCATTTGGAAAGATCTTCTCTCGATCGTCACAGGACTTGTCGGATTGGTCCTTGGAGCCCGATGGCTCGTTGCAGGCGCCGTGGATGTCGCGGAGTATTTTGGGGTAAGTGAATTGATCATTGGGATCACCATTGTGGCTATCGGCACCTCCTTGCCTGAATTGGCCACCTCCATCGTGGCAGCCACCAAGGGTGAAAAAGATATCGCGGTGGGCAATGTCGTAGGGAGTAACATCATGAATATTTTGGTGGTGCTCGGTGTATCTGGTGCCATTTTACCCGTGGATATTCCTATTCAAGCCTCGTCCATTGAGGTCGACCTTCCTTTCATGCTCATTGTGGCGGTGTGCTGTTTCCCTGTGATGATGGGTGGGTTTACCATTCACCGTTGGGAAGGAGCGCTGCTATTTACGTGGTTCGTGGCCTTTATGGTGTATTCTGTTTTGAGCGTGAAGTCCCCTGAAGTCGCAGAAACGATGGAATTCTGGACCTATCGAGTTGCAGGGCCACTCACACTTCTCGCTATTTTTGGAGGTGGATTTGCGAACTATTGGATGGATCGAAAAAAGAGTCTGCCGGCCTAGCAAACCATCCTGTGAGCACACGCACTTTGCGTCGGGCTGTTCGCTCAGACTTATTGCGCGTGACGGTTAATCTCCAATTATAAGTAAAAGACCTTTTGATCCCGTTTTTGATCGGCTGCTACGAGTGCCGCGCCCACCATACTGGCATCATTTTCGAAAGCCGCAGGTTTCACAGGGGTTTGAATCTTGATGTAGGGGAGGGTCTTCTCCGCATTCTTACTGAGCTGTCCACCTATAATAAATAGATCGGGGTGGAAAATTTGCTCATATGCATTTAACACAAACTCTAGGCGTTTAGACCATGCCTTCCGGTTAATCCCTTCTTCTTTTCGAGATTTGTTTGAAGCGCGATCTTGGGCAGAGACTCCACGCATTTCGATAAGCCCAAGCTCGGTATTGGGCACAAGTTGCCCATCAATAAACAGTGCGGATCCAATGCCTGTGCCGACCGACAAAAACATCACAACACCCGCTTCATTTTTGCCAGCACCCACATGAAGCTCTGCAATGCCTCCCGCATCGGCGTCATTCAAGAAATAGACATCGGTATCTACCACTTCAGAGAATAGATCCACGGCATCCATATCCTCCCATGCGGTATCCAGACGGCGAGCAGACAACACCCGCCCGCGTCTGACTGATTCAGGAATGGCAATACCAATGGGCCCACGCCATTCAAACTCTTTAGATACAACTTGATGAATTCGTGAGACAATTTTGTGTGGTGAGGTCCCTTCTTTGACCTTCTTGGTAATCACTTCGGAGGTGTATTTACCCTTGGTCGTGTCAAAAATACACGCTTTCAGGGCTGCTGTGCCAATATCAATGCCAAGGACTTTCATCGGTTATACCCGAACCCATCCTTGGTCTTGCATCCTTTTGGCAACCTTCCACTTAATCTTTTTGGTTTCCCCAGACTGGACATTCTTCATAGTGACAATGTCGTTTCTACCAGGTTCGGATTCAACTACTTCGGGGGTTTTTTTTGCTTGTAGCGGACCTGTGGATGTAGCCCGGGCACCTGAGCCTGAGATCCCCGTTGCAGAGGGTGCTGCGGGAGCCGTCATCTGAGGAGCAGAGAAGCCCATATTCGTGGTCTCTTGGTGCTGTGTTTTGGCTTTGGACAACTCCACTTTGGCTTTAGGGGCTTGAGCTTGCTGAAGACGCTGGGCGGGTTGATCGCCAGATCTAGCCTCAGGCACAGCTCGCCAAATCATGGAGATAATGTCTTGATGGATCGTACCAAGTAGATCTTGGAACATCTCAAAGGCCTCACGCTTATACTCCACCAATGGGTCTTTCTGACCAAATGCTCGGAGCCCAATCCCTTCTTTGACCGCATCGAGCTCTCTTAAATGCTCCATCCATTTATCATCAATCACCGATAATATCGCGGAACGCTCCAGAGCGCGTAACAATTCATGCCCTTGGCTATCCATCAACTTTTGGGCATCGGTCACAACGCGGAAACGTCGTGACCCGTCATTGAAAATCACTTGGATACGCTCTGGCAGCTGGCCATCTTCCCCTTGTTGGAGCTGTTGCAACATGGCATAAAGCGGTTCTGCAACTCTCGACTCTTTGACACGGTAGAGTTCTTGGGCTTGATGGATGAGTTCATCTGTGACAGACTCTTCACCTTTTTTGACCCACTCTTCAGTGTCCACGGTAACCGGTAATGCCAACAATCTTAGCAAATCCTCTGCAATGGCTTCGTAATTACCTGTCGCAAAATGCTCACTCACTACAGAGCTGACAAAATCATCCAGCATATTGAGTAGATCGCTCTCCACGTTTTCACCTAGAAGTGCATTGCGGCGGCGATCGTAAATCACATTACGCTGATTGTTGAGGACATCATCGTACTCAAGCTGACGCTTACGGATACTGAAGTTGTTTTGCTCAACCTTTTTTTGCGCTCGTTCCAGAGATTTGGTGATCATGGAGTGCTGGATCACCTCTCCTTCTTGGAAATTGAGTCGATCCATCCACTTCGCAATACGATCGGTTCCACCAAAGAGCGCCATAAGCTGATCTTCAAGGGAGACATAAAATTGGGTCTCACCCGGGTCACCCTGACGACCTGCTCGACCTCGAAGCTGAAGGTCTATCCGGCGACTATCATGCCGCTCTGTTCCAATAATCACCAACCCACCACGCTCAACCACCTCGTCGGTCAGTTTAATATCGGTGCCTCGACCTGCCATGTTGGTTGCCACAGTCACAGCGCCCGGTTGTCCTGCTATAGCTACCACTTCGGACTCTTGCGCATTTTGCTTGGCGTTGAGCACATTATGATCGATTCCAGATCGTTTTAACATACGGCTCAAGGTTTCCGATACATCCACACTTGTAGTTCCAACCAGTACGGGCTGGCCGTTTTTGTTGACCTCACGGATTTTTTCAATCACGGCATTAAACTTTTCCCGCTTGCTACGGTAGATGAGGTCTTCACGATCGAGGCGAGCTATGGGCTTGTTGGTCGGGATCACCACCACATCCAGACCGTAAATCTCATTGAATTCCCCCTCCTCGGTTGCCGCCGTGCCCGTCATGCCGGAGAGCTTATGGTACATTCTGAAGAAATTCTGCAGTGTGATGGTGGCGTAGGTTTGGGTCGCCGCTTCCACACGGACATTCTCTTTGGCTTCAATGGCCTGATGGAGCCCATCACTGTAGCGACGTCCCGACATGACCCGTCCTGTGTGCTCATCCACAATTTGCACCTTGCCCTCTTGGACGATGTATTCTTCGTCTTTCACAAAGAGGGTGTAGGCCTTGAGCAGCTGATTTACCGTATGAATCCGATCGCTTTTCTCTGCAAAAGACTTGTTGAGCTCAGCCAAACGTTCTTGACGGAACGTTTCTGCTTGGGTGGAATCTGATATCGCATTGGCCTCTTCCTCAATCTTTACGGTCTCTTCTCCCACGTCTGGAATGATGAAAAAATCTGCATCCTCCCCTTGTTTGGTGATAAACTCACGCCCTTTATCGCTCATTTCAATACTGCGTTGGCGCATTTCAACGGCGTAGAAGAGCTCTTCATCGACCTCTGGCATCCTTTTTGCGTTTTCCTGGAGGTAGAAGTTTTCGGACTGTGTCAGCAAGCTTTGATACTTCATGTCTTGGAGCATGCGACGTAGCTTTCTGTTCTTCGGGTAGCCCCTTTGTGCCCTCAATAACGCCAATCCTGCACCCTCTGCGTCACCTTCGGCTTCCAATTTTTCGGCCTGGGTCACAAAACCGGCCACCAGTTGCTGTTGAGCCTTGACCAGTGAGTCAATACGTGGCTTCATTGCGATATATTTCTCAGACTGGTTGTCTTCTGGGACAGGGCCAGAGATAATCAGCGGGGTTCTAGCCTCATCGATAAGAATGGAGTCGACTTCATCAATGATGGTAAAGTGGTGCCCTCGCTGAACCAACTGGTCTGGGGTGACCACCATGTTATCGCGTAGATAATCGAAGCCAAACTCGTTATTGGTCCCGTAGGTAACGTCAGCTCTGTAGGCTTCGCGTCGCTCCTCAGAATTTGGTTGATACTTATCAATGCAATCCACGCGTAATCCAAGGAAGTTAAAAATCGGCTCATTCCACTCAGCATCCCGCTTGGCTAAGTAGTCATTCACAGTGATGATGTGGACTCCACGCCCAACTAACGCATTCAGGTAGGCAGGAAAGATCGCTACAAGGGTTTTCCCTTCACCGGTCTTCATTTCTGAGATCATTCCCCTGTGCAGCGCTACAGCACCCATCAACTGAACGTCGTATGGAACCATCTGCCAGGTCACCTCGGAGCCCGCAACCATCCAACTTTGCCCCACGAATCGACGGCATGTCTCTTTTAGCACGGCATAGGCTTCAGGAAGGATCTCTTCAAGAACCTCCTCGGCGCGCTCGAGCCACTGTTTCCGCAAGGATTCTATGGAATCTGTAATGTCCTTTGCTTCGGCTGCAGTGCGTGTCGATTCGCGGTCCTCAGATTGAGCTCGAAGTTCTTGGATTTGGTCGTCAAGCTCTTGGCCAGCATCAACAATTTTTTGCTTAAACTCAGCCGTTTTTCCCTTGAGCTGCTCATCAGAGAGGGCTTGGATTTGGGGCTCCAAGGCATGAATCTGTTCGAGGATCGGGGAGAGCGATTTGAGATCTTGTTCGCTTTTTGAGCCGAATATCGTTGTTAAGACACTATTGATAGATAACTTCATAGCTCAAATATACGGGAAACGGTGGTGAGAGGAGAAGCAAGGTTGAACTTTCAGCGTTCAAAGTTCGCAGAATCTTGTTATTTTTCTTAATTAACGTAAAACGTCTGAGCTTCAATTGGATTGCCCAATACATCAAGCTCAGCACAAGTGTCAGTCCGTTCTAAGGTCGAATAGTTTAAGGTCCAATATTTTAAGGTCAAACGAGTCTCATGAAGCGTACATTTCAACCAAGCCGTCGCAAAAGAACCAATAAACACGGTTTTCGCAAACGCATGCTCACTTCTGATGGGCAAAACGTCATCAATCGTCGTCGTGCGAAAGGACGCAAAAAGCTCACTGTGAGCAGTGAAAAAGGGCCAAAGTAGCCAATATTCTCGGCTAGTCGGTCAAAGACTTCGCCTTCCCCGTGCAGCCATTCTGCGTGGCAAAGAACGCTTTCAAACCCTTTTCTCCTCCTCTACCGTGCTTCGTCAACCGCATGTTCAATTACGTTTTCGAGTAAGTCCAAGTTCTGAGCCTTCTCAACAAACAGCTTTTGTGGTAAGCAAGCGTCACGGCAACGCCGTGACACGCAACCGCCTCAAACGTCAAATGAGGGAGTGTTACCGCAGGAATCAACACGCATGGCGTATGGAACCCGATCTACAGCCTACTCCACACCGCTCAAACGCTCTGGCCGTAGATGCGCTGTTTATGATTCAATCCTCACACGTCGAGCCTTCACAATTAGAAACCGAGATGCTCACACTTATGGCCAATGGGCAAGAGCGTCTCAAAACATGGGTTCATGGATAGAAATACCATCATCGGATTTGTCCTGATTTTCATCATTATGATGGCGTGGTCTTGGACCTCTATGCCTTCACCTGAGGAGATAGAAGCTGAGCGATTGGAACAGATCCGTCAAGATTCACTGTCTGCGTTGCAAGAACAAGGGATTGAGCCAGCGTTTGATGACTTGATGGGCGCTAATGATCAAGAGCAGCGTGGGACATCCACATTAAGAAATCGTCGCGATTCGTTCGACGCACAAAATGCCCCAACATCGGGAGCATTTGCACCTGCTGAAGGGTTTGCCCCAACTGAAACTCGTGCAGTCGTTCGTACTCCTTACATAGAGATTGAATTTAGCTCCATCGGTGGTGGCCCTGCCTCTATCCGATTCCTTGATTATGAGACTTGGGATAACAAGCCTGTACAGTTGGTCCAAGATACCACACGGTCGGCCTACAATGTGGGCTTTTTGAGTCAAGAAGGGCAGAATATTGAGACAAGAGGGCTTCAATTTGAGCCGCTTTTCGAAACGAGAATCGATCGAAACCTTTCTGAAGGTGAGTCCATTGACATTCAATACCAATACCTCACGGCCTCTGGGGGGCGTATACTTCATACATACACGGTGTATGGGGATGGCCATGAAATGGATTTCGATGTGCAGTTTGAGGGGTTGCAGACACAAATTTTTGATCAAGCGGTCGATGTAAGTTTTGCAACCGCCTTGGTCCCAACAGAAAAAGATCCTACTCAGGATGGACAATACAGCAGTGCGTACGTATTTGCTGGTGAGGAGCTAGAACAATTTCAGTTGACAGAGGGTGGACGTGACCAAAATCGGATTAATGGAGAGATTGACTGGGTATCGACTCGAACAAAGTTCTTTACACAGATTCTTAAGCCTAGCACTCTCTCCGAGGCTGCATTATTAACGGGAGAGGTGACAGGCGATCCCAAGGAGCCCCTCACACGTCATCGATACCAATCCTCCATTCAACTTGATATCCGTGACACACAACGCGCCTCCATGGAGCTCTACCTAGGGCCGCTGCGCTATTATGACTTACGAGAATTTGACGACCATGCCTATGATATGGCTGAAGTAGGCTACTCCTGGATGCGTTGGTTCTCTGACCCCTTGGTTCGGTTTATCATTATCCCATACTTCACCTTTTTTAGTGGTTGGATCGCCAATTATGGCGTGTTGATCATTCTGTTTGGTGTGTTAGTCAAAGTCGTTCTGGCGCCACTTACACTGAGTAGCTTCAAGAGTATGGCTGCCATGCGCAAGCTTCAGCCTGAGATGCAGGCTCTCGCGGAGAAATACAAGGAGAATCCGCAGAAGCGTCAGCAGGAGACCATGAAGTTGTATAAGAAGAATAAAGTGAACCCCGTTGGTGGATGTCTGCCGATGCTCTTGCAATTTCCAATTCTCATTACCCTTTGGCAATTTTTCCAAAGCTCCATTCTCATCCGACAAGAGTCGTTTTTGTGGGCTCAAGATCTGTCTGCGCCTGATTATTGGCTGAGTTTACCGTTTGCTGTACCGTTTTTGGGAGATGAACTTGCTGGCTTTGTACTCCTTATGGCTGGGTCGATTGTGCTACAAACCCAACTCTCTGGCAGTATGTCTTCTGCACCCACAAGCCCAGGAATGCCAAACATGAAAATCATGATGTATATCATGCCGTTTATGCTCCTGTTTTTCTTCAATAATTTTGCGGCAGGGTTGAGTCTCTATTATCTGGTCTTTAATGTGCTCTCTGCGGGGCAACAATGGCTCATCAACCGAGGGACAAACAAGGATGCCACACCGGCAGTTGCTACTGTATCGACTCAAAGTAAATCTAAGTCATCATCATCTTCGGCATCGTCGTCATCGTCCCGAAAATCCAAGTAGACAGTAAATCTGAGTAGACAGTCGCCCAATCCCAGAGCCGTTATGAATTCTTGCTGTTCTCTTCATTTTCCTCGCGTCGTATACGAAGACGGTCAGAGGTGGCTTTGGAATCCCATTACCAAAAAGAAACTTGCGAATCGACCAGAGGAGAGGGTCCGGCTTCGCATGATTGATTACCTCACCCTGGAGGCCCAAGTCCCCGCAGGTCGCATTTCACAGGAATTGACCCTTCTGTCGAATGAATTAGGAGATAAAGATCGAGGCATGAGAGCCGATATCGTGGTGTATGGTGGGGATATGGAGCCTGAAACGCTAATCGAATGCAAATCTGCGACTGTGAGCTTGAGTAAGGACTCAGCCGTGCAAATTAGCCGCTACAACGAACACGTGGGTGCACGACATCTCTGGCTTAGCAACGGGCACTCCGATGCCATCTTTACTTTTGAAGATGGGGAGCTAAAACGTCGCCGCAAGCCAATCTATCCCAGCGCGTCCTCCGCGGCGGAGCTTCGTCACGAAGCCACGTACTGGGTCGATCGTGGGTTTATCGGTCGGGGCCTAGATCCGGAGGCTCAACATTGGCTGACCCGCGTGCTCCAAGAATTTTGGGATCCAAGCCACGAATGGGCCTACGGATATATCGATCTAGCACGCACCGATATGGGGGTTCACGCGAGTCATTATTACCAAAGCATCCCCTTGGATGACGATACCGACGTGGCTTTAGCGATTGTATCGCCCAATCCTGAGGAAACCTTATTGGTGGCTATTTTGAATCAATCCCAGCAAACTGTCGCGGTTTTTGTGACTGATTTGCAGGAGTTGTGGGCAGCCCAACCTGAGAATACCACCATTTATACAACACACTCGCAGGAACGGGCGTCTCTGCTGAAACACGTGCCGCTCAAAACGACTGAGATTAACCCGATGGTGATCTCCAATTTGGCAGGGTTTTATGAAAGTTGGTTTCGTCAACTCTATTTGTTGTAGTAAGTTCTAGCATGCAAACATCCTTGAAGATTTCTGCTGCTGACATGGCAGCAACACACAGAGAACGGTTCTATTCCATGTTTGACCTCGAAGGGGCGGACAACGCGATTGTTGTCATGCGTGGAGGGTCGGTGGAGCACCGGTACGACACCGATTTTGAGCTCCCTTTTCGTCAAGAAAGCCGTTTTTGGTATCTAACAGGGGTCTCCGAACCCGATTATAGCGCTATTTTTGTCCCAAAAACGGGGGAATGTCATTTGTTTGCTCCCAAGCGTGAAGCGTCTTATGCGGTGTGGAATGGGCGTATTCGATCACAAGAGGACATCCAAGCACTGTACAAGCCCGACGCGCTGCACTATTCTGATGCGATGCAATCGGTAATTGACGAGCTCGCCCCAGATCGGATTTTCACGGGGGCTGAAGGGGACTTGGCTGCGCTCGGGGTGGGGGCGCCTGAAGGATGTGAGATCGACCACCGCTCTGTCATCGATATATTGACCCTTTGCCGTTTGTATAAAACTGAGGGAGAATTGGAAAGATTGCGCTTTGCCAACAAGGCCAATTGTGACGCACATCACGCGGTTCTCCGGTCGGTGCGCCCAGATGCTTGGGAATACCAAATGAAAGGGGTCTTAGAAGGCACGCTGATGCAGAGAGGATTACAATTTCCTGCATATAACGGTATCTACGCAAGTGGGACGAATAGCGCCATTTTGCATTATGTGGTCAACAATCAGCAAATGGGCGATGGTGAGCTCTTTTTGATCGATTCGGGATATGAATTTGAGGGGTATGGAGCTGACTTGACTCGTACATGGCCTGTGAATGGGGTGTTTTCGGATGTCCAGCGTGAGATGTACTCCATTGTACTAGAAATGCAGAAACGGACCATTGCCGCAACTCGACCCGGTGTGAAAATGGAAGACTTGCACTTTTTGGCATGCAGAACCCTGCTGGAGGGATTGTTGGAGGGTGGTTATGTCAAGGGCTCCGTAGAAGATTTGATGGCACAAAATATCTTTGCCCTCTTTTTTCCCCATGGATTGGGTCATTTTTTAGGTCTAGACGTGCACGATCCTGGTGGGTATCCCAAAGGGGTTGATCGTATTGACCGACCAGGGGTGAGATTCTTGAGAAGTCGCCGAGAGCTGGAATCGGGCATGGTGATCACCATTGAGCCCGGTTTTTATATGATTCCGGCCTTGTTAGGGCCAGCGTTTGACGATCCCACCCAATCTAGCTTCTTGAATCGGTCAAAATTAGAGCCTCTTCTCGATTTTGGAGGCATCCGAATTGAGGACAATCTAGTGCTGAACGATTCTGACATGGGTCACGAGAATATGACATCACTCGTGAAGGAGATTGATGAGATTGAAGCGATCATGAAGGATGCCAAAGGGGTTCGAGGGTGAGTAAGACAACCACTCAAAAAGATCAAGCGTCATCCAATGGATCGCTTGCTGAAACCAATGGATCGCTTGCCGCAGATCGTCCCATCAAAATCACAGGCGCGCGAGTCCATAATCTCAAAAATATTGACGTAGAGATTCCACGAAATTCTCTAGCGGTTGTCACAGGTGTGTCAGGCTCGGGAAAATCCTCTCTAGCGTTTGATACGTTGTATGCCGAGGGGCATCGTCGGTATGTGGAAAGCTTATCCAGCTACGCTCGTCAGTTCCTGGAGCGCATGGACAAGCCCGATGTGGATACCCTCACGGGGATTTCACCTGCGATGGCGATTCAGCAAAAAACGATTGGAAGCAATCCCCGATCTACTGTAGGGACCACAACGGAGTTGTATGATTATGTGCGGTTGTTGTTTGCGCGTATCGGAGAGACGTTCTCGCCTATCTCAGGAGAGAAAGTGAGCAAAGACACCCCTCAGGAGGCTGCCGAGCGACTTCAACAGATCTTGAGCAACGGCGAGAAGTATATGGTGTTGTTTCCGGTCGATATGCATAGCGAGGCGTCGGTCAAGAAGGAGCTTGGGACGTTGCTCGAAAAAGGGTTCACCCGTGTGATGAATGTGGAGAACGAAGAGGTATTCACGCTACCCGAGCAACAAAAAGAGGCAGAAGCGATTCCTAGCGAGAAACTTCGTGTGCTTGTGGATCGATTAAGCGCCGCTTGGGATGACGAGTCGATCACGCGCTTGACGGGATCTCTTGAAACTGCGTTTCAAAATGGTGCAGGACGCTGCTCCATCAAAGAGCGTGGAGGTCGGGAGTGGGATTTTAGTGAGCGATTTGAGCGAGATGGGATGGAATTTACCGAGCCAACCCCACAAATGTTCTCGTTTAATAATCCTTATGGTGCCTGCTCACGATGTGAAGGCTTCGGTCGTACAGCAGGTATCGATGAAGATCTTGTGATTCCAGATCCGGACAAAACGATTCGCGATGGTGCCATTGCACCCTTTCAAAGCCCGAAACATAGTACCCCGTTGAAGCGGTTGGTCAAAGTCTTTGCAAGGCACAAACTTCCAATTGACACCCCATATGGACAACTTGACCGATCGGTACGGAAGATTTTATGGAATGGACTCGAAGAGTATGAAGGAATCAATGCGTTTTTTGAGGAGATCCGCGACCAATTCTACAAAATGCATATGCGTGTTTTCTACGCAAGGTATCGCGGCTATGCAAAGTGCCCAGAATGTGAAGGGTATCGCGTGCGGAAAGATGCCTTGTATGTGAAAATCCAACATCATCATCTTGGTGAGGTCACAGAGATGACTCTCGGCCATGCCAAGGAGTTTTTTGCTGAACTCGAGCTTCGTCCATGGCAAGAAGATGTCGCAGGACAAATTTTGTATGAGATTCGAAAACGACTTGACTACCTGAATCGTGTAGGACTTGATTACCTCACGCTTGACCGTGCAACCAACACGCTGAGTGGTGGCGAGTCTCAACGCATTAGTTTGGCGAATGCGTTGGGGAGTTCCTTGATTGGAAGTCTATATGTTCTAGATGAACCCACAATTGGCCTCCACCCTCGCGATAATGACCGGCTCATCGACATCCTAAAGTCCCTACGTGATATCGGCAATACCCTTGTGGTGGTAGAGCACGACCCTGAAATGATGGCCGCAGCAGATCATATTATCGATATGGGGCCTTTTGCGGGTCAACACGGGGGAGATGTCGTATTTGCTGGGTCGTATGATGCACTCCGTGAAGCCAACACGCTAACGGGCCGTTACCTCAGCGGCCGAACTACCATGGATATTCCGAAGACCCGACGACAAGGAAAGGGGAGATCTTTGGTGCTGAAAGGGGCAAGCGAGCACAACCTCAAGACCATCGATGTGGAGTTTCCATTACACCGTATGGTATGTATCACAGGTGTGTCGGGGTCAGGGAAGTCTACCCTGGTGCATGACACTCTTGTTGCGGCCTTAAAAAAGGAATTAGGGCAGTCGGTCGATCGTGTGGGTCGATTCCACACGCTGGAAGGTGGGTTGCATGTGTATGATGTGGAGATGGTCGATCAATCACCCATTGGGCGCTCGTCACGAAGCAATCCTGCAACCTATAGTAAGGCGTTTGATGGGATTCGTGAGGTGTTTGCACAGTCCAAACAAGCCAAACTACTAGGGTTATCCCCAGGGTATTTTTCGTTTAATGTGCCAGGTGGACGGTGTGAGGCGTGCCAGGGGGAGGGCGTTCAGACCATTGAGATGCAGTTTATGGCTGACATTGAGTTGGTGTGTGAAGAGTGCGAAGGGGCGCGATTCCGTAAAGAGATTCTCCAAGTCAAAGTGGATGGGCACTCGATTCATGATGTGCTAGAGCTCTCGATTTCTGATGCCCTGGATCTTTTCAAAGATCACAACGCCATCCACAGCCGGTTGCTACCGATGGAGCGTGTGGGGCTTGGGTATCTGAAGCTGGGGCAAAGCGCCACAACGTTAAGTGGTGGAGAGGCCCAACGGGTGAAGTTGGCAAAGTTTTTGACCAAGCCCTCGTCCGAGCATACACTTTATGTGTTTGATGAACCTACAACGGGACTTCATTTTGAGGATGTCCGCCGTTTGCTGGACTCCTTCCACGAGCTCGTAGATCTTGGCCATAGTGTGCTCCTCATTGAGCATAATGTTGACATCATGATGGCGTCGGATTGGATCATCGATCTTGGCCCCGAGGGTGGATTTGGGGGTGGAAAGGTGATTGCAACCGGAACGCCTGAGGAGGTGATGGAGTTGGAGCAGAGCCACACAGGGCGATACCTTAAACGACATGTAGAGTCTCATTCATGGAATCGTTAACCGATTTATCGACTGTCGTCTATTCCTCCTTAACGTTGTTACTCGCGACGTTTGCGTCGTTGTTTTCTGTCGTGAATCCATTGGCTGCAGCCCCTGTATTTTTATCGTTGACCGATCAAGATACCGACCAAGAGCGCAATCAAACGGCTCGCAAAGCTGCTGTGTATATGTTTGGTATTCTGATCATCTTCTTGCTGTTGGGTAGTTATATCATGAGCTTTTTTGGGATTAATCTCGCAGGGATTCGGATTGCTGGTGGGCTGATCATTATGCGTGCCGCGTTTTCGATGTTAAATCCTGAAAAGTCAGGTCGTAAGCTGTCCAAAGAGGACGAGCTTGCGGCTATGGACAAGGAAGATGTGTCGTTTAGTCCTTTGGCGATGCCGTTGTTGTCTGGGCCAGGCAGTATTGCCGTTATTATTGGATTTGCCTCACAAGCAAATAACTTGATTGATTATGTGATTTATGGCTTAGCGACCATCTTGGCAGCGATTGCAGCCTGGGGGATCTTGCGTCTCGCACCGTTTGTGAGAAAGTGGCTTGGCCAGACAGGGCTGAGTGCCATGACGCGGATGATGGGATTTATTGCCCTTGCCATTAGTGTTCAGTTTGTCCTGAGCGGAATTTCCCGTTTCTTCAATTTATAAGGGTACAGTCTACCTCGTCGCCGAATTATGGATCAGCAGCGCACTCATTATCGAGAATTGTTTCAATTTGACCTGTGGTCGAATCGCCAATTGATCAAACTTTTTGAACGAGAACCTTCGTTTGACCATAGAGTCGCATGTATGGCGTTTGTAAGTCATATTCTCACCGTACAACAAATTTGGTTCCACAAATTAATTGGCGATGCCATGGCCTCTGAATTGGATCCATGGGCTGAATATTCAGTTAATGAGCTCAAGCTCAAAGCCAAAAACCTGCATGCGCTTTGGCTCGATGTGATTGATGATGAGGAATCCTCCCTTGATATGGAGTGCTTTATGTCGAAGCCTGATGGATCGTCGATGCAAATGCCCTTATGGCGAATTTTACACCACCTTATTGTTCATGGCCAGCACCATCGAGCGCAGGTGTCGCAATTTTTAATGAAGTCTGGGATGATGCACTCCATTGCGGACCGCCCTCTCCCCTCTGACGCTCAAATGACCTTTACATGGAACTCTTAGAAGCTTGGACCGGTGCGTTTTCTGGATTTATGTGGGGATACCCTCTGGTCATTTTATTGGTAGGTGGGGGTCTATTTTTTCTCATTTACTCTCGATTTTTACCATTTCGGTTCTTAAAGCATGCTGTAGGTGTCCTCGCCGGTAAATATGATGACCCTGATGATCCTGGCGATATCAATCACTTCCAAGCGCTGTCGAGTCACATGGCATCGACAATTGGAATGGGAAATATTTCAGGGGTTGCCGTGGCCATCGTCATGGGTGGGCCTGGCGCGTTGTTCTGGATGTGGATGAGTGCCATTGTAGGGATGGCGACAAAGTTTTTTACCGGGACATTATCCATCCTTTATCGAGGCAAAGATTCTGAAGGGGAAATTCAAGGCGGTCCTATGTATGTGATCCGTGAAGGTCTCTCCAAAAAATGGCATGGACTGGCTGTGCTGTTCTCTATTGCTGGGCTGATTGGTCCCCTACCTATTTTTCAGGCGAATCAATTGACTCAAATCCTTCGTGATTCCATCTATATCCCCTATGGCTTGGTAGATGCTGGGGATCCATTTATGGGGAATTTACTCACTGGGTTGGTTCTTGTGGGTCTCGTGTCCCTCGTCATTTTTGGCGGAATTAAACGGATTGGCTACGTGGCTGCTCGCATGGTCCCCGCCATGGTGGTGGTGTATGTGAGTTCTGTCTTGATCATTCTGGCGGTACACATTACAGAGGTGCCTTATTATCTCGGCCTCATTGTTACGGACGCATTCTCCGCTAATTCGGTGCTAGGTGGAGCCGTGGGTTCGTTAATCATTGTGGGGATTCAACGTGCGGCATTCTCCAACGAAGCGGGGATTGGAACAGAGTCGCTTGCCCATGGAGCAGCCAAAACGAAGGAGCCTGTTCGTGAAGGGCTCGTTGCGATGTTGGGCCCCGCCATCGATACACTTGTGGTATGCACGATGACAGCCTTGGCGATTTTGGTAACGGGTGTCTGGGAAACAAGCGAAGCAAATGGGGTCACACTCACGCTGAATGCGTTTAATGAAGCGTTGCCAGGTTGGGGTACGTGGCTTCTGCTCTTGTCCGTGATGGCGTTTAGTGTCTCTTCCATGTTGGCCTATTCCTATTATGGCACGAAGTGCTTGTCTTATTTGATTGGTGCAAAACGTGCGAAGATCTACAATTACTTTTATGTAGGGACCATTATTTTGGGCGCCGTCGTATCGATTGATGTCGTGGTGAATCTCATTGATGGAACTTTTGCGACCATGGCCATTCCAACCATGGTGTCGGCTTTGTTGTTAGCCCCTAAAGTGAAAGCCGCTGCGACAGATTACTTTCAACGAATGAAACAAAACGGATAATGGGCGCGCTTCCCTTTCGTTTTCCTAAAAATGATCGTGGGTGGAATCGCCTTAGTCACTCCTTTTTGAAACTGACTGTCGTTAACAGTGCTCGTTGGATGTATAAACCAAGGTTTTATGGACAGGAGCATACGCCAACCACAGGACCTTGCTTCATTTTTGCCAATCATGCCAACAATTTTGACCCCTTTGTGTTGAATGTAAAGATGCCAAAGGAGCCTACGGCTGGGGTCATGACCAGGGATCAATTCTACAAGCCGCTTCCCGCATTGTTTATGGATAGTGTGGGGATTGTTCCAACCACTAAATATGTGCCTGATCCCTCAGTAATACGCAACGTCATCACATTACTGCAACAAAAACGGATGATTGTCATCTTCCCGGAGGGAGGACGCCGGTGGTCGGGTCGGCCCAAACCGCCGATTGAATCGACCATGAAATTGTTTTACAAAATGAAGGTGCCAGCACATCCTGTTCAAATCCATGGGTCGTATGTTGGATGGCCTCGTTGGGCTACTTACCCTAGACGAAGTCGTCAGAATATTCACTTTTTGAAGCCTCTACATCCAGAGGAGTTTACAGATTACCAAAGCTTTTACGACGCGTGTGTGGAGACGCTAGATTTTGAAGAGGAGCGACCTGCACCTGAAACCATTCCATTTTGGGCCCATAAGCCTGCGGTAGGGATTGATAAGTTGCTGTATCGGTGCCCAACATCGGGTCGTACGGGGGCTATTCAACCGACTGAAGATGGATGGGGAGTTCAGAGTATGACCGATGACACCTTTCGTGCTCGCATGACCCTTGCTTCCCAGCTTCGATTTGAAGGAGCGGACCCCGAGGAGCCTGCTGAGATTCTTAGTCCATGGCTTGATAAGATTCGGGAGCTTCCCATGTTTATAGATGCCCATGGGGTGTTGGAGCAAGACCGTGAAGCAATAGTCTATTCTATTACGCCAACGTTTGAGCAGATAAAGCTAGGGGTAGGTCACGTATGGCTTGAACGTGAAAGGATCCGTTTTGAGGTTGGGGGTTTGAAAAGGGTGTTGCCGTTGGAGGAGATACTGGCCATCTCGATAGAGCAACGTCGGAGTTTATCAATAACCTTGGCCAACGAGACGTGGCAGATAGAGCTTCATCAAGGCTATGCACTCCAGTGGAAGGATTATATCCAGCGTCTGCAAAAAAAAGAGCCTCCCGTACGCGAATCGTAGAGAGGCTCCAAAATGTACTTCGACTAAGCGAGTCGAGTGTTACTCAACGATTAAAACACCGACCATGCCGCTTGTATAGTGGCCAGGGAAGCTGCAAACAAATGTGTACTCACCAGGCTCGGTAGGTGCTGTGAACATGACTTCGTCAGACTCACCACCACCAATCATTGTCGTGTTAGCAATGACCATATCTTGCATATCAGGTGCGATATAATCTGTATCGCGTGCTGTAATTGAGGCATTTATGAACGCATCCACATCAGTTTCTGCTGTAAGTAGTGCGAAATTGTGAGCCATAGCGATAGCTGGCATTTCTGATTCAGTCATCAAATTGATGCGAATTTCTTCACCCGCGGATGCAGTGATAGATTCTAGCTTCAAATAGTCACCAATAGCCTCACCCGTTGTGATACCTTCGGATGCTTCGGAGACGACATACTTCATTTCGTCTACGCCGATGATATTAATCGTGCGGATGTCATTGGCTGGGGTAGCTGATTCCGCAGTTTCAGCAGGTGTATCCATTGATTCACCACCTCCACATGCGGTAAATGCGAATAAACTAGTGAGCAGTCCTAGAGAAAGAATATTTTTCATATAAGTAATTATGTTTGGATTGGTATACTGTCTTGGTTCAAAGATACGAAACCTATGCGTTCCACGGTATCATTGTTCACGTGTCTTCAACGTAACTCTGCCGTAAGCATCGCAATGGTCAACCATTGGAAACGTGAAGGCATGGGTCTGTCGTTATATACAAGCTCCATATTATACGACCTCTTTTTTTAAAGTTTCGTATGCCCATTTGCTTCGATTTCGTACATTTGCTCACTTCTTCTATGACGCTCTCTACATGAAAACACCCTACATTTTTGCAAAGCGCTTCGTTGCTGGTGAATCCTATGATGTGGCCGAAAAAAAGGTTCGAGCCATTAACCAAAAAGGAAATCGTGTTACCCTTGACTTATTAGGGGAAAATATCAAGGATGCAACCAAGGCATCAGCAACTGTCGATGCCTATATCGAGTTGCTTGAGCAAATTAAAGCATCAAACTTGGATAGCTCCATCTCTGTGAAGCTTACAATGATGGGATTGGATATTTCTGAGGAAGTCTGTTACGATAATTTATCAAGACTCCTAGAAACGGCGAAAGCTCACAATCAGTTTGTACGCATCGATATGGAGGGGTCTGGTAACACACAGGCAACCATCGACATATTCAAAAAGGCGCTGAAAGACTACCAAGGACATGTCGGCATTGTTTTACAGGCCTATCTGCATCGGACCGCAAAGGATGTGGATGACTTGGCGTCTTTAGGAGCAGACATTCGTCTTTGTAAAGGAGCTTACAAAGAGCCTGCGACTGATGCCCTACAATCTATGGATGATATCCGTGCAGCTTTCAAAGAGTATGCGAAAATCTTGGTGGAGAAAACCCCCTTCCCACGCATGGCAACACATGATGGATCACTCGTAGGCTGGCTTCAAGAGTATGCCCAAACAGAAGGGCTACCAAAAGATCGATTTGAGTTTCAGATGTTATACGGTCTGCGAGAAAAAACCATGAACAAGCTCTCCGAAGATGGGTGGAAAACATGCATATATGTTCCGTATGGAACGATGTGGTTCCCCTACTTTTCGCGTCGCCTAATGGAAAGAAAAGAGAATGTCTTCTTCATTGCGACGACGCTCTTAAAGCCTTAAGGAACCACTCTTCGCAGGGTTTTGCTGACTAATCAATCCCCGTATTCAGGCGCCTATTCCTCGCTCGATTCGTCGGCAGGTTCCCACGTATTGTTGCTACGATCCACATCAGCCAAGAGCATCGACTCATCAATGGTGATCGATACAATCTCATCACTTGGAACTGGGACAGTGAAGGTATAAGACGGTTCTACCCATGGCCAGTCTTCCTGCACGTTCCACCCTTCGGATTGGTCAGGTCCTGGTGTTTTTTCTCCACGCATGAGACGAAGTGGGATGTAGTATGTCCACGCTTGCCCATTGAGTCCAGTCACTTGCACCTCTAATGGCATCGGGAAATCGCCTAGTCTCTCAAGAGTTACCTCTGTTTGAGTCGCAGGCGTTGTGGATCCACTCGCTGAAGATTGTGTCGTAGACGATACAGAGGCGATTGCATAATCCACAGTTTTGGTTGTCTCAACAAAGTATTCATAATACCAGTCGAGAATCATGTCGCCTTCCTTTTCAAATATTCTTAAGAGGTCTTTCCCACGTGGGTGCTTGAACTTCCACTCCTCAAAAAATCGCAACATCGAACGATCAAAGACCTCCTCACCCAGCATATATTTGGCTTGTCCAAGAAAGACAGCTCCCTTTGAATAGGCTGCAATCCCATAGGCTACATTCGTTGTAAAATGATCTGCATGGGTGGTCATCACCTCTTCTCGCCCAGCATTGGCCAGCGCTGCATATCCCTGATAGCCCGCTAAAGAACTTCCGCCAAAAAGCTCATCCATAATCTCACTCGTTGTATAAGAGGTAAAGCCTTCATCCATCCAGTAGTAATAGCTCTCATTAATCCCAAGGGCACCTTGGTACCACGAGTGCATAAACTCGTGGACGGTTACACCCACTAGTGAGCGCAACGAACGATTGCCAGTGATTAAGGTCCCCATGATATATTCCATACCGCCATCTCCCCCCTGGATTATCGTGTACTCAGGATATGGGTATGGACCAAAGTTTTCGTTGGCATATTCAAATCCTTGGACGGTGAGCTCGGGGAGTTGCTCCCAATTTGCTGTGAGTTCAGCCTGTTTATCGGCGTCAGCGTTTTCTGCAAGGACATCTTGCTGATAGAAAAATCGTAGTAATGGACCTCCAGGCACTTGTGTTGTGGTATGAATATAATCTGGATCGGCAGCCCACATGAAATCATGAATATCTTCGGACATAAAATGCCAGCGTCGAAGCTCACCATTTGTCGATGGAGCACTCATGTCAGGGGTTTCACCGACAGCGGTTGTATAGCCATACCCAACCTCCTCAGGGTTTTGAAGCACCGCAGTTGCTGAGACGACATACTCGGGATCAATGTGAATCGTCACATCAAATGTGCCAAAGGGTGCGTAAAACTCTCGTCCTATATACGGGTTTGGATGCCACCCGTCTTCATCATACGCTGCCACTTTGGGGTACCATTGTGACATCGAAAACTCTACTCCTTCCGCATTATCGCGACCTGAGCGACGCACTTGAAGAGGGACTTGCGCTTCCATGTCCATCGCTAGGGTTGTGCTTTGTCCAGGTTGAATGGGCTCGGCTAATTCCACGACCAAAATGGTACCCTCTTCCGTGTACTCAACGGGTTGACCGTCTTGAGTTAACGACGTGGCACGTAAATAGCCAATCTCATCAGGTTGGAGCTTCGAAATGCGGTCGCGAACCCGTCGATCTGGATCTGCAATCGTCAGAGAACGAACATCCATCATGCTTCCTGGCTGAAACGCATTAAAAAACAGGTGGTAGTACACCTTGGTGATCACATCCGGGCTATTGTTGGTGTAGATCACCTCTTGCGTGCCAGTGTATTGATGGGCCTCGGCATCTACCTTAATGTCCATGGTGTAGGCGATTTCTTGCTGCCAGCGTGTATTTCGCTGGGCATCGGCTACCTCCACAGTGAGTAGAGTTAATAGTATAAAAAGGGTAACAAAACGGGTTGATATGTACTTCATAGGGAGGGTATGTTTTTTATGTTCCTTAGGGTTGGACGTAACAATTTCAATGTATTCGGTTTACATCAAAACGAAGTTCGATTACTAAATGCTCTAGTTAATGTCGCATCATCAATATACTCAAGATCTGTTCCCATCGGAATTCCGTAGGCAATTCTGGTTACCGTGACACCAAGCGGTTCTACAAGTTTTTGGATGTAATAAGAGGTTGCCTCGCCTTCAGCATCCGGATTCAGTGCAAGTATCACTTCCTTCACAGGGGCGTCAGGTGCTGCTTGACTAATGCGCTGAATCAACTCTTTGAGCCGAAGCTCATCTGGCCCAATTTGATTCATGGGTGATAACACGCCATTAAGTACATGGTATTGCCCTTGAAATTGATGGGTTTGCTCAATGAAATACATGTCCTGGAACTCTTCCACTACACAAAGTTGCCCCGTAGCTCGCTTCGGGTTCTCACAAATTGCACAAGGATCTGTGTCGCTGAATGTGCCGCAGGTTGCACAGACTTTGACTTGGGTTTTGAGACTCAAAATGGAAGAGGCTAGCTCTTGCAGTGATGATTCAGGCTGTTTGAGGAGATGAAGCGCCATGCGTCTCGCAGACTTTCGTCCCGTTCCTGGAAGCTTTGCGAGTTCTTCAATCGCTCGCTCAAGTGCCTCAGAGGTAATTTTCATATCTAGGGGTTACAGATTAATCATCTACTGTTTGAGTTCAGCGCCGAATCGTTTGACCAACTCTGCCACAATTGGGTCTTTTTGCTGAATCTCTTTGAACGCTTCAAAAGGGTCCCGGGTGGATGCAGGGGCCATGAGAGAAGGGTCGACTTGAACCTTCAATTTTGGCTTACGCCCAAGGTGTTGCTTGAGCCACTCACGAAGGGTCGCGTCGTGCTCCTCAATCATCTTCACACCAAACTCGGAGTCGACTCGAAGCTCCAGAAGATCCTCATTGTAGTTGGTAATGACAGTTTTTTGCAGTTGTAAGCTTAGGAATCGGCTCACAGTTCCATTCAGGTCAGAGACCCATTGCATCCACTGGTTTTGGATGGTTTGTAAGGGTAATGGCGTAAATGACTCACTATCACCCGTTGAAGGTGGCTCAGCAGACGTGGACGTGTCTGATTCTGTATTTGCGCCGAATAACTTTGGAACCGGCCCAATCGCGGTGGTGCTTTTGGGCGTTGGGGTTGCGGCAGGCGTTGGAGGTGGGGCAGGCGTTGGGGTTGATGCTGGCGACTTCTGTGGATCAGCCGCAGGCTCAGCAGTTGGGCTCGGTGGAGGTAGAACTTCGGCTTTTGGCTCAGGCGTTGGAGGTGGCTCAGCCGGTGGCGCCGAGTTTAATCTTTTTTTTTTGCCCCAGTGAGCTGGGACTTGAGGGCTGCCAATTCAGAAGATGGCGTCATATGTGCAAGTTTAGCAATTAAGACCTCAACCTGTATTCGTGGTTGTCGTGCCTCCCTCACATGCATTTGTGCTTGATTCACTAAATGGATACCTCTGAGAGTGTCCTCGGCGCTCAACGCTTTTGCCGCTTCGAGGTAGCGTTGTCGGGTATCCTGTGTCGCTTCAATGTAGGGAGCGGTACGCTCATCCTTCGCCAAATAAATATGGCGAAAATGCTCCGTCATTGACCCTAAGAACTCCTGAATATCGATCCCGTCTTGCATTAACTCTTGGAATCGAACCAATGCCTCTGCTGCATTCCCAGTGCCTACACAACCTGAAAACAGGAACAAATCATCCACGTCTACTGCATGAAATGCCTCAAGAATGGCGCTATAGGTAATGGATGTCCCACAAAAAGCCACCGCCTGATCCATGAGGCTTAATGCATCCCTAAGAGCTCCATCGGCACGTTTTGCGATTAAATGCATTGACTCTTGGTCAATCGTAATACCCTCTTTTTGGGCAATCGCTGTCAGCCTTGAGACAATCTCATCCGTTTCGATACGACGAAAATCAAATCGCTGGACGCGTGAAAGAATCGTGGGAAGTACTTTGTGAGGCTCTGTGGTCGCAAAGATAAATACCACGTGTGCGGGTGGCTCCTCTAGCGTCTTCAGCAGTGCATTAAACGCCGCCTTGCTGAGCATGTGCACCTCATCGATAATGTACACCTTGTAGCGACCATTTTGAGGTGGGATGCGAACGCTATCCCGAAGACCATGAACGTCCTCTACTTTGTTGTTGGAGGCAGCATCAATCTCGGTAATGTTGAGCGTCTGGTTCAGTTGCTCACCATCGACGGATCCGTCCACGTGATTAATCGTTCTAGCCAATACTCTGGCCATCGTCGTTTTTCCAACGCCTCGAGGGCCACAAAACATATATGCGTGCGCCAGACGATCGTTCTCAATCGCGTTCTTTAGCGTACTACTAACATGCTCTTGCGCGACGATATCCTCGAAGGAGGATGGGCGGTAAACTCGGGTCAGTGCGCGGTACGATTCAGCCATGTTGGAACTTACAAAATCTACACCTTAAGGTGGGCTCGGTCAGAGCTTTTCCTCGAAAAATTAGACCTTTACTCGTGCCATTCATTAATAGGTCAATCCAAATGCCCATAAAGGCAAGATATTCTGAAAACCGACCTCAATATCATCTTTGACAATATAAATCTGTTGGTCCGCACCTAGGTTTTTCGGTTTTTTGTTTTTCCCTCCGATTTCAAATATCAATCCTTCAATATCAAAATCGGCATTTTTTGAGGCAGTGACCTCATGCTGAACCTTCATTTGATTGAAAAAAAACGTTTCCCTTACATTGCCAATATTCACAAAATCCTCAGCCAGTGCATAGATTATATTTGAATTCTCAAGATATACTTTGTTCACTTTACCTAGTTCTCGAATTCCCTTTGTCCCCGAGCGGAGTTGCATGAGCAAACCTGCCGTTTCTAGATAAGAAAAATAATCATCCAACGAATTGCGGCTGATATCCAATAGTCTAGCAATTTTCGAAAAATTAGGCTTAAAGGGCACACTGGCTGCAATGATGCCTAGCAGTCGTTTGAGCTTACGACTTGTACCAACACTTAGATGTGCATACTGCGGGATGTCCGTTTCAAGTGTCTGCACAAGTATTTGGCGAAGTCGGATTGTTAATTCACCCTCTAGGCTAAATGGGTAGTAACCACGTTTTAAATAATCCTTGAAATAGGGAAGAGGGTGCTCAATACCTGGAAGTGTGAACCTATGTTCTGTGATATCCTTTAATGATACCCTCTCCACGGAGTACCCATGAAATAGCATAAGGTATTCTCGAAAAGATAAACCCTGAAGTGTGTAAACTAAGGCTCGACGACTCAAATCTGCATATCCTTTGAGGATATCTAATACGGATGAGCCAGTGAAAATAATCTGGAGTTCAGGAAAGGAGTCAAATATATTTTTGAGTTCTCGTGACCACTCACCGTATTTATGAATTTCGTCAATGAGTAATACTCGTCCCTTATGTTGGTAAAAGCTCTCTGCAACATCAAATAATCGATTTTCTGAGAAATAAAGATCATCTGCTGTGATATAAAGTGCTTCGCCTGGTTGAAGGCTCTCTTTGATGTGCTGAAGAAGCATCGTGGTTTTACCCACACCTCTAGAACCGAGAATGCCTATCAATCGATGATTCCACGAGATCTCATGATATAGATACCGTTTGAAATCGCTACTTAGATTCCTAAGTAAGCGTTCTTGTCTTTGATATAGACTCTCCATTCGTAAGTTTATGACTCATAGTAAACCTATCAAAGATAATATTGCACAATTTATAATGCAATTATACTTTTTATTGCTAAATACGTTGTGCAGTACAGGCTCTTTCGCCTCGGCTAGAGCTTTTCCTCGAAAAATTCAAAGATTCGCTCATACTCGTCAATCCATGAATCTGGATCTTGAAAACCATGCGGTTCTGAGGGGTACATCATCATATCGAACTCTTTATCTCCCGTCTGGATCAGTGCTTCGATGTATTGAGCAGCATCTTGGAAGCCGACATTATCGTCCACAAGGCCATGCAAAATGAGTACGGGGCGCTCCAAATCATCCACGATATCAAGTGGACTACTACGCTCAAAATGCAATGGATTCTCTTCAGGCGTGCCAAGCCTCGGCATCGTATACCAAGGATTAGCATAGTAATAATTACGCCAATTGGTTACAGCTCGTAGGGCAGCCGCTGCATGAAAGTGATCCGGAGCTACGGTTGCGGCATACAACGCCATAAAGCCCCCATAACTTCCTCCATAGATTCCAACACGGTCTCGATCCACATAATCCCCATGTTCGGCAATCCAATCGAGCCCATCGATGATATCTTGGGTCTCATATTTACCCATCCAGTTGGTCACATCTTCCCTAAACTTGCGCCCATATCCGGTACTGTGGCGATAATCGACTTCCACCACCACATACCCCCGAGCCGTAAGCCACTGATGGAACATATATTCCCGATAATAGCTATTTGAGAACCCTTTGTAGACATTTTGAAGGGATCCCGCTCCATGGACAAAGACGACTGTGGGGTATTGCTTGTCCTCCCCTGGCTCGTAGTCGTCTGGCGTGAGAATCGACATGGATAACTCAGTTTCTCCATCACGCCCCGTAAAGCGTACATACTGCTCCTTTTGCCAGTCGATCTGAGAGAACGCTTCGGGAACAGTTTGGGTCAATTGCACCTCATCTCGGGGCCTTCTCAGGTCCAGCCTGTATAAATCATACGGTTGATTAAACGTCGTGTAGGCATACACGAGGTGTCGTTTGTCTGGGCTCAGTTGAAATTGATAGCGGTAGCCCTCTGCCTCGGTTAATTGCTCGGTCGTGCCGTCACGCAGATCAAGTAACACCACATGGCGCTCGCCTAAATCTTTTTGTGTTGTCGCCATGACGATCGTCTCATCATCTATCCACTCCGCAAAGGGGATATCGTAGGATCCTGTGGTATGTTGCCTCAAACCAGAACCATCTGGCGAAACCGTGTAGATATGGTTCCATCCCGATTGCTCCGATTGAAACATTAGCCTGTCGTTAGAAGGCGAAAAGGCCATGTTACGGCCGTAAATCCACCCTTCCGTGGAGTCTTCAAATACGGTCGTTGTTTGCTCTGTCGCAGAATCCCATACATGGATTTGGCGCTTTTTCATGGGAGCATCGACCGCATCCAAGGCCAGATAGGAACCTGTGGGACTTACCTGTGTCCTCACCCACCCTTGTGAACTCAACAACTCCTTGGAGGAGGTGGAGTCCAAGTGCATTACAGAGTAGGTGGAGGTGTAAAGACCCCGCCTTGATTCTCCAGGCTCAACAAAGGTATCTACATATTCAGGAAAATAAACCAAACGTGTGTCCTCATTATCCCGAGAGACCAAAAGGAGGTGTTCATTGGACGCCCAACCTGCTAAGCTTTGGCCGTCTGCGCTGTCGTTATCTAAGACCTTTTGGATCGATCTGTTATCCATGGACATGGCCCAAATATCTCCATCCTGCGTCCATGCAATCATAGATCCATCAGGGGACCACTGGGGTAGCGAGAGGCGTCCTTTCGACGCGATAATCTCTTCTGGGTTCTTGAAACGGTGTCCGTCCATGGACGAAGACGCTAGGTAGACGGCTTGGTCCTCGACATACAGAACCTTTGATTGATCAGGAGACAAGCGATAACGAAGTGTCGCATCGGCACCCACAGTGTCTATTATTCCACCACTGGACTCTACGACATAGGTTTTTCGATCTGCTTTGGCCGAATCATTCCATGTGAAATAGATGTGCTGCGCATCTGGGGAGATTGTCCTTACGTTTGGACGGACGCCAGCCAAGAATGGTTCCTCAAAAATGCGATCAAAAGGAAGATCCGCAGGTGACGTGATTACAGGAGTATCCTGTGCTGAGACAGCAACTTGTGCTTGGGTATGGGGTGTGGCTACTGCGAGGAGGCAGGCCAAAAAGGCCCATCGTTGAGTGCTTTGGACGAATCGATGCATAGAGCTTTTTATGGGAATATGCCCATTTGCTCGTAAATCGTCCCAACTTTATTAATTGCCACAACAAATGAAGCCGTTCGTAGATCCACATCATACTCCGATCGGGCCTCTAAAATTTCGTTGTAGGCAGTTACCATAGTCTCTTCAAGCCCAGACTTCATAAGCTCAAACTCTCCTGCACCTTGTGTAAGATTGAGCCTCTCCATATCGCTGAACTTGATCGACGAAAGGTTTTCAATTGCCTCTAGAACATTACGGAGAGCATCTTCGTCGAAACGTTTCTCTATGCGACCAAATCGAACATGTTGAAGGTTTTTGAGCCATTCAAAATAACTGACCACAACACCGCCTGCATTCAAGTAGGCGTCAGGAATAATGAGCACCCCTTTTTCCTTCAAAATCTCATGCGCTTCCGCTGAGGTTGGTCCATTGGCCGCCTCGGCTAGGACTTTGACTTTGACATCTTTGGCATTCTCTTCGTTGATCTGGTTCTCCAATGCAGCAGGGATTAAAATATCCGCTGGCTCGGTAAGGACTGTCGACTTATCGGGCAAATTGGTAGCCCCTTCAAAGTCCATAATGGAACCCGTTTCATTGCGATAAGCCATTAACGACTCTAAGTCGATGCCATCCTTTTTATAGATGGATCCTTCTCGCTCTGCGACCCCAACAAGCAGCGCACCTGATTCGGTCATGTACTTGGATGCATGGTATCCCACATTACCCAGACCTTGGACAATAAAGGTTTTTCCTTCCACTCCCGTTTCAAGGCCAAGGGCTTTCATATCATCGACTTTGTTGCATGCCTCGCGAATGCCAAAAAATACGCCCATGCCTGTGGCCTCTGTACGCCCACGAACCCCACCTTGTTGAATCGGTTTTCCGGTAACGCACCCTTCTGCATTGAGATCATTGGAGAATTGTCGATAGGTATCCACAATCCAACCCATTTCTCTAGAGCCTGTCCCGTAGTCGGGCGCAGGCACGTCCACTGCTGGGCCTATGAAATTCTTTTTGATGAGCTCATACGTATAACGGCGCGTGATGCGCTCCATCTCTTTGTCGCTATATTTACGCTTATCGACAGCAATACCCCCTTTGGCACCCCCAAAGGGCACATCCACAAGGGCACACTTATAGGTCATTAGCGCAGCAAGTGCTTTGGTCTCATCTTCATTAACGATGCGACTATATCGAATTCCACCTTTTGTGGGCTGCTTGTGGTGGGAGTGCTCGACTCTCCACCCCTTGATTACGTCGATGGATCCATCATCCCTTCGTATCGGGAAGGTGATCTCGTAGATCTGATTGGCAATTTTGATTTGATCAAGGAGCCCTTTTTCGAAGCGGGTGTATGGAGCAGCTTTGTCAAAGTTTTTGTTGACCTGCTCAAAGAATTTATAAGTAGACATCAGATTTTACTAGTTCCAGGCTCGTTTGGTTGTGGGTCGAGCATACGGTTCATGCTGTGTTATGATTTGCGCATGGGACGTCTCAAAGTTCAGGAGATTTTCGATATTTAGATAATGTTTTTTTGTTTACATCACCCCACCTGCTAAGACCACAAATGATGCCGATGATTCCAAGACTCACCGCCAACCCATGGACTCGATCCATGGCTATCCTATTCATTGTTATCCTCCTCGTCTCATGCGACTCACCAGATTTGGATGAGCCTTTGGAGACCCTTGGTGATCGCCCCATAATTACCCTTGATGAGACCATCATGACAGATGCTGCACCCGCTGCGAATGTCGACTCACCTGCGATTTGGTCGGGGGAGGATGAGACGTGGGTCATCGTGACAGCCAAGGAAGAAGATGTATTATATGTTCATAGAGCCTCAGATGGCGCATTGCTCCAAAAAGTAGGAGGGTCTGGCCAAGAGTTGGGACAACTTGAGCGGCCCAATGGTGTTGTGGTCGTCGACGATTTGGTCTTTGTCGCAGAGCGTGATAATCAACGGGTGCAGGTGATGCAACTGCCCGACTTCAAGGTCATTGGAGCATTTGGCAACGAAACACTTGAAGAGCCTTATGGGTTAGACGTTGCACGTGGATTGGATCAAGAGTACATGGTTTTGGTGACCGATAATGTGGATGCTAGGGACGAAGAGCCAGCTCCCGCGGAGGTTTTAGCCGAGAGAGTGAATGTGTTTTCCTTTGTTGCAGATCGAGAGAGCCCATCAGGCGATGTTGTTGGATTTGAATCCTCTTTTGAGGGTGCTTTTGGGGAAACCGATGGGGATGGTGCATTGTGGGTCGTGGAATCAATCAACGTGGATCCATCCCTGGGTACCATATTGATTGCTGATGAATCACCTATGCGCAAAAATCTTAAGGTCTATGATGCGCTCGATATCCAAGACAATGAGCTTGACATGGGTGTCTTTCGAGGGCGTACGGTTGGAGACGATCTCTTTCTAAGTGAGCCCGAAGGTATCGTGCTAGGCATGTGTCGCAATGGTGCAGGTGAAGATGTGGAGCAAGGGGTGTGGATTGCGGTCGATCAGGAAGAGCGAGTGAATCACTTCCTCGCCTTTGATCGCGTAACATTTGAGCACTTAGGGACTTTTCGAGGTGCCGTCACGCTAAACACCGATGGAATTGCACTTGTTCAGGAGGGCACGAACAGACCGTTCGAGAATGGTCTGTTTGCCGCAGTCGATGATGACCAAGCCACCAGCTTTTTCCGCTGGGATGAAATCGTGGCGAGTCTTGACTTAGAACTTACGTGCCCTGAGGGTTCGTCTCTTCTTCCTCTGAATGGAGACTAAATACATTTACAAGAAATAGAAGAAAGGCAGTGCCTAGGCCAGCATACACAAGAGGTCCAAAGATCTCAAAGTAGGTCATAATCGACCCAATAATGATGCTAGACGCCGCGCCCGATAGTAGATTTCCGATCGTACCTATTGCGCGTTGCCCCATGATCAAGTCGACGATGTAGCCAACAAATAGACCCACCGAAAACATGAAATAAATATTCTGTGCGTTTAATTCGTCCATTTTGACATCACTACGTTCAAATTAGGGTGCTCGCTTCTTTCCACATACGCTCGTGCCTTGTGGAACATTTAAGGTAAGAAATCTCCTACATTTCCTTCTCTAACTTCGCGATTTGATCACGTATTCTTGCGGCTTCTTCAAACTCCATATTTTTTGCAGCATGGATCATGGATTGCCGTAAGTGCTCTAGCAACGCATCCTTGGTCTCAAATACAACCTCTTTCATCGCTGGGCCAGGCGTGTAGTGATACCCTTTTTCACCCGTTCGGATTTGCTCTCCCGAGCCCGAAGATGACACCACATCATCTGAATCGCTCTCTTGCACCATATCCTCCATGGCAGCCTGCTGTGCGTCTAAATTGACCGTCCCCGTTGAGATCAAGCTTGGATCAACCAATGGTTTGAGCTCTTTTTGGATTGTTGCAGGGGTGATACCATGCTCTTTGTTGTATTCTTGCTGGACTTTTCGCCGACGGTCCGTCTCTTCGATCACCTTTTTCATACTATCTGTGATCGTGTCGGCATATAAAATAGCTTTACCGTGTACATTTCTGGCCGCTCTTCCCACAATTTGAAACAACGAGGTGTCGGAGCGAAGAAACCCCTCTTTGTCTGCATCTAAAATGGCCACAAGGGTAAGCTCAGGAATGTCAATACCCTCCCTTAACAGGTTGATACCTACAAGCACATTATAATCACCCCTCCTGTATTTATAGAGCACCTCGATTCGCTCCAATGCATCCAGCTCGCTATGCATATATGCGGCCGAAATCCCTAGTTCCTTTAGGTAGGTGCTAAGCTCTTCGCTAAGGCGCTTGGTTAATGTGATACACAACACTCGTTCGCCACGCTCCACTCGTACGCGAATTTCTTCAAGTAGATCATCCACTTGATTATTCACGGGTCGTACTTCAATGGTGGGCTCCATTAAGCCGGTTGGACGAATAATTTGTTCCACTACCACACCGCCTGATTGCTCGAGTTCATAGTCAGCTGGGGTCGCACTCACGTGAATGGCTTGATTCACCATCGTTTGCCACTCCTGAAAGGTCAACGGCCGATTATCAAGGGCGGAGGGAAGACGAAAGCCATGCTCGACGAGCTCAATTTTGCGCGCTCGATCTCCACTATACATCCCATTGATTTGAGGAACCGTTTGGTGACTCTCGTCCACTATGAGCAAAAAATCCTCTGGAAAATAATCTATGAGGCAAAATGGGCGCTCCCCTGGTTTGCGACCACTGAGGTATCGAGAATAATTTTCAATGCCATTACAGTAGCCTACCTCTTGCATCATTTCGAGATCAAACAGCGTCCGCTGTTCCAGGCGTTTGGCCTCAAGGTGGCGTTGCTCCGATTTGAAAACCTCCATGCGATCCCAAAGCTCTTGGCGAATCAGGTCTATGGTTTCGTTCATTCGCCCTTTGGTGGTGACATAATGGGAGGCCGGAAAGATCCGAAACTCTGTCACCTTCTCTATAATGGCACCCGTTTCGGGGTCAAAACGCTCCATGGATTCAATTTCATCCCCCCAAAATGTGACACGAAGACCATCATCGGAGTACGCGGGGTAGATATCTGTCACGTCACCGCGAACTCGGAATCTTCCTGGGGTAAACTCAACATCATTGCGTGAATAATGGAGATCGACCAAGTCATAGAGCATTTTGTTGCGGGGAATCTCATCGCCCACCTTGAGATTCAAGATGAGCTTGGCGTACTCGCTGGGTGAGCCAATCCCATAGATGCAACTAATGGATGAGACGATAATGACATCTCGACGACCTGAGAGTAAGGAGCTTGTGGCGCGCAGTCTAAGCTTTTGGATCTGCTCGTTGATTGAGAGATCTTTTTCGATGTATTTGTCCGACTTGGAGATATACGCCTCGGGCTGATAGTAGTCGTAGTAGGAGATAAAAAATTCGACTCTATTCTCGGGGAAGAAGTCACAAAACTCACGGTAGAGTTGCGCTGCAAGGGTTTTGTTGTGGCTCATGACCAAAACGGGTCGCTCAACATTCTCAATCACCCCAGCAACGGTCCGGGTCTTTCCAGATCCTGTAATCCCAAGCAAGGTTTGGTGTTTATCCCCAGCCAGAACTCCTTGACTCAACTCTTCAATGGCGTTGGGTTGATCCCCTGCGGGGGGCCATGGTGATTGAAGATCGTATATGGACATGGTGCTAGCGGGGGTGTGTCTGAGGTTGATTTGAGTGAGATTTCCTACCTTGAATCAATTTGGCAAAGTAACGACTTGTCCGATTCTCTTCATTCCTTACTTTCATCTTTCTGACTGATGAGCGACTTAGACTCGATGCGCGAAGAAATTGACGCGCTTGACAAAACCCTTTTAGAGATCCTCAAGAAGCGTAATGACGTTGCAAAAAAGGTGCTTTCATACAAATTGGAGCATCAGTTGCCTGTCTTTATGGCAGAGAGAGAGACGCAAAAAACTGAACGTCTACGTCAAGATGCTCGTGACATGGGTGTGGATCCCGAAATGGTGGAGGATCTGCTTCGAATTATCATGGCCTCCTCTAGGGCGACACAATCACAACATGAGTTTCCCATGGCGACGGATGAACCAAAGCATGTCCTTTTGCTGGGTGGGGATGGGGGGATGGGATCCCTTTATCGTAGGTTTCTTGAGCGGAGCGGTCACCATGTTTCAAGTATTGATAAAGGGAATTGGTATGAGCTTGAGCAGCTTGCACCCAGCATTGACCTAGCCATTGTGACGGTTCCCATCCATGTAACCTTGGATGTGATTGAAAGGGTCTCTGCAAAGCTTCCTGATGATGTGGTGCTTGCTGATTTTACCTCAAATAAGGTGGCACCTATCCAAGCCATGATGCAGGCTCATAAGGGGCCTGTCCTTGGGCTGCACCCTATGCATGGCCCCGATGTGCCCAATTTATCAAAGCAGCTAATGGTCATCTGCCATGCACGGGATGGCGAAAAGGGCGCTTGGTTTGGAGAGCAGTGCAAACTGTGGGGAATGCGTGTCGTGGAGGCAGATCCCGAGGCTCACGACCATGCAATGGACCTTGTGCAAGGTCTTAGACACTTTGTCGCCCTGCTTCACGGCTCTTTTATGAAGGACCAAGGGCTGAAGCCACAACAAATGTTGGACTACTCAAGCCCCATGTATCGTGCCGAATTGATGATGACGGGGCGAATTTTTGCGCAAAGTGCAGAACTTTATGCTGATATCGTCTTTTCTAGTCCGGAAAGACGAGCCCTCTTGACTCAGTTTTTTAAACATCACGAGCGATTGGCCGCGATGGTGGAGTCCAATGATCGTGCTGGATTTATCAAGGAGTTTGAAGCCGTCACCGATTTCTTTGGCTCCTTTGCCACGCAAGCGTTGTTCGAAAGCGGGTATCTGATCAACCGTCTCTCCGATCGATTTGCATGATGGCACCACAGCGCGTGCGTCATGCTTATGCGTCGGTATGTTCTGGCGTGGCATGTTCTGGCGTGGCATGTTTGCGAAGGATTCTACTCGTGAAATGAAATCGACATCTCTTCTTTGCCCTCACCGGTTGATTCTAGGGCTTCTATCGACTGGATCACCCGCTCTGCCATCGTCCGAAATGCTTGTCCTTGCATAGAGTCAGGCGCCTCAATACTCACAGGTTTTCCTGCATCTCCTGCCTTACGAATCTCTTCTACCAAGGGGATCTCTCCCAAAAATGGGACTTGCTGTTGCTGCGCCAACTGGCGAGCACCGTGTTTCCCAAAGATGTAATATTTCGACTCAGGATGGTCTGGCGGTGAGAACCAGGCCATATTCTCCACTAGCCCTAGGATTGGCACCCGTACTTTGTCAAACATCGCAACCCCCTTTCGGGCATCCTCTAAGGCAACAGGCTGAGGGGTCGACACAATCACCGCGCCTCTCAGAGGAACCGATTGGACAATGGTCAGCTGAATGTCACCTGTACCAGGTGGCAGATCAAGCACCATAATATCAAGCTCTGGCCACTCTACATCTTCCATGAACTGTTTCACGGCACTTGTGACCATCGGGCCTCGCCAAATCATGGCTTGGTCTGGATCAATCAAAAACCCCATCGATACGAGGTGTACACCATACTTTTGGATAGGCTCAAGCTTTCGCTGCGTCGTAATAGTTGGCTTTTCATTCACATCAAACATCATAGGGACACTCGGGCCGTAAATATCGGCGTCCATGAGCCCAACCCTTAACCCCATTTTAGCCAAACTTACCGCCATGTTTGAGGCTACCGTGGACTTACCCACGCCCCCTTTACCAGAGGCTACAGCGATCACATGCTTAACCGTCGGCAACATCCCTTGGGTCGCTTCTCCAGATGCCTCAGTTTGTTGCGTAGGTCCTTCATTAGGGTCTTTTGACCCATTTTCAGACCCATCTATCCGCTTCGCCACGGAAATATTCACTCCCAACGTGATATCTACTATAGCTTCAGGGTCTACAAATTTCTGAATCACTTGTGTTGCTTGCTCTTTTAGGCGGTCTGCCAATGCATCATTTTTGGAGGGTAATTCCAGTGTAAAGGCGATGTATTTTTCCTGGATAATAAGATCCTGGACCATCTCCAAAGAGATCAAATCCTTCTCCGCTTCTGGGTGAAGGACCTGCATTAATGCGCTGCGAACTTGCTCTTTATTTATTTGGCTCATAGCTCTCAAAATACAAAATCTTGAGGCGAGTTCGTTGATTCATCTCTAGCGTCCTTGCGACGATAAAAGCCGATTTTGTTGCTATCAACAACAGAAAAATGCCTACATTTGGAGCCATGAAAAAGACGCCCTTATATGATCAGCATCAACTCTTAGGCGCTCGCTGTATTGAGTTTGGTGGGTACCTTATGCCGGTGAGTTACGAGGGGATAAAACAAGAGCATCACGCGGTACGATCTGACGCTGGGGTGTTTGATGTCTCACACATGGGGGAATTCTTTGTGACTGGGCAGGATGCGCAGCCCTTTTTGCAAATGTTACTGATTAATGATGTGGATGCTTGTCCTCCAGGCAAAGCCCAATACACAGCGATGTGTCAAGAAGATGGTGGAGTACTGGATGATTGCCTACTGTATTGTCGCTCGAAGGAGGAGTGGCTAATGGTGGTGAATGCGGCCAACATTGAAAAGGACTGGGCTTGGGTCACAAAGCTCAAAAACACCCATTTTGCAGAAGCCGATGTACAACTTGAGAACCGCTCCGATGATATGGGGTTGTTGGCATTGCAAGGGCCTTCATCATTGGATTACTTGCAGCCATTTACCGAGGTAGACCTGCACTCGATCCCTTTTTATGCGTTTACCCTTGGCACGGTATGTGGGGTTCCCGATGTATGGATTGCCACCACAGGTTACACGGGAGAAAAAGGGGTGGAGCTATACATCCCAACCGATAAAGCGGATGGTATTCAGGCGATTTGGACAGCTCTACTCGAGGCTGGGGCTGTGCCGTGTGGGCTTGGAGCGCGAGACACTCTACGACTTGAGAAGGGATTTAATCTTTATGGTCAAGATATGGACGAGACGGTGAGTCCGCTTGAGGCTAGAATGGGCTGGGTACTCAAGCTCGGCGCAGGGGATTTTGTGGGACATGAGGCGATTTCAAGCCAAAAAGAGTCGGGTGAATATCGAAGACTTATCGGATTTGTGATGGATGAGCCACGAGCGATTCCTCGATCGGGGTACAACGTGGTAGATACAGATAATACGATCGTTGGGCATGTCACCAGTGGTACACAGTCCATCACCCTTGGCCAAGGGATTGGTATGGCTAGAGTGGACAAACGTGAGGGGCTCAATCTCGAGGAGGGTAGCACGATAGCCATTCAGATTCGAGGGGAAAGCAAACCGGCAACCATCACAAAACCCCCTTTCGTCCGATAACATATGAGCGAGAAGCAACCTGCTATGAAGCAAGCCCCATTGTTGGATATCATTCTATCTGCTAATGAGATGGATGAGGGGCAGCTCAAAGGTCGATTGGTCGTGGTGATCGACATCTTACGTGCTTCAAGCACAATGATTACAGCGCTTTCAAATGGTGCAACCAAGATTTATCCCGTGGAGGAAACAGACCAGGCCTTTCGGTTGGTCCAAAATATGGAGCGCAAGCAGGTATTAACGCTCGGAGAACGAAATGGTGTGATGATTGAGGGGTTTGATTATGGAAACTCACCTCTGAGTTGCACCTCCGAGGTTGTGGGGGGTAAACAGCTCATTATGACAACCACAAACGGGACGCGTGCCTTGGAGTATTCGAAGGGAGCGAAAGAAATCCTTGTGGGTGGATTTTTGAATTATACCGCCATTCTTGGGCGGGTTGAAGATGCTTTGAAGGATCAAATCCCTGTTACACTATTCTGTGCCGGCTGGAGAGGGCGTCCCGCAATGGAAGACACGCTCTTCGCGGGCATGGTTCTAAATGCATTAATTGAACGAGGAAACCCATCACTCGAGCCCCTGTCAGACGCAGGTCATATGGCAATTTGTTTGGCTCAAAACCTGGATGGCGAAGCCCCGTTCGGGCTCGTGAAACAAAGTGATCATGCCCGTCGTCTTGCTGGACGGGTGGGAGAAGACGAGATTGAAGCGTGCTGCTTCATGGATGCACATCCTGTGCTCCCCTTAATGCAAGACGGTACGATTGAGCTATCCAAACAGTAGTTGTGTCTCATTTTCACGATATTCCATGTTAGTCGACGTCCCAATCGCCTATCATGCCCACAAAAGCCCCTGCAAATTCATCTTCTAGAAGAAGCCTCATCGTCCTTGGTGTGATGATGATTGGCATTGGCTTGCTCTACTTACTGAGCTTGTTGACCTTCCAGGAGTCGGATTATGCTGCAGTCAGTAGGCTTGGAATCGGTGATTTACTCGATCCATCTAGCCGTTCCGCATTACTCGTTGATAACTGGATGGGAACCGTGGGGGCATGGCTGGCCCATTTTAGTGTCACACTCCTTTTTGGTGTCTTTAGTGTGACGCTACCTGTTGTACTGATTGGCTCTGGATGGGTCATGATCCGTGATTTATCGTGGGACCGATGGCTCAGAAAAGTTGTCTTAATGACCTTTTGGATGCTCACGCTGAGTACGTTTGCGGGTTGGCTTTCGCTTGTGTTTAACGGCTTCCCTTCTGTGATAAGTGGTCAAGTAGGCTTCATGTTGGCCTCGGTCATGCAAGGGTTGTTGAGCTGGGGTACGCTGATTTTGCTGCTCACAGCATTGGCAACACTCATCTTTATGACGTTCAAAGTTGACTTCTCCTTTTTAATAAACCTCGATGTGTCCGCTGTGACGCATTGGATGAAGCAACGCTTGAGCTCCATGGCCACCTCGGGAGGATCCCTGAAAAAACGGGCGTCCAGTGGGATGCACGATATGGGATCCAAGCAAGCCAAGCCTTCAAAAACCAAACGTGCGGCCAATCCGGGTGAAGAGCACGCATCTGAGCCTATCGCTGCAACAAAACCCGATACACCTGCAACAACAGCATCCACTCCCCAAAGTGCTTCTCTGACCGATAAAGACTCCTCGCCTTCCTCTTCAGAGCCTGGCTCAACCTCAGGGGGGAATATCGAAATCGTGGTGGGTCAAGAGGAGGAAGATGCAGGAACCAAAGACCTGGGGCGTGCTCAAAAAGCGGCGTCCAGTGGCTCGAAGAATACATTTCAATTTCCACCTGAGGACTTGCTTGATCCTGCGACTGAGGATGACACACCGATCAATATGGATGAGATTCGCCGAGTGGGCGATTTGATTAGTGATAAACTCAAGCAGCATAATATTGCGCTAAAAACTCATGCTGAGGATGACGGAGAGGACCGAGATTTGCGTGCAACGGTGGGCCCTACCGTAACGTTGTATGAGATTGAGCCCGAGGACCATGTGAAAATCAGCCGAATTGGGGGGTATGCGAATGATCTGAAGATGGCAACCGCCGCGAAGGGGATCCGTATTATCGCACCTATCCCAGGCAAGTCCGCGGTAGGAATTGAGATTCCAAACTCAAATCGACAGATGGTTCACATGCGGTCGATGATTAATAAGAAGAAGTTTGTCGACTCAGATATGGACCTTCCGATTGCATTTGGGAAGACCATTGATAATGAAATTTTCATGATCGATTTGGCTCGGATGCCACACTTATTGATTGCGGGTGCGACCGGGTCGGGTAAGTCGGTCGGGATCAACACCATTATCACATGTCTCCTGTATAAACTTCACCCAGATAATCTGAAGTTTGTCCTTATTGACCCCAAAAAGATCGAATTATCGCTTTATCGACATATTCAGAATCAGTATCTGGCCTATGTGGAAGGGGCTGAAGAACCCATCGTGACGGACACCAGCAAGGCCTTAGGTACGCTAAAAAGTGTGTGTAAGGAGATGGATAGTCGCTACGAGTTGCTCAAGATGGCGATGGTGCGGGATATCAAAGCCTACAACGATAAATTTGCTGCCGGTGGGCTCGAGGATGACTTAGGGCATCGACATCTGCCATTTATTGTCGTAATTATTGATGAGTTGGCAGACCTCATGATGACCGCTGGGCGTCAAATTGAGGAACCTATTTCAAGAATTGCTCAACTTGCGCGGGCTGTTGGCATTCACCTAGTGATTGCGACACAAAGGCCGTCGGTGAATGTGATTACGGGAACAATTAAGGCTAACTTCCCCGCTCGCATTGCCTATCAAGTAGCCTCAAAGGTCGATTCTCGCACCATTTTGGATGTCGGTGGGGCCGATGAGCTTGTGGGGAAAGGGGATATGCTTTTTAGTAATGGGGCCCAAATGGTTCGGGTGCAGAATGCCTTTGTATCTACAGAAGAGGTGGAGCAGATTACCGCCTTTATCGGGCAGCAATCCCATTATCACCAGCCTTTGGTCTTGGAGAGTGATGAAGCAGAAGAGACGGCAAGCCAAGGAGATGTAGATGATGTGGACACCTTGTTTGCTGAAGCTGCCAAAACGGTGATGCTACACCAACAAGGGAGTGTGTCGTTGCTTCAGCGGAAGTTAAAGATTGGGTATAATCGAGCAGGAAGATTGATCGATCAACTCTTTTCGCTTGGCGTTGTCGGGCCGTACCAAGGGAGTGCTGCCCGGGATGTACTCATTGAAACGGAGGAGGAGCTCCAGGAGCTTCTTAACGAGCACGGTATTAAAGGATGAAGTTGACATGGCGAATGCGTTGGGGAGGGGTCGTGGGGTGTCTACTCCTATTCTTGGGCATGATGCCTTCGGCTCAAGCACAAAAAGCAGAAACGACGTTTTTAGACGCTTTTATTGCGCAAGCTCAAGAGGGGCAACTCATCACAATGGATTTTAAGGCCAAGTCCGAAGATGACTTCACGGGACAATCCACGGAAGTAGAGGGTCGTGTAGCGTTGGGTATGGGGTTTAGCCGATTTGAAACTGATGACCGGGTCATTGTGATGGTTGGCGACACCTCGTGGGTGATGGATCGTTCACAAAACCGTGTCATCATCAGTGTCTTGGCGCCAGAAGAACGTGAGTTTTCTGTTGAATGGTTTCTGATGGGCAGTCAGAGGAAGAGTCAGGTGAAGAGTCATAGAGATAAAGGGAGCAAAAACGACACAAGCACAACCAAAGAACCCTCCATGGGATTTGAAGATGATATTTATGAGGATGATGTTTTTGAGGGTGATTTACCGTGGCAGCTCGAGCAAGTGACTATGGAGACGATTGACGGAGAGGTATTGGAAAAGGTTACAATTACCTCAACAGATCCTTTTTCCACCTGGGAGTCAGCTCAATTGTGGATGGCAATGCGTGGCGAATCTGCCAAGGGTGGGGCGCAAAGTACTCCATCGGTACAATCGAAAGGAAAGGCACAAGCTGCTGGTCAGGCGAGAGGCGTGCCTGTGAAAATGGTTGTGAACGACCCTGTCGGAGCTACCACAACCACTCAATTTACCAGTCAGCGTTGGGTGAACATGGACGCAACATCCATCCAGAACCCCTTAATGCCTGCGCAAGACACAGGGCTTCCGTGGGTCTTGCCTGTGGATCAAAACACTCAGATTACAGATTTGCGTGAATCTGCTCAGAATCAAGAGGGTCCATTATGAGTTCTATGAGTTCTGAGGCGATAGGTCAACAGAAAGGTGCTTCCTCTGGGCTAGATGCACATGAGCCAAAGCAACCCAATATGTGGGGTAGATTGGCCAAAATCATTGGCTCTGTTCTGATTGCAGGAGTACTGTTGTGGCTTTCATTGCGCGGGATTGACCTTCAAGAGTTTTGGCAACAACTTCAGAGAGTCCCCTTGGGTTGGGTCTGGATTTTTGTCCCCGTGGCAACTCTGAGTCACTTATTTCGGGCTCTACGGTGGAAGCTACTCATCGAAAAAGAGGGCTCACAGGCGAACATCAGTACCTTGTTTGCAGGTGTGATGTTGGGGTACTTTATGAACTTCTTGGTCCCCCGACTCGGCGAAATCACTCGACCTGTGTATGTGGCACGCAAAATCAATGCCTCCTCTAGCTGGATGATTGGCACCATTGTTCTTGAGCGAATCATCGACTTACTCATACTCATTGGATTATTTTTCTTCGTGATTTTGGCCTTGTTGAGCGATTCCAGCGTCGTTACAGACCTTCTTGGAACTGATGAGATCCCTACGACCCTGCTGTTGGGTATTGTCGCTGGATCTCTCGTGGTCTTAGGATTAATTTGGGTTGGCTTGAAGGGAATTATGGCTTCACGCGATCGCCTTCCTGCACCTTTGCAAAAAATCGCTGATCTCGTGGTTTCGTTTGGACAAGGGGTATTGTCGATTCGTGGGCTCAAAACCTGGCCTCAATTCACTGGGTATACGATTCTTACGTGGTTGGGGTATATCGGCATGAGCTACCTCCCCTTTTTTGCCATCGAGACACTGGAGCCTGGCGTCACCCTAGGGTTTACCGAGGCCATAATCATTACCGTAGTGGCTGGCATTGGCATTACCATACCTACACCTGGGGGGATTGGGACCTACCATTTGTTCGTGCAGCAGGCGCTTTTTTTATTGTATGGCGTGCCGCTGGTTGAAGGGCTTGCCTATGCTACATTATCCCATGGGCTAGGCATGATCGTGATTTTAGCCTCAACACCCATTCTTCTTTGGTTTGACAAGAATTTTACAAAAGATGCGTTATAACAGGATGAATTGGATTCTTAACACTCGGATTCTTAAAACTCGGTCTGTTGGGTTAATATCAGCTTTTGGGCTCTGGGTTCTCCTTTGTTTCACCCCATGGAGTGGAGTCATAGCGCAGGATAATACAGGGGGATCAACTGATGAAAGTGAAGAAGAAACTGGCCGTGAAGCGGGTGGAGAGAACTCGTTACTCCCTGAGATTAATCCACAAGACATCGAAATTCGAAGTGAGTACAAAGCTCAGTTTCCGGGTGTGAAGAGACAACCCATCCTAGGTTTTAAGCCTAGGGCTCGTGTGTTTCAGCTAGACCCCAATCGTATGCCCTACATAGAAAGTGTGGACGAGGTAATCATGAACCTACCCATTGGTACAATGTCGAGGCCTGAGGCACCTCCATACACGGCATGGACCCCGCCTGATCCAGAAACGTTGCTTTTGACGGCGTCAACCAGTAATGCCATTACCCCTCGTTTGAGACTTGATTGGGCAAGCAAACCAAAGCGTCAAGTAGGTAGTAACCAGCCAAGCAGGAACCAACCAGGCAGCGCACTTGGAGACTCGGTGGATCGTAATGATCTGCATAAGCCATGGGTAGGGTTGATGTTGGACGGGTTGAGTGAAGGTAATGCTGAGCCATTTGATGAGGTTCAGCGCTCTAAGGCGATTGGACAAATCTGGATACGTAAACCGTTTAAAAATGATCTGAATTGGTCTACAACCCTTGGTGGCTCCCATCGGGTATTGGAGTGGTACTCTAGGCCTTCAGATTGGGTCGCACCTGCGGGCACAGCAGGAGATGGAGCAAATGGTAATGGAGCTACTGGTGACGGGGCTACTGGTGATGGAGCTGAAGGCGGCAGCTCAGAAGGTGCTAACGCAGAGAGTGAGGAGCCCCTGTGGCGAAATCAATGGAGTGTAGTAGAGATCGAAACGCAACTTGCAAAACGTAGGCTTGATCAACAACACTGGACCGTTGAACTTGCCGCCTCTTTGGGTCGCACCATGTACGAGGACGCCGTGACTCAAGCTTGTTGTGACCCTTTAGAACGGGATGTCTCACAGGTGGAGTTGGCATTTGCAAAGCAATGGCTTGGGGCCAAACCACAAGATTATTGGGTCATGGATCTGGCTACAGGGTGGTTAGCGCTAAACGGTCAAAATCAGGGGCATGTCACAGCGACGGGAGAGTTTAAGCGGTGGTTGTGGGGACGCTCACCTTTTGGTTTGTATGCTGGTATAACCTTAACTCAGCGTACAGATAAAGGGTCTACACTCTATCCAGTTGGGGGTGTCTCGTTTGAACACACCTTTTCACGAACAGTTACATTCGATCTCGATGTGACGCAAGAGGTTCGCTTCACAGGTGTTGATCAAGCCTATGAAAAAGCCCCCACGGTTCCTTATGCAAGCGTGCTACCACCTTCAGCCAACACCTCTGCAGATGCCACCTTACGGGTTTCCTTTCCATGGTCCACGGAGCTTGCCGTTCATGGGGCAAGTCGTCTCGAGAGGGGAGCTACACTTCCTGTATGGGATGATGTATCTGCCACCCAAAGCCTTGGAGAGAGGCACCGATGGACATCGCGGCAAGCATGGATACACGAGGTCTCCTTAGCCATTACCCAACCTTTACTTGTCGATCGAGTTTGGTTTAGATTTTCTGGTGGACAACGATGGAGCGAGTTATTGGATCGCCCAGCTACCATTCACTCATCGATAGAGAGCTTACAAAAAGGAGCTGATGTCCCCTTGCTAGCAAATCGCTGGATCCGAGTTCATGGATACGGCGTGATCATGGAAGGTCTGGTGTTGGACATCGAGGCGCATTATCAAGGGGATGCCGTGACAAGTGTTGGGACCCCTATTGAGGGTAACTGGATGATTCATTCCAAGTTGGAATTTCAAATAGGGGAGGCATTCGGTATTTTTGCAAGGGGAGTCAACCTCACGTCATCTAGACGACTTCTGGTTGAGAATATGCGCACACGACCTCGTGAAGTTTATTTTGGGTTGCGATGGACTCCATAAAACGATAGAGGGAACTATTACATGGGGCAAAAACCGATAGATCAGGCAATTGGTGAATGGATCATTGACAAGCTGAGGCGTCATGAAGAGGTTGACTTAACGCCACTTGGACGATTTCGGGTAAAGCATCAGCCTCAAACGCGCAAAGATCACCCCGAGGGAGGTTGGTCCCTTGTTCCTCCAAAAGATGAGATTGAGTTTGTTCAATCCACGAAGGACGATAACGGTGAGCCAACATCATGATTACCAATCAGGAACTTATCGCTACGCTGATTGTCAAAACAGGTCTTGATGAACAAACGGTCAAAGGGCAGCTTTTAGCTTGGCAAAAAGAGGTTAGTAGTGCGCTAGATCGAGGTGAGGAGGTAGAGCTTCATGGGGTGGGTGTCTTGAAACCCCACGGTGAACGTCTTGAATTCACGCCTGATCCCCAGATCGCTCACGAGGTGAACTTTAAATATGTTGGCTTGGCAGAGGTCGTGCAACAAATGCCAGAAGATCCCTCCAAAGAAGTCGAAAAAGAAGTCACAAAAGAGACCCCAAAGGACTCAAAAGAACAGATCGAGCCATCTGAAGGCCAGGCTGCATCAACACCAGACTCTGAACAAACCGAGCCTTCAAAAGGCTCTTCAACATCCAATCCATCCACAAAACCAACAGCCTCAACCAAAGAAGACCGTCCCTTTGATCAAGGCTCTCCCCTGCGATGGGTCGCCGCCATTGTAGTACTTGCTGCAGCGTTCACCCTACTGCTGTGGCAATTACCGATACAACGACCGTCCTTTGAAGAGACCATGGCTGAGTCCCAAAGCCAAGAATCGCCCCAAGAGACTGAGTCAGAGTCAACTATGGAGTCAGAAAACGCTCCTTTGCCCAAAACGGATGCAGAATCAGAATCTAGGTCGGCGTCCAACCCTGAAACCACTCAAGAATCGGATGCGGGCCAGCAGACAACCGGTGAGGGTTACGGCTTGATGGGCCCCTACAATGCTTCACTGAAGGAATCTTACACCATTGTTTTGTATAGCTTGAGCAATCAGGATAATGCGGTCGCGCAACGAGATGAGTTAAGGGATCAATCCTATCGAGCCTTTGCACGGGAAAAACAGCTCAATAGCGGCACCATGACCACGCAAGTTTGTGTAGGACAATTCGAACGATTCGAAGATGCCGTACGCGCAGCAGATGCCAGTTTTGGTGAAGCAGGTATTAACTTCTTTATTTCAGCACACAATATTTCAGCACATAGTCAAGCCATCCTAGAATGAACGAAACGACCCAACTCGACTCCCTCGCTGGGATCGTGAATGAATCCACCTCCATGAGTTTGTTTGAGCTACTGGCTCAAGGAGGGATTCTTATGATTCCTATCTTTTTGCTTTCACTTCTTGCCCTATACGTCGCCTTTGAGCGTCTTCTTGTGTTGGGTAACTCTAAAGTACAGATTGATGATTTTCTCACAGATGTGGAAGGGCATATCAAGCGGGGTGAGCCTAGGCTGGCGATTCAATATTGTGAGGAGATGGACAAGCCCCTCTCAAGAATTGTTAAGGGAGGATTGTTGAAGTTGGGACGATCCTTACGAGATATTGAAGAAGGAATCCACGCTGCGGCTAAAAAAGAGATCTTTTACCTCCAAAACCGCCTTCACTGGCTCGCTACCATTGCTGGTGTTGCTCCCCTCCTTGGATTTACAGGAACGGTCACGGGGATGATTCGTGCATTTATGGAATTGCAATCTCTACAAGGGAATGCGAACCCAAGCGTGCTTGCGGGTGGGATTTGGGAGGCCTTAATTACCACGGCCTTTGGTCTTGTTGTGGGCATTATAGCCTTTGGATTCTACAATTATCTCGTGAGCAGAGTCGATCGGTTAATCTTTGAGCTTGAGAATGCTTCCGCTGACTTTATGGAGTTACTCCAAGCACCTGCTCCTGGACCTGGGGGAGGTAAATCTGCAGTCAGTAAGCAAGCAGGGTCTGCCAACCCAACGCCAAAAGGATAATCCCATGGCTATCCAATTCCGCAAAGACTCGTCAAATCTGAAGCCACTTACGCTGTTTTCCCAGTCCTCGTTGACGGATATCATCTTGTTGTTGCTGATTTTCTTCTTGTTGACGTCGTCTTTTGTATCCAATTATGGCATCAAAGTAAATATCCCTGCAGCCTCCACGGCCTCAGCGGGTGAAACGCAACAAATCACAGTGTCCATTACCGAGGAAGGGAGGTATTTCCTAGATGGAAGTGAATTAGATAGAAGTTTGCTGGGTGCGGAGCTTAGAACGGCATTGGATGGAAAGGAGAACCCCATTCTTGTGATCCGAGCAGATCGAGAATCCAAGCTTGAAGAGTCTGTTTTTGTGATGAATTTGGGCAAGGCACTTGATCTACCCTTGGTGATTGCCGCAGATCGGCAATCAAATTAATCGAAACCCTGGATGAACGAAGACCGACAAGCCATTTTATTTTCGGTTAGCGTGCATGCGATACTTCTGTTGCTGGCATGGTACGTAGCGTTAGAGCCTCAAACGCGATTTCAGACATCCATGCTTGAGGTTACCTATGGTGAACTTGAGCAAGGGAGCCCCGTTCCACCTACTGAGCCCATTGAGGAAGAAACGGATAAAGCGACAGAATTAGAAGAAGAGGTGACTGCTGAAACTCCCGAGACTCCCGAAACTCCTGAATCCCAGGAATCTGAAAGTCCAGAACCAGAACCAACGGAATCCGAGGTTGAGGAGGCCGAGTCTGTAGAGCCGAATCCTACGACGGAACCGGAGCCTGAGCCTGATATGGAGCAAGAGTCTGAGATTGTCGATAGCCAGCCGGAGCCGCAACCAGATCCTGAGCCATCAACCGAGCCAGCTCCAGACTCTGAAACTGAGCCAACTCAACCTCAGTATGCTGTGGAGCAACCTGAGTCTGAGCCCGAGACACCCACAGAGGATGCCCAAGCAAACGATGCGGAAGAGGGCGACGCCTCCGATGATGAATTACAGTCTCCTTATGAACTCAAATGGGAGGGAGAGTTAGGTAGAGACCCTCGCGTCCAACCCCTTCCTGAAAACCGTACGAATACAGACGCAACCATCACCATTCGCTTTGAAGTGAACCCCGACGGCTCCATTGGCCGAACACTCCCTATTAAACGAATGAATCCAGAGTTGGAGCGAGAAGTGATGCGGACACTCCGTAACTGGCGCTTCAATCCACTGCCAAGTCGTGTACCTCAAGAAGCGCAGTGGGGGACCATCACATTCAGATTTGTGGTGGAATAGGTCTACCCCTTCACCACGTAGGGCTTTGCATCCCAAATTTCGGTCGCATAGTCCATGATCGTGCGATCGGAGCTAAACTTGCCAATTCTTGCAACATTGAGCGCGGCCATCGTATTCCACTCTTTTTTCTTACGGAACAACGCCTCAATCTCTCGCTGCTTGGCTTGGTACGAATCAAAATCAGCAAAGACTAGAAAGTAGTCCCCTTTATCAATAAGTGCATCAATGATGGGTTGGTAGAGCCCTGGCTGATCTGGGCAAAGCACATTGCTGGCCAGCTGATCCATCACCTCTTTGAGCTCAGGCTGGGCATCCAGCATCTCCGTGGCACTGTATCCAGCGTGTCGGAAGGCTTCCACTTCCTCAACGGTATGACCAAATATGAAGATATTCTCTTCACCTACTTCTTCCTGAATTTCCACATTGGCCCCATCAAGTGTCCCGATGGTGATGGCCCCGTTCAGTGCAAACTTCATATTCCCGGTTCCTGAGGCTTCCATCCCTGCCGTCGAGGTTTGTTCTGAAAGATTGGCAGCTGGGATCAGTTTCTCGGCAAGTGTGACGCTGTAGTTGCCAAGGAACAAACATTTGAGTTTATCATTCGTCTCTGGATCATTATTGACAAGATCGGCAATGGCATTAATCAGTTTGATATGAAGTTTGGCCATTGCATAGCCCGGAGCAGCCTTGCCTGCAAAAATGACTGTGCGAGGGACGATATCCGCCCCTTCACCACGCTTAAGACGGTTGTACAACATCAACGTATGCAGAGCGACCATCAGCTGACGTTTGTACTCATGAATCCGCTTGATTTGAATGTCAAACAAGGAGGCCGTACTCACCTTCACGCCGGTCGTTTTTTCAATATATTTGGCCAGCTCTTTCTTCTTTTGCTGCTTAATCTTGCCAAACGATTTCAAAAACTCAGCGTCTTCCACAAAGGGCTCAAGCTCTTTAAGACGGTCCAGTTCCGACTCCCATCCAGGACCAATGGAGTCTGTAATGAGTTGGCTGAGCTCAGGGTTGCACTGCTTTAGCCAGCGGCGCGGGGTAATTCCATTGGTTTTGTTGGTAAACCGATCTGGATACATCTCATAAAAGTCCTTGAACAGCGTCTTTTTGAGCAAGTCACTATGTAGTGCAGCTACTCCGTTAATCTTATGAGATCCAACAATGCCCAGCGAGGCCATATGCACCATCGGCTCTTCCCCTTCGCTAACAATCGACATGCGGGAAATTCGGTGCCTGTCATCCCCAAAGGTTGTTTGAACATCTCCCAAGAACCGTCTATTGATTTCAAAAATGATCTGGAGATGACGTGGGAGTAGTGTCCTCATCAACGCAACGGGCCATTTCTCTAGCGCTTCTGGCAGAAGCGTATGGTTAGTGTAGGCAATGGTGCGCACCGTAATGTCCCAAGCAAGGTCCCAGTCCAGCCCTTCCTCATCCATGAGAATGCGCATCAGTTCAGGGATGGCAAGATTTGGGTGTGTGTCATTACACTGGATGGCCACGTATTTCGGAAGTTTGCGCCAATCTTTGGATTGCTTACGAAAACGACGAAGAATGTCGTGTAAAGAGCTCGCCACCAGGAAATACTCTTGTTTGAGTCGAAGCTCTTGACCGACAAATACTTTATCGTTCGGATAGAGAACGCGCGAGATATTCTCATTGAGTTGCGTGTCACGAACCGCATTAATGTACTCCCCTTGATTGAAGCTCTTCAGGTCAATACTTGTGGAGGAGGTCGCTTTCCACAAGCGGAGGTGGTTCACGATATTATTTTGATAGCCTGGAATTGGCGTATCATAGGCCAATGCAAGGACTTCGTTGGCTCCATTCCACCGGAAGCGAAGACGCTCCTCTTCGTCTCTGTACATCTCAGCGTGACCATAGAAATGGACAGGGACTTGAAGCTCAGGTCTCACAATATCCCACGGGTTGCCATAACGTAGCCATAGATCCGGCTTCTCTACCTGATATCCATCTTGAATCGATTGATAAAAAATGCCGTAATCATATCGGATTCCATACCCAACAGCAGGGATTCCAAGCGTGGCCATAGAGTCCAAGAAGCAAGCTGCAAGGCGGCCAAGCCCTCCATTACCCAAGCCAGCATCCCATTCTGCATCACGAATATTTTCGTAATCAAGCCCTAGCTCTTCGAGTGCTTCAGCAACCGTCTCACGCAGCCCTAAATTGACCAACATATTATCGAGAAGGCGCCCAATGAGATACTCCATCGATAAATAGTAAACACGCTTTACATTATCATCATAATAGGCTTTTTGCGTGTCGAGCCAACGACTATGAAGACGATCCAAAAGAGCCCAAACGACACTTCGATAATCGTCCCAGTCTTGATGAGAATACTCGTCCTTGGCAAGTGTGAAGCGTAGATGTTGCTTGATGTCTTCGCGAATGGCATCCTTGTCCATACCGCGACGAATGTGATCTGAAGATAGAGAGGCTTTTTTAGCCATAGCATTGAACGTTTAAGGCGACGTCAGCTTCGGGCTGAACGGTACCTTTGTTGCAGAAAGAGATTGTTTTAGGGTAGGTGCATCTGCCAAAATCATAATGCCAAAAATCACCCAGCCTTTAATGACATGTCTGGCTCAAAGTTCGGAGCCGTCACGTTCGTTTTGTACCCTAATTTAGTCAAAGAATCGGAGGCATGAAAAGCGACAAACTCTTGTTCGAATAGGCCAAAGACACTGCTTCCGCTTCCAGACATCGATGCAAAGATGGCTCCAAATTCATAGAGTTGGTCCTTTAGGAGGCCAATCATATCGTGGCGCGCGATTACAGCCGGCTCAAGGTCATTTTCTAGGAGGAGACTCCATTCTTCGAGGGGCTCCTCCGTTAACAGCGTCTTGAGAGGTAGCACCGGTTCTGGATTTGGCTCACATTGAGCGTAGGCTTCTGCGGTTGAGCTTTCAAATCCTGGGTTCACCACAACAATCCACGCATCAGGCTGTATAGGCAACGCCTCAAGTTGGTGACCTTGTCCCGAGGAGATGGCGGGTTCTCCTCCGAGAAAAAACGCAATATCAGAGCCTAGTGGCTCACTTAATTCAATCAAATCATCGGGGGTGTAACCCGTTTGCTCAAGCTCATTTAGTGCAAGAAGAACCGCTGCTGCGTTGGCACTTCCACCCCCAAGACCCGCCCCTGTTGGAACTTGTTTCATCAAATCGATGGCATAATGATGCCCATCCGCAAGCCCGACGTGCTCTTCAAACGCTCGATACGCTTTCACAACGAGATTCTGGTCATCTGTAGGGATGGAAGCGTCAGATACATGAAATTCAAAATCTGCTGCTTGGCGAATGTTGAGCTGATCCCACCAATCAATATAGACCATCCCTGTTTCAATTCGATGGTAGCCATTGTCTAATCGCTCCAAAACATGAAGCCCAAGATTAATTTTAGCATACGATCTCTTGCGCCATACACCCACCTCACTCATTAGCATACCCCACGACGTTTTGCCTCTTCCATCATGAAGGCTTTGGCTTGTTCAGGATCGTTTTCAATGACGCCATCCATTATGGCTTCTTTCACCGCCTCTTTGAGTTGCCCCACCACCGGTCCAGCAGGCACGCCGCAGGCTTCCATAATCATCTCCCCTGTGACAGGATTTTTCCAATTGCGAACACGATCTTTTTGCTCAACTTCAACGATCTTTTTGTCAACTTGATCAAAATTGGCCAAATATTGCTTCACCTTGGCGTCATTCTTAGATGTTACATCAGCGCGACAGAGCAACATTAAGTCCTCAAGATCGTCCCCCGCTTCAAAAATCAGCCGCCGAACGGCGCTATCAGTCACCCCCTCATCAGCCAGAGCAATAGGTCTCAAATGGAGTCGAACGAGCGTTTGCACCGATTTCATCCTTTGATCTAGGGGCAACGAGAGGCGTCGAAACAGCTTTGGAACCCATTTAGCCCCCAGTGCCTCATGCCCATGAAATGTCCACCCCACCCCTTGCACAAATCGTTGTGTCGGTGGTTTTGCGATATCGTGCATAATCGCAGCCCATCGTAACCAAAGGTCTTCCGATAGCTCTGCTACATTATCCAAAACTTCCAATGTGTGCCAGAAATTATCCTTATGGCGGATTCCATTCACCTCTTTGACTCCTTGCAATGCCACCATTTCTGGGAAAAAGATATTCAGAAGCCCTGTTTCAAATAGCAATGCAAACGCATAGGAGGGTTTGTCGGACAAAATCATCTTATTGAGCTCTTCGGCAATGCGCTCTGCCGATATAATCCCCAATCGCTCGTGCCGATCGACAATCCCTTGGTAGGTTGACTCTTCGATTTCAAAGCCAAATCTCACGGCAAATCTTATCGCCCGCATCATTCGGAGTGGATCATCATCAAATGTTTTTTGAGGGTCAATTGGGGTGCGAATGATTCCGTTTTGAAGGTCTTCAAGCCCATCAAATGGATCTCTGAGTGCCCCATAGTCCTCTTCGTTTAGAGAAAACGACATCGCATTAATCGTTAAATCACGTCGCTCTTGATCTTCCTCTAATGTGCCCGTCTCCACAACTGGCTTACGGCTATGGCGTTGATAGCTTTCTTTTCGGGCCCCCACAAACTCTAAGTCCATCCCCTCGGTGTGCAAATGCGCGGTGCCAAAATTTTTAAAAATGGATAACGAAGACGACGGTAGATCTAAGCGCTTCGCCACCTCTTGGGCAAGTTTGTCACCGGGGCCAAGGGTTACAAAGTCAATATCCTCAGTAAGTGGAGATTGACGACCTGGCATGAGAGCATCACGCACGTATCCGCCCACCACAAAAACGGGTTGATTCAATGCTTTCCCAGCCCCCCGAACGATTTCGAACAGGGAATGATGCTTGGCTGGGAGATCGCGCCAACAAGCATCGATGATGGACATTATGCCTCTAGGTCTGAATTTCCTTCGATCTTGGAGTGATCACCAACGTGAAGCTCACCCTCGAAATGTTGAACATGGGCATGTTGTCCAATAGACGAGTGGGCCAACGATGCCTGCTCTAATGTTGCTTTTTGTTGGATAATAGAATCACGAAGTGTGCTTCCCCGGACTGTTGCCCCTGCCTCCAGACTCACATTTGGGCCCACCGTTGAGTTCTCGATTGTTACCCCTTCGCCAATATATACAGGAGGAAGAAGGGTGGATCCAGGATAATTTGAAGCATCTTGAGTTTTTTCATCATGCGCTTCATGCTGCTCTGCATACTCTTCTGTATGCTCCTTTGCCAGAATGACGCTACTGGTATCTAGCCAAGCGGGTAATGTGCCACAATCAAGCCACTCATCCACCGTGGCCTTTTTAAACACCAATCCTTGCTTGAGCATGCGATCCAAAGCATCGGTAAGCTGGTACTCATCGCCATGGCCTGTGATGTTATGCTCCATTAAATACTCAATCTCTTTGCGTAATTGAGTCGCCTCTTTAAAATAATAGACTCCAATGATCGCTTGATTCGAAATCGGCTCGGAAGGCTTTTCCACAAAATCGGTAATGGTATCACCCTCGTGCACAGCAACGCCAAATCTCGAGGGATCCTCCACCTCCTTGAGCCATATGACACTGTCTGCATCGTCTAGCGTTACCTTGGTTGCCGTGTCAAAGAGAGTGTCAGCAAACACAATAATGACTTCTCCCTCTAACGTTTCCTCCGCGCAAAGTACAGCATGTGCGGTCCCCAAGGCGACATCCTGCACTTTGAAGGTTGCTTTAGCATGTTGCCGATGGCTCATCTCGGTGAGCGTATCGCGAATAGGTTGTCCAAAATCTGGACCCAGGATGTAGACTATTTCGTCAATCGACCGATCCAGTGTTCTGCCAAAGGTCTCGACAATACGCTCCACAATCATGGTCCCAGCGACAGGAAGCAGGGGTTTAGGCGTAGTGTGGGAATGGGGTCGGACACGGGTTCCGCGTCCCGCCATGGGAATGATTAACTTCATGCAACGCGATTGATTGGATAAAGTAGAAATATACCATAAGAATGGTACATTTTCCGCTGGAATCCGCCCAACTCTGAATCAGACCCGCTGTGCAAGATCCTATCTATGTACAATTTACAATAGCTCTCCTACCGCTAACGACGATGGTTTTGGGCTGGGTGATGCTTCGACGAGCGCGCCTCTTTCTCCATCGTGCTCAACTTACAGGGTATAAAACCTCTGAGTTTACGCAATGGCTAAGCGGGCAACCCCTTACCGTTTGGTTACCGTGGAAGTTTCCAGTCCTTCTGATCACGCTTGGCGCTTTTTCATTCTGGGGTGTTGAGAGGCTTTCTGAGACAGCTCTAGGGGTGGTAGCTTCTGGTCTTACACTTCTTTGGACACTCACCCTTGGAGGTGGCCTTAAGGTACCTGTCAAAAAACCATTGGTGTGGACTCCTCGAGTCAAGAGACTCACGACCACCCTTTTTGCGATCTCTTTGGCGGTGCTTTTTGCAGGAGCTTTTGTGACTCTTTCACCCTTGTTGTGGCAAACAGGCTGGGGGTGGGTTACAGGAAGTGCCTTTAATGGTCTGGAAACCTGGCTTTCGAACCCCATTCCTTGGTATATGTGGATGCTTGTGGTTGATATGGCACTTCCACTTTGGTTGTTACTCGCCCTCTTTATCAATCGTCCCATCGAGCAATCTGTCCAGCGAGGCTATAAAAAAGCGGCCAAAAAGAAACTTGCAGATCACCCTGGACTCACCATTATCGCGATCACAGGAAGCTTTGGAAAAACGAGCACAAAGTACATGTTGGCCAAACTTCTTGAGCAACGATTTTCCGTCTGTTTCACCCCCGGAAGCTACAATACGCCCATGGGGTTGTGCAAAGTGATAAATCAGGATCTTCAAGCTCATCACCAAATCTTGTTGCTCGAGATGGGCACACGATATCCAGGCGATATCGCTGAGTTGTGTGATTTGGCACAACCCGATCTCTCCATCATCACAGAAGTAGGGGCTGCTCACCTCGATACACTCGGGTCGTTGGATGGGGTGCAGGAGGAAAAAGGAACCCTTGCAAAACGGCTAAAACGAGACGGGGCTCTGGTATTGAATCATATGAACCCTCGGGTCGCTGCCATGGCCGAGTGGGGGCCGTCCCAAAAAACGGTATGGATGGCAGGCTGGGTTGGCGGCCAGCACGATGAAGGTGCGGAGGATGTTGCCCGCGATGCCAGTCATGTCCATGTCCAAGCGTCTAAACCGACGTTTACCCCTGAAGGGAGCACGTTTAAGCTCCACTACACCCCTTCTCGCGAGTCGATCTATGAAACATCTGGTCTATCGTTTGAGGCACAATCGTTGGAAACACAAGCGTTGGAGAAACAGTCCACCGAAATCTCGTTGCCCATCCTCGGCGAGCATGCCGTCTTGAACTTTACTTTAGCCGCATCGGCTGCATTGCACCTCGGGCTTCGACTCGAAACCATCGCCTCGGCTGCCTTAACCATCCCAGAAATTGAACACCGTCTCCAACGACGACCCATGGGCGATCATCTTGTGCTTGATGATGCGTTCAATTCAAACCCTGTGGGTGCAAAACATGCTCTAGATGTATTAGTCCGTATGGAGGGGAATCAGAAATGGATCGTTACCCCTGGATTTATAGAAATGGGTGCTGAGCAAGAGACTCTACAGCACACCTTTGGTGAGCAATTAGGTGATGCTGCATTGGATGGATATCTGTTAATTGGGCCCAAACAAACCGCCTCCATTCGAGCTGGGATTATGGCAACTGACCCTTCGTTAGAAACTCGCATTCATACGTTTCGATCCACAGCTGAGGCGCAGGAGTGGCTCTCGGGCAACCAAAAGCCAGGTGATATTGTCTTATATGAAAACGATCTACCCGACACCTACAATGAATGAAGCGCCTGAATAGGTTCTTGGTTCATGGCACGACGGCTGGGCAAAATCGTCGCCGCGACGCAACATAACGTTGTACCCAAAAGCACCGTCAACACGTCTCCACCTTGCAGTTGTACAGGATAAGCATCTAGCAAAAAGTCTGTCGATAATCGCAGCAAACCAAATTCACCCTGTAGCCACACCAATCCCATGCCAAGCAGTGTCCCAAAACCAGCGCCCACAAGTCCAAGCCAAACACCATGAAGCCAGAATAAGGATCGCAGCTCTCGTTTTGAAAGACCCATCGTTCGAAGAATGGCAATTTCTTTCCGTTTTTGGATGACCATCATGGTGAGAGAGCCCACAATATTGAGCAATGCAACCAGCACGATCATAAAAAGAATCAACGTGGCTCCACGTTTTTCGAGCTGCATCACGTCGTAAAGCGATTTTTGTTGATCATACCACGTTTGAAGTCGCCATTGATCGGATGGCCAGACCCCGGATGCATCCATTCGGATCAAAAAGTCTCCCGCGTCATTAAAATCTTGAAGTCTTATATCGAGCGAGGTACCCCCGACGGGCACCCGTAATAGACGACGCGCGAGGCCCATGTCTAGCGTAGCCGTAGGTTCGCCTGTAATGGGGTGAGATGCGGTGAAGCCACGGATGTTGGCAATGAGGGGGCGAGTGGGGCGGACGGATGTGAGGGCTTGTTGAAGGCGGGGGGCGGAGAGCAGGCCAATCGGGTCGTCAATGGACCAACCTTGTTGGTTGGCCTGGTTTAATGAAATCAAAACTCCTGGCCGTCCATCTTTCACGGATAAATCTGAGTCACCATACAAGACTCGCTCCGATAAGTCATATGTATTCGGCGTGTCAAGCGAGTCATGGCCCTCGTCTTCTGCACCTTCCTGGCCATCGATTGACCTTGCTGATGATCGTCCTTCGTAGATCTGTGATTCTGCCATAACTGTAAGGAGCTTCGCCTCCCCTCTGGATCCTTCCTGACCCATCAGAATGGCTTTGCCTTCAATTCGAAGGCTTATATGATCCACATTAAGCTGTTGCTGAAGCCATTCTACCTGAGCTGATTCTGGAACCACATGGGGTTTCCCAATGGCCGTAATTCTAACGTGGGGATCTTCTGATAATAGCATCGACTGGACTTCTGCGTAGAACCCATTAAACACCGAAAGGATCGCAATCAGTAGAGACGTCCCCAGGGCAATGCCTAGAATCGAGAGGAAGGACAACGTAGAACGAACGTCTCGCGGCCAACGTACGGCAAAAAGTTTATAGGCAAGAAACCATCTAGACCGCACATTAATCATGGATGAAGCTTCGTAGGATTAAAAAATTCATACCTTTAACATTCCATTAACATCTATGGAAGGCACATTCGACGTGTAGGGCTTTCATGAAATCTACTGATTTAAACATCGAGGAACTCGACTCGATTTCCAATGGATCGCTCTCGGATCCTTTTGGCCTATTTGGCGTCCATCCAAGACGCTCTGGCAAAGGGTATGTTGTGAGGACCTTTCAACCACATGCCAAAAAAGTCACAGTCGTCCCTTCGCGTGGAAAAGGTGTAGAAGCAACACAAATTACTCCTGAAGGGTTATTTGAAGCCATATTTCCCACAAGAAAACAACGATTTGAGTACTCGCTCGATATTCTCTACGCGGGAAAAAAGAGACCTGTGCAGGTGGAAGATCCCTACCGTTTTGGGTCACTTATTGAAGATGTTGACATCCATTTGTGGGCTGAAGGGACTCATACACAGGCTTGGAAGTTCATGGGCGCGCACCCAAAAACAGTCGGAGACATTGAAGGGACTCACTTTGTGGTTTGGGCTCCCAATGCATATCGCGTAAGTGTGGTTGGTGACTTCAATCAGTGGGACGGTCGTCGACATGGGATGCGGTTGCTCCACTCGATTGGGGTGTGGGAAATTTTTCTGCCCGGCATTGCACCCGGTGAGTCGTACAAATATGAACTACAAACGACCCCTTTTGAGGCCCCTTTTTTGAAAGCCGATCCATATGGTCAGTTTGCGCAGCTTAGACCTCATACCGCCTCCGTTGTATGGAAAAATGGCTTTAATTGGAGTGATCACCAGTGGTTGAACCAACGGCGTCATACCTCCCATCGTAACGCTCCCATGTCCATCTATGAGGTACATGTTGGATCCTGGAAACGAGATCCTTCCAACCCAGAGCGCCTATTGAGTTATCAAGAAATTGCCAAAGACCTTATTCCATATGTGAAGGACCTTGGTTTTACACATGTTGAGCTCATGCCACTCACAGAGTATCCTTACGACCCTTCGTGGGGGTACCAAGTCACAGGATTTTTTGCCCCAACCAGCCGATACGGCTCCCCAGATGACTTAAAGTACCTGATCAATGAGTGTCACAACGCTGGCATTGGTGTGATTTTGGATTGGGTGCCAGCACATTTTACGAAAGATGACCATGGCTTGCGTCGCTTTGATGGAACAGCACTCTACGAGCATGAAGACCCACGCCTGGGAGAGCACAAGGATTGGGGGACAGCTATCTTCAATTATGGCCGAGCAGAGGTGCTTAATTTTCTCCTTTCAAGTGCTAACTATTGGATTCAAGAGTTTCACATAGATGGACTGCGGGTAGATGCCGTCGCTTCGATGCTCTATCTTGATTATTCTCGAGAGGAAGGACAATGGATTCCAAACAAACACGGGGGACGAGAAAATTTAGAGGCTATTCACTTTCTTCAGCGGTTCAACACGGTCCTACATGAGCAAAGTCCAGGGATTTGCACCTTTGCCGAGGAGTCTACGTCGTGGCAGGGTGTGACACGACCCGTCCATTATGGGGGTTTAGGGTTCGATTTTAAGTGGAATATGGGGTGGATGAATGACACGCTTACCTACATAGAGCGGGATCCTGTGTACAGGAAGTTTCACCATCAAGATCTAACCTTTTCGTTGATCTATGCCTTTTCTGAGCAATTTGTCCTCCCTTTTTCTCATGATGAAGTGGTACACGGCAAGGGCTCGCTGGCAGCCAAAATGCCGGGAGATGATTGGCAGCAACTGGCCAATCTTCGCCTCCTACTAGCCTATCAATTTGGTCACCCTGGAAAGAAGCTCCTTTTTATGGGGCAAGAATTTGGCCAGTGGAATGAGTGGACCGAGGCTCATTCCTTAGATTGGCACCTTACACAGTGGGACCGTCATCAAGGCATCCAAAGAATGGTCAAGGATTTAAATCACCTCCTGCAAAAAGAGCCTGCATTGCATAACATGGATCACCACTGGGAGGGCTTTGAATGGGTAGATTTCAATGATCATGAGCGCAGCCTATTATCTTTTTTGAGAAAGACGCATGACCCCAATGACACGCTGCTTTGTGTCTGCAATTTTACCCCTTCTGTGGTAAAGAATTATACCCTTGGGGCCCCAAAAGAAGGGCCCTATGAGGTGCTTTTTAATAGCGATTCCACCTATTATGGTGGCTCAAATGTGGGTGGAACAGCGCCTCATGCCTCACCCACGCCTTGGCAGGGTCAGCCAACGAGCCTCTCGTTAACGCTACCACCCTTGGCGATGATGATCCTAAAACCCTCCAACGTTTAACGAAGCAGCACAAATGCGTTTCCCTCGATCCTGCGGCATTCTTGTCCACCCCACTAGTTTTCCCTCGCCGTTCGGAACAGGCGATTTTGGACCGGGTGCAGACTCCTTTCTTGAGCTACTAGAACAAACAAATCAAAGTATTTGGCAGGTATTGCCGTTGACCCCTATTGGGTACGGTGACTCTCCATATGCTAGTTATTCGGCCTTTGCCGGCAACACTCTTCTTATCAGCCCGGAGCGTTTAAAGGACCAAGGATGGCTGACTCTCGACGAGATCTATGCTGAGACTGTTGAAAGTCGTTGGCAGGCTGATTATAAGGCGAGCCGGCGGCTTCGTGAACCCCTTTTTCGGTTAGCTTTTGATCGATTCAAGTCTCAAAAGGGGGACGCTAAAGAGACTCATCAACGCCAAATGGACGCTTTTGTTCTTCGCAATGAGCACTGGCTCCCTGACTATGCGCTGTTCATAACACTGGCTCAAGAAGCGAATTTTTCCCCTTGGACAACCTGGGATGCTGGATTGCGCAAACGCACAAAAACTGCCTTAGAGAAGGCCCAAAGCCATTATGCTGAGGAGATTGAATACCAAATGTGGCTCCAATGGGTCTTTTCCATGCAATGGGGTGCACTCAAACAACGTGCAAACGACAAAGGGATACGAATCGTGGGCGATATTCCCATTTTTGTTGACCATAATAGTGCCGATGTGTGGGTCCATCGCAAACAATTTGCACTGGACAAGGATGGACATCCTACCCATGTAGCAGGAGTGCCGCCCGATTATTTTAGTGAAACAGGGCAACGTTGGGGCAATCCCCATTATCGGTGGTCAGTCATGGCCAAAGATGGCTACACATGGTGGGTTCAGCGTTTTGCACAAATGTTCCACCTTTTTGACGCAATTCGTGTCGACCATTTTCGTGGTTTTGATGAGTATTGGGAGATCCCTGCCGATGAACCAACAGCTATCCAGGGTCGTTGGGTACAAGGGCCTCGTCACGACTTGTTCAACACCATTCGGGAATCGTTGGGAGAATTGCCCATTATTGCGGAGGATTTGGGACTCACAACGCCCACTGTGGAGCAGTTGAGGGACGATTTTGATTTTCCTGGGATGAAGGTTCTCCAGTTTGCGTTTGATAGCGATACTTCCAATAGCTTTTTACCCCATAATTATCCTCAAAACGCTGTCGTGTATACCGGTACGCATGATAATGACACCTCAAAAGGGTGGTATGACAAAGCCTCGGAAGAAGAAAAGCACCGAATGCGAGTCTACACGCGAAGCTCTGGAGATGATGTAGCGTGGGAGCTGATTCGATTGGCCATGTTGTCCACAGCAGACCAAGCCATTATCCCCTTACAGGATTATTACTCGTTACCAGGCGATCACAGAATGAACCTACCCGGCACCGTTGGCTCCAATTGGCAATGGCGCTACACACACCCAATGTTGGAGCAACTCGATCGAGATCGTATCAAAGAGTTGGTTTCGTTGAGCTACCGAGGCCGCGAGAAAGGGAAGCCAGTGGCTTCGGCGTCAAATCCTTCAACAAGTCTGTAAGCTTTGGAAACCCCAAGGAATTGAGAAGGTTTACAATCGTTGATCAATTTTGTAACTTAATAGTTTAGGCGGAATAGCCAAAAAAATTGAGTCCGATGCTCTCAAATCTACCGAATCGTGCTGAAAAGCCACGTAGCGCTGGCGTTACGATGGTGCTAGACAAAGGATATAGCGTTCGTCAAGCCGAAGATCACTGCCAAGTTGCAGCCCCCTACACGGACGTTGTCAAGCTTGGATGGGGCACAAGCCTCGTTACGCAACATGTTGAGGAGAAAATCGCCGTGTACCGAGGCCACGACATTCCGGTATATCTCGGTGGCACGTTGTTCGAGGCTTATGTGCTACGTAACCAATTAGATGACTACATAGATCTTCTAAAGTCCCATAATATTTGCACCGTGGAGGTCTCTAATGGGACCATTTGGCTCTCAGATCAGCGCAAGTGTGATATTATCAAAGAGCTTAGCCAAGAATTTAACGTCCTTTCTGAGATAGGATCCAAAAACCCCAACGAAATCATCCCTCCATACAAATGGGTAAGGATGATTAATCGCGAATTGGAGGCTGGAGCCACAAAAATTATTTGTGAAGCCAGAGAAAGTGGCACTGTTGGCGTTTTTAGGCCTAATGGAGAGGTTCGGTCGGGGCTTATTGATGAAATCACAGACCAAATTCCACAGAAGAATTTGATATTTGAGGCCCCTCAAAAAGAGCAACAAGTTTGGTTCATCCGAAAATTTGGGAGCAATGTGAACCTCGGAAATATCGCTCCAGCCGACGTGATTTCCGTGGAGACGCTCCGTTTGGGTCTACGAAGCGATACCCTTTTTGACTTCTTCAATGTCGATAATGAACCCTTAATGAGTCGATCCAAGCCCGAAAAAAGCCATCGAAAGGCTTAAGGGGACTTCGCTCCGAGCATTGAACCTATGAATATCCTCTACGCTGCTGCTGAAATCGCCCCTTTTGCTCGCATGAGTAATACAGCGGACTTACTCCGATTTTTGCCGGCCTCGTTACAGGATCGAGGCTTCCAGATTCGCATCACATTGCCAAAGTATGGTTCAATTGTGGATCGTCGCAATCGACTCCATGAAGTCATCCGTCTAGCAGGGATTGAGGTGGATCTTGCAGGCAAGAGCGAGAGTATGAAAATCAAGGTGGCAAGCATACCAAATGCAAAGCTTCAGGTCTATTTTCTTGATAACGACACGTACTACAAGCGCAAGGCCCTTTTCAAAGATCCCAAAACCGATGAGTTTTATGAGGATCATGATGAAAGGCTTTTGTTCTACAACAAAGGAATCATTGAAACCGTCATTCGTTGGGGTTGGAAACCCGATATAATCCATTGTCATGACTGGCCCGCAGGATTGGTTCCATTGCTAGTCCGGACACTCTACAAAGACCATCCCTTATTCCAAGACACCAAGATTGTCTACAATTTGCATCATCCCGTGAATGAGGGGTTCCTCGAAGGGGCAAGCATCCTAGAAAAAGCAGGCCTTCCAGAAGATGTTGACATCTCTTCTTATGTCAATGATGGAAAATTGGATGTCTTAGATGCAGGACTTCGTCATAGTGATGTCGTCGTTACCGGGAATGAGCTCAAGGATGAGTTTGATCCTTATTTCAAAAAGTACAACCATACACCCGTGAAAATCCAAGGGTCCCCTGAGGATGTCAGTGCATCCTTCTCAGACTTCTACCGACAACTAAGACCCGATGTCGATTAAGGAGTTTTTAACCGCCTATGCAATCCAGCAGACCTAGCATCCGTTACTCTTTCATGATGCCATTTAAACATATTCGTCGACAATCCCTATTCAAAGGAATGAGCTCTATCGGCTTGATTCTCCTTCTCTTTGCAGGGTGTGAAGAGCCAGGAGTCGTTGGAGGTGCCTTTATCGATGATGAGGGTAATCTTGTCACCAATGAATTTCCTGTCAAGGAGATGACCCCAACGTCGTCGGTGAGCTACTCAGGGCGGTTGGATGTGGTCCCCATGGGGCATTACACCGATCCCTTATTTGGTGAGGTGACAAGCATTGGGTTAATTCGACCCGATTTGAACTCCGTTAATTTGAATCGCATCGATTCCACAGAGCAGGTGGGTCTAAAATTAGTCTTTAACGGAACAGAATATGGGGATACTCTCTCGACAGCTTTCTTTGATGTCTATGAGGTGGCGGAGCCTTGGCGAGGGAGACAACTCCGTTATGGCGATGACATCAGCTTCGATCGAAACAAAAAGATTGGCTCATTTTCCATAGCAGAGGCTGACACCGCAGTGATCCCCATGCCAGAGGATTGGATTTTCCAGTATAATGGGTTCATCTCTGATACAACCGGTGCCACAGATTCAACATACGTTTTTGACATGCCTGGCTTAGCTATTGTACCAGACGTCTCAAGATCCGAAAAAATGGTGTTTTTAGATCTAGGGACGGATGCCTCGGGAGTCGTTGAAAGTGAAACCACTCGGCTCTTCTCTGAAGACACAACAGGAACATTTCAATACCAACGGATGGCCGATTGGGGCGCTGCCGTGCAACGTGACCCTTCTGCAATACAGCCTCAAACAAGCTACAAGGCCATGAATACCTTTGAGTCTTTCCAAAAGGTTGATTACGAATTTACTCGTGAAAGTTTGGTTTCACAGAATTTGGCACGTGTAGAGATGATTTTTTATGAGGATACTCAACTCCTAGAACAGTCCTTGCCAGGCAGTCATGTTCGCCCGGCCGTCACTCAAGCAAATATTCACATTGTCGATGAGGGGGATGTAGGCGAAGAGGTCTTTGCGGGTTCACCTGTCTTTACGGCCTCTAGAGACACAGCCATTAACGGGTTCAGGTTTAACTTAACGAGTACGGCAAATCTATTTCTGTTTGATACGCTGCAGACCCACAACTATTACCTGACTGTTGAGTCCAACAACGGATTGTTGCAACAAACAGTGTTGCACGGCCCAGAGTCTTCCGATGAATCCAAACGACCTCACATCATTGTTACAGCGATTGAATAAGATGACGAAAGATAGTTTGCACCACAGGACGAATCGGCTTTCCATGATCGTAGGTTTCATGGGGTTGGGTTTGATGGCATTATTGGGTAACCCAAGCACCACTTGGGCTCAAAATGATGACACACCCGTCGCTAAAAGTGGCTCCATCTATTCATATCCAGGTTTTGGCATGCCTGTTGACGTGATTGGGGCAACCACGGTCACCACGGGATTGTCTGGGATAGGAATGTATGATCCTACGACGTCTAATTTATCCAACCCAGGGGTTTGGGCATTGTACCGCTATTCTGTTGGGAGTTTTCAGTTTGGTCTGACAAACCATCATGCGGAAGACTCCTTTGGATCAGCTGAGAATTCCCTATTCAGCCTAGATCAATTTCATTTTGTAGCACCCTTAATCAAAGGAAGGTTAGGGCTATCGGTGTCGTTAAGCCCAATGACCCGATCCAATTTCCGACTCTATCAAGAAGGGACATTCACAGCAGGGCCCGACAACATCACATTCGGTATTGATGAGCAGGGTGCCGGTGGAATGAGTCGATTTGAAGTTGGATTAGGATACCGAATCACACGTGGTCTATCTGTTGGTGCAGCGATTGGATCCTATGTTACGTCGCTGGATAATGAGACGTTTATCTATTTCTCCTCCTTAAGATACACACCTGTCGCCTTCTCAGAATCGTTCAGAGGATCAGACCTAGGGGCTAGGTTTGGTCTGTTTTACCGCACGCAACCCAAGGAAGATCGCGCCTACGATGTTGAGCTTGGGGCAACGTTTCAACCAAGCATTGAAATGGAGCTTGAACGGAGCAAAGAAGGGTTCAAATCCATTGGTGGGCAAACACAACTGGTGAATCTCGATATTGATCAACGTAACCAGTTTGGTCTAATCAAAACGGCTCCTGAGCTGGCCGTAGGGGGGACGATGACATGGAATCGTGCCACAATGATTACGGCTGAATGGATGCAACAACAGTGGGAAGAGGCACGATTTGAGCTCGACACCGATGAAGAGGCGATGTACTCAAACCGAACAAAGGTAGGAGTAGGTGTTCAGTACCACCCTTTCCGACGCGTTACCAAAAACGGCTTCTTTCATAATATGAAGTATGCTCTTGGTTTCTCTCACGATACGGGACACCTCACCATCTCTGGAAACGATATCGTTACAAACAAGCTTGTGTTAGGGCTTGGCCTCCCAGGAAGACGATCAACATCTAGTGTTGATTTTACCTTTACGGTCGGTTCCAGGGGTACAGAGCTCGATAATCTGCCAGTTGAAACCATTTGGGGCGTTGGGGTTTCATTAAATTTGGCAGAAATCATGTTTGTAAGACCAAAATTTCAGTAAGTTCCTATACAAATGTAGTGTACAAACAGAAATGTACAAACAGATAGTAGTTTAAACAGTAAGTGACATTCTTAATTTTATACTCATGATTCGACCTAACTCTCATCGATTCTTGACATGGGGCTTGTTTTCCGCCCTTTTTATCGGTCTCAGTGTGCCTGCTATGGCACAAGATGAAGATCTCGGCACACCACCCTACGGCATGGAGCCGTTGCAAGCGTACTCATTATTCTACGAGAATTTCCGCATCAAAGACTATCAGATGGCGGAAATGTACGGTGAGTGGATGCTTGTCTCTCAGCCTCGTGAGCTAGAAGGAAACCCACAATTCGAACTCGACAAACAGTACCGTCGAATGATTCAAGTATATGCAGGACGCGCAGAGCAAGAGAGTGATCCTACCGTTCGTGCTGAGTACTACGAAAAGGCTGTTGACCTATTTGATGAAGCTTACGAAGTATTTTCTGAAGAAGAGGTCGATCAATTTGAATGGAAGGTCTTTGAAGGTCAATTCTTTCAAGAAAATTATAACAATATCCGTAATGCCCTCGATCGAACCTATGAGGCATATCAAGTCGCTTTTGATCTAGATTATCAGCGTCTTACCGAAATCAGTGATGGCTATTATGTGAGAATCTTGCTTGAAAATTATGCCAACTCCAATCAAAAAGATGAAGCATTAGCGATGATTGACCTAGTCGAGCCTATTGCCTCACCTGCGCTTCAAAATGTCATAGATTCAGCTCGTAATGACCTATTTGATAGCCCAGAAGAACGCCTTGAGTTTCTAGCAGGGCAACTAGAGAAATCACCTGGCGATGCCGCTATCATGAGTGAGTTGGCTGCACTGTATGATGAAACGGGTGAGCGAGCCAAAGCTATTGAGCTTTTTACACAACTTTATGATCAAGACGCCTCCTATGATAACACCTTGAGGCTTGCGGAAGTCAAACAAGGGGACGCTGATTATTCAGGGTCAAACACGTTTTACTTAGAAGCGTATGATTTGACCGAGGATATGGATAAGAAAAAAGAGATTGCTCTGGAAGTGTCTGAAAACTTTCAAAGTACAGACAACCTTCAACAGGCACGCCGTTATGCAAGACAAGCTCAACAACTTGATGAGCAATGGCACAAGCCTGCAGAGCAAATCGCCCAAATTTATGCTGCAGCTGTTTCGCAGTGCACGCAAGGCAGAACGATTGATCGCGAAGATAAAACCGTATATTGGCTTGTCTTAGATTACTTCGAAAAAGCAAAACGACTAACATCATCTAATTCCTCCTCCATAGATCGGTCCATCGAGCAGTACAAAGCAGTGATGCCGACAACCGAAGACAAGTTTTTCAATTCTTGGACAACTGGGGAATCTTTCACAATTGACGGATCCGTCAATGCTTGCTACGATTGGATTAGCGAGTCAACAACGATTCGATAAGAGTCCAATCGACGGGTAGGTTTGGGGTTTCGCTTTTAAGGATAGGGATGGATTGTTTTAAGAAACACGGATACTAACGGTATGGCAAAATCCCGCAATAAAAGGGGTAAATACAACCCCAAGAGGGGACGAAACAACCAAAAAGGAAGGAAGCGTAACAACCAGAAGAAGCGCAGTGGGTTTGTGCCGAAGTTTCAGGATGGCCCCGATGTGTTTGTTGCCGGTACTTACGGGGGTGTGCTCGAAGTCAATGACAAAGGTTATGGGTTTATCCGCAAAATTGACCACGAATTTACCTATCACCCCACGGATCCTTTCATTAAACCCGATCACGTTCGTAAGCAGGATTTAAAGTCGGGACTTGTGCTTGAAGGGGAGTTTGAGGAAGATGCCCATGGCAATCGCAGAGTCCACTCCATCGACCGGATTAACCAAAGACCTGCAGCTGAATGGCAAAAGGTGGTTCGATTTGAACGACAAATTCCTGAAATGCCCACGGAGTCTCTTACGCTAGGTGCAAATCCAGAGGAGACTGAGTTACGAGCACTTGATCTTATTGCACCCATTGGCAAAGGGCAACGGGCTCTGATAGTTGCACCCCCGAGAACGGGAAAGACAGTCTTGCTCAAACAGATTGCTGGTGCCCTCACTGAGCACCATCCAGAAGTGCATACCTCTATTCTGTTGGTTGATGAACGACCCGAAGAGGTGACCGACTTTTTGCGTACAACCTCCGCTGAGGTGTTTGCTTCATCCAATGACCGTTCGACACAAAGCCATGTTCGGATTGCTGAAATGGCGTTGGGTTATGCCAAGCGGAAAGCAGAAAGTGGTCAAGATGCCGTACTCCTTATCGATTCATTGACGCGAATGGGCCGTGCATACAATGCAGCTCAGACTGGCAGCGGTCGCACGCTTTCGGGTGGACTTGATATTCGTGCCTTGGAGGTCCCGAAACGTATTTTTGGATCTGCAAGAGCGTTTGAAGGGGGTGGCTCACTCACCATTATCGCGACTTGTCTGATCGAGACCAATTCACGCATGGATGATTTGATCTTCGAGGAGTTTAAAGGAACGGGAAACATGGAGCTCGTCCTTGACAGAGAGGTTGCCAATGATCGGATCTTTCCAGCCATTAATATTCTTGCCTCAGGAACGCGTAATGAAGATAAGTTCATTACCGACTCCATGGATGAGCGCAACGCAATACGCCGTTACTTGCTCAAAAAATCGCCGAAAGATGCGATGCTACAGTTGCTCAAAGTGATCAAGAATACGGATAGCAACGAAGAGCTCTTTATGCAACTTCAGTAAACAGGAAGCGTTGGGTCAATCTCACGGGCCCAAGCATTGATTCCGCCTGCAAGATTTTTGACGTTCTCAAACCCTTCTCCTTGCAGAACTTGGCATGCTCTAGCACTGCGTCCCCCGGAACGACACATCACAATCACTTCTTTGTGTTTGTGTTGCTCGATTTCGTCCACCCGTTCAGATAATTGATCCAGTGGGATGAGCTCGGCGCCAATATTGCTTAACTCATATTCGTGCTGTTCTCTGACATCCAACACAAATACATCCTCTTTGGCATCAAGCTTTTCCTTTAGTTCGTCAACGTTGATCTCGTTCATATGTCCCTCGCCTCTTTTTGTTGATATCGCTCCAAATGAAATTGTTTACCAAGATAGAGATTTCGAGCTTCTTCATCTTGAGCTAGTTCTTCTGGGGTTCCCTCTTTAAAGACTTTGCCTGAGTACATTAAATAGGTGCGATCGGTAATCGCCAGAGTCTCATGAACATTGTGATCGGTGATGAGGACACCAAGATTGCGTTTTTTTAGGTCCGCAATAATGTGTTGAATCTCCTCAACTGCGATGGGATCAATCCCAGCAAAGGGCTCATCCAGCAGCAAAAACTTTGGATCGGTGGCCAAGGCTCGCGCAATTTCTGTACGTCTTCGCTCACCACCTGAGCATTCGGAACCCTTGTTGTGAGACACATGGTCAAGCCCAAATTCTTGGATTAGGGCGTCCGATTTGGCCTCTCTTTCTTGCTTGGGTACCCCTTGGAACTGCATCACAACAAGTAAATTTTCACGGACGGTGAGATCACGAAAGACAGAAGGTTCTTGAGGCAAATACCCAAGCCCTAGGCGAGCCCTCTTAAACATCGGCTTGTGTGCAATGGACACATCGTCGAGCTTGATTGTCCCACGTTCGGCTCGAATCAACCCAACAATCATTTGGAACGTGGTGGTTTTACCCGCCCCATTAGGACCTAATAGTCCAAGTACTTCCCCTTGTTGTAGCGATAAGCTTACGTCGTTTACAACAACTCGTGAGCGATAGCTTTTCTTTAACCCTTCAACATTCAGAGTAGAGACTTGTGAGGTCATAAGGTTACGTTGGCAGCCTGTAAAAAGGCATCGAGTAGATATCGACCGTCGGCATTCCCTAGTTGTGGCTCTGCAGCACGCTCTGGGTGAGGCATCAACCCGAGTACATTGCCTTGCACGTTACAAATGCCAGCAATAGCAGCAGTGGATCCGTTTACGTTGGCTTCGGGATCTACATCGCCAAGTTCATTCACGTACCGAAAGACAATTTGTTGATGATCTTCTAGACGCTTTAGTCCCTCCTCATCAATTCGGTAGTTCCCTTCGCCGTGGGAAACCGGGATTTTGAAGACTTCTGCAGGATCGAGTCCTTGTGTGAAATGGGATCGATTCCCCTCTTCCACTCTAAGGTGTACAGATTTGCAGATGAAACGGAGGTTTTTGTTGTGGAGCATCACCCCAGGTAACAACCCCGCTTCAAGCAAGATTTGGAACCCATTACAAATGCCGATCACCGGCCCCCCTTTCTTAGCAAAGTCTTGTATCGACTCCATAATGGGGGAAAATCTTGCAATTGCCCCCGTCCGAAGATAGTCACCGTACGAAAATCCACCTGGGACAACCACCATATCAGGGGTTCCAATCGTCGTCTCTTTGTGCCAAACGGAGGTTACATTGGCGCCAAGCACTGTCCCAAACACATGTACGGTATCGTGATCACAGTTAGAGCCTGGAAAAATGGGAATGGCAATATTCATACTTATCCTTTGATTTCTGTGATCAGGTCAATTTCTTCCAAAATAGATTTTACCCTCAACGCTTTGTCAAACTCTCCCTCATACACCACTGCACTTCCTTGGTGGTGTACTTCGAGTGTCAACCGTGAGGCTTTCTCCTTTGTACACTGAATTGCCTTGATAAGCTGGGCAATCACCTCCTCAAAGGTGTGGTCCTCGTCATTGTAAAGAATCACACGCCACGGTTCGGATGCAGACGTATCTACCTCCTCAAGCTCGAGTGTCTCTTCTGTCGTCGCGGGTTTATTGGCTTGTGTCATGGGCGACACGCTTCATTTCAATCTCAACATCTTCCATCACGTCGTTTGCCAGCAACTTTTGGCATGCTTCCTCCACCCTTTTTTTTGCCTCTTCTTCCGTGGAGGCATCCACATTCATCGTCATTAGTTTCCCAATTCTGACATCGTGGATAGTTGTGAGGCCCAGCTGGTGGAGCGCTTGCTCCGAGGCTTTTCCTTTTGGATCCAAAATCGATGGACGAAGGGTTACATGTACCGAAGCTTGAAACATGGCAAAGAATGAGTTAGATAGTGGCTGAAAGGTATGATTTCTTGAGCAATGGGGCTAGTGGTTAACACCTGCTTGAACCCATTGAATAAAGGGCCATCGTCGAAACCATGTCATTTGACGTTTTGCATATTGTCGAGTCGCAATGTTGATGGCTTCTTGTGTCTCACGCAACGTAGCGCTGCCCTCAAAAAATGGTTTCCACTCTCGATAACCGACACTTTTCATGGGGTTGGAGTCCCAGGAGCATCCGCTTGCGAGTAGCATGTCCACTTCCTGTTGAAGCCCTTTTTGTATCATCGCTTCAACGCGTGACGCAATTCGATCGTGGAGTATGGCTCTGTCCATAAAAAGACCAAACACAGGTTGTGATCTCAAGACAGGGTTTGTGGGGGTTTCGAAGCCTTGTTGTCGTGAATGAAATGAGCTAAAAGGCCTTCCAGTTTGCATCCACACATCAAGTGACCTCAATATTCGTTGACGATTAAGACCGTCCATTTGAGAAGCATAGGTCGGGTCTACACGTTGAAGCTTTTGGTAGAGACCCTCCAATCCAATGCTCTTTTCTTCTTCTTGTAGTACTTCGAGGTTCTGAGCCTTGGAAGGGGGAACAGCTTCAAGTGGAAAAAGTAGAGCTTGCAGATAGAGCGTGCTTCCCCCTACGATAATGAGTGGTATGTTGCGAGATTGCGTTTCTTCGATAATGGTCGCGGCCGTTTGCTGAAAACTTGACGCGGTTTCGGGTTCATGAGGAGAGACAATCTGCACGTAATGGTGTGGAATACCCTCCTGTTCCTCTGGGGTGGCAGCGGAGGTGCCAATCACCATTCCCTCGTAACATTGTCTTGAGTCTGCCGATAAGATTTCGGCCCCCAAATGTTTGGCCATCCGAATGGCTAATGCACTCTTTCCCGAGGCGGTTGGCCCCAAAATTGTAAGAATAGGTGCCTCTGTACTCATTACCTCTGTACTCATTTTTTGAGTAATTCAGGAATAGCTACTTTGATAGAGATTCGATGGGTCACGCCTAAATCTGACGCATATCCAGAAAAGTCTGTGAAGGCATAGTCTACCACAACTCTTGTAGTTTCTATACCCAATCCTACGGCAGGCGTTAAAGTGGCAGAACCCTCTTGGGGCAAGACAAGATCCGTCAATCCCCAACGTAAATGTGCCCATGTCCATGCACTGAGCTCAAACCCAAGATGGGGTTCCAGACTCAACTCACCAAGATTGAGACTGTACGCTTGTCGATTCTCTGCGTGCACCACCACATCCCCCACCACTTGCAATGAAAACTCTCCAAGTGTTTGGGATCGTGCGATCGAGATGCGTGCCGAGGGGCGGACAGACTCTTTTGTAGAGGTTGGCAATACATCTCCATACACCGTCTCCAAGGGAGCAAGCTCCTCCGCATCGTAGCGCCAAAATTTTAACATAGAAAACAGATCGTGAACATGAAGTCCCATGCTCCACTGTTGTGAGGTACCTTGAACCGCTGCATCCAGACCTGTACCCCACGCACTTGCAAACGGCCCCACTTTGTGGCTAATCCACTTGATGGACGCCCCTGTCGTCCACGTTGCACCCAGCCAAGAGCGGTCAAGTGGCTGACCGTATGACAAAAAGATGGCCTGATCGCTCACATTAAACGTCGTTATTGCCCCAGCTGCGTTTGCAATGGGACTTTGACGGTCAGGATCCCATGCATTGAGGGTGTTTTGAACTCCATTGACACCCTGTCGTAACCACGAGATTGCAAACACACGCCCCTTTTGCACAGGGTATGCAAAAGCAACATAATCTCGTGATAAGATCCCCCCAAACCGCTCTGAGCGCATCCAAATGGTTTCGGGCGTCTCTACCTGGCTCAATCCAGCAACATTCCAGAATGGAGATGTAGCATCGTGCCCAATAGCCCCTTGAGCCTCTCCCATAGCTAGACCTCTTGCACCTGCACCCAGGGACAAAAAATCACCCCCATATTTGGCATTTCGGAAGGATTGTGCTGTGGCTTGGTGGTCGCATACAATCCATAGAAAACACACCCCAAAAAGGAGCTTCCATAACCGGTGATTTTGGGCGCATTTCATACTCGAAAGGTACACATTTTCTAGGGTCACTGGGATTCGCTGGTTCAGTGCACATCATAGCAGCAACACGTACAGAGCCATGGTGATAAAGCAACGAATTTGTGTATATTTTTAGCGTTGAGGAATTCCGTTTTTTCTCTGAACCCATCGCGTAGCAACCTCTAACAAGAACCACCTCAGAGCCGCCAAATTGCATGAAATTCACCGTTAATAGTAGCCAACTCAACTCGGGCCTTAGCGCCGTGGTAGGCGCTGTGCCTACCAAGGCAACCCTCCCTATTTTAGAAACGATGTTGTTCAGCCTAGAAGGAAACACCCTCAAGCTGACTGCCACCGATTTGGAAATCGCCATGATCCAAACCCTTGAAGTGGATGGCCAGGAGGCAGGTTCTGTCTGTGTGCCTGCGAAACGTCTTCTTGAAACGTTGAGACAGCTTCCCGACACCCCGGTCACATTTGCTGTAGATGAGCAGCAGTCTATCACATTTAGCACAGATAAAGGAACCTACAAACTTGTAGGAGAGAGTGGCGAAGATTTTCCCGGTGTGCCAGGTCTAACTGACGGCACCACATTAACCTGTGAGAGCCCTGTTCTCAAAAATGCGATTCAAAAAACCTTATTTGCTGTATCAAATGATGATTTACGACCTGCAATGATGGGGGTTTTCTTCACTGTCACATCAGAAGGGACAACGTGCGTTGCAACCGATGGCCATCGCCTTGTAAAGCATCACGATACTGGGCTCACCTCCACGGAAACACTCACCTTTATCGTGCCAGAAAAAGCGCTGAACCAAGTTTTAAAATCGATTCACTCTGAGGGGAGCTCCGTCAGCGTTTCTGACTCCCATGTTGTGTTCGAACATGGAGACACTGTAGTGATTTCGCGTCTCATTAATGAGCAATACCCCAATTATGAGTCTGTGATTCCAAAGGATAATGACAAGACGCTATTTATCGATCGTGAAACACTCCTATCCACAGTCAAAAGGGTTTCCGTCTTCTCAAGCACCACAACCCGCCAGATTCGCCTTCAACTCGGGGATAACTCAGTCGTTTTGCGAGCTGAGGACCTAGACTTGAGTAGTGAGGCCAAGGAGAGTTTAGCGTGCGATTATGATGGTGAAACGATGGAGATTGGCTTCAATGCACGCTATCTAGGAGACGTTTTGTCAAATATTGACCACGAACAGGTCCGTTTTGAGTTCTCCACTCCGAATCGTGCCGGCATTGTGAAGCCTGCCACGGAAGAAGAGGGGCAATCGCTGCTCATGCTCGTCATGCCGGTCATGCTCAATACCTATTAAGCTTAGCCTAGGTTGCCTGCAAGGATTACCCTTACCACAGATTTTGGATTAGAAGACCACTATGTAGCTTCGATGAAAGGGGTGCTACTCTCGATGGGTCCCTCAGATCTTCAGCTCATCGATATCTCACACACGATTCCTGCAAATGACATCATGGCAGCTTCTTGGACGGTCCGAGAAGCGATTCGGACATATCCTGCCGATACTGTTCATCTAGTCGTGGTGGATCCAGGCGTCGGAACAGACCGTGATGCTGTGATTGTACGGTGGAATCAACAGTGGTTTGTAGGTCCTGATAATGGCCTCTTCTCCTTAATGACAGAGCAAGAGGGTGTGGAAGCATGGCTTTTGAACCAACCCTCGTTCTGGCTTGAAAATGTATCGAAAACCTTCCACGGAAGAGATGTATTCGCCCCTGTGGCAGCCCACTTGGCCAACGGAGTCAACCCTGACACCATGGGCACATTGGGCCATAATTTACTGACGTGGCGTTGGGTCGAGCCGATTTTGGATCGGGATGGGATTCGAGGATGGGTTGCTCACATCGATCGTTTTGGGAACCTCATTAGCAACATCCCTGGGGCATGGATGCAGAACAGGTCAAAAGGGTCTTTTAAAATCTATGTCGGGAACACCATTATCGATGCGCTCCACCCAACCTTTGGCTCGGTCGAGACAGGTGACGAGGTGGCTTACATTGGTAGCTCTGGCATGCTGGAAGTCGCCGTGAATCAAGGTCACGCGGGTGAGCTGCTTGGGGTGCCCAAAGGGTCCCAACTCACTGTGGTGTTTCAGCAACCTTAACCCACATTCAGAACGTTACATCCTATCTGGGGCTTCAACCCCCAGCAAGGACAAGCCTGTTTTGAGTACCGTAGCGGTTACTTCCGCTAGTTTTGCGCGCGATGCCATCACACTCTTTGGCTCACCCATAATGCGACATTCATGATAGAAATGTGTGAACTCTTGGGCCGTTTCTTGAAGATAGGTGATGACTTTGTGAGGCTCTTTGGATCTAGCAGCGGTTTCAATGACGTCAGGAAAGAAAAAAAGCTTTTTCATGAGTGAATGCTCCGCCTCATGCTCAAGGGTTGACCAGTCGATATCATCAACCGTAGTGAACCCAAGTTCTTCGCCAACTTTGCGAAGCACACTCTGGATTCTTGCGTGGGCATATTGGAGGTAAAACACAGGATTTTTGTCACTCGCCTCTTTGGCTTGAGCCACATCAAATTCAAGGTGCGTTGATGGAGATCGCATAAGGAAAAAGAATCGCGTCACATCGCTACCCACCTCATCCATGAGTTCATCTAAAGTGACAAAATTCGCTTTACGGGTACTCATTTTGAAAGGCTTGCCATCCTTGACAAGGGTCACAAATTGATAGACCAGGACATCAACCTTGCTAGCGTCATACCCTAGCACATCAATTCCACGAAGAACATCTGGGTAGGTATCGATATGATCCGCACCAAAAATATCGATGCAGAGATCAAATCCACGGTCCAGTTTGTCTCTGTGGTAGGCAATATCGGGAAGACGATAGGTTGGCTCACCCGACTTCTTGATTAAAACCGTGTCTTTATCCTTACCCAATTGACTCGTTGCAAACCATACAGCTCCATCTTTTTGGTAGACCAACCCTTTTTCGTTGAGTTTTTCGACTACATCATAAATGGCTTTGTTTTCATAGAGCGAGTGCTCATTGAAATAGGAGTCCATATGTACCTGTAACCGGTCGAGAGTGCGGTTAATATCATCCAATATGGTAGTTTCTGCAGCCTCTTTGAATACCCCCTCACCCTCTTCATTAAGCAAAGCATTACCGTGCCCTTCTACAAGTGTCGTTGCAATTTCTGAGATATACTCACCCTCATATCCTCCCTCGGGGAGTTCAACGGCCTCACCCAGCTGTTGGGCGTATCGGGCCTTCACAGACTCGCCAAGCATACGCATCTGCCGACCCGCATTGTTGAAGTAATACTCACGGGTCACTGAGGCGCCACACCATTCATAAAGTCTAGCCATGGTATCACCCAATACCGCATTACGACCATGACCTACAGTCAATGGTCCTGTTGGGTTCGCGCTGACAAACTCTAAAATGATTTTTTGGCCTTCAAAGGAGTTGTTGCGACCAAACGACTCCGCATGTTGGGCTAGCTTCTTCATCTCGTGATGATAGACGGATGATTTGAAGCGAATGTTGATAAACCCAGGTCCAGCGACGCCAATATGGCTGAAAAGGTCACTTTGTAAGCGTATGGCATCCGCTAATTTAGCCGCAATCGATTGGGGTGCTTCCTTGGCCACTTTTGCAGAGACCATCGCAATATTGGTGGATAAGTCACCATGTGATGGATCTTTGGGTGCTTCTATGGTATAATTTGGTACGTCACTCTCCTTTAGGTCAAGCGTTGGTAGGGCTTGTTGTATCGCTTGGTAGAACAGGGGTTTAAGGCTCATGGGCAGGTCAACCGGAGATCTTTACGTGAGGTTTGGCAGGGCGCTTTTGGACAAATATAGCCATTTTTCAAGCGCGCCAATGGGGCGGCTGTCAGAGTAATTAGGCTATAAACCCAGTATTATAACAAAGGGCGTAGACCCTACATCAACCCCTTTGAGCGAAAACTTACATAATGATCTCCCGCGATAATGATATGGTCATCTAATGGGATGCCTAAAATTCTCCCCGATTCAGCGATACGTTCAGTAAGACTGAGGTCTGCGTGACTCTCCTGAGCTGTCCCAGAAGGATGGTTGTGTGCTACAATAATGGATCCAGCATGATGTAGGATAGCCTGCCTCATCACCTCGGAAGGGTCTACAACCGTCGCGGTCATACCTCCTTCACTTACCGTTTGGATCCCCACTAGCTTTTTTGCGTGGTTCAAAAACCCTACAAGAAAGTGTTCTTTTTTTAAATCACGCAGCATAGGGCGAAAAACCTTAACCGCTTCTTGAGGTGATCGAATCTTTGGCTTTTCTGTAATGGGTGTGCTATCGATTCGTCTTGCCAATTCAAAGGATGCTTCGAGGGTCAACGCTTTTACTCTTCCCAACCCCTCTTCTGTAGCAAGCTCGGCATACGAACACCGAACCAGCTCTCGGATCCCTCCATATTTACGCAACAAGTCTTTGGCCAACTCTAGGACAGGACGTTTCCTACTTCCTGTTCGAAGCAAAATGGCCAGAAGTTCACCCTCTGTTAACGATTTTGCTCCGTATCGCACCATTTTTTCTCTGGGCTTTTCAGAGTGAATTGCTGAATGATTTGCTGAGGGTCTTTCAGGTTGATGTTCTGTGTTTTCCATGCATATAAGAACACCTCAGTGAGTTTTCCTTTCATCACCCTTTAATTTTGTATAAAGCGTAAGGAATGGGCGCTGAGATGTTCAGGGTTATATGTGGACTAGTGCAGGTCAAATGCAAATGCATGCCAAATGCAAATGCAGGTCAAATGACAGACGACTGACATCGTACACAACAACAATACTTCATAACCCATCCATATGGTATCTAAAGGAGATAAAATAGCGTCCGATTTTCAGCTAAAGGTCGTACAAGGCGGTGAAGAGAGAGAGGTCCAATTTGGTGACCTATTATCCCATCCAACCGTGGTCACAGTTTACATGAAGAACAATACCCGAAGCTGCGACTTACAAAACGTATCCCTTGTCGCTGTAGCCGATGAACTTGCAAAAAAAGGGATTCAAGTTATTTCACTTAGCAAGGATGGATGTAAGTCCCACAAAAACTATGCTACGAAACACGGCATACCCTACATCCTCGCATCCGATCCAGACCATGAGTTTGCACAAGCCACCGATTCCTTGGTCGAGAAGAAGATGTATGGAAAGGTGTTTCATGGCCCTTCAAGAAGTGCCTTTTTCATCGATACGGATGGCACCGTTTTGGGGGTTATCGAGAAGGTCACGCCCGACTCACACGGGGAGGAAATCCTTGCTCTCGTTTCGTAGGCAAAAAAAACGTACTATTTAGCACCATGAAACGACTTGTCATTGTAGAATCCCCGACCAAAACGAAAACGATTAAGCAGTATTTGCCTGACGATGTAATCGTAGATGCATCAATGGGGCACATTCGAGATCTACCCTCTTCCGCAAAAGAGGTCCCTGAAAAGTATAAAAAGCTCCCATGGTCTTCCCTCGGCATTAATGTCGAAAATGATTTTGAACCCTTATACGTCATTCCAAACGACAAAAAGAAGGTGGTAAAAAAGCTTAAAGACCACCTCAAAGAGGTTGATGAGTTAATCTTGGCGACGGACGAAGACCGTGAAGGGGAGGCCATATCGTGGCATTTGCTTGAGGTGCTTAAGCCTAAAGTGCCTGTAAAACGGATGGTGTTTAAGGAAATCACCAAGGAGGCTATCCAAAGTGCTCTTGAGGAGACACGCGAGCTTGACTTGGACCTTGTACATGCGCAAGAAACCCGTCGTTTGCTTGATCGCCTTGCGGGGTATTCAATCTCGCCATTACTGTGGAAAAAAATTGCCCCCGGACTCTCAGCGGGACGTGTACAGTCTGTCGCAGTGGCACTGATTGTAGCGCGTGAACGGGAGCGTTTGGCTTTTCGCAAGGGGACCTACTTTGATCTCAAAGCGATGCTTGAGTCAGGGTCTTCGTTCGAGTCACAATTGGCTACGTTGGACGGATCTCCTATTGCTAAAGGCAAGGATTTCGATGAACAGACAGGCGGACTCAAAGATCCATCATCGGTAACACTTCTGGACCAAACTACCACAGAAGCCTTAAAAGATGAGTTTGAAAAAGGCACATGGACCGTTGCTAGTGTTGACAAAACCAAGCAACAACGAACCCCCGCCCTCCCTTTTATAACCTCTACACTGCAACAAGAAGCCAACCGAAAGCTTGGTTTGTCGGCCCGGGATACGATGAGTGTGGCTCAAAAGCTCTATGAAAAGGGGTGGATTACATATATGAGAACCGATTCACCTGCCTTATCAGATCAAGCAGTTCAAGCAGCAAGGGAGGGTATTCTCGAGAAATATGGTGAGGCGTACTTGGCCAAAACGATTCGTCGGGCCAAGGGGAAACAAAAATCAGCTCAAGAGGCTCACGAAGCGATACGACCCTCTGGATCCTCCTTCAAGGATCCCGACAAGACAGGTCTTTCTGGCCGTGAGTACAAACTCTACGATTTAATATGGAAACGTACCGTAGCCTTCCAAATGGCGGCCGCACAGCTTGAGTTCACCAACGTCGTTGTAGAGGCTCGCGGGGATAAACATGTTGGCGAATTCAAAGCGAGTGGAAAACAGGTCCTGTTTCCTGGCTTTTTTAGAGCCTATGTAGAAGGCTCTGATGACCCAGAGGCAGCACTTGACTCTCAGGATAGCCCTTTACCCACTTTGGAAGAGGGTCAGACTTTAGGTTGTCAAGAGATTGAAGCTGTCGGCCACGAAACCAAACCGCCTGCTCGATTTACAGAGGCGACATTGGTGAAAGAGTTGGAAAAGCAAGGCATTGGCCGTCCCAGCACCTACGCGACGATTATTAGTACCATCCAAGATCGTGGGTATGCGGTCACTGAGGGCAAAGCACTTGCACCTACATTTACAGCCTTTGCGGTTACTAAGCTTTTGGAGGAGTACTTCCCAGATATCGTTGATACAGACTTCACTTCCATGTTAGAGCAGAAATTAGACGGTATTGCTCAGGGCGAAGTAGACCCGACGCTTTACTTGCGTGATTATTATTTGGGAGATCGAGGTTTGAAAGAAGTGGTCGAGAATCAGGAATCCAAAATTGATGCAACCGCCGCGCGCCGAATTCAACTTCCCATTGAAGGGCTTGATGAGAAAGAGATCCTCATCGGTCGTTATGGCCCGTATGTTCGCACCACGTCAGAAGGAGAGCCTATCTCAGCATCCATCCCCAATAATCTAACCCCAGGGTCGCTTGATGCAGAAACTCTTGACAAGGTTATCCAAACCGAAAAAGATGGCCCCGTTTCTTTAGGTAAAGACCCAGAAACGGACCTAGATATTTATGTATTAAGTGGCCGGTTTGGCCCGTATTTACAGCTTGGTGAACAGACCGATTCGAAAACAAAACCAAAACGAGTGTCTATTCCAAAAGGTGTGGATCCAGCTTCGATAGATTTCGATACAGCACTAGGGTATCTATCCTTGCCTCGATTGGTCGGAAATCATCCGGAAACAGGGGAAGAGATTCGAGCGGGGATTGGTCGATACGGCCCCTTCGTTGTGCATCAAGGAACCTTCAAATCCCTTACCAAGGAGGATCATGTCCTGGATGTGTCACTTGACCGTGCCCTTGAGCTTTTGGCTCAGGCGCCACAGCGCGGTGGGGGCAAGACAGTATTGCTTGATTTAGGAAAGCACCCAGAAAAAGAGACTGCCATCCAGGTGCTCGATGGTCGATATGGCCCCTACATTAAAGCTGGAACAAAAAATATCTCTATACCAAAAGCGATAAATCCATTAGATTTAACATTAGAACAAGCCCTTGAGTTGATCAAGGCTAAAGAAGGATCTAAAAAGAAGAAGCGGACATCATGACCGCTTGACAAAACGTGTTGTCTTAACCTTCGGCCTTATGCCAAACACTTCGGACCTCATTCGGAAAACGACGTTTGTCTACCCTCCAAATCTTCATGAGCTCGATTTGGCCTCTATGGTTACCATGTATCGCTCCAGAGGAGAACCTCGCAAAGCGGCTCCAGGAAAAATGTTGGCCTGTGCATTAACCAAAGAACTTATTCGGGAAGGGAAGTGGTGGTTTGGCCTTTATTATAGTCAATCTTCTTGGGACTCTTTACTTACTAAAAATGCAAAAGGTGTGCCCATGACGCCTACTGAATTTCTAGCCATGGGTAAAATTGCCACCTCACAAGAGCCCGTCTACAGAGAGTTTTTGGAGGTACAGCTTGATGTTTCGCCGAAACTTTCTTACTTACTTCTCAATGACTTAAAGCAGTTTGGGTTCATACTAGAAGATCCTCAAAGTGTTCTCACATTATCTTTAGATGGTGAGAAAGCGCTGGATGGCTTAAGCCGCAGGATCTTCGAAAAACGTTTTCAACCTGACCTTCTTTTTGACACCCTCGATTCGGACTCATCATCATCGAGCCATTCACGTGCAAGCACCGTAAATCAAGTGTCTCTATTTACGTAAATCTCTAGCGCTGCTTGCCTTTCCTTGAAGCATAACCGTGGCTGCTTCAAGAGTTTATCTGCCACACCTGTTTCTCATTCAATACGTTCACACCATGACCATGAAGATGGACTTCTTCAGGGCTGTGTTGACTCATGATCAAGACACCCTGAATTCACTTTTGCCACGTCTCACAACAGAACTCAAGCAATATTTGCAGCGCCATTATCAAGCAGACCCACCGGATGCTGAGGATGCAGTTCAGTCTGCCTTGCTTTATGTCATAGAAAAAATCCACAATCAATCGCTCCACACCCCAGAGGCAGCGCTTAAATACCTTTATCTCACGTCTAGGCACAGATACCTTCGAACAATCTATCGTTCAAAAAAGCTGGTGTTTATGACAAATGAGTATCAAGAACCCTTTGTGAATGATTCACAAGTAGATACACTGGTATTGATGGAAGAGCGAGGTGCTTTGGATGGGTGCATCGCCAAGTTGAATACAGACAGCCAACGGTTTGTGAGAGCCTTGCTTCAGTCTCCGCCTCCTTCAACAGAGTCCTTAGCTCGGGAGTTTGGGTGTCGCGAAACCACAATTTGGGTTCGAAAACACCGGCTAACGGCTTTATTAAAACGATGTGTCGAGGGGTCGATGTAGGTTGAAGGGGTGATGTAAAGGGCTGAGCCCCTTGCCCTTAGCCCGTTACCTCAACCATCGGCAGAGGCGCAAGCTGTTCTTTGGTATGATGCATCAAGGCGGGGTGACTTGCAAGAGTCGGCTCACCGTCTTGTGGCCTCACTTTTTGATAAGAACCGTCTGGTTGGCAGATCCAACTCTGGTAATTGTCTTTTAGGTAAACCTCCATCACATATTGTACGTAGTGTTGGAGCGAAGGGGAGGTAATGGGCGTAATGGCTTCAATTCTGGCGTCGAGGTTTCGGTGCATCCAATCCGCAGACCCTATGTAATACTCGGGGTGCCCATCATTGGCAAAGATGTAGCAACGTGAGTGCTCCAAAAAACGCCCTAAAATGGACCGTACACGAATGCGCTCGGAGAGCCCCGGCTTTCCTGGCACTAGCCTGCAAACACCTCGAACGATAAAGTCCATTTCTACCCCAGCATCTGATGCCTCATACAGTAGTTCGATAAGCTCTGGGTCTTCTAAACTGTTCATTTTAGCAACAATGCCGGCCGGCTTCCCCTGCTTTGCATGGTCGATTTCTCTGCGAATCATCTCCACAAAACGGGCACGCATCGAGCGTGGTGCAACAAGCAGCTTGTCGTACGTTTGGGTCAGCGCATAACCCGTGAGGCTATTAAAAAGCTTGGTCACATCATCCGCCAACACTTCATCTGTCGTAAAAAGGCCAAAGTCTTCGTAGAGATAGGCTGTTTTGGGGTGATAATTCCCCGTACCTATGTGCACGTATCGACGCGGCGCTCCATCTTCCTCTCGAACAACAATCGTAAGTTTGGAGTGAATCTTTAGACCCGCTACACCATAGGAGACATGGACGCCCGCTTTTTCAAGCTGCTGGGCCCAATAAATATTTTGCTCTTCATCAAAACGAGCCTTTAACTCCACTAGAACCGCAACTTGCTTCCCCGCATTAGCCGCCCGAATCAACGCATGCATTACGGGTGAATCACTGGATGTACGGTACAGCGTTTGCTTGATCGCCAGGACCTTTGGATCGGCTGCAGCCTCTTCCACAAACCGTTGTGTGGATAGTTCAAAGCTATGGTAGGGATGATGCACGAGGTAATCTTGCGTCATCGTGTCAAAAAACGACTCTGGCTCTTCTTCCCCCTTAAACACGGGGTGTGGAAGTGGACGCCAAGGGTGTTCTTTGAGTGAATCAAACCCCTTCATGGTGGCAATCGACATAAGGTCCGCCAAACCAATGGGTCCCTCCATACGGTAAATATCCCGCTCCTCGACTCGCAATTCCTTTTTTAAAAGATCTATGATATCGTCTGGAGTGCCTGCATCGAGTTCTAATCGTACAATTTCGGCAAACCGCCTTTCACGCAATTCACCTGCGATCATCTCTAGCAGGTCTTCAGCCTCTTCCTCATTACGCTCAATATCCGCGTTTCTAGTCACTCGGAATAGGTGTGTTGTCTCGACCTCCATCCCTGGGAAAAACGCAGCCATGTTGAGTCGTATGAGTTCGCTTGTCGATACCATAATGCGAGAGGAGTCAGTCTCCTCCATCACAACCCATCGAGGACGGTTGGCAGGAATCTTTATCCTGGCATAGAGTTTTTCCTCCGTCTTGGGGTGTCGCAATCGCACCATATAGGAACGACTTTGATTAGATATTGTTGGGAATGGGTGCGCCTCATCAATTGCCAACGGCGTAATAATGGGGTAGATCTGTGTTTTGAAATACTCCTCAGCCTTAGCTTGTTGGGCCGGAGATAACTCTGCAAATGTCTTCAATTGAATGCCCTTTTCAGCCATTTGTGGCAAAAGCTCATCAAAATAACATGAGCGATAGGCTCCAATCATCTTCTGAACATCTTCACGGATCAGATCAAGCTGTTGATCAGGTGTCAACCCATCCACCGATAGATCTGTGACTCCTGCAAGAAGCTGTCGTTTTAGGCCACCCACCCGTTTTTGAAAAAACTCATCGAGGTTCGAACACACAATTGAGATAAACTTGACCCGTTCCAGTAGCGGTCTCTCACGATCTTGTGCAAGCGAGAGGACTCTCCAATTAAACTGAAGCCAGCTTAACTCGTAATTAAAAAAGTGATCGTGGGGTGTTGCCATAGGCTAAAAGTTACTTAGAAAGCGACGACTTTAAGTGTTAAATTCTCCTTACGATGTCGAATCCACTCCTTGACCCATCACGACCAGACGATACACCACGAGAAGAGGTTGATAGTACCATTCGTCCATCCAGAATGGATGAATTTATGGGGCAACAGAAGGTGGTTGAAAATCTGAATGTCTTCATTCAAGCCGCCAACAAACGTGGGGAAGCGCTCGACCACGTGTTGCTTTCTGGGCCGCCAGGTCTTGGAAAAACGACCCTGGCCTCCATCATTGCAAAAGAGATGGGTGGGCAGTTTCGACCTACCACTGGGCCTGTCTTGGAGAAACCTGGAGATCTGGCCGGTATTCTTACACAATGTCAGCCTGGTGATATCCTTTTTATTGATGAAATCCACCGGCTTAATACGGTGATCGAGGAGTATTTGTACTCTGCCATGGAGGATTTTAGGCTTGATATCATGATTGACTCCGGGCCGAATGCACGGAGTGTGCAAATCGATCTGAATCCATTTACCCTCGTGGGGGCTACAACAAGAAAAGGGCTTCTGACTGCACCGTTGAGAGCACGTTTTGGGATTGATATGAGGCTTGATTATTACGATACGGAGCTTCTGCAACGAATTGTTCTTCGTTCAGCATCCATTTTGGGTTATGAGACCTCCGATGAAGGGGCTCACGAAATTGCTCGACGAAGTCGTGGCACCCCAAGAGTCGCGAATAGACTCTTACGACGGACGCGTGATTTTGCTGATGTCGAAAGTAAAGACATTATTGATGAACGCATTGCTGATAAAGCCCTCAATGCTCTAGATGTAGACAGGAATGGTCTGGACGATATGGATGCAAGAATTTTGCGAGCGATCATTGAAAATTACCGCGGTGGCCCTGTCGGTCTTTCTACCCTAGCTGTTGCAGCTGGGGAAGACAAAGGGACGCTTGAAGAGGTCTATGAGCCCTATCTCATCAAGCAAGGATATCTACAACGCACTCCAAAGGGGAGGATTGCAACAGATAAAGCATACACCTTGCTAGGAATCACGCCCCCTTCTATTCCAGGGACCAATGAACCTTCTACAGGCCCTACATTGTTTGACACATAAGTCAGCTGGATACTAAAGACTCATATTTTGCGTAGCTTTCTCATTCAACCCTAAGAACCTATTTTTCAACTCCATGTCTACCACCTCTCTTTTTACCTCTGAGTCCGTGTCCGAGGGGCACCCAGATAAAGTATCTGATCAAATTTCCGACGCTATATTGGACGCGCTGTTGGAACAAGACCCTAACTCTCGTGTCGCAGTAGAAACGCTCGTTACGACCGGCCTTGCCGTTGTATCTGGTGAGGTGACCACCAATGGATATGTCGATGTTCAGGAGGTTACAAGGGATGTTATCAAAGAGATTGGCTACACTAAAGCGTCGTATCGTTTTGATAGTGAGAGTTGTGGGGTTATCACAACCATTCATAAACAAAGTCCTGATATCGCCATGGGCGTCGACCGAGAGGGTGCCGGCGACCAAGGAATCATGTTTGGGTATGCAACTCGTGAAACACCTGAGCTGATGCCCATGACTCTTCAGTATTCTCATGACATTCTTAAAAAATTGGCGTCAATCCGGAAAGAGACCTCTTTGATGCCCTACTTGGGGCCAGATAGTAAGAGCCAGGTCACTGTAGAGTATAATGATGACGGGTCTCCTAAGCGTGTTCATACCCTTGTCGTATCCACTCAACATGATGAGGATGTAGAACAGGCTCAAATTCAGGAGGATATCATTAAGAATGTTTTTTCAGAGGTGATTCCCTCACATCTTATGGATGATGATCTCATCTTGCACATTAACCCAACAGGTAAATTTGTCATTGGTGGCCCTCATGGGGACACTGGGCTCACAGGTCGTAAAATCATTGTGGATACGTATGGCGGGCGAGGGGCTCATGGAGGTGGGGCATTCTCAGGGAAAGATCCATCCAAAGTTGACCGTTCTGCAGCCTATGCTGCTCGTAATGTGGCCAAAACCATTGTCGCAGCCGATCTGGCTGACGAGTGCTTAGTGCAGCTCTCCTATGCCATTGGAGTGGTAGAGCCCATTTCTGTTCATGTCGACACCAATGGAACAGGCAAAGCGTCTGATATTGAATTATCCAACGCCGTAAAGAAAGTTTATGATCTCACACCCTCTGGCATTATCAAAGCATATGACTTAAAACGCCCAATGTACCGCCAAACCGCAGCTTACGGGCACTTTGGGCGAGATCAGTTTCCATGGGAGAACGTCACACAAGCAGACGATCTCCATAATGCATTATAAAGAGGGGCCAAACACCACCGAATTCACGGTGAGTCGCTGAGTCCCCATCCAAAACGCTCGGAAGTTCGGGTTATCGGCAAAAAGAATCACTTCTCCTCTACCGCTATTTTCCACGACGAGGGCTGCATGACCTGCAATCATCTCTTTGGATTCAGGGTGCATATATCCAGCCGCTAGTGGATCCTCTGTATAGATTAATGGGGATGCATATGGATTATCTGGGACGACGAGCGCTCCATTTGAGTTTTTAAACAAGGGCATCCAGTTGTCTTGTGTATCGACACCATACAAAAGTGGGTGAGTAAAGTCGGCTTCCGCTTTAAAAATCGCTCCTCCAAGCGCTCTTGCACCACGATCATTCGACGCATTGGCATAGACCCCCCTGGCTGGGGTTTCCGTGGATGGTTCACGCTGCGTTGTTTCAGTAGAGTGAAGCCCCGCGCGTCGTGCCCATGATACGGCTCCTCGCTGTACAATCAAGGTACCACCACCTCGTACCCACGATTTCAGTCCATCTACCCACGGGGCATCCACAGAGCCCAAATAGGCTGTTGGTAAAAATACATGTGTATAGCCGTCAAATGATGATTCATACAATGCCGTATTGTCAAGGACTGTGACGGGAAGCTCCATCCGTTGATCAAACAAAAACCACATCTCACCAGCTTCATAACTACTTGTTCCCTCTCCCCCAAGAATTGCAACATTTGGTGCCTCAAGTGTAGCAATAGATGGACTCCCAAGATCAATTCCATCAAGTGCTAAACCACTACTTACCTCATGCACAGATACATTGAATTGACTCGTTGCCTCCCTAATGATCTCCTGGGTGTGTTCTTTTCCATGGTCTTGCAATCCATATGGAATCCAGATAGATCCTGCCTCTAGTGGTATTGTTTCATTACCAGACTGAAGCGTGGATCCCTTCATTAAAGCTTTTGTATGTACATCTTCTTGTTGAAGGTGGAACAGTAACGCAGGGGCATAGTAATCATCCCAGCCAAATACAGCACCAACAGCCTCAGATGAGGGTGATACCGTTTTGAATTCCCCTTTCTGATCCAACCAATTTCTAGACCCTTCAATAGAACGGAGACTTAAAGATTCATAGTCTCTTCGATCCAGCTTGCCAAAAGGGACATCCATGGAATAAGGAAGAGTCCAAGCCGAAACATCATAGAATAGAGAGTCTGAAAATTGTGTTGATTCATCAAACAAAGAAAAGATTAACCCTGCTTGAGGTTGTTCTGTTGGAATGACCCATGCTTTGCCAGCTTCAAATGTCGATCCATCTACCGTCACTTGTTGGGCAAGTTCAAAGAATTCAATCTTTTGGTGATCAAAGATGTCGGCAATATGTGCATTTTTAGAGCCATCTTTGTGAGATCCAACGATGTAGGCTTTCACCTCTTGGCTCTCTGCGCGATCTACATTAAACACTGCCGTTGTTCTCATAAAATCTAACAATTCCACACGCATAGATACTCCTGCTTCCCAACTGCTTAGCGAGGTTTCAACCTGATTTCGGATGGTTTCTGGAAAAGAGAGAAGTCCATGCTGTGAGTCTTGGAGATGGCCACGAGAACTTGCTTGCTCAAATAAAATCCCAATGGTTCCTTGCACGTCAGGAAATGTCGAACCCTTTCCATAATAGAAATCATCAAAACTCTCTTTACTGTAATAAAGTGTCCCTATGTCATCAAGGCGTTTTGCATGGAACTCTGCAATCTTACCTGTTAATGACTGATTTAACTCACGCGTGCCTGGATTTGTTCTAGAGGGAATTCCAGGTTGGAAGAAATATGTGCTATTGGTACCCATTTCATGGTGATCCGTTAAAATATTGGGTGGAAACGATTGAAATGCACGAATTCGAGCTCGACTCTCTGGTTGAGTCACAGGAAGCCAATCGCGATTCATATCAAACCAATAATGATTGGTTCGTCCACCCGGCCAAACCTCATCATATTCTCGATGTCTGGAGTCTCCATTTGGATGCATTGATTTATGCATATTTGCCCATGTAGCAAAACGATTCAAACCATCGGGGTTAAGTGCTGGATCGAGCACGATAACGGACTGATCCAACATCCTTTCTACAGTTGGTCCTTGAGCTGCAGCCAAAAAGTAAGCCACTGCCAAGGCTGCATTGGATCCACTCGACTCATTACCATGAATGGAATAATTCATATTTACAACCACGGGCATCTCTTCCAAGGCAAGGCTAGAAGAAACCTCTGGATCGCGAAGATTTCGTTGATTTTGCTTGATTTGATCTAATTGAGCATGATTTTCAGCAGATGTAATAGTCAACTGAACAATAGGTCGATCCTCATGGGTTTTGCCAATCTGCTGAAATGTGACTCGATCACTCGTTTCAGCAATCTCTTCCATCACCATGACCAATTTATCATGCGTTACATGCCATTTTCCGATAGGATGACCCATCACCTCTTCAGGTTTCACAACATCAGGGTCATAGGTTACCTCAGGTAAATAGGCCTCTACAGCCGCACCCTGCTGTGCAAGCTCAACAGATGAAAACGACCATGGTTGAGATGAAGGTAAATTTTGTGCTGACAGACTCTGCAGTCCAAACAAAAAGGCAATCCATAGAGAAGATTGGAATACCTGGGATATTTTTGGGTGATGTGTCATAAATATTTCAAGGTTTGTTTAAAACGTACTCTGTGTTGTATGAATCGACGTTATTGACGGGATTGAATAGATCCACAAATCCATGCAGAAGTTTCATGGGTTTTGGCAATCGATAACACAGCATCCACGGATGTTTCAGGGACAATCGCCATACAACCAAGTCCCAAGTTGAACGCCTTCCTCATTTCGATATCTTCAATATTTCCCGTCTTTTGTATAAGTGAAAAAATGGGATTCCATTGCCAACTTTGCCAGTCCATCACAAGCTTTTGGTCTTCAGAGAGTACCCGCGATGTATTTCCTTCAATTCCACCACCTGTAATATGTGAAAAAGCGTGCACTTCTGTAGACTGTAAACACTCTTGAATAATCGCCAAGTAAGATTTATGTATATGGAGAAGTGCCTCGCCAATACTTTCACCAAGCTCATCCACTTTATCAGTCACGTCATATTGATCAAATAAAACCTTACGAGCCAGAGAATACCCATTGGTGTGCAATCCTGTAGATTCAAACCCAATGCATATATCTCCCGTTTTAACCTTAGAGCCATCAAGAATCCTTGATTTATCCACAATTCCAACAATCGTACCCGCTAAATCAAATTCACCTTCTTTGTATAAATCTGGCATTTCAGCAGTTTCACCTCCAATGAGTGCAACATCATTCTCTTTGCAAGCAATAGTAAACCCATGTAGTACATCTGTGGCAATATGACTTTCTAAACGACCCGTGGAAAAATAGTCTAAGAAGAACAAAGGTTTTGCCCCACAGACGGCAATATCATTGACACAATGATTCACCAAATCTTGTCCGACAGTGTGATAAATATTCGATTTGAATGCCACGAGTAGTTTCGTACCAACTCCATCTACACTACTTACCAATACAGGGTCCTCATATTGATCATTAGGTGCTTGAAAAAGACCTCCAAATCCACCAATGGATGAGACGACTCCTGATGTATGTGTCTCCTCTATGGAATCCTTAATGGAAGAGACGACCTCCTCTCCCTTTTCAATATTGACACCAGCATCTTTGTAGGTGAAAGGTTTCTTCATGTACACTTATCCACAGGCTTTATTGTTGTTTAAAAGGTATTAAAAAAAAGCTTTGTAATAGTAGGTTGGTTCAGTTTGGTGGACAACCAACTTGTACACATTCAAAATCTAATGTCTTTACAACATGTGTAAAAAATTGTTGATAAAGAAGAGACACTGAGTTGTTTTATTGATATCTATGCATCGATTAGCTCCGTTTTTACACAGCTGAACATAACTTACACATAAATAGACCCTAGAAATTCTGATGTTGATGATAAATTAGGTTGACCGTGTGCATAACAATCCTATGTTGTGGATAGACTAGCATAACATGAGTCGTCAGTTTATTGCCCACAACTTCTCCACAACTAGATTGAATTTATTCACAGCGTATTCACATCCAAAAGCCAAACAAAAGCGATGAAAATCGTCCTTCAAAGAGTAAAAAAAGCAACAGTATACCCTGAAGGGGAAACCAAAAGGGGTATCGATAAAGGTCTGTTGTTGTTTGTTGGTTTTGGTCACCAGGAAACCTTAGAGACTCTACAATGGATGTCTCAGAAAATATGTAGACTAAGAGTTTTTCCTGATGAAGAGGGAAAAATGAACCACTCTGTCAAAGATGTGCAAGGTGAGTTGTTAATTATTTCTCAGTTCACCCTTTATGGAGAAACGAAGAAGGGGACTAGACCAAGTTTTGTCCAAGCGGGCCCACCAGACAAGTCAAAAGTTTGGTATCAGCAGTTTATACAACTTTGCAAGGAGAGTGGTCTTCGAGTTGAATCGGGAACCTTTGGAGCCCACATGGAGATTGAATCCACAAACGATGGACCGGTGACATTACTTATAGAACGATCCTGAATGGTTGTGTCTAGAGTGAGTCCACCACCGATTGCACGCGAGCGAAAACTTCATCTACAGTACCGGTTCCAAGAATAGAGTAGACCGTCCCTTTTGATTCATAATAATCTTTCACGGGTGCTGTTTCTTTGCCATAAACATCAAGACGATGTTGAATTTTCTCTTCAGTATCGTCGCTTCTTCCCTCCCCTCTCGAGAGTAATCGCTGAACAAGCACATCATTGGGAACATCAAGCATCATGAACGCATCAATAGAAGCATCCATTTCCTTCATTACATCCTGCAATCCTTCAGCTTGAGCAACGGTCCTTGGAAAGCCATCAAAAACGACTCCTTCGGCAAATGCTGGTTTTTGGAGCTCCTCTTTCACCATATCTAAGACAATGGAATCAGGGACGAGCTCCCCAGCATCAAGGATAGATTTTACTTGCTTCCCAAGGGATGTCTCATTGCTTATGTGAGCACGGAACAAATTTCCAGTGGCAAGATGGCCTAGACCATATTCACTACACACCGTTTGAGCTTGTGTACCCTTTCCAGCACCTGGTGGTCCAAATAATACCAGGTTCATTAGGCCCCCTTGTTTGGATCGCGTTCAGCGATACGTGCAGCCTTACCCGTCAAGTTACGTAGGTAAAAAAGTTTACTGCGACGCACTTTTCCGTATTTCTTTACCTCTATTTTGGCGATAAAAGGGCTGTACAATGGGAAAACACGCTCTACCCCAATGCTTCCTGACATTTTTCGAACAGTAAAGGCTTGGTTAGAGCCGCTCCCCTTACGGTTCAAAACGACACCTTGGTATTGCTGAATTCTCTCCTTATCGCCTTCTCTTACCCGATAATGTACATTTACCGTGTCACCTGAATTGAACTCAGGGATGTTTTCGTTGTTAATAACCGTCTTTTCGACGATATCTACTTTATTCATACGGTTCTCCTTATCAAAGGATTATGGTTTTGATTGATACTTTTCAAACAAATCGGGTCGTACCCGTTTTGTAAGTTCTTCTGCTTGTTCTTGTTTCCACTGGCGGATTCGTTCGTGATCTCCAGAGCGCAAAATCGCTGGCACATCATGCCCTCTAAACGATGATGGTCGCGTGTATATAGGTCCTTCCAGCAAGCCATCTTGAAAAGAGTCTGTCAGAGCGCTATCGACATCGTTTAGTGCATTAGGCAACAACCGAACGATAGCATCGACAATACACAATGCTGGAAGCTCTCCTCCTGAGTAGACGACATCTCCGAACGAGTACTCTTTAGAGATTAAATGGTCTCTCACTCGTTGATCTACCCCCTTATAATGACCACAAAGAAGGATAAGATGAGATTCTAATGAAAGCTTTGTTGCCTCTTCTTGATCAAATGGAATACCCTGTGGGCTCGTGTAAATCACAAAAGGCTTTGTGTGCCCTGCGTCTTCTCCTATACGATCCACTGCATCAAAAATAGGCTGTGGCGTAAGAACCATGCCAGCACCACCGCCGTAAGGAATATCATCAACCTTTTTATGTTTGTCGGTGGAATAATCATGTAAATCGTGTGTTTTAATGTCCACGAGATTTCGCTCTTGGGCTCGGCCCACGATACTATGAGTAAGAGGGCTTTGGAGCAAAGAGGGAACCGATGACAGCAGATCAATTCTCATGACGCATCCTCCAAAAACATTTCTAGACTCGTACCCTGCAATACGTCTGAGCTTTCAAACTGCAAAAACTCTTCAATAAATGGGACTGAGATTTCCTCTCCAGAAACATGCTCTATGAGGACTATTGGGTGAGCTGGAGTTTCGTCTTGGCCTAGAATATGACCAAAAAACACCCCATCATTATAGACCTCTAGGCCGATGAGGGGTTTGTCATCTTCTTGGTCTAATGCTAGACTCCATTCGTCTGTTGCAGCGACCCACAAAGTCTGCTCTTTTAGAGTGTCTGCTTGATCTCTACTTTGAATCCGATCCAGTTTGAGAAAGAACAAGGCTCCTTTAGAGTCCGAAGCACTCTTCTGGAGCGTGAGTTTCTCGATCCTGTGAGGAACAAATTCCCCTCGACTTGATCGAAGATACCCGGTTAAACCTGTTACTAAGTGTTGCTCAGCACCAGGTTTTGCGAAAAAACGACATTCACCATGCAGTGAATGGCTTTTTCCAAAGTGTCCCACTTCAAGATAGGGGGGTGTATCTCCTCCCGGCTTTCGTGGGCTTTTCGTCATGCCTCAGGCGCGTCTTTTTTAGACTCCTCCTCAGCAGGTGCATCTTCAGACTTCGGTTCCTCGGCGGGTGTTTCCTTTGCCGGTACTTCCTCAGCAGGTGTATCTTCAGACTTCGCCTCCTCAGAGGATGACCCCTTTTCAGCTTCTTCTGTTGTAGCTTCTGCTTCAGCAGTCTCGACAGCTGCCTCTTCTTCCGAAGCCTTGGCATCACTATCAAGGTCAGCGGTCGCCTCAACGGGTGCGTCACCTTCGTCTTTCTTTGGCGCTTCAGCTGCTTCTTTTGCCTCTTTTGCTTTTTTCACGAGCTTATCCTTAAAGGTCTTTTCTTCATCCTCAAGGATTTTCGCAAGCTGCTCTTTACGTGTCATCACCTCAGCTCTACGCTCATCACGCCCTTTCTTCCACTCAGCAAGGGCAGCTTCGATTTCTTCCTCGGTTTTCCCCCAGCGTTGAAGGTGTCTTTTTAAAAGGATTCCTTCTCCCTTCAAAAGATTTCGGACTTTATCGGTAGGTTGAGCACCCACGTCAAGCCAGTGCATAGCACGGGACTCATCGATGATGACATGTTTGTTCTCACTAACATTATCATATCGACCGATTTGTTCAATAATTCGACCATCACGAGGCGAGCGGTTGTCCGCAACGACGATATGATAGTATGGACGTCTTTTTCGTCCTTTTCGTTGTAATCGAAGCTTAATCAAAAGTTGACTCCTTTACGTTTATTTAAGGTTATGTGGTTGGTTTACTGAAACATATTTGGAAGTCCCTGCTTTCCCATTCCTGGAAGTCCCGGCATTCCTGGAACCCCACGCCCCATGCCGCCAGGCTTGTTCCCAGACTTATTCCCAGACTTATTCATAGACTTCATCATTTTCTTCATCTGCTCAAATTGTTTTACAAGATCGTTCACGTCTTTTACACTATTTCCTGATCCATAAGCGATGCGCTTACGTCTGCCTGCGTTCAACAAATCTGGATTTGCACGCTCTGCAAACGTCATCGACTGGATAATGGACTCTGTTTTTTTGAATGCGGAGTCGTCAATCTCTTGACCTGCGAGGGCCTTTCCAGCACCTGGGATCATGCCGACCAACTCATTCAAATTTCCCATCTTTTTGATTTTCTGGATCTGGTCTAAGAAGTCATTGAGGTCGAAACTATCCGACTTAATTTTTTTGGAGAGGGCACGCGCTTGCTTCTCATCATATTGTTGTTGAGCTCTTTCCACAAAAGAGACCACATCGCCCATACCCAAGATCCGCTTGGCCAGTCTATCTGGAAAAAATGGTGTAAGGGCATCGAGTTTCTCACCATCACTCAAAAAGAGGATCGGTTTATTGACAACTGTACGGATGGATAACGCCGCACCCCCACGTGTGTCACCATCCATTTTGGTCATGACCACACCATCAAAATCGAGGGTATCATGAAACTGTTTGGCGGTGTTGACCGCATCCTGCCCCGTCATCGAATCAACGACAAACAAGGTCTGTGATGCATTAACCTGTCGATGAATATCAGACACCTCCTCCATCAAGGCGTTATCAACATGCATACGTCCAGCTGTATCGATAATAACTGTATCGTATCCCAGCGACTTAGCCACTTCCACCCCTTCTTTCGATGCACGACGGGCATCCTGAACATCTACAGAGTGAACAGGCACATCAATTTGGCTTGCCAGGGTTTTTAATTGATCCACTGCAGCAGGTCGGTATACATCGGCTGCCACCAAAAGGGGTTTACGACCTTTTTCATTCTTCAGGTGTCGTGCCAGTTTACCAGAAAAGGTCGTCTTACCTGACCCTTGAAGTCCAGCCACGAGAATCACGACAGGGGCCTTGCCCGATAGATCTAGCTCTTTGTGTTCCTCACCGAGCGTGAAGACAAGCTCGTCATAAACGATTTTAGTAAACTGCTGCCCAGGGTTAACACTTGTAAGGACGTCCTGTCCTAGCGCCTTCTCCTGAACATTTTGAGTAAAAGACTTTGCGACATCAAAATTGACGTCGGCATCGAGAAGGGCTCGACGAATTTCACGGACCGTCTCGGCTACATTGAGCTCATTAATACGACCTTCGCCTTTCAGCGACTGCAGAGCACGGTCTAATTTGGAGGATAAATCTTCAAACATAGCTTTATACGCACGAATGCGCCCCTTGGATTTAGCGATTTCAGCGATAACGTCGGTGTTAGCGCATCCTCGCAAAAAGCAAAGTTTTAAAAGGTAAGGTAGATTATGGGGATAAAAAAATGATTTATCGTTACCACCTTACTGTTTGGTGCGGTATTTTGACAAATAGACGAAGGGCATTAAACAGAATAATGTAAACAGAGATACGATGGCTGAGGGAATACTGAAAGGAAAAAAGGGAATCATCTTTGGAGCACTCGATGATCGGTCCATTGCGTGGAGAGTCGCTCTTGCGGCCCATCGCGAGGGAGCGCAGTGTGTCCTTACTAATGCGCCGATTGCCTTACGCATGGGCACGCTCAACGCATTATCCGAAGAGATCAATGCACCGATACTTCCATGTGACGTGACAGATCAGGAGGCGATTGGAGATCTATTTGCTCAAACAAAGGATCACTTTGGCTCTGTTGATTTCATCTTGCACGCGGTGGGCATGAGCCCAAACGTACGTAAGGGCAAGGCGTATACCGATTTGAATTACACATGGGCTCACCAAACGTTGGACATCTCAGCACTATCCCTGCACCGCATACTACAACAAGCCACCCAGGACGAGATGCTAAATGAGGGTGCAAGTGTTGTGGCGCTCAGTTATATCGGCGCTCAGCGTATTTTCTCGAAGTATTCAGACATGAACGACGCCAAAGCGTTGCTAGAAAGTATTGCAAGAAATTTTGGCAGCAGACTGGGACAAAAGGGTATCCGGATAAATACGGTGTCGCAGGGTCCAACCAAAACCTCTGCAGGAACGGGCATCAAGGGATTTGATGGAATGTTTACGTTTGCCGACAAAATGGCGCCCCTTGGAAATCCAACAGCAGATGACTGTGCAGACTATTGTATGACCCTATTCTCTGACTACACCCGAATGGTAACCATGCAAAACCTCTACCACGATGGTGGGTTTGTGACATCGGGAATATCCGAAGAGCTCGTGGAGGCTCTTGAGAAAGCATTTCACGAGGAGTCTGATGGAGACGAAGCGTCAGGGCAAGGCGGATGATCGTGCTCGGCATCGATCCAGGGTCAAGAAGAGCCGGTATCGCGGTGATTGAGCAAACATCACCAGGTAGCCCCTTGACGATGCTTATGGCTGAGACCTTACGATTAGAATCTCTGGATCACCACACAGCACGACTGCTTTTAATACACGACTCTGTGGAGGAGGCCATCCGACTTCACAAACCAAACCTCATGACGATTGAAACCCCGGTTTATGGCCTTGATCCTTTGGCCATGTTAAAACTCGGTCGAGCCCAAGCAAGCGCGATACTTGCGGCAACGCGACATGACCTTGAGGTCAGAGAAATGTACCCAAAATCAGTCAAGAAGGCGATCACAGGCAATGGTAATGCCTCCAAAGAGCAGGTTGCTGGCATGGTACAGACCTATCTCCCAGGGCAAGAGCTGCCAACATCAAAAGATGCCACAGACGCTATGGCGATCGCCCTTTGTGGTATTTTTCAGGGTGAGTCCATGGTGCAAGGTGCCGCGAGCCAATCGACTCGCACCAAAGGGAATTGGTCTGAGTTTGTGAAAGACAACCCAAGTCGCGTGAGGCCATCATGATCGTATCATTATCGGGCAAAATCCTTGAGCTTGGCGAGGCTTTGGTAATCATAGATGTTGGAGGGGTTGGCTATGGGGTTGAGGCATCCAAAACAACGCTGCAGCAACTCCCGTCCGTGGGGTCTGATATTTCCTTACAGGTATACCATCACATCACGGACAATGATCAACGACTGTTTGGATTTGTAGAACCCTTAGAAAAACGCCTCTTTGAGAAATTGATTACCGTGAAAGGGATTGGGCCAAAAGGTGCATTAACCATTTTGTCTGGACATCCATACCCAGACTTATTGGAGATCATCGTTTCGGGGCAAACAGCTCGCCTCTCTTCTGTTCCTGGGATTGGTGCAAAAACCGCCGAACGGATTGTACTCGAGCTTAGAGACAAGCTTGGCCAAGTTGAGATCCCACATGCTGATGGGGCTACAGTTGCAGGGTCTCCAAACGATGAGGTTCTCTCGGCACTCGAAGCCTTGGGATATCCAAAAAAGAAGGTTGCTGGGGCCTTACAAGAGCTCGCTGGCTCTGAAAATCCACCCACAGAAACCTCCAATTGGATAAAACAGGCACTGGTGATTTTGAATCGATAAGTTTTGTAAATTCATGCCTATCTGATGGTTAAAGGGGCTGATTTGAGGAGATGTGGCATGCGAGTCCGCAACATCATTAAATCTGTCACACGAATTCATCAAGCTGAGGGCGCGACACAAAACACTTACCATAAATCAGAGGGGAACCGTGGCAAAAAAGAGCATTCTAGTTGTAGATGATGAGCATGATCTACTTGATCTGCTGGAATACAACCTTAAACAGGAAGGGTTCAAAGTTTATCTAGCAGATAATGGTGAAAAGGGGATTAAGCTTGCCCAAAAACACCAGCCTGACCTTGTTCTCCTGGACGTAATGATGCCTGAAATGAGTGGATTTGAGGTATGTGAGGTGTTGCGCCAAGACGTCGACATTAAGAGGCTACCCATTATCTTTTTGACAGCCAAGGATGATGAAGCCTCAGAGGTGGAAGGGCTAACGATTGGCGCGGATGATTACATTACCAAACCAATTAGCACCGTGAAGCTTGTCACCCGCATGAAAGCCCTCTTGCGACGCTACGAAGAGACCGAAGAAGTTGAAGATCAACTTAGGGCGTATGACTTGGTCATTGACCGAGATCGATATGTCGTGGCCCGTGGTGCAGAAGAGTTTCAGCTTCCACGCAAGGAATTCGAGCTTCTATACTTTTTAATGAGTCGACAGGGCAAGGTGTTGGATCGCCAAACCTTATTAAATAAGGTATGGGGTGACAATATTTATGTTGTCGACCGAACGGTCGATGTCCATATCCGAAAAATCCGAGAAAAACTTGGTGAAGGATATATTGAGACGATCAAAGGGGTGGGCTACCGCTTTCGTTAATGAGTTTTCAATCGTTACGGCGAGCTTTTTCTAGAGCAGCGTTTAGACTCTCTTTGCCATTAGCTGGGATTGTGGCGGTGCTGGTAGGCATCCTTTTGGGGCTATTATCTGAGATCCCTTGGTATTGGACAATTGCGGTTTCTTCCGCCTCAGGAATCTTCATGATGGTGTGTAGCTACGCCATGATTCATTTGTATCACTTTGACCGTCTTCGGCAACTCCACACGATTCTTCGAAATATTACCAAAAAGGATTTTGGGGAGTATAATACGCGCCAAATCCATCGAGATGAGCTTGATAGTCTGCTCATGCAAGCCATGCGAGCAAGCGAGACGATGGAACGGGAAATCGCCCGGCTCAATCGGATTGAAAATTATCGCAAAGAATTTATCGGTGATATGTCTCATGAGCTCAAAACCCCCATTTTTGCGATTCAAGGGTTTGTGGAGACGTTGTTGAACGGGGCGATGAATGACGCAAAGGTGAATAAGCAATTTTTGAGTAGAACCATGAAAAACGTGGACCGACTCATTGTGTTGATTCAGGATCTCATGGAGATTTCAAAGCTCGAAACGGGTGAAATGCGAGCCAATATGGAGGATTTTTACCTCAAAGAGTGCTTGATGGATGTTGTGGATGAGCTACAAGTGAGGGCTCAAAAGGAGGGTGTGGAGATTCACGTGCAAGATTTTGACAAACATCTCAAAGTTGTGGCCGATCGTGGGCAAATGCGTCAGGTGTTTGTGAATTTGATGGAAAATGGAATTAAGTATAATAAACCAGGTGGAAGGGTAGATGTGGGGTTGAAGCCCTTTCCTAAACGGAGTGAAAAAATCCTTTTATACGTCAAAGACACCGGCATTGGGATCGATCAGGAGGAGTTGAATCGAGTCACAGAGCGTTTTTATCGAATAGACAAATCGAGGTCTCGCGATAAAGGGGGGACGGGCCTTGGTCTATCAATCGTCAAGCATATTGTCATGGCCCACGGGGAAAATCTCTATCTTGAGAGTGAACCTGGTCGTGGGTCTACATTTAGTGTGACTCTTGCTCGCCCTTCCGGAGTGGTGTTAACGCCACAAATGGCAGAGGCGTAAACGCATGTACCGATCACGCCATAACAACGATTAGCATGTCACAATCCCCTAGAATTATTGGAGTTCTTATGGCAGGTGGGTCAGGTACTCGTTTCTGGCCCAAAAGTATTGCCAGCAAGCCGAAGCAGTTTTTATCCCTATTTGGCGATAAAACGATGCTTCAAGATACGGTAGATCGGCTTGATGGCTGGATTCAACGTGAAGATTGGCGGGTTGTCACCAATGCATCATACCGAGCGTTGGTTCAGAACCAGTTACCCTGGATGACAACGGATCAAATTCTGGGCGAGCCCGTGGCAAAAAACACAGCCCCTTGTATTGCTGCCGCAGCAGCGAGTGTGTCGTCAGGAATAACGAGTGATGGTGAGGGGTTGGTGGAGGACCCTGTGATGGTTGTGATGCCCTCAGATCATGTGATTCAAGACCCTAGAGCATTCCAATCGGTGTTGGACCATGCTGTACGAGTAGCGGCAGAAAGTGATGCGCTTGTCACAATAGGCATCACGCCGACGCATCCAGAAACAGGGTATGGATACATCCAATTTGAGGCTCCAAACGATTCAGAATCAGGGTCAAGCCCAGCGCAGACAACAGAAATGGGCATTCAAGACTATAATGTGAAAGCATTTCGTGAGAAGCCTGATCGACAAACGGCCCAATCATACCTAGAACAAGGGTCCTTTGTTTGGAATAGTGGTCTGTTTGTTTGGCGACTTTCTTCTTTTATGGGTGCTCTCAAGGAGGCAATGCCGGAGTTGTATAATCAATGTGAATTGCTAGCGTCGAAAGGGTTGACTGAAGAAGCGATTCGTAAATTTTTTGAGGGAGCCGAGTCGATTTCTATTGATTATGGGCTCATGGAAAAGGCAAACAATGTCCGAGTGGTTCCTGGTGAGTTTGGCTGGAATGATGTGGGGAGTTGGACAGCAGCGTATGATTTAGCGACCAAGGATGCCAATGGAAATGCATCGAACACCGAAGCGCTCATTTCTGTGAACGCATCGAATAATTATATTGACGTTGATGATGGGACAGTCGTGGGGATTGTGGGCGTTGAAGGGATGGCCGTTGTGCAATCCGGAGAGCGCTTATTGGTATGTCCTATCGACCAAGCGCAAGAGGTAAAAAAGGTCGTGGATCAGCTGAAGAAGCGTTAATCTAGCTGCCAGGCCTCTCTGATATTATTACAGCTGACATCATCACAGCGGGCATCACTACAGCTGACATCATTGCACCCAAAGCACTTGCTGATCGTGAGCAAGACGTATGTTTTCAGGCAACGAGTCGTGACTTTTTTGGGTATCCACGCTACCATTCATGTGAATAAAATAGGTCTCAGAGACATCCAAAGACTCTACAAATTCCACAGCTTGTTCCATTGTAAAATGGCTAGGGTGACTATCACCCCACCGAAGAGCTCCTAGGATCAGTACGTTGGCTCCTTCTACAAGTGGCCGAGACGTCTCGGGAAGCCCCGAAATATCTGTCAAATAGACTAAATCGTTGATTCGATACCCTAAAATTGGGAGTGAGCCATGAAGAATAGGAATGGGGGTAATTGTTGCATCGCCTAGTTCGAACGGCTTCTCAACAACTTTGCATGCCAAGTGCGTCGATCCAGGGTATCTATCTGACCCAAACAAATAGTCAAATCTGTGCTGAATTGAATGTAGGATGCGCTCTGATGAGAAACATGGGATAGATGAACCGGCATCGTAATTAAAAGAGCGTAAGTCATCAATCCCTGTCACATGATCCATGTGCTCATGAGTCACTAGAAGGGCATCGATTGAGGAGAGTCCACTGGCGAGGGTTTGAAGTCTAAATTCTGGACCTGCGTCGATAAGAAGAGAGGTCTTTTCTGTCTGCACCCAAAGAGAACATCTCGTTCGCTTGTCACGAGGGTCGGAAGAGATGAACTCCGAGCCAAACCCTCCTGCTACGGGCACACCCATGGAGGTTCCTGTTCCAAGAAATGTGACCCTCATGATAACTCAGAGGTTTGGGGAATATCCTGATCATCCGAGGAAGCTTCTTCCTGATCATCCGAGGAAACTTTTTCCTGGTCGTCTGTGGAAGCTTTGTCCTGGTCATCCGAGGAAACTTCTTCCTGGTCGTCCGTGGAAGCTTTAACTGACTGCTTCTGAGCCTCCTTCGCCCAAAACTCATCAAGGAATTTCCGTACCGAAGGTTTGATAAAAATTTGTTCTGTGGCAGAATCCCGTTGAAGGACCCTTGCTAACGCGCCAATTTGAGACTCTACCGTTCGCCTTGTATTTAACACGATGCACTTTTCCCCTGACACCACGCAATGGTCACTTACGAAGCTCCCTTTTTCCTTGCGAATGGAGTAGCCAATCGCTTCAGCAAGGGCTTCAAGTTCTAAGACAACTTTTTCTGGTTTCATGCGAGGGTGCTTACGCGCCTATGTTTAACTGTGAAATACTTGGCGAATGGGTGCAAGATAATCCATTGCGGGCTTTTAGAAATTGCTGGCTCTTAGAATGAGACACCAACCATCGCGCCCCACCCTGAAAGATCATAATCATAGAGCTCGCCATCAATCTCGTAGCTAGACGCCTCGGCTGAGACGCGCAAGAATAGCTCAGCATCTAGGACCCTGGGTCGAACCTGAAGCTCGCCATGTCCGTACACCCCTTGATAAGTTCCTCCAAAAATGGACCCTTGAGAGTTGCTGAACCCAAACGCGCCGCCGCCACCAACTAAAAAGGAAAAGCCACCTGCTGCGGATCGAGTCTCAATGTCTAGCCCACCTCTAGCTTGAAAAGAGCTTTGTGAAAAGATGGACGGACTTTGATCCAAAGATACTTTCATAAACTCAGTGCGAATGGCAACAGGTGCCAAAACCGTGAAGTTAGGCCCCTCTCCCGCAATGCGTAAACGACGCCCCAACTCTGCATAAATCGATCTTGCGGCAGGATCTTCTAAACCAACAAGCCCATTAGCAAGCCGAAATCCTATTTTAACAGAAGGCAATTGTGCTTCCAAGGTTAACATTGGGTGATTAAACCCAAAGTCGGCTTCACCTTCGTCAAGATTAGCCGATTGTTCAAAGTCTAAAAACGTTAGCCCTGCTGACAGAGTAACATCGTCAAGTAGCGTTTGTGAGCTTGCCTCAGAAGACTCAGTGAACATTTGTGCTGAAACGTGCTGAGGCAAAACGAAGAATAGACTCACAAAGAGGAGTTGAATTGACCGGGCCGTACTAGAATGGTACATGGTTTGGAACGAAGAGGGAGTGTTGATGGTTTTGCAAAATACAAGACAAATGAATTGTAGACTAACCTTTTAAGGATCAACCATGAAAATTGTCGCTTTAATGATTCCATTTCTATTTGGTCTCACGGGCTCCAATGCCAGTGAAGACCCTGTTGTAAACAACGCCAGCTCAGTCCACGAGTTTGAAGTAAAAACGATTACAGGAAAAGAGGTCTCTTTAGAGGAGTACAAAGGGAAGGTCTTGCTCATTGTGAACACAGCTTCAAAGTGCGGATACACCCCACAATATGAGGGACTCCAGGAATTGTATGATACATACCAAGAACAAGGATTTGAGGTCTTGGGATTTCCTTCTGGCTCATTCAGGCAAGAACTTAGCTCTAACGAGGACATAGCAGAATTTTGCGATACCAAGTACAGCGTGTCATTTCCTATGTTTTCAAAAGTAGATGTGCGCGGGAACGGACAGCATCCACTTTTCGGTTTTTTGACGGGTGAACAAGACAAAGATTCTATGGGTAAAGTGAAATGGAACTTTGAAAAGTTTCTTGTGTCAAAGGATGGTGAATTGATAAAGCGTTACAGAAGCCGAACCAAGCCTACAGACAAAGATCTTGTCGCCCTATTAGAGAGCGAATTAGAAAAACAGTAGTACAAAGTAATTCGCCTCTCGCGAAAGCATTTTAAGAATCTCCATCCCGATAGAGGGCCGTAGTTATAAAAATTACGGCCCTCCTTTTTTTAAGACCTTTTTTGTATGTTTCATTATGGGTCACATACGTCTCTTTTATAAAAATACTAGCCAGGTGCTGCTGCTGTCGTTTGCCTTTTTTTTGGTAAGCGATCTTGCCTGGATAGGCTACTGTGAAGTGACAGAAGGATCCTTGTCTGTATTTTTCTGCAATCATGAAGACGATACAGACCACCAACATTCCAATGAAATGACCTCCAAAGAGCATGGTGGTCAAATGGATACACATCAAAATGGAATGAGTGATCATACGCACCTTGATGGATTATCTTGTAAAACCATTTGCTATTTAAAAGCGAGTAAGCCAGACGGAGGTGCAGACGCAACACACCCACTAAAAAGGGGATTAGCCCACGCTCAAGACTTGCTGACAGTCCTTACACATCAAAATGATGCTGTTTACAACCTATCGTTTATCACAACATTTGCTGAGAGCTCGTCTCTTAAGGGGCAATTCATTCTTGATATTGACCCATACCCCCCAAGCATTCTTTAAGTAGCACCCATAAATATGAGTGGATGCTGATCTAGTGCATGGTGCACTGGCTCACTGATATAGTGCACCGTCTACAGCACCCTCTATCTCGTTGACTCTAACGCTGATAATGTCATTAACCAGGGTGCTGAGCATGCCACTGGGCATGTCACAGACTATGTTAATGAGCATCCACAGAACGATCATTTATAAGCTTGAAGATATGACATCAATACATATAGCAGGAAAATCAGCAATAGGGTGGCACTCCCTATGTTCTCAAGGTCGAACATTGGTTATTGCACCATTGATCGTGGCCCTAACGATAGTTATTACACCAGAAACTTTCGCCCAATCCAATGGCGGGACATTCACGATCCACGACGCTACAACGGATAAACCTCTTGTCGGCGTTGCGTTTGAATATGGTGATCAACAAGGCTCATCCAACCTACAAGGGATGGTTCAATTGGAACCATGGAGCAAAAAAGAGGGGAGCCGTAAGGAAATAAATTCTTCCCCCACACTGTTATTAAGCCATATTCGCTACGGCAACCATCAATTCACGGGTGATCGACTACAAGCCATTTTTGACGAAGGAGAGGTACGCTTAAACCCCAAAAATCACTCGATGGCAGGGGTCACAGTCATGGCGGTGCGAAATTCACCATCAGATCGCTCGGTGCTTACCCCCTCAATGGAACAGCACTTATCACATGATGCGGGTGAGGTATTAACGTCTGTAAATGGGGTCTCTAGTATTCGAAAAAGCGGGTCTTATGGTTCAGACCCTGTAATTCGTGGGGCCATGTCAGACCAGCTCACGATTACGATGGATCAAGGGGCCCAGGCAGTTGCTGCATGTCCAAATCGGATGGATCCACCTACGTCACAGATCCCAATGAACACGGTATCATCGATTGAGGTTGTTAAAGGACCTTATGCACTTCGCTATGGGCACTCTTATGGTGGGGTAATTCGGTTCATTTCTGATGAAATGCCGTTTTCAGAGGTGCCGTCATGGTCTGGACGATCAACAATCGGTGTAGAGTCCAATGGCTTTCAGCGTCAATCAGAAGGGATGATTGCTTATTCTTCAGAATCATTGGCGCTTCAGTTATTTGGATCCGCAGCAGGCAGTGACTCTTACAGCAATGGGGATGGCATTGAACTTCCTTCTTCCTATGAGCGAACCAGTATTGGCACGCGAATGGCCATAGCTCTTCATAATCAGGTCGAGTTGTCCATTGCAGCACACCACAATCGTGCCATGGATACTGATTTTGCCTCACTGGGCATGGATTTGATTTCTGACGAAACGACGGTAGCCCAAGGAAAACTTCGTTTTTACCCTGAGGATCGCACTCAATCTGGTCATCAGTGGTTTGACGTTTCTGGGTACTACACGTTTGTCGATCATCTTATGTCGAATGAGAATCGGGGTGAGCCTAAAATGATGGATATGGCTACATCGGCAGAAACACAAACCTATGGTGCAAGGATAGAAGGGATGACCCACAATGCCTCGCTGCACATGATGTATGGTGCAGACTTGCATGGTGAGCTCATTGATGGGTTGCGCACACGTGAAATGCTCATGGGGCCTATGGCTGGCATGTTGATGACAGACTCACCCTGGCAAGAAAGCCGCCGGCTAGCAGGGAGTGTGTTTTTGGAAACCCGTTGGATGAATAGTGCAGATGAATTACGGTTAACAGGTCGTCTAGGTGTTGTGGATTCAGAGATTGAAAATCCAGCAGAACGGTTTTCAAATCTGGTAACCGAACTAGACGGAGGAGTATATCTCGAACCAGGGGTTAGCCTAGGCTGGATCCGTGAATTGGATAACAACCTAGAACTAAGCCTGTGGACTGGATTTACGACGCGTGCACCATCTATAATTGAGTCTTATATCAATTCATACCCTGTGGGTGTGGACCCATATGAAGTACTTGGAACCCCTGGCCTTGAACCAGAAAAGAATCTGCAAGCAGATATCATACTGACAAAAAATGCACCAAGAGTTACATGGATGGTGAACGCCTTTGTGAGTCAGCAGTTTGATGTAATTTCGTCAAGAATCGATCCATCGTTGACGCCTGTGTCTATGATGTCCCCCGGTGTGCGACGTATGACGAATATTGATCGAGCTAGGTTTATGGGGGCTGATGTTACGGCTCAAGGGTTTTTGGGATCCTCTATGTCAGGATCTATAACGGCGTCTTACGTTTGGGCAAAAGATTTGGAACGAGACGAACCCATGCCTGAAATCGCACCTTTTGAAGTGAATGTTGGGCTAGACGCTTATTTACTTGGCGCTAAGGTGGTCCCTTCATTAGACCTACGGCTGGTAGGTGAGCAAGACAGAGTATCCCCAGAATATGGGGAAGCCGTGACCCAAGGATTTTGGACAGCGGATATTGGGGTTCGCTGGTTGATTTCCTCACGTTTTAGCCTCGATGTTGGGGTTCACAACGTGATGGATGAATTATACTCTGAGCATTTATATCGGAACGTACGTGGAACCCAGGACCGTTTAACGGCACCTGGACGATCTTTTGAAGCGAAACTATCAGTGCAATTTTAGGAGGTATAATTGTAATGGCTGAGAGTCTGGAGTATTGGAACTTGCCTGGAAGGTCCCTATATTTCAGATTCTCTATGGTCCGGTAGTTCAGTTGGTTAGAACGCCTGCCTGTCACGCAGGAGGTCGCGAGTTCGAGTCTCGTCCGGATCGCTCACGTTGGCAATCCTCTTCTACATCTCACGAAGAGGCATCGTAAGACATTAAAAAACAGTCATTTATGAACGCTTACGATGTTGTGGTCATAGGGGCTGGGCATGCTGGATCTGAAGCCGCAGCCGCCGCCGCCAAGTCTGGATCAAAAACTCTTCTCATTACAATGAGCCTTGAAGCCATTGCACGGATGTCTTGTAATCCTGCGATGGGTGGTGTTGCAAAGGGACAACTGGTGCGTGAAATCGACGCTTTGGGTGGACTTAGTGGCCTGGTTAGCGACAAAAGTGGAGTCCAGTTTAGACTCTTGAACAGTAGCAAAGGCCCTGCCATGTGGTCTCCTCGTTGCCAAAGTGATCGACAACTCTATTCACAGATCATGAGAGAAGAGTTGGAATCGATAGAGAACTTAGATTTTCGACAAGATGATGTGACAGAGCTCTTGTTTTCTGACGACGGCACTTCTATTAAAGGTGTACGGACATTAACAGATGTAGAAGTCTATGCTAAAGCTGTGGTCGTGACCAGCGGTACGTTTTTGAATGGAGTTATTCATATTGGTGAAAAGCAATATGGTGGTGGCCGATCTGGAGAGAGGTCATCCAAGGGGATCTCGGCAAGCCTCGAGTCCATGGGTCTTGAGATGAGTCGCTTAAAGACGGGAACCCCACCACGGATTGATGGACGAAGTGTGGATCTTGATGCACTAGAAGTTCAATATGGTGATGAGTATCCTGTGCCATTCTCATTTTTGACTGACAAACTCCCAACCCAACAGGAACAACTCACGTGTTGGATAGGGTATACGGATCCAACAGTTCATGAATCTCTACGTGAGGGCTTTGATCGTAGTCCAATGTTCAATGGACGAATAAAATCGATAGGACCCCGATATTGTCCAAGCATCGAAGACAAAATTCATAGGTTTGCTGAACGGGATCAACATCAATTGTTTTTAGAACCAGAGGGTTGGAAGACCTACGAAATGTATTTGAATGGCTTCTCAACATCCTTGCCTGAAGAAGTTCAAGTCGCCTCACTAAACAAAATCAAAGGTTTCGAAAAAGCACGTATGATGAGGCCCGGATACGCAATTGAGTACGACTATGTCCCTCCGCATCAAATTAAGCGTACGATGGAGACAAAACGGGTATCGGGTCTCTATTTTGCTGGACAGATTAACGGCACAACAGGATATGAGGAAGCAGCTTGTCAGGGGTTAATTGCAGGGATTAACGCGGCATTATCCGTGCAAGAAAAGGACCCTTTTATCTTACTCCGCTCACAAGCGTACATCGGGGTGTTGATAGATGACCTGATTAGCAAGGGGACAGAAGAGCCTTATAGAATGTTCACCTCAAGAGCTGAACACAGAATATTGCTGAGGCAAGATAATGCTGATCAGAGATTAACGGAGATAGGGTATAAGCTTGGCCTTGTATCTGAGGAGAGGTATCAGCACTTCAAACAAAAAATGGAAAAATGCCTCGCACTTGAACAGTGGGTTGAGTCTACGTCGATCAAACCTGAGGACATAAACCCACTGCTCGAATCCATGGAAAAATCTCCCATCAAACAATCAGTAAAGGCTACATCAGTAATTGGTCGACCTGAAATTACACTGGACATGCTTATTGATGTTGCAAACGATCGTGAAAGACTAGATGCCATAGGAGCAACTCACCCAGAAATAATGCATACGGTCGAAACTCAGTTCAAGTATGCAGGGTATATTGAAAAAGAGTTTGAAATGGTCAAAGAGCTCAAGAAGCAAGAGGAGCTCACAATCCCTGAATCCATTCACTACTCTAACATTAAAAGTCTGAGCTCTGAAGGGAAGTCTAAACTTGAGCACGTACGTCCAGAAACCTTAGGTCAGGCAAGCCGTATTTCTGGGGTGTCTCAAAGTGACCTCGCGGTGCTATTGGTCTACCTCAAGGGGTAATGTTTCACGTGAAACAATCAGACTTTTTGCAGTCTAGCAAGCAACTGGTTCAAGAGCATGAATCAGCTCTAAATCACTATGCAGACCAGCTACTTTGGTGGAATGAGAAAGTGAATCTTGTAAGTAGAGATGTTTCACGTGAAACAATCATGAAGCATGTTGAACATTCTATAGTATTAAGCCCATGGTTGCATGAGCTTTCTCACTGGGTCGATGCGGGCACCGGGGGTGGATTGCCAGGGATACCACTAGCTATCGTGAATCCGGGCGTTACGTTCACATTGAATGACATTGTTCAGAAAAAGTGCACCATTTTGAAATCGATGGTGCGAACGCTTGATTTGCCAAATGTTCAAATCCAAGAGGGATCAATTGAGAATGTCAACCTAAATACCCACATGGGTGTTTGCACAAAGCATGCGTTCAAAATTCCTCAACTTCTTGACATGTTTCATAAAACATCATCTCACCCTGGTGCAATATTATGGTTAAAAGGGATGGAGGAAGCAACTAAGGATATTAACGCACGAAAAGACAGAGAGGCCTTCGAGGTGTTTTCTTTGGATTGCGAATATGATCCATTTTATGAGGGTAAAGCCGTCGTGAAATGGACAGCTAGCTAATGAAGGATCTGAACTCTACTGAACGGGTGATGAAAATGTTCTCGTTGATGCAATCGTCAACGAAACGGCTCACCATTAATGAATTAGCGACGCTCTTTGGGGTTTCAAGAAGAACCATCTTTCGTGATTTGAATAAATTAGAGGCTATTGGTCTTCCCATCACCCACGATCCTGTGGAGGGGTATGGTGTGATGAAGGAGTATCGAATACCCCCTATTCAATTCAATCCTAAAGAGCTTTCTACGCTTATGGTTGGCATTCAATTTGTGAAAGCACAAGTCAATCAGTCATTAAGCGAAGATGCAGCGATGGTTGAAAGTAAAATACGCCAAGTGATAAACCCAGATTTGCGAGCGTTTATGGATGTCATGGCTGAGCGAATGGTTATAGATCCAAGCATGACCTTTCACTCAGAAAAACAAAAAGGGGGAGATTGGTACACCTTGTCAGGTGCTATTACAAGTCAAAAAACGATTACATTTTCGTACCAGAACAAGAAAGGTTTCACTGAGGACAGAAAAGTAGATCCTTACCTGCTCGTATTTTATACTGATCATTGGAATCTAATCGGATACTCACATGAGCGTGAATCAATACGTAATTATATACTCGAAAAAGTAACAAATCTTGCTGTTACTGATGAGATTTATGTGCCAAAAGTCAAACTTGACGCCAGAGCTCTGATATTCGAGTCTGAAAGCACTGAAACTTTGATTGAGGTCAGTGTCCATTCAAATGCATTTAAGCGATTCAGCGCCATTTTGCCGACGAAGATTATTAGGCAGCGACCAGGAAAAGGCGATATAATTAAGGTGACATTCGGATTTAATAATCTGGACTACCTTAATGAATGGCTTCTACAGTTTGGAGCGGATGTCGAGGTGTTAAGCCCACTAGAGCTTGTGAACAAGCGCAAGGAGCTTCTCCACAAAATGCTCTCGTAAATCAGCGGCGAACTATCGCGATGTGATCGCCAGTCTAATACAAATTTTAGGAATCACCTTCAGTTGTTTCGATGACTTGTGCACCATCCTCATCATCATTGGCAACACGGGTTACAGCCCCAATCTTTCCAGCGTCATCAAGTCTCATGATTCGTACGCCCTGAGTATTGCGACCCATGGTGCGAATGCCTTTGCACTGCATCCGAATCACTTTACCATTTTCTGTTATGATCATGAGATCGTCTTGATCCGATACTTCTTTTAGCGCAATCAACTTGCCAGTTTTCCCTGTAATCTTCATGGTTATCACACCCTTTCCACCCCGACTCTGTTCGCGGTAGTCATCTACGAAAGAGCGTTTACCGTACCCTTGTTCAGCTATGGCTAGAACCGTCGACTCGTGGGTATTCTTGACAATGACTAAATCAACGAGCTTATCATCTGGACCAAGGTTCATACCACGCACCCCTGATGTGTTACGGCCCATTTGTCGTGTTTGAGATTCATGGAATCGAATCGCTCGCCCATTATCGGCTGCCAACAAAATCGTACTATCACCATCCGTGAGCCCTGCGCTAAGTAATCGATCATCCTCTCGTACATTAATGGCGATAATTCCATTACGGCGTGGTCTCGAATATAGTTCAAGAGACGTCTTCTTGATGACACCTTTTTCTGTCGTCATCATAATCGATCGCTCCTTAATATACTCTGAATCGTCAAGTGACTTGACAGGAACAATCGCCATGACAGAGTCATCTTTTTCAATCTCTATTAGATTGACAATGGCACGACCTCTAGAAAGTCGGGTTCCTTCCGGAATTTCATACACTTTGAGCCAATAACAACGACCATTTTTGGTAAAAAACAGTAAATAGTTGTGGTTTGTGGCCACAAACAGATGTTCTACATACTCTTCATCCTTCGTCGTGGTCCCTTTCATCCCTTTGCCACCACGTCGCTGTCGCCGATATCCACTTACAGGCATGCGCTTAATAAAGCCCATATTTGAGATCGTCACCACGACATCTTCATCGGCAATCATGTCCTCAACATTGAAATCCTCAGCCGAGTACACAATTTGTGTCCGCCTTTCGTCGCCATACTTTTTCTTTAACTCCAGGAGCTCTTCTTTAATGATGCCTGTTTGAGCGTCACGACTTGATAAGATGCGTCGGAACTCAGTAATCTTATCCACAATCTCACGGTACTCTAAATCAACCTTGTCGCGTTCAAGGCCCGTAAGTTTTTGCAATCGCATTTCAAGAATTGCTTTGGCTTGAATATCGGTCAGGGCAAATTTCTTACGAAGCTCTGTATTTGCGACCGCTGGGTTTTTGGCCGCCCTAATCGTTTTGATGACCTCATCTAGATTGTCTAAGGCAATTTTTAAACCCTCTAAGATATGAGCACGCGCTTCGGCTTGATCTAAGTCATAAATTGTACGACGGATGACAACCTCAATGCGATGCTCAATAAAGTGCTCAATGATTTCTTTGATTGGCATGACCTTTGGACGACCCTTCACAAGGGCAAGGTTGATGATGCCGAACGTACTCTGCATCTGCGTGTACTTATAGAGCTGGTTCAAAACTACACCAGAGTTCGCTCCACGTTTGAGCATGATGACTATTCGCATGCCATCACGATCCGATTCGTCACGTATTTCAGAGATCTCGGAGATTTTATCAGTATTGACTTGTTCAACAATCTTTTGAATCAAGACCGACTTATTGACCTGGTAAGGAATCTCCGTCACAATGATTTGCTCACGCCCACCACGTAACTCTTCAGTATTAGCCCGGGCACGCATGACAACACGACCACGCCCCGTTTCATAGGCTTCCTTAACCCCTTCATATCCATAAATAATGCCACCCGTTGGGAAATCAGGTGCCACCAAGTGCTTCATAATCCCAGCCGCGTCAATCTCAGGCTCATCCATGACTGCCACAACGGCATCTATGGTTTCGCCGATATTGTGAGGTGCCATATTTGTGGCCATCCCCACGGCAATTCCTGAAGAGCCATTCACAATCAGGTTTGGGAACTTGGATGGCAGGACGGTTGGTTCAGTAAGCGTATCGTCAAAGTTGTACTGATAATCGACTGTATCCTTGTTGAGATCCGTCAACAATTCTTCAGCGATTTGCTTCATTCTCACCTCGGTATATCGCATCGCTGCAGCGCCATCTCCATCCACAGAGCCAAAATTCCCTTGCCCGTCCACTAGAGGATATCGGAGCGAGAAGTCTTGAACCATCCTTACAATCGTGTCATAGACCGCACTATCTCCGTGTGGATGATATTTACCCAACACCTCACCGACAATACGAGCAGACTTTTTATATGGACGATTGTGGAGCATACCCAACTCACTCATTCCATAGAGTGCTCGACGGTGTACAGGCTTTAGTCCATCACGTACATCTGGCAGAGCTCTTGACACAATGACCGACATCGAATAATCGATGTAGGATGATTGCATTTCATCTTCTATCGTGATTGGAATGATCTTTTCTCTAGACATACGTTTGTATTTGGTCAAGGAACCGACCGTAGGTTGATTCCCTATCGATGGATTCTAATCTGTTTAGATGTCGAGGTTTGCGTACTTGGCGTTGCGCTCAATGAACTCTCTACGTGGTTCTACAAGGTCCCCCATTAATGTGGAGAATACTTTATCGGCCGTGGCGGCGGATTCCACGCTCACTTGTTGTAAGGTTCTGGTTTCAGGGTCCATGGTTGTTTCCCAGAGTTGCTCTGGATTCATTTCACCAAGACCTTTATATCGCGAGACATCAACTTTGCTTTTAGTGTTTCGATATTTAGCAACAATAGATGATCTTGTCTCATCATCCCACGCATAATCGATATTTTTGCCAGCAGTGATTTTATAAAGAGGTGGTGTAGCGATATAGACATGGCCCATTTCTATCAAAGGACGCATGTAGCGATAGAAGAATGTGAGTAAAAGTGTGCGAATATGTGAGCCATCCACATCGGCATCTGTCATGATGATGATTTTATGGTAGCGAAGTTTCTCGATTTCAAAATCCTCGTCACCGTGCCCTACACTTGTCCCTAGTGCCGTAATCATGGCCTGAATCTCTTTATTCTCAAGGATTTTGTTCAGGTTTGCCTTTTCAACATTCAAAATCTTGCCTCTAAGTGGCAAAATAGCTTGGAAACTACGGTTTCGCCCCATCTTTGCAGACCCGCCGGCGGAATCACCCTCCACGAGATACACCTCGCAATGTTCGGGCTCATTTATGGAGCAATCCGCCAATTTTCCGGGCAGCCCACCCCCGCTCATAACACTCTTACGTTGGATTAGTTGACGTGCTTTGCGCGCGGCTTCTCGCGCTTCGGCAGCAAGCACCACTTTGTCCAGGATTTTTCTCGATACTTTTGGATGTTGCTCGAGAAACTCCATCAATTTTTCATAGATGATAACTTCAACTACACTTTGAACCTCAGAGTTACCCAGTTTTGTCTTTGTTTGTCCCTCAAATTGCGGCTCAGCAACCTTGACACTTAGTACAGCTGTGAGTCCTTCACGGAAATCTTCTCCTGAAATGGTGATTTTAGATCCCGGCTTAATGATGCCGTTTTTCTCTGCATAGCTCTTGAAGGCTCTGGTTAATGCACGCCTAAACCCCGAAATATGAGTTCCACCTTCGCGTGTGTTAATGTTATTCACATAAGAACTCACATTCTCACTAAACGAATTATTGTAGGCCATTGCCAACTCAACAGGGACATTTTCTTGTTCTCCTTCTATATGAATTGGCTCATCCATGAAGCTTTCACGAGCTTCGTCCAAATACTTCACAAAATCACGAGTTCCCCCCGAGTAGTGAAACACCTCTTTGAGCATCTCACCCGTTTCAGGATGAGTGTCACGTTCATCAATGAGTTCAATTGTAAGCTGAGCGTTGAGAAAGGCTAATTCACGCAAACGATCAGCAATGATGTCAAATTTAAACTCTACGGTTTGTGTAAAAATATCAGAGTCGGGCCTGAACGTAATTAATGTGCCTTGTTTGTCTGTTTTCCCCGTGACCTCAAGTTGCTTTTTGGTTATGCCACGTTCAAAGGTGATCTCATGCTTTACGCCTTGCCTCCACACCTCTGCTTTGAATAGAGTTGAAAGGGCGTTTACACAACTTACACCTACACCATGTAGCCCCCCAGATACTTTGTAAGAATCCTTATCGAATTTACCCCCTGCATGCAGCTTCGTCAGTACAACTTCAATGGCAGGGATCCCCATTTTGGGGTGAATGTCAACGGGAATTCCACGACCATTGTCGGATACGGACAATGCTCCATCGTTATGAATGGTGACGATAATATGGTCGCAATGGCCGGCTAAGGACTCATCAATAGAATTATCAACCACTTCATTGATGAGGTGATGCAACCCTCTCGGGCCAACATCACCAATATACATGGCGGGTCGTTTCCGAACCGCTTCGAGACCTTCAAGTACTTGGATATTGGATGCTTGGTATTCAGAACTTGATGTCTTGCTCATGCGTGTGCAGGTCTCTTTTATTGTGTAATACTATATTGATAATCATGAGGGGGTTCCACCCTCACTTTAACGCCTATAAAATAGCGCTTGAGGCTTCAAAAAACAACGAACGGTATGAGAAACCATACCGTTTTTGAGGCATTATAATCCGATGATAGTCACACAAATGAGTCATCAAATTTGAGTTGATTATAATACGATTATCCAATAATTTAGTTGTCTTCAGTTAATGTGTAAGTAACTTTTGACAGTAGTTACATTTTATACACTTATAGTAGCCACATTTGTCAGTAACAGAGTAGGTTAAAATAGTTTGGACTCTCATGTCACGTAAAGACGATATTACAGGACGTACGCCTTTGTCGGGTTACCGCTCCTCCAAAGCGAATAATAAAACGAAGCATACGTTTCATCTAAATCTTCAAAAGAGAAGATTTTACATCCCTGAAGAGAATCGTTGGGTTACACTTAAGGTAACGGCCAAAACTCTTCGCACAATCAACAAAAATGGCATTTCTGAAGTCCTCAAGGAGGCCAAGAAACAAGGCGTTTTAAGTTCTAAGGTGTAATCATGGCAAAAGGTAACCGTGTGCAAGTAATTTTAGAGTGTACAGAAAAGCCAGGTACGTCTCGTTACGTGTCAATGAAAAATCGTCGCACAACGACAGAGCGTATCGAGTTAAAGAAATACAATCCCGTGTTGAAAAAGCATACGCTTCACAAAGAGATTAAATAACCATGGCAAAGAAACAAGCATTTGGCGAAGATGCAGCGAAGCTAAAAGAGTCTCACCGTAAAATGGCTAAGGTCATTGTGCCTTACAAAAATGAGTCTGGAAAAACGTCATATAAAACGGCGATGATGGAACAAGATTCTGTCAAAGAGTATCTGAACGCTAATAAATAAATCCTGGGGGGCGATCCCATGAACGTCCTCGATGGATTTATACTATTCCCACTCCTTGTAGCCTTCCTTTTAGGGCTTAAAAACGGCATCGTTAAAGAAGTATTCGGACTTCTAGGTCTATTCCTCGCGATTGTACTCTCATTATGGTTCACAGGACCACTCTCCATTTTCGCAATGGACATGCTGGGGATGAGCGAATCTTGGGCGAAACTAGCGACAGGTGTCATTTTATTTGTGTTTGTCATACTGACAGTTCAGCTTATTGCCTGGATTCTAGAAAAAACCATAGAAGCAGCCCAGTTATCTTTTATTAATCGCACTTTGGGAGGTCTTTTTGGCCTTGGTAAAGCAGCCTTTTTGGTAAGTCTATTACTTTGGGCTCTCTCTTTTGTTGACGTTCCTAAGCAGACTGAAACCCAAAGCTCGTTGTCCTATTCTTATGTGCGCCCTATTGCGCCCGTCACTTTTTCTTTCCTGGCACGCTTTATCCCAAATACGGAGGATGCACTCCAGCGAGAAGATCCCTCCAAAGGTGAAACGTCCGGACCTTTCAACGATCGTGAGTCTGAATCACCATTTATCTAAATCATCCTACGTATGCACTGGGCACCGGTTGAAGAGCAATTATCGTTAATTAAGCGGGGAGTGTCTGAGCTAATTCCAGAGGAAGAGCTTCTTGAAAAGCTTAAACAAAGCGCCGAAACAAATACTCCTCTTAAAGTGAAGCTTGGATGCGATCCCACGCGTCCAGACCTACATCTTGGCCATTCGGTTATTTTGCGGAAACTGCGGCAGTTCCAGGATTTGGGCCATGAAGCGGTGCTCATTATCGGGGACTTTACAGCATTGATTGGTGACCCCACAGGACAAAACAAAACCAGACCCCCGTTAACACAACAAGAGGTTAAAGAGAATGCCAAGACATACCTTGAGCAGGTATACCAAATCCTTGATCCGGAGAAAACGGAGTTAGTCTATAACTCGGAGTGGCTTGGCGGGCTATCCTTTATGGATATTATTCGGGAATCGGCAAAAATTACTGTAGCACGAATGATTGAGCGTGATGACTTTTCGAAGCGATACCAAGCGAATGAGGCTATTTCGTTGCACGAGTTTTTGTACCCGCTAGCACAAGCCTTGGATTCGGTTCATTTACGCAGTGATGTAGAGCTTGGAGGGACGGATCAAAAGTTTAATCTACTGATGGGACGTGATATGCAGCGGGGTGAAGGTCAAGACCCACAGATATGCATCATGATGCCATTGTTGGTGGGAACCGATGGAGTCCAGAAAATGTCTAAATCGTATGAGAATACGATTGCGCTGAATGATACGGCCGAAGAGATGTACGGGAAGGTGCTGAGCATCTCAGATGAACAGATTTTGCCATGGGCCGAACTTCTTTCAGAGTATTCAGAAGAAGAATTATCCGCCCTTCGCGAACAGGTCAACGCAGACCCAAGGAATGCAAAACATGACCTCGCGTGGCATATCACAAGTCTTTTTCACGGGCAGGATGGTGCAGCAAATGGGCGTCACCATTTTGAAACCACGGTGATCCAGAAGACCGTCCCTGATGATGCCCCTGTCCACAAAATCACGGCCGGCGAGGAGGAAACTCTCATTTCTATTATGAAAGGGTTAGATTTTGTGAGCTCAAATGGAGAGGCTAGACGTCTTATTCAACAAGGAGGGGTCTCCTTAGATGACGTGAAAGTAACGGATGTCCAAGCAAACGTAACTCTAGAAAAAGGGCAAGAGCTCGTCCTAAAAGCTGGGAAACGTAAGTTTGCCATCCTTATGGCTACGTAATCTCTGCGGATTGTAAGGAACATGTTGTGAAGGTGTCTAATAGAGTGACCAACGTGTTGGAAACTCAATTTTTTCATTGCCTTGCACCTTCCTGCTGTTCGAACACTCTTTTTTTATGGATGTGGATTAGCCGCCGTTTTTGGGCTAGAAGAGGTGGATCTACCCATTTCTTGGTGGCCCTCCCTCCCATGGATGCTCCTCTGCTGGGGAGTGGTGGGTGTAGTTTCATTGACTCCCTTAGTCCATCCTAGGATTCGGACCGTTTGTGTTTTGTCTTTTGTGTTGATCTCAGGGGTGTTGTGCGCTGCCTCTCAACAAGCCATACAACGCGGTGAGCAAGAGCGCTTTCATATCATTGACGTAGTTGATGAGGCTACCTTTGACATTACTGGAACAGTTGAGCGCGTGGAGAGACGCGAAGAGGCTCAAGAGGTGCAATGGATCCTTTGGGTTCAGGTAAACGCGGTGGATTCGGTCCGTTTCGTTCGTCCAGTTCGGGCAAGAATTAGCCATTACCAAGCAATGGGTCAAGCCATAGGCAAAGCAACAGAATCATGCCGTGAGGACCCTCAACATTGCTTTGAGGCTCAGCAGGGGGACACGATAGACTGGCGTATCAACGTACGCAAACGTCATTCTCCTCGAGTTCCTGGGGTTTTTCATTATCCAACATGGCTCAAAAAAGAAGGCGTCCTGCTAAGTGGCACGCTCATGGACTGGGCTCCCGAGACACATTCATCCCAAAGCAAGGCCACTTTGGCTGATGGTAAACCCTTGGCATCAAACATGCTATCGAATGTACGAACAACCATTCGTCACTCTATTGATCAACGCTTTAGTAAGCAAGCCAGTAATTTTGTTTATGCATTTGTTTTAGGTGATCGTAGTCAGATTGATCAAGATCAAAAACAAGCATTCTCCAATTCGGGGCTATCTCATATCATGGCGGTGTCTGGTCTCCATGTTGGGCTCCTAGTTGCGCCGTTTTGGGTCTTTTTTCCTCTTGTGGCTCCAAAAAAACACCTTGCGACCACACTTTGGATCGTTCTGTTGATAGTTCTTTTGGGCTATTGTGCTTTGACGGGTTGGAGCGTCTCCGTTCAACGAGCGAGTATTATGACGTTGACTATGGCTACCACCCGTTGTTTTATGATGCAACGAATCGGGGTCCAAACGTTGGCGATTGCGGCACAGCTTTTACTCCTCATAAATCCTCAAGAAGTCTTTGAGGCTGGCTTTCAACTCTCCTTTGGAGCTGTTTTTGGTCTCTTGACATGGATGCAAGCTATCCAACAAGGAGTTTATAGGACAATCCCAACGCGACCTCTGCGCTGGGTCATTCAGTTGATGAGTGTATCTGTGATCGCCCAGCTCGTGAATTTTCCCATCTTGGCCTCATGGTTTGGCGCAGTTTCGTGGATATCGCCTATTGCGAACCTTGCCGTTATTCCCTTCTTGGGCATTGCCATGCCGGCCACACTCTTAACGCTTCTCACACCAGAGACGGTATTATCCTGGGTCCCTATCCATGAAGTTCTGACAGAGTTTTTTGAATACGTTTTGCGTGTATCCAGCACATTTGGATCAACGTTATGGACGATATCGACGCCAAGCTGGCCTAGTTGGGCGATGGCTTGTTGGGCTTTGGGGGTAGCCACACTTCGTCCTCAAATATCACCACACACTCGATGGAGAGGTGTACTCGTTGTCTTCGTAATCCTTGCAGGGGTGGGAGTACAGCAAATTGTCCAAAAATCGCAACCGGCTTCATTTAATCTGTGGATGCTGGATGTTGGACAGGGTGATGCCTTTGTCATGAAAACCCCATCTGATCACGTATATATTCTAGATGCGGGACTTGGTGGATGGGGCATGGATAGTGCGGAGCGTGTAATACTCCCTTTTTTAGAACATCAAGGGGTGCATCATATAGACGGACTCATATTAACGCACGCACATGCAGATCACATTGGTGGCGCTAATACCCTCCTAAAAAGTATGAGTGTCGATACGGTCTACTTGGGGCGTGGATTTGAATCAGCATCCTCCATGATGGCCCAAAAGATTCACAAGTTGACAGCTGATCCAAAACAAGCTGTTCGTGTCCTGGCCGCGGGAGAGAGCTTCAGGTTGGGGGCATGCTGCCCATCCATGGTGCTATCGCCCTTTGTTTTAACACTATCCAATGGTCCAGAGGATTCTCCAAGTCCATCATCCAGTATCAACAACCAATCCCTTGTGTTTAAAACCTATGTCGGTCGTCATTCCATTTTGTGGACAGGAGATGCAGAAAAAGAGTCTGAGTTGATGCAACTCTCGTGGGCTGATGCCATGTTGCCGAGTACCATACTTAAAGTGGGTCATCATGGAAGCCGTACCAGCACCTCAGCGTCGTATCTTGAAAAGGTAGACCCCACTATAGCGTTGACATCGGTTGGACTTCAGAATCGATATCGATTACCCAATCAAGAAGTGGCCACCAGGCTCGATACTATGGGGGTGACACATCGAATGACACCTTTGCACGGTACAGTTCACCTACAGATAGAGGGACAAAAAATCCGTATACTTTCAGACTAAGTTAAATCTACAGAAGCTCAATGAACAGAAGCTAATTCAAGACTAGCTAATACTAAATAATGCCGAAATAACGATGTCAAACGAGCTCCCATTCGAAGAAGCCCTCGCCAAGCTTGAGGATATTGTAAAAAAAATGGACGATCCCTCCGTGAGTCTGGAAGAGTCGATGAAACTATACAAGGAGGGTTTGGAGTTATCTACCTATTGCACAAAAACCTTGGACAAAGCAACCTTAGCCATTGAGCAAATTCAGCAAAAGGCTCAAGGGATGACAGACTCGTCTGAGTCAGCATAAGATTAGTTGAAGAAACCCTTTTTATGAGTCCTAAAAAGCCCTCAAACGAACCCATTGGCACGCTATTAGACAGTATTACGTTGCCTAAGGATTTGCGAAAGCTTGACCCTTCTCAGTTGGAAGCGGTGAGTGATGATTTGCGCAAGAAAATTATCGAGTTTGTTTCGGAATACGGTGGACACTTTGGCGCAAGCCTAGGTGTCGTGGAGCTCACGGTGGCGCTTCACTATGTGTTAAACACACCCAAAGATCAAATTGTATGGGATGTAGGGCACCAGGCGTATGGTCACAAAATTCTGACGGGTCGTAAAGACCAGTTTCATAGCAATCGCAAATATCAAGGATTGTCTGGATTCCCGAAGCGCTCGGAAAGTGAGTATGATACCTTTGGCGTAGGTCATAGCAGCACGTCGATTTCGGCAGCGCTTGGCATGGCGACAGCTCGCGACCTATCGGGAAGTGATGAGCAAGTGGTTGCCGTGATTGGTGATGGCGCCCTTACCGGCGGAATGGCTTTCGAGGCGTTGAATCACGCTGGAGCCTCCAATAGCGACATGTTGGTGATTCTCAATGACAATAACATGTCCATTGACCCTAATGTGGGCGCTCTTAAAGAATACCTTGCCGAGATTACCACGAGCAAGACCTATAATAAGTTTCGAGACGAGCTCTACGAAGCATTGGGTCATTTCAAGAAGGCAGGAGAAGGGATGCGTAAATTTGCATCAAAGCTCGAGGGAGCCGTTGTGGCTGCAACTACCCCTGGAGCTTTATTTCGCTCCTTTGGCTTTCGTTATTATGGCCCCGTAGATGGCCATGATGTGGATGGATTACGCCGCCATCTCGAGGATCTAAAAGAGGTAAAAGGGCCTAAGCTTCTTCATATTGTAACGGTTAAAGGAAAGGGATTTGCCCCCGCAGAACGAGAACAAACCAAGTGGCATGCTTCAAGCTCCCCATTCGATAAAATTACGGGGAATGCGCTCAAAGCGAAGTCAAAAGGTGGCTCACCCAAGTTCCAAGATGTTTTTGGTGAAGCCATTGTCCAACTTGCCGAAAATGATGAGAGAATTGTAGGCATTACCCCTGCGATGCCAAGTGGTTCGTCACTTTTACCAATGATGGAGGCCTTCCCAGACCGTGCTTTTGATGTGGGCATTGCTGAGCAACATGCAGTGACCTTTGGTGCAGGACTCGCGACCCAAGGGAAAAAAGCGTTTGTGGCCATTTACTCAACGTTTTTACAGCGCGGATATGACCAGCTGGTCCATGATGTAGCTATTCAAAAACTCCCTGTCGTGTTCTGTATAGATCGTGCAGGGCTCGTGGGCGCCGACGGACCAACCCATCACGGACTCTATGATCTTGCGTACTTACGAGCGATTCCAAATATGGTTGTTTCTGCGCCTCGATCTGAACAAGATCTTCGAGATATGATGTTCACGGCAAGCACATATGAAAAAGAAGCATGGGCGATACGTTATCCGCGGGGCACAGGCCCTGGAGAGCCTATTAACGATGGATTCAATCCTATGGAGATAGGCAAAGGTGTCACCCTCAAAAAAGGAGAAGAAATTGCTGTGTTGACTCTCGGTCCAGTCGCATCGTATGCAGAAGAAGCACTTGAACGCGCTGAAGGTGTAGGCATTTACGCGACACACGTTGATATGCGGTTTGTCAAACCACTCGACACGGCATTGCTCGACGAAATTGCTAACACCCATCATACCGTTATTACCATCGAGGATGGCACAGTTGTGGGTGGATTTGGCTCAGCGGTGGCAGAATATTATGCCGACAAAGACCACCGCCCCATTGTGAAACGAATCGGTGTTGAAGATCGCATCGTTGAGCATGGCACCCAACGTGAGCTCCATGATGAACTCTCTATGGGACCCGAGGGTATTTACGCTACACTCCTTGAATCTGCAAAGGAGACCATCAAGCTATCCTGAGGAGTTAGGTTTTGGTGTCGAGAGTCACATTACACCTCCTTTACATCGACAAAAAGAGCTGCGGGAACTAGTTGAATCGTGGATAAACCGACGCTATCTGATTTTGACTACCGCCTTCCAGAGGAGCTCATTGCACAAGAACCGTCGGACAAGCGGGATCATTCTAGGTTACTTGTCTATAACAGAGCGAATCAATCTATCCAGCATTCGCAATTTCACCATATAGGGAAGTACTTACCCTCCAATACCACGCTGGTGATGAATAATACAAAGGTAGATGAGTGCCGACTTCAGTGGGAGGGGGGTAAAAAGGAGGTCTTTATTGTCAGCTCCATGGTCGATAATCCGGTCACGGCGATGGTTCGCCCGGGTCGACAATTCAAAAAGGGCGCGCACCACCAACTATCCGAGACATGCCATTTAGACGTCGAAGAGGTGTTGGAAGATGGATTACGGCGATGCCGCTTGACCCCTGAGCCCACCGATCCAGCATGGCGACCCTTTTTTTACACCCCTTTTCCCCCTTACATCAAGCCGAATGAAGAGCTTGCTGGTAGGTATCAAACGGTGTATTCGACCACGCCGGGCTCTAAAGCAGCACCCACAGCTGGATTACACTTTACCCCAGAGCTCCTCCAAGGACTGCGGGACCAAGGAATCCCACAAACAGAGGTGACCCTGAATGTTGGCCTAGGCACGTTTGCACCCGTCAAATCAGAGGAACTTTTATCCCACAAAATGCACGAGGAGTTCTTTTCTGTAAGCCCAAACGCACTTGAGTCGATTTCGAATGCTAAACACATCACAGCAGTGGGCACCACTTCGTGCCGAACCCTTGAATCATTGTCTGATGTAGATCTCCAGCCTCCTTATGAAACTGTGTCGCGCGAAACCGACATTTTTATCTATCCAGGGTATGCATGGAAACGTACAAATGCGTTGCTGACCAATTTTCACCTGCCCAAAAGTACCCTTTTGATGCTTTTGGCAGCACTGGTAGGTGTTGATGCATGGAGGCGGATTTATGACGAAGCGATCCGTGAAGGGTACAGGTTCTACTCTTTTGGAGATGCGATGCTTGTTCTCTAACTCTCTTTTGAAGACCCCAATGATCAAGACTCCCCCGATGGAGAATCCACTGATGAAGACTCCCCTGACGGAGATCCACTTGTCTCGTTGTTATCAGTAGATTCACGATGTGTTTTGAACGCCTGTGTAATCTTGGTGTTCATATGGCGACGGTAGTACGTAAGCTCGTATTCGCTGGCGGTAAAGGTAGATACAGTGTCCCCCTCTTGACATCGCACCTCGTATCTCCCTTCGGACTCTGTTGGGGTAATGGTGACAGAGACTGGGCCGAGCTTGTAACTTGTTTGTTCCATATCAAAACAATTCCTTAATACCTTTTTCCATAAATCTCCGTTTTTTAATGAATGGAGAACTTTCAGACGCTTCTGCGAAGCCTTTAGCGTCACAACAAGAATCTAACGTAACCAATTCAACACCTCGTTTCCATGATTACTAGAAAAGATTTTCTCAAGACTGGCGCCCTTTCTGCACTTACCATCCCAGCCATGGGGCTACCTCGGTCTACTCAAGCTGCGCCTAAAACGCCCTCCTACGAAGGAGATGCCAAGAATGTCATCTTTATCGTCGTTGATGGCATGAGTCACGGGACCTTAGCACTTGGTGATCTAGTCAAGTCGCGCCAGTATGGAGAACATCTGCATTGGACACAACTTTACAATCAAACCGAGCGGCCTTACCACCGTGGGTTCATGGATATGGCTTCTGCGAACTCCATTGTCACTGATTCCGCCGCCGCCGCATCCTCGTGGGGTTCGGGTCAACGGATTGATAATGGGGGCATTAACTGGTCTACGGAGGGGAAGTCGCTACGCCCGATTCACCACATTTTCCGCGATGCGGGTAAAAAAACTGGCCTAGTCACCACAACCCGTATGACACATGCTACCCCGGCATCGTTTGCCTCATCTGTGCCCAGCCGCAATTTTGAGGATCAAATTGCAGAACAATACCTCGAGGCTAAAGTTGATGTCCTGATGGGGGGTGGTCATCGCCATTTTGCATCAGATAAACGTGATGATGGAAAAGATCTATATGGTCAATATCGCCAAGCAGGCTATAGTGTGGCTCGTAACAAAGCAGAGATGAACGCAGCGCCACTAGACCAACCGATTCTAGGGATATATGGAGATAGTCATCTTCCCTACACCACAGACCACAAAACAGACAAAGATCTTGCCAATAATGTACCCACATTGGCCGATATGACAGCCTCAGCGCTTGAGCGCCTTGATAGCCACCCCGATGGGTTTATCCTCCAAATCGAGGGAGGTCGAGTTGACCACGCAGCTCATGGTAATGATGTCTCGGGATTGATTTATGATATGATCGCCTTTGATGACGCTGTGGGCGAAGTTCTTGCCTTTACTGAAAATCGCGATGACACGTTGGTCATTATCACTACAGATCACGGGAACGCAAATCCTGGGCTAAATGGTGCAGGACCAGGTTATAGCAATGCGCCATTGATGCTTGATCAACTACAAAACTTTCGCCATACCAACGAGTGGGTGTTTAGCAACATGCCAGAAGACCCATCGGCAAGCCAAGTCCGAGAACTTTTGACAGAGGCTACACAACTCGACCTTGCGCAGATGGATGTTGACATGGTGATGAAGGCGATGAAAGGGGAGCTTGCTACGCCATATCGTGCAGAGCGTACAGCTTCGTCTGTCTTGGGTAAAGTGCTTGCAAATTATGTCAGCGTCAACTTTATAGGCGATGTCCACACGGGTGATTATGTTGAGCTGACGGTGCTGGGTCCAGGCATGGATCGTATGGATAGCTTCACGCGCAATACAGAGCTATTTGACCTGATGGTGGACATGGCAGGTGTGCGCGCCGTGGCAAAGTCGGCGTAATGTCGAAAATGGGCCGTAAGTCGTGACGCTAAATGGACGTTACTCAACTGCGACTTCCTCCAGCAAAACATCGACAGCCTTCTTGAGCTGAGGATCTGTTCCTTTTGCCTTGCTGTCGGGCTCGTTTTCGATTTCTACATCCGGGACCGCAGGGCCATTCTCCATGTTCATATCCGAACCTTTCACGTACCACCCTCGGAATGGCATTCGGACATAGGATCCATCAATCAACCCTTGCCCCCCTGTAGAGATTACAGCACCAAACGTTGGCATCCCTACCAGTGTCCCATGCCCTAATGTTTTGAATGCATGGGAGAAAATCTCGGCATTTGAATAGCTACTTTGATTTGCAATCGCAACAGAGGGCTTTGTCCACCAACTTAGTGGGAGTCTTTCACCATAGGGATAGGTATGTTCAAAGGACGTGTGGTTTTGCTCCAAATTATCCGTAGCGCCACGCGGCACGGTGTATGCATGTTGACGAACATTCAGCACGGTCATTAACATATCAGTGGTCCAACCACCTCCATTCCAGCGTACATCAATAACAATACCCTCTTTTCCGTGGCCTTGTGCCATGAGTTCACGCTCAAAACGTTCAAAACTTGGCCAGTTCATTCCCTCGACATGAATATACCCTAGTCTATCATTAGAATATTCTTTGACTAGTTCTTTTCGGGAATCGACCCACTCTTCGTAGAGCAAGTCTCTTAAGCTATTGGTAGGTCGAATGACCACTTCTCGCGAGTCTCCATCCTCATCAACGACCGTTAAGAGAACCTGCTCTGAAACATCATTTGCAAGTTGTGAGAAGAAATTTGTTGACGGCTTCATTTCATGCCCTTCAACATGGGTAATAATATCCCCGACAGTTAGTTTGCTTTGGGCTTTATCCGCAGGGCTGTTGGGCACAACATGACTCACCCGAACCCCTTGGGAAACAGGCTCCACAGCAACACCTAACAATCCAGTTCTATCCTCTTGTGTCTCTTCAGGCCGGCTTCCTCTGAGCCCCATATGGCTGGCGTTGAGCTGTCCCAACATCCAGTTGAATACATAGCGGAAGTCCTGGATTGTTGACCCTGCCAACGCCCATGGCTTATAGGTATCTTTGAGAGCGGTCCAGTCTTTTCCATGAAACTGAGGATCGTAGAATCCTTTGCTAAGCGCTCGCCATGCTTCCTCAAAGATCTGTTCCCGTTCGAGGGTGTGATCCACGGTCATGCGGGCAGCAAACGGGAGGGATGTCATCGAGCCACTTTCAGGATCAATTTGCTTTAAAGCACCTCTACTTACACTAAACAAGGATTCTCCATTAGGTCCTAAGGTTATTCGACCTGGATTCTGTCCACCTTTGGTGATTTGTTTCATGTCATCACGATCAAACTGAATGCTAAATAAGTCTGATCTACGATCCGCTGGTGAACTTGCTGTGAAGAAAAACGTCTCCCCATCGTTGGAAATCACAAGATTCCCTTCGTTTCCAGGCATGGAGGTCACTTGCCACAACCGCTCATGAATATCGTTAAAGTCGATTTGTATCTGCTCTGATAGATCATCATCACTTTCGCTTGCGGTGTCAAAGTAAAACCCATCTTCACGATCTTCTTCGGATTTTAGCCATTCATCTTCCTGGAGCCAGGCAAACCAGAGGTCATAATCCCCATTATTACGATCACTGAGGAATCCAAGTTTTGAGCCATCCGCGCTCCAAAATGGACTCACATCGCCACGAGGATGCATGGATACATTCACAGGCTCCATTTCATTCTTTACATCGTGAATGTAGACTTCACTGTTGAAGTTCAAATCATCTAAGGCATAAGCAATCCATTGATTGTCTGGGCTCCATGTGACGCCGCCAGGGGTAGACCAACCATCCAAGAGTGCTAGCTCATTTGACAAGCCACGGTTTTCATCAATATCTGCTACTATCAGCCCTCCACGATCTCTTCGAAAAGCAATTTTCTCTCCGTTTGGTGAGACCAATGGGTTCGTTTCATCCTCAGGGGTGGAAGTGAGTCGAGTGGTTGCAAATTTGAGAGTTTTAAACAGATCGGTTTTCGCCGCATCATCTGAGGTGACCATGTAGAGATCATATTGTCCATCGCGGTCAGAGGAGAAGACAAGCGTTGAATCATTCACCCATGTTGGCGATTGATCTCTGTAAGAGTGTTTAGAGACATTCACAGCACGTCGAATATCCTCGTCGTTGGCTTTGATAAAGATCTCCCCACGAATGGTCATGGCTGTATACTCACCATTTGGAGATACGGCATATTGATCGATATCGCCTGTAAAGGTCATGGACTCGAGCGGGTCAAGTCGATAATCTGATGAGAGTTGGATGTCTAAAATGGAGGGTTCTTCCATAGATGACGTCATCGTGTAGAGATTGGCTTTTCTTTCCAATACAAGATGCCCTTCCTCTGAGATATCAAAATGTCTCACCCCATGAGTTTCAAATTGCGTTATGGGCTCCATGTCGCCTATGAGCGCGCCTTCGTTATCAATAGACTGCATCACAACATTATAACGACCCGTTTCAGCACTGATAAAGACCAACGTGTTGTCATCCTTCCACTTTGGCAAATAGTCGTTTCTTGAGTTTTGAGTCACCTCTGTGTAGATCCCTGTTTCAGTATCATAGAGCCAAACATCAAGATCGGCGGGCCCATCATACTCCTCCCGTTCGATGCGGCATGAACCCCTAACAAATGCGATAAAACGACCATTGGGTGACATGGTTGGGTGGTCACCAAGAGCATCCAGTAGACGAGAAGGAGTGCCTCCTGTGGCGGAGACATGCTGAAGCTCTATATCCCATTCTACCTGATTAAAGGTTCGATTGCTCGCAAAAAGCAGCGTGTTTTGCGATGTCCAGTCAAAAAGGTCATCACTCCCAGAGTAATAGGTAATACGCTCTGAAACGCCACCATCTGAGGGAATGGTAAAGATATCATAGTTGCCAAATCGGCTCCCTTTAAAGGCAATATGATCACCATCTGGACTCCAAACGGGCGCGGTTTCATAGGCTTTGTGAATCGTTAACCGAGTAGCGGGCCCACCTTCAAACGGGACGGTCCATATATCCCCTTGATACGAAAACGACACCATGGCCCCATCATGACTGATTGCGGGTTCTCGAGCCAGCAAGAGATCGGATTGTGACTGTGCGTTTGTGTCCACAGTTAGCAAGAGAAGACCAAAAAGGGGAAAAAGGAAGGTTTTCATCGTTATCGTGTTGAGTTGAATGACTGAGTTGAATGACTGAATTGAATCACAAGGATTAATGTACGTTTGCCATAGCAGGATGTTTCTAACACCTTGGATTAGGTTGTTATTAAAGAGGTATCACATGCCTGGAAGCAACATCACTGCATTCTGCACCATGCGTGATGGACCCACCCAAAACATTCGATATTGAGTATTATCGACGAGGAAGACCACCTTGCCTTGTCCTACGTTTGATACACCCGCAAAGGCCATACCCGCAGCATGTTCCTTACTCTCCTGGGAAGCATAACCAGAGGCTAGAACTTGGGAAGGATCTTTGTGATAATAGCCAACGGTGTGGAAGGACTCATTAGGAACCAAAGCAGCGTCTCCAAACTTCAGGCTGTATAGCTTTTCTGGGAGGCCGAACGCGAGGGGATGTGAATTATCAACAACCCCTTTGAATGCTGCACCTGGGATGCGTCGCAGTCCAAAGACATCTTCTCGATCTTCGTAACGAGTATAGGCCACTGGATCTACGGTCTCACCTTCCTCTTCTTCTTCATCCATGGTTGCCATCGCCACAGAGGTCATACCTGATTGATCTGCTGTTAGCCATGCTGCAGATCCTTCCGTGCCAATCATGACGCCACCTTTTTGTACCCACTGCTTTAGGGCCTCTTTTTGGGCATCAGAGAAAAGGGACTCAAGTCCACCCCAGGCACCAGGCATTAATATCACATCTAGGTCATCCAGAGCAGAGGCCGAAAAGGAGCCCGCACGAATTCTTGAAATCCCAAACTCCGTCCATTGATCAAACAAAAACCAAAGCTGTCCAGCAGTGTAGGAGCTAAAGGGACTGTCCACCATCAGCGCAACATTGGGTTCATGAACAGGATTCATCCCTCGAGACCCAAGATCGATGCCATCATCCATACGGCCTGTGTTGAGCCCATGAATGGTGACCCCAGCTTGCTCAGCTATCTGAGTCATGTCCTCAGCAATTTGATCTTTTTTCTCATAATTGCGCCCAACAAGCACAACCAAGCTACCTGCCGAATAGGTGACGCCGTCCAGTGTAAATGACTCCTCAGCCGCACGCACACGATATCCATGGTCCCAGATCTTCGCCAAGGCTTTTGGCGCATTGGGTTGAGCCCAATCTACAACAAACGTATAGCTTGCGTTTGGTTGCACAACACCTGATTCATGGGTAAGGGGTTCATCAACCGGAGTAGTTGCCACACTGATATCTGATGTCGTCCAAGCTGCATCCAAATTGTAGGCCATGGGGACTGACCATGTACTCATATCGTACATCACGGAGTCTTTGATCTCTAGCTGACGACGCATGAGCGTGTTGATGAATAGGTGCGCTGGTTGGTCGGTTTTGATGATAAAATCGCCCTCCTCAAACGTTGCTGTAGAGCGCTGGCCATCCCAGTAGGAATAGCTATTGCGTTGTGAAAACGACTCTGTCGCTTGCTCCACTTGGACGCCATGCTGCATCATCAGGTTGACAACCTTTGCGGTGTAATTTGAGGGGTTGTTGGGCAAGATGTACCCCTTGGTATCCCCCTTTTGAGCAGCCTGAGATCGTGCATAGACAAAATATTCTAGCAAGGCTTGACGGTTCTCAGCAGCGACTTGCACATTCGACACACTATTTTTGTAGTGATCAAAGACCCTCTGGCGGAGCGTAAGGAGGTACCCGTCTTCGGTCTCTACCGAACGACCTCCACGGCTGTGACCCCCTTGTTCCGCTAGCATCCCAATGCCCCCCATAATGCTAGGGTATGAAGAACCATAGCCTGGGTAAAAGAAATCAAACGCTTCACGCGTGGCATAATTCACATTGGCTTCATCAAAAGCCTCAACAGCTCCACGCCCAAAGACATCGGCCCATTTCTCGTAATCAGCAGGAAGTTCATGATTACGTGGTGTAGTACCAGGCATCGTGAAGTAATTGCTGTTGAACCCTTGCTCATGATAATCGTTATGAGCTTGGGGCATCCACTCTTGATACACCTCTATACGGCCTTGTGATTCTGGATGGACAAGCCACACCCAATCGCGATTTAGGTCAAACCAGTAATGATTGGTGCGCCCCCCGGGCCAAGGTTCATCATGCTCTAAATCTAATGGATTGGTGTTTAACACATTTGCCCGAGAGGATTTATACCAATAGACATATCGATCTCTTCCATCCGGGTTTAGCATTGGATCAAGAATCACTACCGCATTTTCTAGCCAATTAGCGGTTTCCTCGTCTTCAGCTGCAATCAAACGATAGGCGGTCTGCATGGCCGCTTCAGAGCTTGAAGGTTCGTTGCCATGCACATTATAGCTAAGCCACACAACCACAGGATGATCCTCAATGGAAGCATTTTCTGGATTATGTGCGATAGCCTGTGCATTAGCTTTGATTTGATCGATCGAGCTTTGATTCTCCTCCGAGGTTATCACTGCATAATTCAGTGTACGCCCTTCGTAGGTGGTTCCATACGGATAAAAGGAAAGTTTATCAGAAGCTTCATCAAGTGCATGGAAGTAGTCCATCACTTGGTAATGGAAGCTGTATTCCTCTCCTAAAGGGTATCCAAGAAACTCTTCTGGAGACGGAATGGACTCATCGTATGCAACGCTTGGATCGAATTGAAAACGCTCAAATGCATTTTGCGCTTGAGCGGATAGCGAGGTAATCGCAGTCAAAACAAAAAGATAGAATAGGGTCTTCATGATAGGCGCTTTAATGAGGATTGTATTAGGCCATAGGGGCCCTGTATTTTAAAATAATCAATCTTAAGTCAGTTCAAACGCCTTTCAGTTCAACGCCTTGGAATAAAGACAACTAGAGGAATGGCTATTTGAGCCAAGACGATTAGAGGAAAGGTTAGGAGCTTTGGCTCAGTCTATACTGACGTAGTAATTGACTGAATTCTAAGGCGGACAAAAAACCACGCTTGCTGTCCAAAACCTGCCCCTCTGGTGTCATGATTACCGTGTAAGGGTAGGCACTCACACCCATTTCTTGCGCAAATTGGCTAGATGGAATGGTCTCACCCCTCCAAACAAGAGGCGTATCGCTGTTACCATCAATGCGGACAGGTACATAGGACTGCTCAATGATCGCTTTCACAGCTGGGGATGGATATACGGTCTCCTCCATTTCACGACAAAACTTACACCCCACTTCGTAAATATCGAGTAGAAGTAACTTATTGTCTTGTTGGGCGATATCAAAAGCATTCTCAAATGACACCCATTCGGTAAGACCTTCTGTGTCCGTTGGAGCTGCCTCTTGAATAGCAAACCAACCAGCTACCAATAAAAATATGAGCAACACACCAAGTGCAAGCCTTCGGGTCATCGTTGGAATCGTTTTAGGTTTTTGAAGAGTTTTAAAATAACTCAAACAAGAGCCATTTGGAAGAAATTCAATGGCGTGATTGTGTCGGGGTGAATAAGCGGGTGCCTTTTTGAACAATCAATTACTACAAATATAAGAGGGTTTCTCATGCTGAAAAAAAGAAACTTCTATACATAGACTAAACATCTATATAAAGTATACTGATAGGTTTATATTAGTAGAGTAATAGAAAGATAAAAACATTGACAATTACAGCTTATGCCAAAGAAAATTGGCCAATTAACTCTCTTTTCCATTGATGATCTTCACACATCTCTTGGTGTGAGCAAGGTAACGCTGCGCCATTATCTCCGATCGGGTAAACTTAAGGGACGAAAACTAGGGGTCAGTTGGTATGTTACGGAGGGGGCTCTTCATGATTTCTTTGAAGAATCAGGATTCAGTGAGGGTAAAGGTCAGGAAAACAAAACCACCTCTTTAAAAGAAACTCAACTGTCGTCACGTTTATCTTCGCAAAAAGAGACACCGAAAAAAACGGCAACACGTCGACAATATGTCGTTCAAGGGTTGAATGACCTCGTTGCAGAGCAGGAAACATGTGATTCCATTGACGAAACTCTTGAGTGCCTGAGCGCACAGCCAATTTTATCGCTTTTTCAGGTGACCATACTAGATGCAGACACGGGCAAAAGGCTTGAGATTCTCAAAGCCAAAGAGTTTATGGATCGATATGGGGGATCGTAAAGGGCTCATGCTTTTGCCACCATTGCCACGCGAGCGTGAGGGATGACATCGTTTTAGCATCTGTTAAATAACCCACTCGCACCGCTTGTACCGCCTCATGAAACGGCGCTTTTGCGTGCAGTAAGAATTCATCCCCATCCAATGATTGTTCATGGTGTGTTAACCCCCATGCGCAATAGACATGGATCACCTCGTCTGAATAGCCAATCCCGGGGTGAAAAGACCCACAATAACCCCATGACTCAGCAGTGTATCCCGTCTCCTCTTTTAACTCTCGTTTGGCAGTAACCCGTGGATCTTCACCGGCATCTATTTTGCCTGCGGGCACCTCAAGAAAGGTTTTCCGAAATGGAATCCTGTACTGACGAACCATTTCGATCAACCCGTCTGGATGTACTGCAATAATGGCACAAGCACCTGGGTGAACAATCCATTCCCGAGTGGATTCCGAGCCATTGGGCATGAGAGCCGTCTCCTTGACGACATGCAAAAGTTTGCCTTGATAAATCTCTTCTTGTTGAAGCACCTTTTCCTCAAGCTCATGATCTCGACGATCATCATCCCATGTCCACATTTTGGTATCTTCCATCGGCTTGTTTCGTGTGTTGATCAACTCAACGTCATGTCATGGATATTCATGCGTCAAGAAAAAAATCGTATCAGATCAAGCCTCTTAACGCTGATCTAAAATAGCAATCCTTTTTTGAAAGAGAGCCTTCCAAATCTACTATCGATACTGCGAATGATTGCAGTAATACCAATTGCTTGGGGACTCTGGGAGCATGGTTCATCGCTAGAGGTTCCACCTTTATGGTTGACCTTTGTGATACTCGCGGCCCTTGGAACTGATGCGATCGACGGCTGGATAGCTAGAAGTAAAGGACTTACAACAGAGATGGGTAAACTACTCGACCCGGTAGCAGATAAATGCTTGATACTTTGCCTGTTTACAGTAGCACTCATTTGGGGAAGAATCCCATGGATATTGATGGGGCTAATGGTTCTGAGAGATGTCTTAATTGTCCTAATTGGGCTCATAATTAAGGTAAAAACAGGGATAACACCGCCCGCAAGATTTTTGGGCAAAGTAACGGCCATTATGCTCATCCTTACTTGGGTTGGTGTCTATTATATCCCAAAGCAGGCTTTGCTTCATGAGAGCGCTATGATAGCAACAGTACTCTTTTTGGTCTTATCTTCCATAGATTATGGCCGATACGCCTATCGTACATTATCCACCTCCTAAATAATTCATAGACCACCACCATCTTATTCTCATGGGTTTTTTCTCCTCCATTGGCAAATCATTACTTGGTAAATCGAAAGTTGACCCAGCAACTCTTGATGAATTAGAAGAGATCTTAGTACGAAGTGATGTCGGCGTAAAAACAACACTTGCCTACATCGATCGACTTGAAGCACGGGTGGCTAAGGAAAAGTATACAAGTGAGGATCAGCTTCAACATATGATCCGCGAAGAGGCTGTTTCTCTGCTCAAAATGAACGACCCTGTAGCCCAGGGATGGACGGAGTCGTCGATTCCATCACCTTATATCGTGTTAATAGTGGGTGTCAATGGCGTAGGCAAAACCACAAGCATTGGGAAGCTTGCTCACCGATATAAGCACCAGGGAAAAAGAGTGATGCTGGGAGCCGCCGATACCTTTAGAGCCGCGGCTGTCGATCAACTCAACATTTGGGCAGAACGAGCCGGCGTCCCCATTGTTCAACAGGGTCAACATGCGGATCCAGCTGCAGTCGCCTTTGATACCGTGGAGTCTGGAGTTGCCAAAGAGATGGATGTGATCCTTGTAGATACGGCTGGTCGACTTCACAACAAAGGATCACTCATGGAGGAGTTGTCCAAAATTAAACGGGTAATAGGAAAGGTTTCGCAGGAGTACCCGCATGATGTATGGCTGGTACTTGATGCCTCAACGGGCCAAAACGCCATTAACCAAGCCAAAGCATTTCAGGAGGTCGTCGATGTATCCGGGCTTATCCTGACCAAGCTGGATGGCACAGCCAAAGGGGGTATTGTCCTTGGCATAAGCCATGAGTTGCAATTACCCGTTCGCTATATTGGCACAGGAGAAGGCCTCGACGATCTCGCACCTTTTGATGCCGAGGCGTTTGTCTCCAAAATGATGTAGCACGAACAGGCGCGACCCTTAATTACGAGGTATCTGCTGCGTACGCTGGATGAACTCTTGGTTATCGACAGTTGGCCGCTCATCCACATTCGCTAGTTCATTTGCCGAACCAAACAACACTTGGGTGATGTCCGTAAGTTTTGGGTAATTGATTTTATCCGCTTCATCGGACGGTTGGTGATAATCTTCATGCACACCTGTGAAGAAGAAGGAGAAAGGAATCCCTAACCGTCCAAAGTTCCAATGATCGCTGCGACGGTAAAACTGATTTGGATCATCAAGATCATTATAGCCGTAATCAATCAACATGTCGGCCGTTTTCTCATTGGCTACCGTCACAAGGCTGTCGAGTCCTGATGAAATAATGGGTCCACCAATGAGATAGAAGTAGTCTGTGACCCCTTGTGAAAGATGCGCTTCATCAGATCGACCAATCATATCTGCATTGATGTTTGCAATATGACTCTCTACGGGAAGCACTGGATGATCAGAATAATACCTAGACCCAAGCAACCCTTTTTCCTCCCCTGAAACGTGCATAAACAAAATACTACGTCGTGGACGCACACCCTCTTCCGCAGCTTCTGCAAAGGCGCTTGCCGCAGATAATACAGCAACCGTGCCACTTCCATCATCATCGGCTCCATTATTAATGCGATCACCAGTGGAATCAGGTAGCGAGATGCCAATATGGTCGTAATGAGATGTGATGACGACCACTTCATCCTTGAGTTCAGGATCAGAGCCTTCCAAAAAGGCCATCACATTGTTTGACTCCACTTCTACATCTTCACGATCAATCATATACATCATCGACTGACCCGTTGCTGAAGGGGTAAATCCAGCCATGTCTGTTAAAATCTCTTCTCGTAAATCCGCAACTGGCCTACCAAGTATCTGCTCAGCAACATCCGACCGAACGGATGCAATCACTTGGGGGAATCCTGTGAAATTATCAGTATCACGATATGCAAGACGTAGATTCCTTGGTTTATCGAGCAACTCTGCGCTCTCCTCTACCTCAGCCTCAAAGGCGGCAATGTCTTTGTCAGAAATTAACAGGATCCCTGCCGCTCCTCGTTGTGAGAGGATATTTCCATAGCGAATGTTCGATGTGTAGGAGCTTTTTACCAGGGCCTCTCCATCAACTTCATAGGGAATGTCATTAAATATCATCACCCACTTTCCTTCTAAGTCGACGCCCTCCAAGTGAGCGAAGCCTTGTTCTGCATCTTGGACACCAAATCCAGCAAACACGATTTCACCAGAGGCATCCTCGGCTCCACCATAGACCATCGAAAATCCGGCACCTTCCACAGATTGGGGCTCAATTTTTGTGATATGGGTCGCAAGGGACATGTCATGGGACTCTTCTTCACCCAAAGTCGATGGATAGACATGGAAATGACGGCTATTGATCACATTCGCGTTGAGGGTGAATGGCTGAAGGTAGCCCATCTCGTCATTCACAGGAGGCAAGCCCATCTCTTCGTACTGTGATATTAGATAGGCTGCGGCCATTCGCTCCCCTTCTGTCCCCGTATCTCGCCCCATATATTTATCATTGGCGAGTTCATAAAGATGCTCTTCGATCATATCTACGGTGATGGTTTCAGCGTAAGGATAGAGTTGATCTAGTTCTGAGGGTATTTGCTGCGCTGATGGGCTAATGGTAGAGCAAGCCGCAATACTTAGGCTAACGAGTAGCCCTAGCGTAACCCTTAATGTGGAAAAGTCTGAGAATTTCATGAGAAGTGGTGCTGTGAGTGTTGTTTGATGTCAAATGTCCCGGAGCAGCCTAGCCGGAGGATTCCATTCCTACTAAATCTTCAATATTAGGAAGGTCCAACCAGAAATCGGTTGGATCATCTCCATCATCGACAAGGAGCGTAAGTTGTTGCTCTTTGATGAGCTCTAATGTTGCTAGAAATGTGACCACGATCTCGAGACGATCACCCATTTGATCACAAAGACCCACAAACGACGTTTTTCCTCTTTTTTGCAAGGTCTCCAACAAAAACGCACCCTGTGATTCGACAGTATAGGATAGCACCTCAACCTCATGAACTGTCCGACGCTGTGATACATTCATGAGTACCTTTTTGTATGCAGACATTAAGTGGAACAGCGTCACATCCTTGAGGATCTCTCCAGTCTCTTCAGGTGGGCTGATTCCCTCATCGGTTTCGCCACGTGGATGGTAAGTGGCTGCATCCTGTTCAAAGTCAGAGAGTTTCACGCCAAGCTCTTTATAACGTTTGTACTCAAGTAGTTGTTCAATCAGTTGTTGACGAGGATCCTCAATCTCTTCGTCAGAATCGTCCGGCTCGGCTTTTGGCAACAACATTTTGGCCTTGATGGACATCAACATACTTGCCATATACATAAATTCGCCTGCGATATCCAGGTCAAGCTCTTCCATGAGCGTGAGAGTCTCAAGGAATTGAGAGGTAATGTGGGCGATGGGAATATCCTCTATTTCGATTTCGTCACGCTGTATGAAAAACAACAGCAAGTCGAGAGGACCTTCAAATTGTTGAAGCTGTACTCGGAGCATAAATGTAGGGAGGGTTGTACGCCCGGCGAGATTCGAACTCACGACCTTTGGCTCCGGAGGCCAACGCTCTATCCAGCTGAGCTACGGGCGCATCAAATAAAAGATACGCCAATCTTACTCTATCCCGAAATGACTATTGTCGCGAAGCTCTTGGACAAAGATGCCAATGGTATTACGCACCTCAAAGATTTGGGCATGCATAGAGGCATATTCTTGTGAGTCAAATAATCCAGACTTTTTCAAGATTTGGAGATTCCGCAGGGCATCATTGGCCGCTTCAAGCCCTTTTTTGGTGTAGGCAATATTGGCACCAATAAACGACTCTTCGTACCCAAACGTGTACCCACCTGCTAGTTTGGCGCTCATCATTAAACATTGATCAATAAACTCATGCGCAGGGATGATGGGCATCTGTTTTGGCAGTGTTTTGGCCCAGGTCATCGCACGAATGGTCATGTCTCGTGCATCACTATAGACTAGCAGTTGATCCATCGATCCTGAGGGCCCTACAGAATAGTCATCAGACAACGCTTTCCACTCTTCTCCATCATGTTCATCTTCGCCCAATTCCTCTTTGTCAAGTGAATCACCAAATAGAAAATCGTCCTCATCAAGCTCATCATCCAGATCGTCAAGCTCATCCTCATCTTCGTCTGGGAAGTACGCTTCGTCGAGGAGCAATTCCTCTTCCACAAACGTGTCCACGGCTTCAGATACCGTGTCACTTTCGTTGATAAGGTGGAGCCAGCGTGGAGCGCTCCCAACAGGATCAGATGTGATAAATTGGCGAAGCTTTGCGCTTTGCTCTTCGATGTCGTTTAGATGGGCTTCCCATTGATGCTCATTCCAACGGGAATCGTGGTTGTGATCACCGTGATTCATCGATTTCGATTGAACCTATATTAGATTGCCAGTTATTACATATAACGACCTTTCAACGTTAGATGCAATTAACTTATTATAAACAAAAAAGGGTAGTGAATCACCACCTTTCTAAGGTTGATTTTACGAGTTTTGTGAGCAAAGGTTCCGCAGAAGCCGCCGCAGCCAACACATGCTCAATATTAAGTGGCTCTAAGGTGTCTGGGAAACATTCATCTGTAATCACAGAGCACCCCATCACATCCATCCCAAGGTGAACGGCAGCAATGACTTCGGGAATTGTACTCATCCCTATCACATCGGCACCCATCGTCCGGAGCATCCGGTACTCAGCCCGGGTCTCAAGCATAGGGCCACTCATCGCAGCATAAACCCCTTCATGTAAGTCAATCCCTTGTTTCGATGCCGCCTCTTTGACGATGACTCGCACATCTTTACTGTATGGGTCGCTCATATCAGGGAATCGAGGACCTAGCTCAGGATCATTTGCCCCAATGAGCGGGTTGTCGCCGAGGAGATTGATATGGTCACAAATAAGCATTAACTCCCCGCGTCTGTACGCAGGATTTAGGCACCCACACGCATTACTCACAATCATTTTGGTGGCTCCAAGCGCCGAAGCAACTCGCACGGGGAAGGCGATTTGTTGCATCGTATATCCTTCATAATAATGGAAGCGCCCTTGCATCACCATCACATGTTTGCCCCCAAGTTTCGCCATGTGGAGCTTTCCTGCATGGGATTCAACCGTTGATTGTGGGAAATGACGAATCGACTCATAGGGTATGGTCGTTTCGATGTCGAGCTCGTCAACAAGCTTGCCAAGGCCGGTTCCAAGGATAATAAGTGTATCGGGCCGCAAAGCTGATTGCGACTGAATATCGGCTACAGCATCATCCCTTTTGGCTCGGAACTGCTCAACGGTGTCGAGTGTGGTGGGATCAGAAATCATGATAAAAGGTCCTGAATAACAGGTGAGGGTCAGTGAGGTTTAAGTCGGTGAGATTCAAGTCAGTGAAATATATGTGAGTGAAAATTTCATGCTAGTCAAAGGTAAGCGTATTTCGGGGTCCAAAAATTGATGAACCAATCCGACATTGTGTTGATCCTTCCGCAATAGCCACATCAAGATCCCCTGACATTCCCATGGAGCATGTATGAATGTCAAAATTTGGATGATGTATCTCTTTGAGGGATTCAAAGAGGGAGTATAACAACCGAAACTGGCCTCTTAACACATCTTGCTCATGGGTTAAGCTTGCCATGGCCATTACCCCTTCAATGCGAACGTGCTCAAACGTGGGTAGCTTTGAGGCCATCTCCAGAAAAGTGTCGGGCTCGAAGCCACCCTTTTGTGGCTCATCACTAATATTCACTTGTAGATAGACACCAATCGTCCGATCGGCCGTCCCTGCCCGTTTTTCGATTTCATGGAGGTACTTCACCTTGTCAACTGACTCTATCACATCCACTCGGTGACAAATCGTTTTGAGTTTGTTGGTCTGAATGTTGCCCAAGAAATGCCATTCTATCTCAAGATCGGCAAGCTCATCCATTTTTTGTTGGAGCTCTTGCATTCGGTTCTCACCAAAGGCACGCTGACCTGCTGCATACACCTCACGAATCGCATCCACCGGCTTTGTTTTGCTTACGGCAATCAGCTCAACCTCGTCTGGAGAACGGCCTGCCTCAGCACATGTATCTTGGATCCATGTCTGGACCCTTTGAAGATTCGCGGTATAATCGGGTGTGTTCAAAAAAACGGGGGGTGCTTTACTTTCTGATAACCATCAAATGTAGTAACTTTAATGCTCCAACTAAAAGGATGCTTGTGTTGCTTCCCCGCTTTATGCTTTTGAAAGATTCGACTGAATCGTTTGTCCCTTTCCAAGGGAAACGAGGCCTAAAAACCCGATCGATGATCGTGCAAGGAGGCGGCCTCTAATGTCAAAGCCCACCGTCGCAGATCTAAAAAACACTCTCGAGACCTGGGCACCGCCACAAGCAAAATTAGACTACGATAACATAGGGTATCAAGTGGGGACCCCGTCAAAGGAGGTCTCCAAAGCACTCATTTGCCTTGATGTGACACCTGAGGTGATCCAGGAAGCCGTGGAGCTAGGCGCTGAATGCATTGTGTCTCATCATCCGATTTTGTTTAAAAAACCTACGGAGATACTCACAACGACGTTTCAAGGGGACCTTATACACGGGCTGATAGAAGCGGGCTGTTCCTTAATCACAGCACATACAAATCTGGATGCAGCCCCTGGGGGTGTCTCTTTTAAGTTTGCAGAAAAGCTTGGCCTGGAGGAAATTGAATTTTTGCGACCGTTTGAAGTTGCGGGCCAAGCCGTTGGATTTGGAGCGGTTGGCTCACTTGCTGCACCTATGAACACTGAAGACTTTACCAAGCATGTCGCTGGATCGCTCGGTCAAATGACCCTTCGTACGGCTGGAGGCTATGCCACGCAAGATGATGACTTTCGAGTCGAGCGTGTGGCGGTTTGTGGAGGATCTGGATCTAGTCTACTCGATGAGATTTCCTGGAGCGGTATTGATGCATTCGTGACCGCTGACGTGACCTATCATCGATTTTTTGTGGAGCATCCTAGTCTTTTCTTGGTCGATGTAGGCCATTATGAAAGTGAAATGATGATTATAGAGGCTGTAAGAGAATACTTGTCCTCTGCTTACCCCACAGCACAATTTATGTCAACCAAGATTCAAACAAACCCTGTAACCTATCACTCGTTCTAAGACGCTTACTTATGTCCCAAGACGCTTCTTCAATTCAACCTATGTTACAAAAACTTGCCAACCTCCAGTACATCGATAGTCGAATCGATGAGATTAAACAGCTTCAAGGAGACCTACCCGACGAGATTTTAGACATCGAAACCGAAATCGCTCGCCAAGAGGGTAAAGTTCAGCGTCTCAAAGATGAGCTCAAGGAGCTTGAAGCCGAAAAACGTTCTCTGGAGCTAGAGATTGAGTCATCCACAGAAAAAATGGCAAAGTATGAGGAGCAACAACTTGCGGTTCGCAACAACAGAGAGTACGACGCACTCACCAAAGAGATTGAAAACAAGAAAGTGGTTATCCAAGAATCCCACGAACGAATCGAAGCTATCGCGTTGAGGGTGGAAGAAGCAAACGAGGAATTGGCTGCCGCTGAGGCTCAACTCTCCAAAGAGCAAGAGCGTTATGAGGAAAAAAAATCAAACCTTGACCGTGTGGTCGATTTAACCCGAAAAGAGGGGGATGTCCTCGAAGAAAAACGTGTAGAATTGGAGAAAGAAGTCGATCAGCGTTACCTACGCTCGTACAATCGACTTCGTAATGGGCTCAACAATGGCATCGCTGTCGTGGCCATGAAAGATGGGGCTGCGCTCGGCATGGCACTTCCCCCACAAAAACAGGTTGAAGTCCGCAAAAAGACAAAAGTGGTCATTGATGAAAACTCGGGTCGCATGGTCATAGACCAAAGTTTTTTCGACGAGGCCCGAAAGACATTCAATCTATAAAAAACGTTATCTTTCGGCGGGAATTCGGGTAATCGCCTTGATGCGCATCAAGTTCGTCTTGTATGCGACATCGAGGAGGAAAGTCCGAACACCTTCAGGCAGCGTGCTTCCTAACGGGAAGGCATCGAAAGATGATAGAAAGTGCCACAGAAAATAGACGTCCGAGTACGGTTCGCCGTGCACGGTCAAGGTGAAAAGGTGGGGTAAGAGCCCACCGCTCGACTGGTGACAGTTGGGGCATGGTAAACCTCACGCGGTGCAAGCTCAAGCAGATCCTGTGTTGCCTGACACAACGGGATTGGGTAGAGTGCTCGAGCCAGGCGGCAACGCTAGGCCTAGATCAATGATTACCCCCTGCAAAGGGACAGAATTCGGCTTATAGAATTCCCAAGAACTCCATGAAAGGGCGGTCGGAAACGGCGGCCCTTTCTTTTTTTCTATAACTGTGCCTGTTTCTCTATTGGGCCTGTTTCTCGCACCCCTTATCGCCCCATCATCTTTTTGATGGATCGATCTGTGTCACGTTGATCATCACGTTCCTTGATGGTGGAGCGTTTATCAGCCACTTTTTTCCCACGAGCAATCCCAATCTGAAGCTTTGCAACCCCCCCTTTAAAGTAGAGTTTGAGAGGCACAATCGTCATCCCCTTACGTTCAATCGCTTTGTCTAGCTCACGAAGCTCTCGTTTGTTCAGAAGCAGCTTCCGGTCGCGCCGTTCGTCATGATTCATGTAGGAGCCTTGAGCGTACGTTTTTACATACATCCCCACGAGCCATGCTTCATCTTCCCGTAAGGTGACATACCCATCGGTTAGGGCCGCTTCACCGGCTCGAATAGACTTCACCTCGGTCCCTTTCAACACCAGACCGGCTTCCATTGTATCCTCTATTTGGTAGTTGAATCGAGCCTTACGATTCTGTATCACTACTGGCGATGTGGACTTCTCTGTCAAGAATTAATACCCAAAAGGAGCCAATCGATCCATCACATCAGGGTCGGGCCCACGGTCTGGCATCGTAGCATACACACCAAGAATCTGATCGATTTGTCCTCTTGCCGCCTCATTTTGTTCGTTGAGGGTTAGCACTTCAGCAAAGCATGTCAACGCCCAGTTCATTTGTGTTCGCATTTCTGCAGGATCAAACACATTCATGCTATGATAGCCGTAATTGAGCCACACTTTTTCCAATTGTTGTTTGACGTCAGGATCAGTTTCGTCTTGGGTACCAAGCCACTCCAGCGCAGCATCGTAATCATTGTTCGCAATCCAAGTATCCACTTTTTCTTCCATCGTGCCAGATGGGGCAGCCATGTCAACCGATTCTTCATCCCCCATTGCCGTTGCCGTGTCTTGTGATGGCTCACTTTGTTGACATTGCGTTAAGAGTAATTGTGAGAGGAATAGGAGTGTGAGTAAAGAAATCAGTCGGGTCATGTGGGGTAATAAATAGTAGGGTAACAAATCGCTTATGAGTGTATCTCGAAAGATAATGAACCTTGGAAGGCTCGCCTAATGGTGCCTATTACATTGACTGAATTGGGCGACGACTCAATGGCATAGTCATACATCGCGCACCACCTCTCCCGCGACATAATTCATGCCCCTCAAAACTAATGGCCAATTTTTCCGTGCCGATATGGAGCTGCCCCCCATCGTGTTTTGCTTGCTCAAGGCACTCATCTTGTGTCATTACGTTATAGCCAGCACGCTCCATCGCGGCAAATGTATGTTGATTTCGAGCGTACCCCAGCACAACACCTGGTGCTAGAGCAAACAAATTGGCCCCATCGGTCCACTGCTCTCGAGACTGATTTACCGGATCGTCTCCTCCACAAGGGATAATGCGATAATGTGTCCCTGTTGCATGCTTTAACGCCTCAATAAGTGACCCAAACGACGTAGTGCAAAGTTTTGTACCCTCCATCTGAAACCCAATCACTTTGCTTGCTTTGTGCTCAATGACGGGTGTATAGGCAACACACTCATCCTCACTCACAAAGGTGAAAATGGTGTCTAGATGCATGCTAGAGCGGCGCTTAGGTATATCAATGGCGAGGACAGTGTCCACTCCCCTCCCCAAGAGCTCTTGAGCCACTTGCATCACCCCACTAATACTTGTTCGCTCACTTAGCCCAATTAACACAACCCGGTCAGACACAGTAAGAATATCCCCCCCTTCGACAAGATTATCCTTGTCTAGAGTGAGCAAGTTTTGTTGCAAGGGCTTGAACATCGGGTGCCAGTTGGCGATGTGGCGCATGATATAGGACTCTCTGCGGCGAGCGTCCTTACTCATCGAGGATACCACCAAGGTGGACCGAGACACGGAGGCTAAGTCACGAGTGAACAAGAGGTTGGGAATGGGCGCAAAGCAACGGTGTTTTAGCGCTGGATGGCTACCCTCCAGACATAAACGAACCGTTTCATCAAGGGGTAGATCTGCAAGCCAAGAGACCCAAGAGGAGGCATCTTCCATACGGGTGAATGACACAAGCCCTTTTTTGAAGGCCTCCAACGAGCCATCCACAGCCAGAGACTCATTCAAAAGATCTACAATCTCGTGAATATGACCCTCTTGCCCCATGACAGCCCGAAATACACGCAGCATGTTGAGGTGCTCTTCGCGCGCATCTTCTTCATAGATAATATCATCAAACAACATGGACTCACGGTCGTCAGGATTGACCATAGACATTTCATGGCCTGGGGTGTGTACCACAACCCGGTTCAAAAATCCTATTTCTGATTGAATATTTAGCTCCATTAAATTAGCTCCGTGAATTTAACACCGTGAATTCAGCCCTGTACATTCAGCTCCGTAGGTGCGTCCAAAAAAAACCATTTTTCGTCCGAATCCTCTTGCGTTCGGCTCATTTTCGTCGCAATATACGAAACCCAAAAGCGACTTTTGGCGAGACTCATCCAAATGAAACATGATATTGCATCACTGGTTACGCTCTACTTGGACCCCGATCCGAAGGTTCATGAAGCGGTCGAGCAACATATTCTAGAGCGTGGAGAACAAGTTGTCCCCTTTCTAGACCAAGTACGCTCCACAACAAGAGCCCCAGAAGAGAAAGCGAGACTCGATCGTATTCTGCTCGATGTGACCTACCCAGGCTTGTATGAAGATTTTACACTCCTGGCCACAGAGGGCCTCCATTCATTAGAATCACTAGAAAAGGCGGTTTTGATGGTTTCAAGGCTTGAAGATCCAACCCTTCGTCTGGATTGGGTGAGTGACAAACTCGACGGATTTGCCAATGTCGTCCGCGATCGACTCACGGATCTTTATACGCCAGACCGACAAATGAAGCAACTGATTGGCTATGTGTTTAAAGAGTTAAACTTTTCTGGCGACCGCGAATTTTACCATGCTCCTGTTAATGGGTACCTCCACAAAGTCTTGGTTCGACGAAAGGGGATGCCATTAACCCTCAGCCTGATTATGTTGTTCTTGGCGCGACGGCTTGATCTTCCTCTTGTGGGTGTCAATATGCCCGTCCACTTTTTGTTGATGTATACATCGGGATCCAAAAAAGTGTACCTCGATCCGTTTGATGACTGCTCAGTTGTATCATTGGACCAATGTGCAATGTTTCTGAAGCATAATGATATCCCTGTTCGTCCAGAGTACTTTCAGCCATGCGATGAAATGGATATCTTGCGCCGTTTCTTACGAAACCTCGTCAATAGCTACGAAAAGGCAGACGACAAGCAACGTGTTGAGAGACTTCAACACTTGCTCAACGCTGTGGATGCCTCACTTTCGTTCTAGGGAAGCGTCAATACGTGGCTCAAGACGCCTATAACATTATGTCATCGATTGTAGAAGAATCTCAACAACGGCGGACGTTTGCCATTATCTCTCACCCGGATGCTGGGAAAACGACCCTTACGGAGAAATTACTCCTGTATGGTGGAGCGATCCACGAAGCGGGGTCAATACGACAACGTAAAGCCGCGAAACATGCAGCGTCCGATTGGATGGCGATTGAGAAAGAGCGTGGGATTTCGGTGACCTCCTCGGTACTCCGTTTTGAAAACGACGGGATCAAATACAACCTTCTTGACACCCCGGGTCACAAGGATTTCTCCGAAGATACGCTGCGAACGCTTGTGGCAGCCGATTGTGGCCTTATGGTGATAGATGTTGCCAAAGGGGTGGAGGAGCAGACCGAGAAACTCTTTGAAGTTTGTAAACTTCGGCAGGTCCCAGTGATAACGTTTGTCAACAAATGTGACCGTCCGGGATTGAGCCCTCTAGAGGTGTTAAGCAACGTGGAGTCTAAACTCGGCATTGAAGCACTCCCTGTTACGTGGCCCGTTGGCTATGGGCAGAACTTCCAAGGGATTTTTGATTTGCGCACCCAGAAACTCACACTCTATGAAAAGCTGGATCATGGGTCCAAGATGGCAGAAACCACGCAATTTGACTTGGAAGAGGGAATTGCAGCCACGACATTATCCGATGCAGATAAAGAAGCGGTTCTTGAGGAGATTGAGCTGATCGCCGACATGTTCGAAACCATGGATCCAGAGGCCTATTCCACAGGGAAGGTGACACCTGTTTTCTTCGGGTCTGCACTCAATAATTTTGGGCTCGACCTGTTTTTGACCTATTTCAAGGGCCTTGCACCTGCTCCGCAAAGTTATCCTGATGCAACAGGTGAGGATCGTGCATTAGACACCCCTTTTAGTGGGTTTGTGTTTAAGCTCCAGGCGAATATGAATCCAGAGCATCGTGATTGCGCTGCCTTTGTGAGGGTAACCTCAGGACATTTTCGTAGAGGAGTAGATGCCATCCATGCAGGCACAGGCAAAAAGATGAAGCTTTCGACGCCTCATACACTCATGGGAGATACCCGATCGATTATGGAGGAGGCCTATCCAGGGGATATTGTGAGTATTTTTAATCCTGGGCACCTAAAAATTGGCTCTACGTTGTACGAAGCGGATCCATTATCGTTTAATGTGATTCCTTTGTTCACACCAGAACATTTTATGAAAGTGATGACAAAGGACCCATTCAAGAGAAAGCAGCTACGCGAAGGGCTTCAGCAACTTTCCGAGGAGGGGGTTGTCCATGTGTTTGAAGTGCCGGGAGGGGTCGGAAATGAGCTCTTACTTGGAACCGTCGGGGTGCTTCAGTTTGATGTGGTAAAGCACCGAATGCAAGCAGAATATGGCGTAGAGCTTGTTACGCAGGCCGTATCGTATCATACGGCTCGATGGCTCCCTTCAGATGAATCGGTGATTGCCAAGCTAGACTCATCCTACTCAACGCACGTCACACGGGATATTGAAGACCACCCAATTGTCTTGTTTGAGAGTGCCTATGCCCTGTCGCAAGCCGAGGAGAAGGTGGGCGGCGAGAACCTATTCAAGTTCAAACAAGATCACATCGGAGCCTAAAAAATCGTATTTTGACTCTCCTTTATAACCTAATAAATCGTTATGGCGAAGCAAGTTGATGTATGTGTAATCGGAACAGGACCAGGTGGATATGTTGCAGCCATCCGTGCGTCTCAATTGGGGTTCAAAACAGCGGTCGTCGAGAAACGATTTCTAGGAGGGGTTTGCCTCAATATTGGCTGTATTCCAACCAAAGCTCTACTTCGCTCAGCAGAAGTGTTTGAATCGGTGCAGCATGCTTCTGATTATGGGGTAAAAGTGGAAGGCGTTGAGGCTGATTTTAAAGGGATGGTCAAGCGAAGCCGTGGTGTTGCCGACAAAATGAGCAAGGGTGTCCAATTTTTGATGAAGGCCAACAAAATTGATGTGGTCATGGGGGCTGGTGCGTTCAAATCACCTACAGAGCTATCGGTAACCGATGAAGCAGGCAAGGAGGTCGAAACGATTCAAGCCAAACACTTCATTATCGCGACAGGTGCTCGTCCGCGCGAGCTACCCCATATCCCAATTGATGGGAAAAAGGTCATTGACTCAGAGAGTGCCATGCAGTTGACGACACAGCCCAAAAAGCTGGTGATTATGGGTGCTGGAGCCATTGGAGTGGAATTTGCGTACTTCTACAACTCTATTGGAACCGAGGTGACGCTTATCGAAATGAAGCCAACGATTGTCCCTGTGGAGGACCAAGATATTGGCAAGGAGCTCGGCAAAATTTACAAGAAGAAAGGAATCAATATTCTCACAGGCAGCAAAGTCAATAGTGTGAAAGCCAAAGGTCGCGGCGTTGAAGTCGTTGTCGAAACGTCCAAAGGGGAAGAGGTGATTGCTGCCGATAAAGTACTCTCGGCTGTGGGTGTGACTGGCAATATTGAGCACATTGGTCTTGATAAAGCAGGAGTTGCAAGCGATAAAGGAGCCATTCAAGTCGATCCACATACGTACGAAACCAATGTGAAGAATATCTTCGCAATTGGCGATGTCACAGGGACACCATGGCTTGCCCACAAAGCGTCTCATGAAGCAACAACATGTGTTGAACGACTGGCAGGGCATCATCCAAAACCAGTTCGTCCAGATAATATTCCTGGGTGTACCTATTGTGAGCCCCAAGTCGCGTCTGTAGGACTGACCGAAGCGGAGGCAAAAGAGCAAGGGTATGAGGTATTGGTTGGGAAGTTTCCATTCTCTGCTAGTGGGAAAGCTTCAGGATTGGGGCATGAAGAGGGTTTCGTGAAGGTGGTGTTCGACGAGAAGTATGGTGAGTGGTTGGGTTGCCATATGATCGGGGCACACGTGACAGAGCTCATCACCGAAGCGGTGGTAGCACGTGATTTAGAAACGACCGGCCAAGAGATTATCCAAGCGGTTCACCCACACCCAACCATGAGTGAAGCCATTATGGAGGCTGTAGCTGAAGCCTATGGCGAAGGGGTGCATCTTGGCTCCAAACCAAAACCTGTTCACGCCTAGCGCGCGGATGGGCTCTCCTAGAGGTGGAGGCCTATGAGCAAGCGGCTCGTCACATGGGTTGATTTGGGAATCTCATCTTATCGAGAGGCATGGGATCTCCAAAGGCTCCTTCAAGGTGCGAAGATTTTGCCAAAGCTCTCTGAAAAGAGCCGCGCCATGAAGGAGGTGGAGCTCGAGGAGGTTCGCCAAAGGCTTCAACGCCAAAACCCAGAGTTTGTGACTCTTGCCCAAGATCTACCGGTCGAAAACGATGTGGTCCTTCTTACGCAACACCGCCCTGTGTATACCTTAGGTAAAAGTGGGGACGCTGCCCATTTGTTATTATCGCAAGAACGACTCGATGCGATTGATGCTGAATGGGTCAAAAGTGATCGAGGTGGGGATATCACCTTCCATGGTCCAGGTCAATGGACAGGGTATCCGATCTTGGATCTTGACCATCATGGTACAGACATTCATCTTTATCTTCGTAATCTCGAGCAGTGGATGATCCGCACCGCACAACACTTCGATGTCGAGTCTACCCGAATTGAAGGACTAACAGGCACATGGGTGGAGGATCGTAAGCTTTGTGCGTTTGGCGTGAAGTGTTCTCGCTGGGTGACTATGCATGGATTTGCCCTCAACGTCCACACAGATCTGTCGTATTTTGATTACATTGTCCCCTGCGGAATCAAAGACAAACATGTCACAAGCTTGAGTCAAGAACTAGACCGACCCGTGCAAATGAACGAGGTCGTTGACCCTCTTGTTGAGACAATGAAAACCATCTTTGATGTCCATATTGAGTTTGTCCATGTTGAGTTTGTTCATGTTGAGACAGTTCAAGTAGAGTCAATTCAACCAGAGTATGTCCAGGAAAAAATTGTCTAAGAAAAAATTGTCAAGGGACAGATTGCCTTATGATACGTGAGTTAAACATTTTAGATACCCCAGTTTCCCAAGAACGGCGACCCGATTGGCTTCGAGTTAAATTACCGTCTGGAGAGACTTTTAAGGAAGTCTCCGACACGATTCGCAAGTATAACTTGAATACGGTCTGTTCGGAGGCGAGATGCCCCAACATGGGGGAGTGCTGGAGTGCAGGCACAGCCACATTTATGTTGCTCGGCGATGTTTGTACACGCTCCTGTGCCTTTTGTGCGGTTAAGACAGGACGACCACCCAAGGAATTGGACTGGGACGAGCCAGCGCGGGTCACAGATGCCGCAGCCAAGATGAAACTCAAGCATGTTGTACTCACGTCCATTAACCGGGATGACCGGAAAGATGGCGGTGCGCCTATTTTTGCGGAGACCCATCGCTTGCTTCGTGAAGTGATCCAGGGGGTCACCATTGAGTCGCTTACGCCAGATTTTAAAGGGGACTGGGAGGCGCTGCAAACCATTATTGACACCCCACCAGATGTGCTGTCACACAACCTTGAAACGGTTCCAAGAAAGTATCGAGATGTCCGCCCCCAAGCGGTATATGAGCGTTCTTTGGAGCTTTTGCAGCGTTGTAAAGACCAAGGGTTGCGCACCAAAACTGGGATAATGGTGGGTCTTGGTGAGACTCGTGAAGAGGTGATTGAGCTGATGCAAGACTGCGTGAATCACAATGTCGATGTCTTGACGATTGGTCAATACATGCAACCAACCAAATTGCACCACCCCGTGACACGTTGGGTCCATCCAGATGAATTTGCAGAATACAAAGAGATTGGAGAGGCATTAGGCCTAGAGCATGTGGAGAGTGGCCCCTTGGTGCGCTCTTCGTATCATGCAGAGCGTCACGTTTGAAGCCTTGCGAGGATTGCATCGCTTTACGTGAACGGTTTTGGAGCTAGCTGTTGATTGAATCGGGAGGATTCCTATGTTCGCATTGAGTGTCGTTTTGCTGGGGAGTTTTGTGTTGGGCTCAATCCCAACGTCCCTTTGGATGGGGCGACTAACTCGTGGGATAGATATTCGTCAGCACGGAAGCGGGAATGCGGGGGCTACCAATACATTTCGGATTCTTGGCTGGCAATGTGGTGTGACCGTCCTCGTGGTAGACTTTATGAAAGGGTTTACGGCAAGTTTTTGGCTAAGCCGATTGGCAGTCCAGCTTGGATCGGGCCCCATATCTCCCCCAGCATGGGATGTGACTGCCTTCGTGCCAATCGCATGTGGGTTTTTTGCGGTTTTGGGGCATGCGTTTTCCCTTCTTGCACAGTTTAAAGGAGGCAAAGGGGGAGCAACCGCTGCTGGGATGCTCTATGGCATTGAACCGATATCCATTAGTATTGCGGTGGTGATTTTTTTGGTTGTCATGTTTTCGACACGATACGTCTCTCTTTCTACAATCCTTGCCGTGTTTGCTTATCCGTTGTTACAAATCTTTTTTAAACACATAATTGGATGGGATATCGACCCGAGCGTCATCATACTTTCTTCGTTTGCGGCGGCGTTTATTATCTATAAACATAAATCCAACATCGAGCGGCTTCTGGCGGGTACCGAAAATCGTGTGACGTCGTTTCGACCCTCCTCAGGACTTGCCAACCAGGACGCTGAGGTTGGAAAGGCGAAGTAATCTTTCGCATCTTTTGAGATGGACTCGACCAAAAAATATTACAAAAAAGGGGCTGTGCTGGGTGCAGGTAGTTTTGGTACGGCCCTGAGTGCCATACTGGCGAATAACGGGGTCGAGGTGAGCTTGTGGGCTCGTGAGCCTGAGATTATCGAAGGGATTCAATCGAATCGGCGCAATCCTGTCTATATCCCAACGCTGGAGTTGCCATCCTCTGTAATGGCTCAACCAGACCTTTCGAAGGCGCTTGATGGGGCAGAATTCGTCTTAATTGCTGTGCCATCTCATGCCATGCGTGAAATCTCAAAGAGTATTGCGCCGATGTTGCGAGGGGATGAAGTGGTGACTCATGTAGCCAAGGGGCTCGAAGAGGGGACACTTTTGCGAATGACTCAGGTGTTGGAGGAAACCTTGAAGGGGGTGATTTCAAATGATCAGCTTGTAGTGCTATCGGGCCCAAGCCACGCTGAAGATGTAGCTGAAGGGTTGCCGACCACCGTCGTGGTTTCTTGTCGATCTCATGATATTGCAACTTGCATTCAACATACATTCACAAATGATCGCTTTCGATTGTATGTAAATGCTGATGTGATTGGAGTGGAAATCGCAGGTGCTGTTAAGAATATTATGGCGATTGCAGGGGGTGTGTCTGCTGGGCTGGGTTTGGGTGATAATGCGATGGCGGCTCTGATGACTCGCGGCCTGCATGAAATCTCGCGAATGGGCATGGCGATGGGTGCGCAGCACGATACGTTTGCTGGGCTTGCAGGGATGGGGGACTTGATTGTCACCTGCTCAAGTGAGCACAGCCGTAATCGACGTGTCGGGTGGAGGATTGCCCATGGCGAAAGCCTGGATGAGATTACAAAGTCTATGAACATGGTAGCTGAAGGGGTCAAAACAACACGGGCTGTACATCAATGGGCCCAAGAACATGGACTTGAGATGCCCATTACGGCGGTTGTGTATGGAATGCTTTTTGACGGACTCGACCCACGTGAGGCCATGGACACACTCATGACTCGAGCGCCCAAAAACGAAATCCACAGGTAGGACGTTATAGCTATTATGGATCTCACAGGCCACATACCCTATTCAAGTATGCACCTTAGCGATATTAAGGTGCTGATTGAGCGTGGTGAAAATGACTCGATTGAGTTTAAACAAACTGTTCCTTCCCCGGACAAGATTGCCAGAGAGATTTGTGCCTTAGCCAATACACGAGGGGGAATTATTTTTGTAGGGGTTTCTGACCATGGTGAGCTTGTAGGCATCAGAGACTACTTTGAAGAGGAGTTTTGGATACGTCAAGGAGCTCAAGATCTATGTATGCCCGCTGTAGAGGTGCGTTTTGAAGTGATTGAGGTCCACAAACGGGACATTTTGCTTGTTCATGTCACCGAATCAGAACGCAAGCCTGTATTTTTGAAACACAAAAAGAAACGAGTTGCCTTTATTCGTCAACATGAAGCCAACGTGGTGGCAAGCCCAGAACGGTTACGCTTGATGGCCATGGCAACGCGCGATACTGAGATCACATTTGAATACGGCGCCAAGGAGCAACGGTTATTCCAATATTTGAGAGAATATGGGGAGATTTCGGCGGAAGGATTTGCCAACATTGCCGGCATTAGCGCGACAGTGGCAAGTAGAACCCTTGCCGCATTGGTAAAAACCGGCACATTGTCCGTATTTTTCAGAGAGAAACAGGAGTATTTTTGTTTTACGGTATCTGATAACAAAGAACCCCAAACGGTGTCAGGGACATGAAAGACGACGAATTAGATGATGTGATTGCCTCCCTTTTGGATGTCGACGAGGAGTCGGAGGGGGCCACTTCAGAAGCAGAGGGATCGACAGAGGCTGCTGAAGGTGTAGGGACCGCCTCGGACGGGGAGTTACAAAAGCACCCAACGCTTAGCGATCCTACCCAAGCGACGGTCTCTCTAACGGAGCGAGCGGCTAAAGAAGTTGCCCGAATTCGTACCGCTGAAGGGCTTGACGAGGAGTTGATTCTGCGTGTAGCAGTCGAAAGTGGTGGGTGTTCAGGCTTGAGTTATAAACTTGGCTATGATTATCCTTCAGAACAGGACATCCGACTCGAATCGCAGGGTGTGTCGATATTGCTTGACCCCGAGCATGCACCGTATCTACATGAGTGTGAGGTCGATTATCCTGAAGGATTGCAAGCTCGAGGGTTTGTATTCAACAACCCCAATGCGTCTGAGTCATGCGGCTGTGGGGAGTCATTCGCGGTATAAGCTTCTATACATGCCCTGGCAACGCTTAGTTAAGCGTCGCTTTTGCTTCAAGAACGAGTCGGTCAATCTCCTCTTTTGTAAAAATCTCTTTTTGATTACAAAAGTGGCACACGAGCTCCTGGGATTCACCTTTGAGCGACTCTAACTCCTCCATAGGCAACATGGCTAGGCCATTACGGAATCGATCACGACTGCAGCGGCAAAAGAAATCAATGGGCTGACGATCCAATTCCTTGACAGGGGATCCATCAAGCGCCTGCACCATAATCTCATCGATGTAGTAACCTTCCTCAAGGCTGTCTGACACAGGGGTCATCGACTTAAGGTGTTCTTGAAGGTGATCGATGACCTTTTGATCAGCTCCTGGAAGCTTTTGGATCATAAGCCCTCCGGCATGGGCAATGGATCCATCGTCAGCCATTTTCACATCGAGCCGGATGGCTGTGTGGATTTGCTCTGACTGTACCATATAATAGGCGATATCGGTCGTGACATCTCCAACCACTAGCTCGATCGTACTCATTCGAGGCTCTGCTTCGTTGTATAACGTCTTGAAAACAGTGAGAATCCCAAGACCTAACCCTTCTTCTAGTCTAGGTTCTCCACTATGATCGGGGAGTTGGGCTTTGGGGTGTTTTACATACCCACGCACTTCACCGACGCGATTGGCTTCGGCAATCACCGATCCTAAAGGTCCATCGCCTTCGAGCTGCAGCTGCACACGCTCTTCACCTTTTAACTCAGAGGCTAGCAAACTAGCTCCAGTAAGTGTTTTGGCCAGGATAATGGACGCCAAAGGGTCACACTCGTGACGCTGAATCGCTTCACAAACCATATCTGTGGTTTTGATCACGCTAATTTTAAAATCCCCTTCTGGAGACACCCCTTTGATGAGTCGGTCTTTGAATTTAAAGGTCTCAATGTCGATCGGTGTGTCTTTCGGAGTCATAGGAGCAAATCCGTGGTCTGTTGAGTGTTTCTGATTCTAAGTAATTCTGATTCTATGAAGTGAATCGGTATCAAAACAAATTTACGTGTTTCTTCATTCAAGTATGTTGCCTCAAACTAGCGATGGTGTTCATCATTCTCCTGAACTCAGCCTCAGAAAATCGTACCTTTATCTTGAATTATGATTAGCACACCGACTCCTATCAAATGGGTAGCCAAATCGGCGCCCAAAGCCTTGCAAATTGAGCAACTCGTCCAAGAGTTACGCATCCCAGCTGAGGTTGCAACACTCTTGCTCCACCGTGGTATTTCAACGTTTGAGGAGGCACGAACCTATTTTCGCCCTGAAGAATCAACATGGCATGACCCGTTTTTGATGAAGGACATGGAGTCTGGTGTGGGGCGTTTGCTTCGTGCGATCAAAAAGCGGGAAAACGTGATGGTTTATGGAGATTATGATGTGGACGGGACAACTTCTGTAACCATGATGGATGCTTATCTGGCTCGTCATAACGTCCCTGTGTCCCACTTTTTGCCGTCCCGATTCAAGGAGGGGTATGGCCTTACTCAGGAAGGGATTGATCAAGCGATCGAACAAGAGATTCAGCTGATGATTACCGTGGATTGCGGCATTACCGCGGTGGATGAGGTGAAGCAACTCCAAGAAGCGGGTGTGGATGTGATTGTATGTGATCATCATGAACCTGCCGAACACCTTCCCCCGGCTGTGGCTGTGCTTGATCCAAAACGCGCAGATTGTCCTTATCCATTTACTGAGCTCTCAGGTGCGGGGGTTACTTATAAATTGATCGAAGCGACACGGCAGCGTCTTGGTGAGCCTGAGGACGTCACCGAATCGTTGCTTGATTTGCTTGCGGTCTCGATTTCTGCAGATATCGTCTCGTTGCGTGATGAGAACCGATGGATGATGCACAAAGGGCTCACAAGACTCAATGAACGACCCCGCCCAGGCTTTCAAGCGCTCATGAAAACGTGCAAAGCAACCCCAGGGTTTGTTCGCTCGTCAACCATTGCGTTTTCTATGGGCCCTCGAATTAACGCAGCTGGACGGATGGGGAATGCATTACCTGCCTTGGAATTGCTGATGGCACGAACAGATGAAGAGGCGATGTCACGAGCTACAGCCTTGGAACAAATCAACAAGGAGCGAAAACTTGCTGATAAAACAACCCTTCAACAAGCCATGGATCAAGTCGCTCAGCGAGGCATGCAAAACGATCCAACGCTCGTGCTTTTTGGTGAACATTGGCATCTCGGGGTGCTGGGAATTGTGGCCTCTCGATTGGTTGAGGAGTATCAGCGTCCCGTATTCTTACTGAGTCAGTTAAACGGCCAGGCGAAGGGATCGGCCAGATCTGTGCCAGGGATACACCTTGTTAGATTGCTGGAGGAGGTGTCCGATACCCTTGAACGATTCGGCGGACACGCTTCTGCGGCGGGTCTTGCACTAGATCCATCACAGATTGAGCGATTCAGAGAACGGGTGAATGAAGCGATGATCGCACTCCCCATGGAGCCTGCTGAGCAAATGCATGAATATGATGCAGAGCTACAGCTCAAGCAAATTACCCCGAAATTTTGGTCGCTATACAGACAGATGGAACCCTTTGGACCCGATAATCCTGTGCCAAAGTTCATGACGCGGAGTGTACGACTCGCCAAGGCACCCGTCCGTTTTGGAGTCCACCATGCGAAAGGATTATTGATTCAGGAAGAGGATCCAGAGAGAGCCTTTGAAGCGATAAGCTTTTCGAATCGGAGTATTGCTGAAAAACTTCAGCGGGCTTGGTCGCTCCAACGCCCCATGGATATCCTATGGGAACTAGAGGAATCAAATTATGGTGGCAAACGAGTCTTTCAGTTGCGCCTTGTAGACGTGAAACTCACCTCCTAATTGTTGATTGGGAACAAAGTCGTATATTTGGTGTTCCTTATCGGGCAAATGTTTTGCCTGCGTTTGCTTTTTGGCATGTTGGGACTGTAGCTCAGTCGGTAGAGCAATGGACTGAAAATCCATGTGTCGGCGGTTCGATTCCGCCCGGTCCCACATTAATACCCAGCCGCCTGCCCATCAACTCGAGATTCAGACGCCCCCAGATACACGCCATATGTATGATCACGCATAATGGCCTGGTATCGACCAAAGAACCCCTGCCCAATACGTACATCATGCCCCATCGCTTCGAGTGCACGGACGACCTCAAAGTCGATTGAGCTCTCAATACTGACTCGCCCGCCATCAGTTAATGAATCCTCTGTCCCATCGGTAGGCTCTGTCGATCCAGCATGATCCCAACGTAGGGCATCACCCGCCTCCTGGATGTTCATACCGAAGTCGATAATGTTGGTCAGAATACTCACATGGCCGACGGGTTGATAACCTCCCCCCATGTTGCCAAAACTCATGAGTGGTTTGCCATCTTTCATCACAAACCCTGGAATAATGGTGTGAAAAGGGCGTTTGCCTGGGGCGTACACATTGGCATGATCGGGGTCGAGAGAGAACAACTCTCCCCTGTTTTGGAAGCTAAAACCCGTGCCTGGCACGACAAAACCCGTCCCCATTCCCCGGAAATTGCTCTGAATCAAGGAGACCATATTGCCATACTGATCGGCGGTGGTAAGGTAGATCGTGTCACCATCTTCCAGGACATCCACCCCTGTCGTAACATCTCTGCGTGCTCGGTCACCAATAAGCTCACGACGCTCCGCAGCGTACTCTTTGGATAACAACACATCGTAAGGAACCTCATAAAAATCTGAATCTGCATAATGCTTGGCACGATCTTCGAAGGCCAATTTCTTGGCTTCAATAAGCAGATGATAGGTTTCAGCGGTTGCAAACCCTGTTTCAGATAGATCAAATCCTTCTAGGATATTCAGCATTTGTAACACCGCGGTTCCTTGCACGTTGCCACCCACTTGGTACACATCATATCCACGATAATTGACCGTTTGAGGCTCCACCCACTCCGATGTATGTAGGTCAAAGTCTTCGTATCGAAGGTAGCCGTCATTTTCGCGCATCCACTCATCGATGGCTTCAGCAATCTCCCCACGATAAAACGCATCTCGACCTTGCTCTGCAAGCAATCGGAAGGTATTACCCAGGTCGGGGTTTTTGAAAATCTCCCCCTTTTCGGGACCTCGCCCATCGATGGTGAAGGTTTCGGTGAAGGCACCGGGCTGACGACTCAAAAAGCGAGCACTACGCTTCCATGCCCCAGAAATAGCCTCACTCACCGGAAATCCATTCTCAGCATACCAAATGGGCTCACGAAGAATATCGTCCATGGACGCTGAGCCAAATCGCTCATGCATTTCGAACCACCCATCGACCGCCCCAGGCACGGATACCGAAAGTAAATCGTAGCCTGGTATGCTTGTTCGGTCTTTTTCGTCTAAGATGTTCATCATCTCCTCATAGGAGAGTCCTCGTGGCGACCTTCCGCTGGCATTGAGAGCATACAGCTTGCCACTCTCCTCGTGCCAAATAATGGCAAAAAGATCCCCACCTATACCATTGCCTGTAGGCTCCATGAGTCCCATCGCTGCATTGGCACCAATGGCGGCATCGATCGCATTCCCCCCGTTTTTAAGAATGTCGAGCCCCACTTGAGTCGCTAAGGGTTGACTCGTGGCGACCATTCCCCGTTGCCCAATCACTTCGGAGCGAGTGGCAAAGCCACGGCCCGCTTCTCGGTCAATTTGGGCATAGAGTGTGCTGGGTTGTAGGCTAATTCCTAGCGCAAGGAGCGCACCGAGTAGTTGAAAGGCAAATTTCATAAGTGTGATGGACTAAAATGTGATTCATGGAATGTTACACATCGAAGGCACATTATCAAGGAAAGGTTGAATTCATGTTATCTTTAAGAAACACGTGCGATTCTACCACTATACTATTCACTAAAACTCATTTACAATTCAACCAAACTATAATCATGAATAATCTACTTTTATCTCTTTTGATCATCGGTGCACTGGTCGCGATTACCGCAGGATGCAACTCTATGAAAAATGGTGATTCTGCCAAAGTGCAATCCATTAGCGCGCAGGAACTCAAGGAAAAAATGGAGTCAAATGAGGACTTTCTGCTGTTGGATGTGCGTCAACAAGATGAATATGACTTCGTCAACCTGGATGGCACTTTGATACCCCTTGGACAATTGCGCAAACGCATCACTGAAATCGACGCATACAAAGACAAAGATGTTGTGGTGATGTGCCGAACAGGTGGCCGGTCTGGACAAGCGTCTCGTGTTTTGGTGCGCGAAGGGTTCCAGAATGTGTATAACCTCTCAGGAGGTATTACCGGATGGTCTCGAGATGTGGACCCAAGTATGCCGACGTATTAAATAAAAAAGGCCACCCAAACATTGGGCAGCCTTTTGTAATACTGTAGATAGCAACGAAGCTTATCCCTGTGCTAGATGTGCGTTTATCCTTGAGCTAAATCTTGAAGCGTAGAGGCAAGCTTGTTCATTTTGTCTGCGTGCGCACCGGATGCATTTGCGTTCACTGTGCCGGCGAGATCCATAAGAAGATCCATGTTGCCTGTCGTCTCGGCGGTATAAATACCATCACGGAGCTGCTGTATCATCTCCTGAGACATTTCTGGGTCACGATCTAGCTGGTCAACATACGCTTTTGCCAATGCAAATGAGGCTGGCCACTCGTACATCGGCTGCCCTTGTGCATTTTTGAACTCTAGTTTCACGGTGTTGGCCGCATCAATCTCATTCTGCGTCAGGAATGGACTCGGCTCAAGTGCAAAGAAGTCTAGTCCGCGCGCAATTTCTGAGTTGATTAGGTATCCATTATACCAGTAAATAGACCAACTACCTCCCGTAACGAGTTCATCTGGATTGACCGGTCCACGATCATGGTAGGCAATCTCAACAGGATTGGCAGGATCAGTAAAATCAAAAACAAGAATCCCGCCTTGATACCATGACTGAACCATAACGTCACGATCGGGAATAGGAATCATGGATCCGTTGTGAGCTACGCAGTTTTCCACAGTTGACTGCACTGCAGGAATCTTGAAGTAGCTTTGGAAATCCATTTTGTTGCTTTCATCAATTGAGAAGATGGCGTTGGCTCCCCACTCCATAGGGTCGGTTTCGCGACATTTTGGGCCTGTTCCACCACCCCACTCGTCGGTAAACATCACAGTCTTACCGTCATTACTGAATGTGGCGGAGTGCCAGTAAGCAAAGTTTTCATCAGCCACAGCGTCGACACGAACTGGATTGGCTGGATCTGTGATGTCAAGAAGAAGGCCATATCCTTCACAGGCTCCGCCAGCCAAGCCAATTTCTGGATATAGTGTAATATCGTGGCACTGATTGGGTCCTCTGTTAGATAGTTCATCTGCGCCACCAAACATCGAACCCACCATGTCTGGAACGCCGGCTCTGAATGTTTCCTCTTGTGCCTCAGTGAGATCACCTTCGATACCTTGCTCCGATTTGAACATACCACGAAGACGTGCTACAAACTGATCAGGAATCACGATAGGTGAGCCATTAAACTCTACAACTACCGCTCCAGCAGCACGTGCCTCTTCAATCGCTTCAAGATCTGCAGGCGCTAAACCATGGGATGGAGGAGCGTCGAGCTCTTCAAAAATCCGTGGAGAGTTGACAATGGCAGAGGCTTGTGGGTTGTCTAGAGGCACTTGAATCACCTCAATACGGAAGAGTGCGGTGTTAGGGTCATCTTCAGGTAAAGCATCAGAACAGCCAGCTAGCTCTTCTTCAGGGCGAACCGGAGCCGAGCCAGATACATACACATAGACATTGTCATCGTCGTTTGGATCTTTTAGCACGCTGTGTGTGTGCGACCCACGGCATGTCTGGACATTGGCAACATACTCAGGGTTTTCGATATCGCTAATGTCAAAGATGCGAATGCCACGAAGACGATCTTCACTAACGCGGGAATCATTCCCCTGCGTACCACAGTCAAGACGCCCTTCTAGCCCTTCACCAGAGACAAAAAGAAGATCCCCATACACGGAGACATCGCTTTGTGAGGCTGGGCACACATAGTCATTCACAAGCTCTGGGTTTGATGGGTCTGTCATATCCCAAATAATGACGCCATTAAAATTCCCTTGAATCACATAATCGCCTTTGAATGCCAAATCAGAGTTCCACTCTCCCACAAAAGACTCTGGTGGGGGTGTGAATGATACGTGTTCTAGGTTCCAGATGGCTTCTTCCGCATCAAAGAGACCACCGGCTAGTCCTTCTCGGGGGTCAGGTGAGGGGGCTTCCATCATGCTCAAAGGCATAGGGTCAAACGAAGGCGCAGGAGCCGACATTTGTTCTACTTTTCCTTGTGGGGAACACGCTGCCACAAAGAGAATGATTGCTCCAAATAGAGCGGTAAAGTGAGAGGTTTTCATTATATCTAGGTTTGGATTTTTATGTAAGAGTTTAGTTGTGTAGAAATTTAGTGTAGAAACTTAGTTGTGTAGAAATTTAATAGTGAAGAAGTTTAATTGAGTAGAAATATAGAGTTATAAAATTGGGTAATGCTGGGGATGGTTATCCAGCAAGTTTTTGAAGTGTTTCAGCGAGCTTGGTCATCTTTTGAGCATGTGCCCCTGTTGCATTACTAGCGACCTTGCTAGCTAAATCCTGAAGAACATCTTTGCCC
>JAVLBP010000030.1:0-11904 GCA_031581145.1 Balneolaceae bacterium
TATCAAACGTCTCGGCTCGGTAGCCAGGATTTTCTACATCGGGGGAAAGGCTGAGGGTTCGGTTGGTGGGGCCAATCGCTCCAGCCACATAGCGTGGTTTGTCAGGGTTTTGAGCCGTAATGGCATCGGCTGCCTCACGTGCAAGCTTCGCTGAGGCGACGTTGAGGTCGTAGGTCAGGCTTTCCAGCGCATAATCAGCTTGCGAAATTGGATTGGCACTAAAGGTGTTGGTCTCAATAATGTCTGCACCCGCCGTCAGGAAATCGGTATGAATTTGACGAATAATCTCGGGCTGCGTCAGGCTGAGGAGTTCGTTGTTGCCCTTGAGATCGTGATCGTGTGCTTTGGGGTCGAACGGCGCGGTAGTGGGTGTGGTTTTGGCTGTTGGTTTGGCGCTGGTGGCCGCTGCAGTGCCGCTCATCGCTGTCGCGCTGTGCTTTGATCCAGCCCCACGGTAATCCTCTTCCGTGAGTTGATATTGCTGAATCATGGTGCCCATTGCGCCGTCAATGACGAGAATGCGCTGTTGAAGGGCTTGAGCTATCGGATGGTCGTCGAGACGACCGTCGAAGTCTTGGACTGACAAGGCTGTGTGTTGTTTTGTTTTGCAGAAAATCGTGTGGTTTTGGTCGGTCTTGATTGCTTTCGTTGCAAGATCTATGCCAAAATCATGGATTTTCTAAGGTTCTTAACGTCGATAATTTTAAAATAAGCAGAATTTGGATGCAGTGGGTGTTTTTTTGGTGTTGTTTTCAGCATGACGCATTGTGCACGCAATGGCATACCACCTCGTGCGAATGGCAGACCGCCCACCACACACATTGCAACTCAAAATCGCTATCTTTAAACCAGTATTATTTGTAGAGGGGTGCAAAATATTACTGGTTTAGAAGTAGGGTCTGAACGTATCGATGTGTGACTAGCGTTTCGAATCTATACGTGACTTGCGTTTTCTACATGGACCGCAAGCGCTTCACATCCCAGGGTTCGACACTATATGCCGGCCCCACCAAACTAAGATGACCCACCGACAAAACTGACAAAACCGACAAATTAGACTAACCCCACCGCAGCCACTAAACCAACCAAACCACCCGAACCTTACCACCCGAAGCATCCCATGAAAGTAACTGAGCACTACGACAAGGCTACCGAGCCTCTTATTTCCTTCGAAATTATCCCTCCCAAGCGGGGAACATCCGTCGCGCCCGTTTTTGAAGCTATCGACAAACTGATGACGGTCCATCCTCCGTTTATAGATGTAACCTATCATGCTGCCGAGGCCTCTTATGAGGAACTCCCAGACGGCACATTAAAAAAGAAAATCAACCGTAAGCGGCCGGGCACGATCGGCCTGTGTGCTGCCATTAAACATCGCTATGGGGTAGATCCGGTGCCTCATCTCATTTGTGAAGGGTTTTCGAGAGAGGAGAGTGAGGATGCCTTGATCGAGCTTCATTATCTCGGTATCGATAACATCCTGGCGATTCGCGGGGATAGTGATCGAAGCGCTGGGATGACCTACCCCAATGGTACGACCAACGAGTACGCCATTGACCTCGTCAAGCAGGTGGATTCAATGAACAAAGGGCATTACCTCGAGACCATTGCCAATGCAGAACCCACAAACTTCTGCATTGGAATCTCTGGCTACCCTGAAAAACACTTTGAGGCACCCAACCTAGACTACGACATCCATTGGGTGAAGAAAAAGGTGGAGGCAGGGGCCGATTATATTGCCACGCAGATGTTCTTCGATAATGCCTCTTTTCATGCGTTTGTGGAAAAAGTGCGAGGGGCTGGCATTGATGTCCCTATTGTGCCGGGTCTCAAGGTGCTCACATCGCAGCGTCACCTTGTAAGTCTTCCCAAGAGTTTCCATCTCAACATTCCAACGGAGCTTTCGGAGCAGGTTTTAGCCGATCCTGAACACACGGCTGAGATTGGGCGTGAATGGTGTCTAAAACAATGTGAAGATCTGCTAAATCACGATATTCCAGGGATTCACTTTTATGTGATGGGTGACCCGTCGCCCGCGCTGGATGTGATTCAAAAAATTGGACGTTAACGTGAAAGAGCTCCGCTGACCCGGAGCGATTAACATAACGGAGCTAAGACAGCCCGGAGCTAAGACAGCTTGGAGCTGAGATAACGGAGCTAAAACAAAGGAGCTAGCCCATGCCACCACGCATGACCACACTCGGTGAGTTCATCATCGAGAAACAACAGGACTTTAAGTATTCCACAGGGGAGTTTTCCAGGCTTATTAACTCCATTCGTCTGGCCGCCAAAACGGTAAATCATGAGGTAAACAAGGCAGGCTTGGTTGATATTCTCGGGCAAACGGGGACCAGCAATAGCTCAGGAGAGGAGCAACAAAAGCTTGATGCGTATGCCAATGATGTCTTTAAAACGGCGCTCACCAATCGTGAAATCATATGTGGGATAGCCTCGGAAGAGGAGGAAGATTTCGTGTCGATATCGAATAAAAATGGAGATAATCGCAACAAATATGTGGTGATGATTGACCCACTGGACGGCTCCTCCAACATCGACGTGAATGTGTCCATTGGTACCATTTTTTCAATTTACCGTCGGGTGACACCGGAAGGGACCCCGGCTCAACTCGAGGATTTTCTGCAAAAGGGGACTGAACAGGTGGCCGCGGGCTACATTTTGTATGGCACCTCGACGATTTTGGTCTATACAACAGGCCATGGGGTGAATGGCTTTACGCTCAATCCAGCGCTTGGGACGTTCTACTTGAGCCATCCCTCGATTCGCATTCCGGAGAAGGGCTCGATCTACTCCATTAACGAGGGTAATTATGCTCACTTTCCTCAGGCCATCAAAGACTATATCAAATATTGCCAAGAAATCGCGCAGGATCGTCCATATACCAGTCGATACATTGGATCTTTGGTTTCGGATATTCACCGAAATATGCTCAAAGGAGGAGTCTATTTGTACCCCACCACTCACAGCCATCCCAGTGGAAAACTGCGTTTGTTGTATGAGTGTAATCCCATGGCGTTCATTACAGAACAAGCGGGCGGAAAGGCGAGTACTGGCACTCAACGTGTGATGGAGGTGGAGCCAACCGAACTTCATCAACGGGTGCCGTTTTACTGTGGACACTCGGCGATGGTAGAGAAAATCGAATCTTTTTTCTAAGTTTATGTGCGGTTAGGGGTGCCCACACGCGGTGGGCTGAGATTATACCCTACGAACCTGATCCGGATTATACCGGCGGAGGAAAACCATGAAAGATCACACACGTGGGTGTGCGTTTCTGTGCGCCCTATTTTTACTACATAGCATAACGTCAAGCCAAGCTTTGGGTGCTCCTCAGGCGCAAGCTGCGGTCCTGGCGCAGGGTGCAGTCCAGGCGCAGGGTACTCAACAGACGCCAGCCAGTGCCCAACAGCAAGACGTCGACACCCTCATCACGCGACCTCTTGGAGAGGTTTTTGTGCGGGCAACCCGGGCGACATCCGAGCAACCCTTCACATTTGTTACGCTACAAAAAGCAACGATCCAAGCTCGAACGGATGTGCGGGATATTCCACAGCTTCTTAGCCTGACCCCCTCGGCGGTTGCGACCTCTGACGCAGGTCATGGAGTTGGCTATACGGGCATTCGAATTCGCGGAGTTGATCCCACACGCATTAATGTGACATTAAACGGTATTCCCATGAATGATGCGGAATCGCAAGGGGTCTTTTGGGTGAATCTGCCCGATCTCGCCTCCTCAACGAGCTCTATTCAGGTGCAGCGGGGCGTTGGAACCTCCACCAATGGGGCTGGAGCGTTTGGCGCGACGGTGAATCTTCAGACAGGGGAGCATCCGGACGCGTCGATGGCTAGGATTCGCTCTAGTGTGGGCGCATATGGCACACGCTCCGTGGCTGGACAATTTGCTACGGGTCGTAGCGAGGCAGGCTGGAGTACAGAGGGGCGTTTTTCGACGATCCAAAGTGATGGATACATCGACCGAGCGTCATCCAAGCTGTTTTCTGGGTATGGCAGCCTCGCGAAGCAAACGGGTCGAGGGGTCATCAAGCTGGATTGGATGTCTGGCCGAGAAGAGACCTACCAAGCATGGAATGGGGTGCCAGAACCGATTGTAATGGGGGATGCTGCTGAGCTCGAGCGCTACATCACGGGATTATTTATCGGGCCAAACCAGGCAGAGCGACTACGATCCTCACTAGGTCAACGGACCTACAATGAGTTTACGTATGAAAATCAGGTTGACCATTATGGTCAGGATCATCTGCAACTGCATGTCTCACACGGATTTGATGCGCCCTGGGTGGTGAACGCGAGTCTCCATTATACCTTTGGGAAGGGGTATTATGAGGAGTTTGCGGCAGGGCAAGCATTGGAGGATTATGGGTTGAGTGCGGCTGGTGCTGGTATAGGGGATGGGACCGGCATGGGACCAGGTGGGTATACTGGCTCAAATGCGCATGTTGGCTCAGATGTGGGGCAATCGTTTAGCGACTTGACGCGCCGCCGCTGGCTCAAAAACCATTTCTTTGGTGGAGTTGTGACGCTGGATTGGTTGGGATCTGGATCCGGAGGGGGCGCCAGCACAACGGCCACTGGAACGACAAACGCCACAACGGCCACTGGAACGACAAACGCCACAACGGCCAAGCCCCTACGTTCATCTCAAAACATCGACTTGACCTTTGGCGTCGCAACTCACCATTACCTAGGCGATCACTTTGGGCAAGTGTTATGGACCCAGCGCGAAGTCAGCACATCGTTGGCCAGTCCACACAATTATTATTTCAATGACGCAACCAAAACAGACGCCAACACATTTGCCAAGGTCACCTGGCAACCCGCCAGCGCATGGACACTCTATGGGGATGTTCAGGTGCGTTATGTGAGCCATACATTTCAGGGGAAGGCCCTTCGCGATGTCATTGGAGGCACAGGATCGGGGGCAACGGGCTCACCCACAGAGGTGATCAACCTGGAATCCACCGAAAACTTCACCTTTTTTAATCCCAAAGCCGGTGTCACGTGGCAGCCAAGCCCACGCACCAAGGTGTATGCTTCGTTTGCCGTGGCTTCCAAAGAACCGAGCCGCAATGATTTGGTGAATTCACCCGCCTCAGAGCGCCCCACACCGGAGCAACTTTTCAACACCGAGCTTGGCTTGGAGCGACAGCTGGATGCGTGGGGAATCCAAGTCAATGGGTTTTGGATGCATTATCGGGATCAGTTGGTTCTTAACGGAGCCGTAAACGACGTTGGCGAATATGTCCGCGAGAATGTCCCCCTTAGTGACCGCTTGGGAGTGGAGCTCTCGGCCCAATGGCAACCCACGCAATCGTTCACATGGGACGTGTCGGCAACAGCAGCCAGCCATACCATTCGCGATTATGTTGAATCACTCGATAATTATGACGTTGGAGGCGTGTCCACGGTCGAGCATGGGACCACGCCGATTGCATTCTCACCCGCTGGAATCGTGGCTCAACAAGTGCAATGGACATGGAAACATTGGACAACACTTGCGGAGACCAAATGGGTCTCGAGACAGTACCTCGATAATACGGGGACCGAAAGTCGCTCAATTGACCCCTATATCGTGACGAATCTTCAATTCACAGGCGACGCCTCCAGCGCTTCATGGACGCAACAGCTAGGCTTTGATGAGCTTAAGCTAACGGTTCGTATCGCTAACGTGTTCAATGAGTCCTATGTCGCGAATGGATACACGTTTGGGTTTATCGCCGGTGGGGAGGCTCAGTATTTCAACTATGTTTATCCCCAAGCCGAACGCCATGTGATGACCACGATTCGAGTGGGATTTTAGATACAAACGAAACATTCACCCCCAAACGCCCTCTTCTTAGGAGGACTTTAGCAGATGCTTAAACTCCTTGCGGAACTTGGCTAGCTTCGGTGCAATCACAAAGGTACAATACGGCGCATTAGGATTGTTTTCGTAATAATCCTGATGATAGTTCTCGGCGGGATAATACACTTCTAGGGGCGTGATTTCTGTCACAATCGGATCATCCCACAGTTTTTCGGCGGTAATATCTGCTGTCACCTTCTCCGCAATCTGTTTTTGCTCATCATTGCCATAAAAAATAGCCGAGCGATACTGCGTCCCTACATCCGCTCCCTGTCGATTCAGCGTTGTCGGATCATGCGTGTGGTAAAACACGATAAGCACCTCCTCGAAACTCATTACGCTGGGGTCATACTCTAAGCGCACCACCTCGGCGTGACCGGTTTGCCCCGTGACCACCTGTTTGTAGGTTGGATCTTCAACGTGCCCACCTGTGTAGCCCGATTCAACGCTGACGGTTCCCTGCAGTTCTTCATAAATGGCTTCGACGCACCAAAAACATCCAGCTCCGAGAATGGCAACTTCCGTGTCCAGGTTGGGATTTGAAGGGGTGCTGGCGCGAGGAGTTTCAGCTGTCATAACAGTGCTCTTTGATGTTGGGGTCATGGCAATGGCCACGGTTAGGGTGATCAGGGAGATAAGGGCTCCAAGACCAAGGGCAGTTCGTCGGGGATTTGCTTTAATTTGTTTCATAATCTACTACGTTTCATAATCGCTTTGGCAAAATCCATGTTTCATGGTTTGGAAGGATAGTATCATAGCCAACACACAGCTTACGGCGGCCATTCCAAAAATGAGGTCAACTGAGAAGCGTGTGTCCAATAAAAATCCCATGATAAAGGGACTCAACGCTGTCCCAAAGACCATTAATGAGGCAAAAACGCTTCGAACCTGACCAATGTTGTCCACCCCATACATTTCAGCCCACAAGGCGGATTTCAAGGGGTTGGCCATGCCCATAAGGATGCCCATTAAAAAGAGGTATGGGTACACTGACCATGCTGCTGGGACAACGACGGGTACTAAAAAGCTAATTAATAAGGGAAGTAGATAGAATGGGAAGACTTGGCGAGCCGAAAACCGGTCAATCAAGGGGCCAATGGCAATGGCTGAGATAACCCTCGAGATCGCAAACCCAATAAAGGCTGTTGCAATGGTGGTCGCTTTCCAACCGTATTCTGGCCCAAAGGAGACTTGATACAGAAAGAATCCCGTTACCCAAAAGGGTGGGACAAGAGCGGCCGGCAAGACATAAATCATGCGACGATCCTTGAGTAAGGCTAGATATTCAAAGGGATTGACCCAGCGGCGTCCTTGCGCTTTACGCTCCTGCCTCTGCTTGCGCTCCTGTTCTCCACGTTGAGCCGCTTCTTCATTCACGGGGTGCTTCCGAATCAACCGGAAATACGCGGGCGCCACAAATAATGCAAGCGTGAAGGCAAACAGCAGCCACAAATTACGCCAGTACATAAAGGTCGTGAGGGCTGCAACCATCAACGGCATCACACCTTCGGCCACAGGATATCCTAAACTAGAAATTGATAATGCCTTGCCTCTTTCTTGATTGTACACCTTGGCCATGGTGGTATCGGCGGTATGGCCACTGAGCCCCTGTCCAGCAAGACGAAGCAAGAAAATGGCCAAAAAGAGTGTCGCAAGGCCCCAACTATTGGCCATTATTAAACTTGCGAGTGCAAGAATGAGCGCCACAGCTGTGCTATAATGCTTTACTGGGATACGATCAATCCATTGACCAGCGATGGGTAAGATGGCAGCACTTGAAAGGGTGGCCAATGAATACAGCGATCCAAATGTGCCATTTGTGAGTGTAAATTCATCTAGAAAAAAGGGGACAAACAATGAGAACAAAAATGTTTGTCCAAAGCTAGAGAAGAAGGTCAGTGATGCCCCAAAGACCAAGATTCGTCTCTCCCGAAAGATAAAATCGAGGTAATTTTTCACGACCATGAAGATAAGGACATGGATTGGGCTTCACTAATGGGATAGTGAGGAATGGGGTAGTGTGGAATTGGGTAGTGCGGCGGTCTGTCGTTCACGCTGTAAGGCGTGCTGGCGGTTGACAGGGAGCAACAACAAGCGAAGAATCCAAAAAATGTAGATATTTGCTCATGACAGCGTCCATAAATGACACCCTGTCTAAAACTATGCCTGCATCCCAAAGAGACCCCGAATTTGAGCCTACCAATCACCAACGAATCGTGGATGGTGAGGTGCTTAGCCATGCGGCAGAGGATTATCTCAAATGCATCCTCAAAATTGGTGGCCGTGAGGCGGTACCCAATCAGAAAATAGCCGATGCGCTTGATGTTAAACCGGCGTCGGTCACCAAGATGATTAAAAAGTTGGAATCGATGAAGCTTGTCGAGAACCAGCCTTATTATGGCACGCGACTCACACCCACAGGGCACCTGATCGCTGTTGAGATTCTTCGCCATCACCGCCTCATCGAAACCTTTTTACACAAAATTATAGGATTGCCTTGGGATCAGGTCCATGAAGAGGCAGAGCGTTGGGAACATGTCTTGAGTGAGGCGGTAGAGTCCAAAATGGATGCGATGCTAGGATTTCCAAGTCACGATCCACACGGAGACCCTATTCCAACGGCTGATCTTGAGATGAGAGGGCAACGATATCCATCCCTTGACAAGACACATGTGGGTGAAGGGGTAATGACCATTGCAGCGGTATCCGATGCGGATGGGGAGTTTTTGCGCCAATGTGCAGATTGGGGTGTCCGCCCAGGGGTTCGCATAGATGTGGTGGATCGCTCACCCTCGTCGGTCACGATAGAGCTTCCTAATAATGGTCGCAGGCTTGAACTCCATCAGGAACTTGCGGCGTCGATTTTCGTAAAAGAGGGAATCTAACCCCCTAGCTATGAAATTCTTTTGGTTTTGGCTTCGTCGAGAATGGCCTTATGCCCTCGTATTTGGATACCTCGGGATCTCTGTGATACTGAATGCCAGTTTTGGATGGACGATGGGTATTCCGTGTGTATTGGACTCACTTCTAGGTCGAGAATGTCCTGGGTGCGGGCTCACACGTGCGGGTGTGTGCTTGGTGCAGGGGGATTTCGCCGGAGCGTGGGCGGCTAATCCATTATGGGTGATCGTCGTACCGCTTGGCTCCTGGATCGTGGTGTCATCTGTTCGCGATGCCCAAAAAGCTTTTCGTCATCAAAAAATGCTCAAAGGACGATCGTAAAAGTGTGTCGCCACCTGTTACTTTCGCTCAAATACGAGCGTGTAACCTGGCATCCCATCGATAATGGCAATCGTTTGTTTGGAGCTCGCTGGGATGATGAGCGCCCCGTTTTCATTGGAGTCCAGCGTGTCTGCTCTGTAGAGATCCACATCTGTGGATTGTTGCACGACGCCATTCGGTCTCAAGGTGATTTCATAATATTGAGGCGCATGCTTCATCAAGGACCCCGAAACCGCATCGACTGCCCAAAACAAGACATTAAACAGATTGAAAAAACTCGCTTTGTTGAACTCTTTTTCCAGAACAAACTGCCGAGTCTCATACCCATCCAGTTGGAGTGCGATATTCACATCATTAATAGAGCGCTTCACACTCACGGTGGTAGGAGTCGTCCCTTTCTCAATGCCATTAATAAAGACCATGGCTCCCGCCGGGTCAGACTCAAAACGGATATCATCGTCGGTTCCTGTAAAAAGTGTCGCACAACCACTGAGCAATAGAATAAAGCCCAACAGTTTGATGTTGGTCAGTGCGGATTTACGTGAGTCCCATGACGTAGCTGGCGACGTGTTCGATGATGTAGTCTGATTTGATTGCATGGATGTAAGTTATTCACAAGTGGTGTGATAGGCAATAGGGAGCCTATCAACGGGGACACTCGCCTCATTCAACGGCCAGCGCCTCCCATTCTTGCTGGGTTGCGACGGAGATTTGACGCTCCATCATCATGACCCATGAACCGTTTTGTTTAATCGTCAACGCATCGAAGTGGATAAGACTTACCGAGGGTTCTTCACCCGTAGGATGAGCCACATATCGAAAAATCCCAGTTTCAAAAGCGGTTGTGCCGTCAATAAGTCGATTTGAAAATCGAAATGTTACCTCAGCGTCCATGTCACCGGCTTTGGTGTCATCAAATCCTGCCTTCCAGCCTGCAAAGGCTTGCCCAATCGGGTAGGTAGACCGTGAAATCTCGTTGACCATTATCGCATCTGCATGATACAATGACTTATACCCCTCAAAATCGCCCATACCCACGGTTCTGCTTAGCTCATCCCAGTACGCATCAAGCTCCTGGGTGGTGGCACTGGTGGGTGCAACTGAAGACTGCGTGGTGACAGACTCCTCAACAGCAGCATCTTGTGCAAGAACGGTCACGGGTAGCAAACTGGCCACGGCTAAGGTTAGGACAAAGGCGAGCGACCAAATGTGCCCTACCGATAATTGCTGGTAGACAAGCCTCATCTTACTCAACCGAATGACTTTGCATCACAGTGGACGATTGGGGATTGCCTTCGACTCTCGTTTCGCGAGCATAGGCTTGCAGTACACCATCGGCCTCCTGCCAATCGCTGTAATCACTTTCTGTGGTGACATTCGCACCCATTTGAGCGTTAAATGAACGCATAGATGTCATCACAGGAAGCGCGGTTTCTGGGTCGAGGTGAACCTCCACGCTGGCATTTAACATGTCGGCGGATGTGCGGATCCGAATCAACCCTTCTTCTGTCTCTCCAAGATACTCCGCAGTGTAGTTGTCGGCATGCAAGGCCATCCAAGTGGGTGTGGCATACAACTCTTGCCACGCCTGCTCCACTTGCTCAGCTGACATGGCCATCGATTGTGCACCGAAACTTTGTGAGCCACTGTTTTCTGTGATTTCAATTTTCATGGTTCCGGCAGGTGTCTCGATATCAGAGGTCACCTTCATGGCGTCGAGATCAATGGTGTTGGTGACAGGTAATTCTGTCGGCCCTTGAGGTGTTTGGACTTCGGTGGTCGCCTTCGTCCTCAGCGCACCTTGTATGCTACCACCTGGCAAAATGGCTTGAGTCATGCGGCCAAACCATTCGGCGCCCCCAGCTGCATCGCCTGACTCCGTGGACTCGGCGGCATCATCACTTGGCGTTGGGATGGTGATATCGATTTGATTGACCTCGCCGTACTTCTCGAGTTGATCCCCTAATTCCTCAGCGTTGCCTACGACCAAAATCTGCAGGGCATCAGGGCGAAGATACTCCTTAGCAACGCGTTGTACATCCTCGATACTCACCGCCTTAATTTCTTCAATGAGCTCGTCAAACGCGTCTTGAGGAAGCCCTGCATACTCATTACTCAGACGTTGATTGAGCACTTTGGCGCGAGAGTCGTATCGAAATACCAAGCTATTGAGGAACTGGTCTTTTGTTTTTTGCAGCTCCTCTTCCGACACAGGCTCGGCTTGAATGCGCTCCACTTCTTCACGAATCGCGTCAATGGCTTGAGCGGTCGTAGAGCTTTTGGTCATCACCCCGGTGTAAAATTGCCCTTCATATAGGGTTCCACTTGTGTAGGCACCAAAGACGGAATAAGCTAGTCCTAGGTCAGTCCGCACAACTTGAAACAACCGGCCCGAAAACCCACCGCTAAGGACTTGATTCATCACCTGAAGCTCGGCGTAATCGGGGTTGCTGCGAAGCCCCCCAATGTGTCCCATTAAGACGTAGCTTTGGTTTACGTCGGGCTTATCGATCAAATTGACGGTCGATTTGAACTCATAATCGATCTCTGGCGGCAACAATGAAATCGCCGACCCGGCAGGAAGTGCCCCAAAGGCACGCTCCAACTTCGCCTGCATCTCTTCTTTATCGAAATCCCCCACAATGCCGACCATCATGTTGGACCCTTTGAACGCTTCCTCGTGACGCTGCACCAAATCGTCGCGAGTTACCGCATCGATTGTTTCGTATTCCATCATGCGACCATACGAGCTGTCTTTTCCATAAATGAGTCGCTCAAACTCGCGATTGGCGATGCTTGCT
>JAVLBP010000031.1:0-10164 GCA_031581145.1 Balneolaceae bacterium
CCCCCTTCCAGTTTCACGGCATGAGCACCTGCCTCCTTCATCAAACGCCCTGCATTTTGGAGCGCTTGGCGAGCCGTCACTTGATACGACATAAACGGCATGTCTGCCACCACCAACGCCGTTTCTGCAGCTCGAACCACACACTGCGTATGATACACCATATGATCCATCGTCATAGGAATCGTCGTCTCATGACCTGCCATGACATTACTTGCTGAATCACCCACCAAGATCACATCCACCCCTGCCTGATCTACCCATTTGGCTAGCGTAAAATCGTAGGCGGTTAGCATCGCGATGGGGCGTCCCTCCTGCTTCATGAGTTGAAGCGTTTTGGTCGTCACTTTAGCGGGTCGATCGTGGGTGTTTGTACTCATAATGCGTGTGGTTGAATGAGAGTCGCGGGCTTGGCGGGTGTGGCTAGCTTAATATTGCGCTGAATGTGGCCAGAATGGTACGTGTCGTAATCATGGCTTGCAACGCGTTACTCCTTGTTTACCAGTGCAGCAGAAGCCTCCAACTCACACGTCACGTCGCCATCCACGGTTGCTTTTCCTTTCATTTGAACGAACTGACGTCGGCGACCCGTAAACTCTACCTCAAGAACGAGAACATCCCCTGGGACTACCTGACGACGGAACTTGCAGTTGGTGATGCCAGTAAACACCATGAGATAATCTTGTGGACTCTCTTGCTGACTCATTAACAAAATCCCACCCGCTTGGGCTAGGGCCTCCACTTGAAGCACCCCCGGCATGATGGGAGCTCCAGGGAAATGGCCATTAAAAAACTCCTCGTTGGCCGTTACATTTTTTTGCGCTGTAATGGTTTCTCCAGCAATTTCGTTCACACGGTCAACTAACAAAAAAGGATACCGGTGTGGCAAAAGCTTTTTAATGTCTTCGATGTGCATCATGGCGTTATCTGAATCACTCATTTGAATCACTCATTTGAATCGTTTTTGGTCTTGTTTGGCAGCCGTGGGTTCATTGCCGTTAGTCGCAGTGGGAAATGTGATTCCGCATTCAAGCTACAATTCCAATGTAAACATAGGCAATTCCGCCCGATAGTTTCACAGCTCGGGTCGAGGAAAACGCCTTGGACTGAGTCATTAATGCCAAAAAATCGTCCCCAGCCGGAAATGCAGCGCTCGTTTCTGGAAGGTACACATACGCTTCGCGATTGCCACTGAGCCATCCACCAATGGTCGGCATCACGGTGTAACTATAAAACCGATACAGCGCACCAAATAGCCCCTTGGGTTGGCCAAATTCGAGGACCATCACACGTCCACCAGGCTTGCACACACGCGCCATCTCTTGAAGACCAAGGACAGGATCATCCACATTGCGGATTCCGAAGGCAATGGTTGCAATGTCGTACTGGTTCGAATCGTAGGGTAAGGCAAGCGTGTCGGCGACTTCATAGGCGATATCTAAGCTAGCTTTGCGTGCTTTGGCGGGTGCATACGAAATCATTTCGGGGGAAAAGTCGGTTCCCAACACTTTGCCTTGCGGCCCCACCGCCTTTTTGTAGAGCATGGCAAGGTCCCCTGTACCTGTGGCACAATCCAGCACCCATTCACCAGGTTTGGCCTCGGACTCTTTAACCGCCCTTTTTCGCCACATTTGATCAATGCCGAGAGATAAAATCCGATTAATCCGATCATAGGATTCGGCAATCGAGCCAAACATGGAACGCACTTTTTCACTCACCGGCGCGCCTCGCTACTGCCTCCATCCTCAGGGGGAATGGCGTGAGCATGTTCGTTCAAAAAAACGACCTCAAAATGGCCAAAGGCGTCACTGTAAATCTGCGATGGAATTCCTTCTGGTGCCTCGCCAGGCTGTATCTCGCCATGTCTTGCCTCACTGGGCTGTATTTCGCCATGCCATGCCTCGTTAGGCTGTGTAAAATCATTCTTTTCGGCGCCATCTTGACCCTCATCAACGCGTTCTGGTGCCCATTTTAGGTAATTAATGCACGCATTATGGTGGGCAAACAAGCTCATCCCTTCATACCCAAGCCCCATCCACTGAGACATTAAGATGCGGATGAGCCGACCGTGAAGGACAAATGCGAGCGATTCATCGGGGTCTGCACCCGCCAATAGCTCTTGAAACTTGGTGTTGGCCCGCTCAAATACCTCGATTGCGGATTCTCCACCAGTTGTACGGGCCTGCCCGTTCCCCTTGGACCACTCCTGGATCAACCATTGTAATTCCACTTGGTCGTCATTGTAATCCAGTCCTTCAAGTCGACCAAAATCCATCTCGTCAAGCTCTTTGTGAGGGGAGTTGTCCAGACCTTTGACCTCTCCAATAATGTTAGCGGTTTGAATGGCACGATCCATGCCGCTGGAGTAAAGTCGCTCTATGGGTTTCTCTCGCAGGACCTCTGCGACCTGGGAGGCTTGCCAACGGCCCGTCTCGTTGAGCGGTGCATTAATCCCCCGACCTTGGATCTTTCGATTGAGATTGTAATCGGTTTGACCATGGCGAAGGATGTAAAGATGTCGTTGGGCCACGTGGCAGGAGTTTGTTGGATTCAGTTAGGTGGTTGAATGCTGGTTTTGAGTATCAATCATACACTCAAGTATATTTGGTGCGAAAAGATACCAAATTTTATATCCCATCTTCGGCGTTTGCCACCACCCACGCGTGCAACGCAATATCATGGCCTTTGGCAAGGCTATCACTACGACCTATCCATTCATGCAACACGCTCGAGCATTCAAACAAGGTTGCCCCCGAGGTGAAGACATCATCGACTAGAATCCACACGGGTCTATGGGCCGCGAGTGTGTTTAGTCGCTCGACCATGTCCGCATGTTGTCTCACCGCTATGGCACCTCGAATATTACGTGCACGTTTCTCTTCTGAATGCCTCGTTTGTGTCTGTGTCGCACGGGTTCGCACAAACACCCCACGCGGCAGGATCCCCATGTCAGGGAATACCGCCTGAATCCCCTGGGCAATGGTTTCACTTTGATTGTAGCCACGTCCCAAGCGCCGTTTCCAATGAATAGGCACTGGAATTAAGAGGCAGTCATTCGGATCAACATCGGTGGGATCAACATTGCTGTCTTCCAGCCACGAGGCCAACCTATGAATCGCCAGCATGCGGCCAAGTTGCTCACCCACATCGGGCCGAATCTGATATTTCAAGGCATGAAGCATCTCTTGAAGAGGGCCATCACGCACAAAAGGAAAGCCTGCGTGTACGCCTTGTAATCCGTCTGGGAGCACTCGATCCATCGGGCCTGCAAGATCAAACCCCTTGGACTCACACAGGGGGCAAAGCATCCCTTGAGATCCACCCATGCTCGCTGACTCGGTGCGAAGCCGACCACACATGGCGCACATTTGTGGAAAAATCCACTGCCGTCCTCCCTCGATAATGATGGAGCTGGTCTTGCGAATGGTCGTTACACATTGATTCATGAGTTGCTTGCGTTGCATAGGTGTTTGGGTAGTATTTGTTTGGCTAGTATTTGTTTGGTTAAGGTTTGGTCTGGCTAAGATTCAGAGGTTCCTATGATGTGTCACTCCTATTCAGAACCACCCAAAACCAAAAGCTTACATGGTTTCACACTAGAGGAATAAATCGGTACTTTATAGCGTTATGCGAGAGATTTCACGTGATTTAACCTTGCTTCGGAAACACCTCAAATTGGATGTGCAAGACATTCATGAGGCGACCCGTTTTCCGATGGACCGGATTGAGGCTTTTGAGAGTGGTACGCTCTTTGAAGATTCGGATTTCGAGTCTAACATCACGTACATTCGCTCATTTGTGCGCTCGTATGGCAAAGCAATCAATCTCCCAGATGATGTATTAATTGATTGTTTGGATCTTGTCGAGCTGGGGAGTTATAATCGTCAACTCATCGATTATTTTGAGGCGAGTCAGAAGAAGAAGGGCAAAAAGTCGCCTGTAAAAGAACAAGTCATACTTGATGACACGGTCGATCCGAGTGAATCTACGTCTAATAAATCTATCTCCAATACATCTACTGCCAATAAATCTACATCAGGTAAACCGTCGAAGGGTGAATTGACGGATAATGATGAGAGCGTCAGTCGTGGCAAAGGTGCCCTCGAGGATTCAAGTGGTGATAACACCCCTGCCAATTCCACTAGCGCCTCCAACGCCTCTTCACCCCAGCCTGTGTCGACGCCGAGCTTCAAAAAGCCGCCTGTGGATGGTGTAGACTGGGCGTCTAAACCCATCAGAGGGCAAACTCGGACACCCATTCCTCCACATGTATGGGTACTTGGAGCTGTAAGTACACTTCTCATTATGGCTATCATTACTCTGGTGTGGTGGTTCAGTCAACAAGACACCAATTCAGGTGATTCAGCCCCAGATAACGCCCCTACGTCAGAACCTACAGAGTTCAATCAGGGGACTGCGAGTGATACAAATGCAACCGATGCAATTCCATCCTCCTTCAGCAACAACTCCCAAAATGGCTCCGGTCCCTCCAATCCAGGCACTGAGCTTGCACCAAGCACCACAGAATCACCACAACCCAATGCAGGCCCCCTCGCCTACCTGGGCGCTTCCCCGCTGAACGCCACCTACAGCGTATTGGTCTATGCAGCCAATGGACGTCTTGAGCCGATTCGTGTGTGGAGCGATCAAAAACCCGAGATTGATCCCTACTGGATTGAACAAGGCCACGCCATGCGCTTCGAAATGGATCAGGAAATACGCCTGAGCGGTCAGTTTAGCAATCTTCGGCTGATCGTAAACGGCCGCGACCTGGGCCCTATCTCCCCCAATAGTGCCCAAAATGGGATTCCAACGTTCACATTAAACCTCTCCACACCACAAATGGCGTCGGTGCCTCGCGAGCCTCAACCTTTGAATTTGGAACAAGACCTCCAGATACCTACCGAATTTGTGGATAGGCCTACGTTTGAGTAACCCATTTCGTTTGATTAAACCAATTGATTTGAATAACCCAAATGCATCCCGCTTTGCCCCTTTCTGCCCATGAGTACAACTTCTGATCGTTCTGCTGCCGAGCAGCGAGTCACAGAGCTGCGAGATCTACTCCATCGAGCGAATGAGGCCTATTATCAGGAGGCTGCACCCTTTATTTCTGACAAGGAATTTGACAAGGCCCTCGCAGAACTCCATCATTTGGAGCAAACCTATGGCCTCACAACCCCCGATTCACCCACTCAGCGTGTTGGTGGTAGTCCCAACGAGGCCTTTCAGAGTGTTCGCCATCCTCAGCCGATGCTTTCACTCGATAATACCTATAACGCAAACGAACTTCGTGAATTTGATGAGCGAGTTCGTAAAGGATTGGGGCCCAATACGTCATTTACTTACTCGGTGGAATTAAAGTTTGATGGTGCGTCCATTCGGCTGCGTTATGAGCAAGGTGAGCTCGTTTTGGGCGCAACTCGGGGTAATGGTGTGGAAGGCGATGATATTACCGCGAATCTAAAGACGATCGCGGATATTCCCCTTCGATTGAGCGCGCCCTCTGGGGATCTGTTTTCGAGCGCGCAAGTGCCAGAGGTGCTCGAAATTCGAGGAGAAGCGTACATGGAGCGGGAAGCCTTTGCCAGACTCAACGCCTCGAGGGAGGAACAAGGCTTGACCGTGTTTGCCAACCCACGAAATTCAACCGCTGGATCGCTAAAAATGCAGGATCCACGCGAGGTGGCCCGTCGCCCAATACGGTTCACAGCATTTGATGTGCTCGAGGGTGAAGGGATTGCTGCTGATCATGGGTCAGGCGAGGGTGTTGGCTCTGCCACTGAATCAAGCACTTCTGCGGATTCAACCAACGCCACCGTCGGCGACATTACAGACAACACCCTTGGCGACACTCACTTGGCTCGCCTCAACACGGCTCGTTCCCACGGCCTTCCCGTGAATGATCACTCCAAGCAATGCACCACCATTGAGGAGGTTCTAGAGGTGATCCAACACTTTGACACCCTCCGCCATGAGCTCCCCTACGACACTGATGGCGCCGTGATTAAAGTGAATGAAGTTGCCCTTCGTCCAGAGCTGGGAACCACCGCTAAATCTCCACGCTGGGCCATCGCCTACAAATTTGAGGCAGAGCAAGCCAAGACGACCCTGCAAAACATCACCATTCAGGTGGGTCGATTAGGCACCCTAACCCCTGTGGCAGAACTCGAACCCGTGCAATTGGCTGGCACCACGGTCAAGCGGGCCTCTCTGCATAATGAAGACGAACTCCGACGCAAAGACATCCGAGTCAGGGACCGCGTCATCATCGAAAAAGCGGGCGAAATCATCCCTCAAGTGGTTTCCGTCGCCCCTTCAAGTCTTCAAGCGGCCGACCGTCACCCTCCTTTTGAGTTTCCACGTGCCTGCCCTGCATGCCAGCAACAAGTCGTGAAACTGGACGACGAAGTGGCGTGGCGATGCGTCAATCCATCGTGCCCACCACAGCTACTGGAGCGACTCTCCTATTTTGCTTCACGCGACGCCATGGATATCGATGGATTGGGGGAAGCGCTCATAGGGCAGCTCATCGAGCAGAAGTACGTCGAATCGGTCGCCGATTTTTACACCCTTACCCATGACCAAATCGCTGGATTGGAGCGAATGGCAGAGAAAAGTGCCCAAAACACGATTGAGGCGATTCAAGCCAGCAAGGCTCAGCCGTTAGAAAAAGTACTTCAAGGTCTTGGGATCCGTTTTGTCGGCAAAACTGTGGCCCGAGATATTGCGCAGCATATGAGCTCCATGCAAGCGATTATGACGGCGTCGCAAGAGGAGCTTTTAGCCATTCCTTCCATTGGACCGCGGATTGTGGAGTCCCTGCAAGCCTTTTTTGCCCGAGAAGCCAATCAAAAGCTGATCCAACGACTCCAAGAGGCCGGGTTAACCCTCACGCAAGAGGCTCGAGAAACCACCTCTACCCTATTTGAGGGGATGACCTTTGTCTTAACCGGCACCCTCCCCACACTCACGCGTACCCAAGCGGCTGAGCAGATTGAGGAGCATGGCGGCACGGTGAGTAGTAGCGTAAGCAAGAAAACTAGCGTCGTGCTGGCTGGTGAATCAGCGGGATCCAAGCTCGAAAAGGCGCAAGCTTGGGGCATTCAAATCATGGATGAGGCTGAATTTTTGCGTATGATTGAAGACAACGCAAAAGGGAACTGAGCGAATCGCGCCACCCATGGCCTCTTCAAACAAATCTTCAGAAAAAAAAGGGCAAATAGCGCCCAAATCTGGCACGAACAAAGACGCCAAGCAAGACCGGTCTGGTTCGCAAACGAAGTCTGAAGCGCAACATCGCTCCGATTCGCCCCAGCAATCTGGTAACCAACGTCGCACAGAGGCCATACTCCGGTGGAGTGGACTGGTGTTGTTTGCTGCAATTATTCTCGCCTCTCTGCCTGGGAATACCTTCCGCATTCTGCCTGAATACAATCTGCTCGAGCCTTGGCGTCATGACGACCTCACAGCGGATGTAACGTTTCCAATCCTAAAATCTGCCCAAGAAATCGAGGCCGAAGAAAGGCTTACCAGACGTCAAACAGCCCCCGTGTTTGTCCAAAATGTGGAACCTGATGTCTTGCAAGAGGACCTTCAATCAAGATGGACGCAACGGCTGGACGAGGTCTCGCAAGTACTTGATCAACGGGTCAACATGCAGGACAGCCTGCTCTATGAACAATCAAAGTCAGTCCTCCCTTTCGAACTCACAGAAGCTCAATGGGACGCCTTGCAAGAGTTATCGAGTCGTCCTGGTGGGCTAGAAGGTAGCCTCAGACCTCTTCAGCAAGCTTTATCAACCACGCAAGGGACAATTATTCTTGATCAACCTTTGGATCAAATTGAGCCTCTTGAAATCCTCATCCGGAACACGAACCTGAGGACGGAACGCACGGTCAACAAAAGTGTCGCAAAAGACATTCAAAGCGCCACTGCCCAAGCGGTATCGCAAGCGGCGAATCAAGCTGTAAATCAAGCAGCATCGCAAGCAGCGAATCAAGCATTTGAATCCCTCGAGAACCTTCCAAACGGGACATTATCTACACTGGCTAGTGGAATGCTCGAACCCACGGCATTTTATAGTGCCTCTGAGTCCCAACGACGACTCGATAATGCCTTGAGTAAGCTGTCTAATTCAAAAGGCGCAATTGCACAAGGGCAGATATTAATTCGACGTGGAGACATTGTGACGGAGGAGCGTGCGGCCCAATTAGAGAGCTATGTAGCGGCTCGATCCGCCGAAGTAACACAGCTAGAGCGGTGGACCCGCATGGCAGGAGAAATGATCCTCGTGATTGGGATCAATCTCATTCTGTTTTTCTATTTACGACTCTACAGACCCGACATTTTTGAGCATTGGCGCACGTTGTATCCCGTATTAATTGTCATCGCACTCATGACAGCCCTCACTCGGGTCTCCTACAGCGTGGAGTCCATACAGCCAGAGATGGTGCCCCTGGCCATTGCGCCGATCGTGCTTACGATTTTGTTTGATCAACGCCTTGGCATGCTCGCTATGCTCACCCTCGCCTCGACGACCGCTTTGATTCAAGATTCAAGCTACGAGTTTTATCTCGCCACAATGATGGCGGGCTCTGCAGGAGTATTTTCTGTGCAGCAAATCCAGAAACGGACCCATTTCTTTTTCACAACTCCAGCAGCCGTCCTTGGGGGGTATGTCTTGGTGTATGGGGGGCTTGCCATATCACAATTGCAGCCGTTGGACATTGCTGTCGGTCGTTTAGTCCCTTTGTTGATTAATGCAGCATTGATTCTGTTTGCCTGGCCCCTACTGCTGCTCTTTGAAAAAGGATTCAGTATCACCACGGACTTGGCACTGCAGGAGTTGTCCGACACCAATCATCCACTTATGAAAAAGCTGATGAATGAGGCCCCTGGCACCTTTCATCATAGTCTCCAAGTCTCCAATCTAGCCGAAAATGCAGCCAATGCGATTGGGGCTAATGGCATGCTCTGCCGCGTGGGTGGCTATTTTCATGACATTGGCAAAATGGATCGCCCACAGTTTTTTGTGGAGAACCAGACCGATGGGAACCGCCACGATGCGCTAAATCCCATTATGTCGCAAAAGATTATCCGTGAGCATGTCTCCAAAGGGGTTAAAATGGGGCGAGAAGCAGGGCTCCCGTCCCCTATTTTGAATATCATCAAGACACACCATGGAACCAGTTTGATCCGTTTTTTCTTTGATAAAGCCCAAAAAACAACCAATCGAGAGAAAGAAGTGGGTGCAATTGAGGAGGAAGATTATCGTTATGATGGCCCTTTGCCTACAACCAAGGAGGAGGGTATCCTGATGCTTGCCGACGGGGTTGAAGCCGCCAGCCGGGCCGTAAAACCTGCCGATGAGAAGAAACTCGATGGGTTGATTGGCCAGCTCATCGAAATTCCCCTTGAAGATGGTCAGCTAGATCGGTGCCCGCTCACGATTCCAGAGATTAATGCGGTACGTGAATCGTTCTTTAAGACCCTGAAAGGGCTTTACCATCAACGAATTGAATACCCAGCGGAGAAGGCGCATGCTAGCGCTGAGGCAAAATCTGCGCCAGGCGCTGACGAGAAATCTGCGCCAAGCATCAATAACTCCCCCTCATGAAGCCTGTGAAACCAGTGAAGCATCCTATTCCTGAGACGTTTGCCTCGACGCTCAATCAGTATATCCAATTTATCCGGCTCGAAAAGGGGTTGTCCGATAACTCGATTGCTAGCTACAAGCACGATATTGGGCGGTATTTGACGTTCATTCATGACACGATTGGGTTGCGTGATTTGGGTGGGGTATCGATGAATCATATTCATAATTATCTGCAAGAACTCACGGCCATGAACCTTTCGACAGGCTCGATTGCACGCAATATTTCAAGTATTCGTGGCTTTCATGCGTTTTTGATGCGAGAAAAGCTCACCGAGGCGAACCCAGCTAAGATGATCGACCTGCCACGTCAAGCCAAAAAGCTTCCTGCCGTGTTGAGTGTCGAAGAGGTCGACGCCATATTGAGTGCGCCCGATCGCTCAACCCTTGTGGGTATGCGGGACGCGGCGATTTTGGAGTGTTTGTACGGGACAGGGATCCGAGTCAGTGAGTTGATCTTCTTGCAAATGGACCAGTTGTTTTTTGATATCGGATTTTTGCGTGTCATTGGG
>JAVLBP010000032.1:0-9054 GCA_031581145.1 Balneolaceae bacterium
CAAGCGTTCCAGAAAACAGCCATTCAAGGGGTAGCCAAACCACATAGCATCATTTTAGAGCTCCCATCTAAGGTGTTTTCTGAGGTGGCAGCACATAATGCAAGTGAGGTTTTGATGATTATGCGTGGATGGCTCTATCCAACCGACAGTTCATTAAATGTTTTGCTAGCCCAAGGAGATCTTCCAAAACCGAGTGGATTAACCGTCGAAGTTTGGGATGATCAAGCAGGCTGGACTACACTTCACAATGATTATGGTACCCCCGCTGGAAAGGACAAAACTATACTCCTGCCTGTTTCACTCGATAAACTGGATCCAACCAACCCTAAAATCAGACTCAGAACAACGTCAGAGATTTTTTGGGATGCGATTCAATGGAGTGTTCCCCTGGACCAAGACGTAGAGACGCTCACCCTAAGGCCATTAACTCAAAACTTGTCCTACCGTGGCTTTTCGGAATGGATTCAAGAAGATACAACCATACCGCTACGACCCAATTATAATGTCATCTCCGGAACACAGCAACGTTGGAACGACCTCGAAGGGTATCATACTCGCTTTGGTGATGTTGCACCTTTGCTAGAGGAGATTGACGATCGTTACGTGATTATGACAGCCGGCGATGAAATGCATCTCTCCTTTGAGGCGCCCATGATCTCATCATCCCAACAACTCACAACCTTTTTTGTCTCGGATGGATGGGTCAAGGATGGAGATTATAACACTGAGGCTTCCCGAACGGTCGAACCCTACCCTGTTCATGATATGGCAGACTTTGACTATACTAGCTTACCATCCGGTACTGAAAACCCTGCCTTTCAACAAAACCCGAAAGATTGGGAACAATATCACACTCGCTATATTACCCCGAGAAGGTTCCAAACAGCGATTGTTCAACCTTAATACAAATCAACTTTAAAAATGGCGTAGAGCGTGTCATAAAAACGCACACTTTATGAAATCTAGCACCCTAAAATATGGAAGTGTGGCTCTGATGTTTGTTGCCCTATTTTTTGTGCCAGAGCTCATTCGCCAGTTCACCGATCAAACCGATCGGTCCCAAGCATCTGCTGAAGAATCGCTTGAGAGATATGGTTTTTTCATGGAAGAGGTTTCTCAAGAGCTTGGCGTCACCTTCGTGCATCAACGATGCGACGTAGATGATCCACTTAAGCACATTCAACCTCAAATTGCAGCGATGGGCGCGTCTGTATCCGTTGCCGATGTCAATAACGATGGATACCAAGACTTTTATGTGACAAACTCAGCTTTTGGGGAGCCAAACCATCTCTACATTCAGCAGTCTGACGGAACCTTTGAGGAGCAAGCCTCCATCTATGGGGTAGCGGACCTTAACCAGTATCCTAAAGGGTCCTCCATGGGCTCTATTTGGGCCGATGTCAATAATGACGGTTGGGAAGATCTCTTTGTGTATCGCTATGGAAAGCCTGTCTTGTTTATCAATCAAGAGGGGCAGAGGTTTGAGACTTTTGAAGGGCCCACACAGTTTCCAGACTGGGTCAATTCCAACTCTGCTGTATGGCTCGATTACAATACCGATGGTTATGTCGACCTATTTTTGACAGGCTACTTCAAAGAGGATGTCGATATTTGGGATTTGGATGACACACGCATGATGCCGGATAGTTATGAGTTTGCGACCAATGGTGGCAAAAATTATCTCTTCCGAAATGATGGAGGTCGTGGCTTCACCGATGTCACTCAAAAGATGGGGCTTGACAACCGAAAATGGACCCTAGCGGTCACCTCGGTGGATATCAATGGCTCTGGCTTTCCAGATTTGATACTAGCAAATGATTACGGTGTCGATGAGCTTTTTCTCAATGAAAAGGGCAAACGCTTTGTCGATATGGGGCCAGCATCAAGTATGGGCGATATTCCAAAAAGTGGCATGAGCATCACGGCAGCCGATTTTTATAACCAAGGGGATTTTGCGCTTTATGTCACAAATATTTCTGAGGCTGGAGTCCTTATGCAGGGCAACAATTTGTGGGCTCCTACAGGATCTACAACCATCGATGGTATTGAGGTGCCAACTTATGCCAATACCGCCACGAGCGCTGGCGTGGAACAAGGGGAGTGGGCTTATTCAGGCGCTGTTACCGATCTCAACAATAATGGGACATTAGATCTGTACATTGCTAATGGTTTCTATTCTGCTACCCCAAATACAGATTATTGGTACGATTACACCAAAGTGGTGGGCGCTAATAGCCAAGTGATTATTAATGCCTCGAATTGGCCAGCCATGAAGGAGCGAACGTTTTCTGGATATCAACAAAATCGGCTCATGCTCAATGATGGTTCAGGGCGATTTCGTGAAGTCTCAAGCGCTGTAGGGGCTGCCCTCGACAAAGACTCTAGGGCTGTGGCTTTTCTTGATATCCGCAACGACGGCACGATGGATATGGTCGTGGCTAATCAACATGCACCTGTGAGTGTCTACAAAAATCAGGTAAACCAAGACCATGCATGGATTCAGATTTCCTTGGAGGGAGCACAAGCAAATCGTAGTGCAATTGGAGCCTCTGTCACCGTTGAATGGACAGACGCACAAGGGCAAGCCCAACGACAGAAACAGTCGGTCAGCGGGGGAGAGGCCTTTAGCTCACAGTCGTCAAGAGTCCTTCACTTTGGATTGGGCGTCATGGACTCAGGTGCAGTAGATAAAGTCACCATCGATTGGCCCGGGGGAAATCGCGACGTCTATGAATCGGTTCGCCATAGTCAAAAACACTCGTTGCAAGAATCTACCTCAGCCAGATTTGATAATTAAAAAGAGTGTTGTACTCTTAGAATTATGAGCTCATCACCTACGCCGTCCCCAAATTTGATGCTTCCAGCTGGGCTAGCCTTGCCCAAATCGTTGATTGGCCCTGTGCTGATTACCACGCTGCTAATTGGCGCTCATTTATCCTTTGGTATTTTGGATGGATACCAAAAGCTACTCCTTGCAGTGATCACAAGCATCGTGATGGAGAATCTTCTACATAAATACACCAAAGGGTCATTTAAAGGGATAAGTAGTGCCTATGTCTCAGGCATTAGTGCTGGCATCCTTATTCGATCTGCTTATTTCTGGCCATTTGCACTCACGGCGATGATCTCTATTGCATCCAAGTACGTGCTACGATACAAAGGGCGCCATCTTTGGAACCCGACCAACTTTGGGGTTGCTATGATGCTGCTCATCGCTGCCGATAGTACGGCAGTCCTTTCCATACAATGGGGGAATCACATGTGGGCAATGGTGATCATTTGGCTTGTTGGCATCTTTACATTGATGAAAGTGGGGCGTTTTAATATCACCGGGACCTACCTGGCGGCATTTGTATTCTTTGCCTGGGTTCGCACCTATTTCACGGGGGATACATTTTTAACAGAGGTCGCTCCGCTAACAGGACCCATGTATCAGCTGTTTGCCCTCTTTATGATGACAGACCCTAAGACGACAGTTAAAAACCCATGGGCACAATCGGCAGTCGTGGTGGTCATTGCATTTGTCGAAATGTTACTACGTTTGGGTGAAGTCGTGTATGCACCATTCTATGCGCTTTTTATTGTTGGTCCCATTGCCCTTGTAATTGAAGACTGGTGGCAAAGTCGCAATCAGCCAATTTCTGGCGCGGAAGCGGTTCCTCACACGTGAAAAAAGGACCTAAATAAACACCAATCTTTTGAATCGTAAACAAGCCCTCAAACGATTAGGAGTTTCTTTTGGCGCTTTGGTTGCAGCACCCTTTACCCCAAAATGGTCAGAGGCAAAGCCATCGCTTTTTTCGACCCAAAATTCCTCTATTCGTCATAGTGTGTGCCGGTGGCCCTACGAGTCCATTCCCTTCGAAGAGTTTTGTCAACGAGTGATTCCAATGGGGATTACTTCTGTGGAGTTGGTGGGGCCGCAGGATTGGCCCATTTTAAAAAAGTATGGCTTGGATTGTGCGATGCCCAATGGCGCAGAGTCATTAGGTTTAACGGTTGGGTTTAACGATCCAAATGCGCATGATCAGCTTTATGCGGACTACAGTTCGATCATTACTAAGGTTGCGGAGGCAGGGTTTGACAAAATTATCTGCTTTTCGGGTAATCGTAATGGTATGGACGATCAAGAGGGGATGGAGCACTGCGTTACCGGGCTCAAGCGATTGATGCCGTTGGCGGAGAAGCATAATGTTACCATGACCATGGAGCTGTTTAACTCCAAGGTGGATCATCCAGAGTATATGGCCGATTCAACGGCTTGGGGAGTGGCCCTGGTGGATGCATTAGGTAGTGAACGATTCAAACTTCTTTATGACATCTACCACATGCAAATCATGGAAGGGGATGTCATTCGCACGATTCAGGCCTATGGGGATTATTTCTCCCATTATCATACCGGTGGAGTGCCAGGGCGTCACGAGATTGATGAGTCCCAGGAGCTGTATTACCCCGCCATCATGGAGGCAATTGCTCGCACAGGTTACGACGGGTATGTGGGTCAGGAGTTCATCCCTAGTAGTGACCGCCCACTTGAGGCTCTTGCTGATGGCGTTCGGCGCTGTTCTGTGACGGCATAGCCAAGTCTTGATGCGGTTCAACTGAAAGCAAGATTCTTGAGTTCTGACAGTGACAAAAACCGCTTTTTTGAGCTAAAAAACTTGGTGAAGTCCATGGTCATGCCTTACATTAAGTCAATGTTATCATGGAGATAAGCTTCGTCGATTTGTTCACCGAACAACTGCCTGCACTATCATCGGATCGATCGGGCAACGGATCGATCGGGACTCAAACCATTAGATTATGGAAAATCTATCGTTAGGCACCATTGATATTGTCATTTTGGTGGTCTATCTCGTGGGGATTATTTGGTACGGGATTCGTAAGGGTCGAAGGGACACATCAGAGGACTACTTTCTTGCCGGTCGGAATATGACGTGGCCCATTGTAGGGCTCTCACTCCTTGCAGCCAATTTAGGCAGTAACACACTGATTGGCTTGAGTGCCGATGCATTCCAGACCAATACCGCTGTCTACAACTATGAATGGATGGCTGCGGTTGTCTTGGTGTTCTTTGCGGTGTTCTTTATGCCGTTTTATCTCAAATCGAAGGTCTACACCATGCCGGAGTTTTTGGAAAAGCGGTATGATGCTCGTTCGAGATACTATTTTTCGGCGATAACCATTGTCGGGAATGTCATTATTGATACGGCCACAGGGCTGTATGCCAGTAATTTGATCCTTCGAATCGTCTTTCCTGAGATTCCATCAGGAGTCATGATTACCATTTTAGCCTTTGCTGCAGCAGCCTACACGATTCCTGGGGGATTATCCTCGGTTGTTCATACGGAAGTTGTCCAAGCGGTGTTGCTGTTTGCAGGTTCGCTATTGCTTACCTACTTCACCATGAGTAGTGTGGGTGGTTGGGACGGTATGATGGCTGGACTTGATGCTATGCACACTCAAGGGTCTCTAGCTAAACCAGCTGACGAGGTCTTTGATATGGCGGGGCCCATAGAGGATGATTACATGCCTTGGACCGGGCTACTGTTTGGGGTTCCTTTGCTCGGATTTTATTTCTGGGCCAATAATCAATTTATGGTCCAGAGGGTGTTGAGTGCCAAAGATTTGAATCATGGACGTTGGGGTGCCTTAGCAGCGGGTCTGATGAAACTCCCGATAATCTTCATCATGATTGTCCCTGGGGTGATTGCGATTGTGTTATTCTCTGATCTAGACATTAGCGCTTTGAACTTTATGATTGAGAAAGAAGGAGCCATGGAGGTGTGTTCGCAACTGAGTGATTGCCCCAATATGACCTATCCTGTTTTAATCTATAACCTACTACCCACAGGAGTTTTAGGCTTGGTCATCGCCAGTTTACTAGCGGCAATGTCCTCGAGTATATCGGCAACAATGAACTCTGCCTCGACGCTCATTACGATGGACTTTGTCAAAAATATTAAGCCAGACTTGACAAGCAAGCAGCTTGTTCGCGTGGGGCAAATTGCAACCTTTGTCTTGGTGATGTTGGCAGCCTTTTGGACGCAGTATATTGACAAAATATCCTCTTCTGTATGGGAGTACCTTCAGATGGTGTTATCCTTTATTGCCCCTCCAGTGGTTGCGGTGTTCATCCTTGGGCTGTTTTGGAAGCGAGCCAATGCCAGTGGTGCCTTTATCGCCCTTCTTACAGGGTTAGCGATAAGTATCTTTGTAATTGTATCCAAGGCAAATGGACTCATACCATGGGTCAATGATTTACATTTCCTCCATATGGGCCCGATGATTATGGTGACATGTATGCTTGTCCAGGTCATCGTTTCATTGGCAACCCCTGCGCCGTCCGAGGAGGTGGTTCAAACGTTGACATACAACAAGCGAATTTTCGTTGAGGAGACCGCCGAGTTGAGTGGGGTCGTGTGGTATAAAAATTACCGGGTATTGTCGATTTTCTTGCTGATTGCCACAGCGATTGTGGTTGCAATGTTCTGGTGACAAGGTTTCTGTATGGTCCGGAGTACTTCCTGATTAGCCGAGCGTGGTTTATACGTTTGTAGATTTAAGTAGTGTACAAGAAGATCAAACGAAAACCAGTATTTTTGGGTAATACAAAATTCCCAACCACCCCACGTCATGTCCAAAAAAGCGATTGGTTTTTTACTAGCTACCATCACCTTAGTTGTGGTCATTGTTTACAGCGTCCAGAATCCTCCCACTGCAGACGCTCAGATTGTGAATTATAAATCTGAATCCTGCGGCTGCTGTACGATGTGGCAAGACCATCTTAAAGAGAACGCTTACACAGTGGAGGGGGTGAATGTGGATCGGATGGATCTAAAAAAAGATGAGCTGGGCGTGCCTCAAAACCTACGATCGTGCCACACAGCTGTTGTGGAAGGGTACATAGTAGAAGGTCATGTGCCCGCCAAAGAAATACAGAGATTATTGCTTGAGAAACCCGATGCCAAGGGATTAGCGGTTCCAGGGATGCCAATCAATTCACCCGGAATGGAAGTTGAAGGTGCACCCAATGATCCCTACGATGTGATTGTCTTTTTCGAAGATGGTCGCCAAGAAGTCTATGCGTCCTATCGATAGGTGATTGATAGGATTTGATTAGAATCCATAGCCATCACTAAGATTTTAAACTTATTTTTCAGACTTCAACCAACCCAAAAAAATGTCAAAACAACTGCAAGAGAGAACTCAGCAAGATTGCACCAATCCACCAGCAACGTATGATGACCTCAGTGTCCTTTTTTTGAACTGTACCTTAAAGCGCACTCCTGTATTATCTCACACCGAGGGACTGCTAAAAATTGCACAAAGAATCTTTGAGGCGAATGGGGTGAAAACCAACATCATTCGTCCTGTTGATTATGTGATTGCATCGGGTTTGGAGCACGATTTATCCAAAACTCCTGAATGGGACCGCGATGATTGGCCTCAAATCCAAAAAGAGATTGATGCCTGTGACATCTTAATTATTGGAACCTCTGTGTGGCTTGGTGAAAAATCATCTGTCTGTAATCAGGTACTCGAGCGCATGTACGGTTACACGCATCAGTTCAATGAAAAGGGTCAATATCGAGACTACGGCAAAGTAGGGGCTACCTTAATTACAGGAAACGAGGATGGGGTCAAGCATTGTGCCATGAGTATATTGTTTGGCTTGTCTCATATTGGGTACACTGTTCCACCACAAGCCGATGCAGGGTGGATGGGAGAGGCGGGCCCAGGCCCTTCATACATGGACCCTGGCTCTGGAGGCCCTGAAAATGACTTTACGAATAGAAACACGACATTCTTGGCGTGGAATTGTCTCCACATGGCTCGTATGCTCAAAGACCAGGGAGGAATTCCTGCTCATGGAAACGTATCTGAGGTTTGGGACGCAGGATGCAAAAGCGATTTTGACTCCCCTGAACACAAGCGATAATTTTCAACTATGAATCAGTCACCATTCACTCTTCTACACACGATTGGAAACACCCCACTTGTTCCTCTCCTGAAAATAACGGCTGATCACCCCGGCATTGAGCTCTATGCCAAACTCGAGTTCATGAATCCGGGATTGAGTATTAAGGATCGCATTGTTCGCCACATCCTCGACAAAGCGGAGCAAAGTGGAGAGCTTCAACCCGGCGGTACGATTGTGGAGAATACCTCTGGGAATACTGGTGCAGCCACGGCTATGATAGGTGCACTCAAAGGGTACAAGGTAATCCTCACCATGCCTGACAAGGTTTCCACGGAGAAACAAAACTCTCTTAAAGCCTATGGGGCAGAGGTGCGTGTATTTCCAACAATATCTGAACCAGGGACTCCTAACCATTATGTTCAAGCCGCCCTCGATCTTGCCAAGGAACTCGGCGCCTTTCGCATAAATCAGTATGACAATCACATTAATCCTGAGGCTCATTATCTCACGACAGGCCCTGAAATTTGGGATCAAATGGACCAAGATGTGGATGTATTTGTGTCTAGTGGCTCCACAGGGGGGACGATTACGGGCACTGGAGGTTACCTCAAAGAGAAAAACGCATCCATCCAGATTGTGATGCCAGATCCGATTGGCTCCATTTACTACCATTATTGGAAGACTGGACAGGAGGATCCCTCAAAGATTGGAACGTATGAGGTAGAGGGGGTTGGGGAGGATCATCTAGCCAAAGCGATCGATTTCTCGGTGATTGACGATGTGATCCCTTTTAATGATGAGCAAGCTTTTCGGATGGGGCGCCGCTTGGCACACGAAGAGGGTATTTTGGGGGGTGGAACAGGAGGTGCTAATGTCTGGGGAGCACTGGAGTTTGCCAAAACCTATTTCCCTGAGCACCAAAAGATTCACCCTGGCAAACCCCTGCGCATCGCAACCGTCATTCCAGATAGTGGGGTAAAATATCTTTCGAAGATGTATAATGATGAGTGGATGGCCAAACAGGGTTATGAGGTGTAGGCTCAACCAAGACAACAACAGCCTTTCAACTATGACAAAATTCAACACCAAAGCCGTGCACAGTGGCCAGGAACCAGAAAAAGAGTTTGGGT
>JAVLBP010000033.1:0-8106 GCA_031581145.1 Balneolaceae bacterium
CTCACTAAGCTGAGCGCGCTTTGTATTACTCTTGAGTAGGGCGACTTTATATTCCGGCGGCAAGCACGGCTTGAAAACAGCCGATGATGTCGTTCCTCGCTTTTCATAAAACCAGTTATTGATTTCGGTTAGAATCACTGGCCTATCTCTATGCAGCCATTTGGAGGCTCCACGAAAAAAGAAATCCTCATGACCCTCAATGTCGACCTTTGCCACTCGAAATACCCCCCCGCTCTTCAAGCACAGTGTCGAAGCTTCGAATAGGCACTTCTATAGTCCAAAATCCCCGTCAGCGACCTGAGAAATAGCAATTGAAGCGTTACCAGTCACTGACCCCATTTCAAAGTCTTCACGTAACACAAGTTGTGCCGGACCCTCTGTGTCTGACAACCCAACTTGCTGAATCTGCACTCGATCCTCCAAATCGTTCAGCGCCGCATTTTCCAGAATTCGAGCTGCGTTCTTTGGCATAGGCTCGAAACACAAACTATGCGTGTTGGCAAGTCCAGCCACAACACGGATACCGTACATTCCGATATTAGCGCCAACGTCGAGAAAATTTCCGCCAACCGACGAGAGCAGATTCCGCAGTAGATTGATTGCGGCGTCGTCATAGTGCCCAGAGTAAAATGCCCACCATTCCGTTTGTGATCGTAAATCTATGCGCATTCTTGTCCCGTCTCGCATCTGCGCGATCTGAATGGGATGCACACCTGCGTTGAGAAATGCGCGATTGATACGGCGGGAAACACGGCCAGCACCCCTTACGTCTGAAATCGGACGGATAGCATGTGCATAGGCAACTTGAACTCCCAAAGTAAATTCTGTCAAGTGCATTATCATAAATTCAACGCTGCAACAGTAGGACTCATATTGTTTATTGAAACAGTATTAAGACTCAACCCACATGCAAATCCAAGCCTCGTCTAGCCACAAACTCGTCACGAAAGGCGATGGTTTCGGGGAAGTTGTGCCCCGTGTCCACATGAAGTACTTTAAACGGGATAGGCGCTGGGTAAAACGCTTTCTCGGCCAGGTGAATGAGCAAAATCGAGTCCTTGCCCCCCGAAAACAGGATGGCAGGGCGCTCAAATTGCGCTTTTATCTCCCGAAAGACATAGATGGCCTCGCTTTCAAGGGCCTGAAGGTGTTTATTAATTGTCATTCCTACTCTTCACCGATATCCCCTCGCACAATTCGATAAATCATATAGGGCACAATCTCAAGGGCCAAAAGGAACAGGACCATCACATTAAGCATCACCAAAAAGGCCAGGGTAATGGACATGACTTGCCCAAGCAAAATAGCCGCTGCAACCATCATCAGCGACCAAACCACGCAGACCATCGTTGCGACCCCATGGGAGAGGCCTTGTTGGAGCAGGATATGGTGGATATGTTTTTGATCCGCTGTGAAGGGTGATTGCCCCCTCACCATCCGAAATACCATGACTTGTAGTAAGTCAAAGAGTGGAATACATAGTAGTGCCATGGCATAAATCGGTGCAATGGGCGCAAGGGTTTCTCCGACTGGAGTTGGCGTTAGCGATGTAGTGGAAATACGAAGGAACATTAATGCTTGTATCGCCACCATATACCCAACACTGACAGATCCAGCATCGCCCATGAAGACAGAGGCTGGTTGTTTGTTGTGAAGAACAAAACCCGCAAGCGATGCACCAAACAAACAACTCACCGCTGCCCAAAGTGGCTCCTCAAAAGCGATAAATCCAATACAAAACCCTACAGACGCCAAAATGGCCATGCTTGCGGCTAGCCCATCAATGCCATCGATAAGATTGTATGCATTAATGATGGTCATCATGGCAAAAATCCCTACTAAAGATGCAACCGGAGCAGGAATACTCTGAATGCCAAACAACCCCACAAAAGTGCTCACCTCAAGCTCAAGTACCCATACCGTTGCCACAGAAATCACAAAATGAGCGAACAGACGTATGTGCGGTGAAATGGCCATAAAATCATCTTTTAGTCCGATCAGCAACACCAAGCAAAGCCCAAAAATGAGATAATTAAGATGTTCTATGGTGTGATGTGCACTGAAAAACAGGATCGATGCAAGGAAAACCGCAACAAAAATTACGCCTCCAGAGGTTGCAACAGCATGTTTGTGAACTTTACGGCTTATTGTGGGCTTATCCACCCATCCTCGCTCATGGCATAGCTTGATAAAAGGGAAGTACAATAAATAGGAGGAAAGGAATGTCAACACCGTGAAAATGAGGATTTCGCTAGACACACTGATTCCCAGACTTTGAAGCGTAAAGGTTGCCATAAATGTCACAGACATGAACGTCACAGCCAAAAAGTCACTGTCATGAACGTCACAGCCAGACGATCTTATCTCCTACGTTCAATGACCCCAAGGATCCAAAGCGTGACTGTGACAGAGCTTCCAACAGTCAATACGGTTTGAGTCACATCTAGAATATCACGGTACAGAGGTGGATTGGGTTCCTCCGTTTCGACGAGTAAAATGTCTTCGTTTTGTAGGATGGGTAATTCACCGGTGCCATCTAGGATCTCAGAGAGTTTGACCTCGGAGGCCAAATATCGACTTTGACCATCCTCACGAAGTCTAGAAATCGTGAATCGAACTTCAGGGCGCTCTTGTTCTCGGATCAACACATCGGGCCGCTTAAGTTGACCTACAGCACTTGGGCCACCAGCAAACAGCATCACATCTTCTACGTTCACCGAGGGCTCCACAAAGTAAAATCCTTGATTTTGTACCGATCCAAGCACCAGGACCCTAATACTGGGTTGACCTGCTCGTACAAATCGGTACACATTTGGGAGTTGATCACTAAGAAGTGGCAGACGCGTGAGTTCGTTACCCTCAGAAGGGATTTGACGATCTTGAGCGTGTGTGGTTGATGGCATGGCCCATAAAGCCACCATGAAGAGCCCTACCAGAGGATACACTAGAGGATACACTGGAATCTTACGTAACACATTGGAAAAGCAAGGTCTATAATTCATCTGATTGTGGTTTTTAAACATGCGTCGATTCTTCATCTCTGTAGGAGATTCGATAATCCTTACTGTAGCCATATTTTGACGATCGTTTCCCCCTGTAGACATACGCGTACTGGTAGGAGTCTCGGTATCTCGTATCTGTGGTGTACGTCATCAACCCTTCTTGCTTGTAGGGATTAAAATAGTTGAGTGCGGCACCAAGGATGGGAATGTCCAGTTTGGCAAGCTCTTCATAAATGGATTGAAGGTGTCCAGTTTTACTCTCATTGGCTTTGGATATAATGACCACTCCACTACAATGGGCGCCAATAAACAACGCATCTGAAACTGCTTGGATTGGCGGGGTGTCAATAATAACGCGGTCATAGTCAGATTGCAGCGCTTCAATGGTGGTTGCCATGCGCTTTGAGCTTACCAACTCTGCAGGGTTTTCGACCCGTTGCCCCGCTGTGAGCACATCAAGATTTGGGATGTTCGACGCCGTCAAAGCCTCTTGAAGACCGACATGAGTACCCAAGACATCACTCAGCCCATGTGTAACCTCGAGCCCTAGCGCTCGAGCCACTCTTGGTTTATGCAAATCGGCATCCACAAGGGCCACATTTTCGCCAGATTGGGCAAAGGTAATGGCTAGATTTAGGGCTGTAATGGTTTTTCCTTCCGCCGGTAAAGACGACGTCACTAGGAGAACCTCATTACCCTGATCAACATTGGTGTAGCTTAGTGAGGCACGAATCCTTCGAAACGCCTCTGCCCCTTGAGACATAGGATCTAGATAACAAATGGCGTCTAATTGTATGTTCTTGCCACGCTTGTTTTCTGCAGGGCTTTGTTTCGTGCTTTCTGTGTCGCTGGTAGAGCCATTGTATGTGTCGCCGTTGGAACTACTGTCAACGCCATTTTGCGCGCCATTATAAACGCCATTACTAACGCCATCATGAGAGCCGTTTTGAGTGGCTTTTTGATGGGCGAAGTACCCTTCAAGATCGGGTACAACACCAAGAAAATTCAGCCCAAGGTCTTTGATGTGTTGGGGCGTGCGGATTTTATCATCCAGGGCATGACGCAACAACACAAATCCTCCCCCTAGCATGAATCCAAGTATGGCCCCTATCAACGTGATTCGGGCACGATTGGGTGAGATAGGAATTTCAGGCAACGATGCTTGCTGTATCACTTGGAAACGCTCTGTCTGAGTCTCTAGCGCGTACTGCGTGTCTTGGAGTTTTTGCAGTAGGGTTTCATACAGCGACTCAGAGAATCCCAACTGTTTTTGACGCAGTTGCAAATCAAGGACCCTGTCGAGCAACCCAAAATATTGAGACTGTATGGTATCAATCTCGTTACGTAAAAATGTGGCTTGTTGACCCAAATTCTGCACGTTGGATTCTTGCTCCTCAATATCTCTACGCAATTGGAGAATGTAGTCGGTGACAGACTCCTCACTTAGCCCCTGCTGCTCGTTGACATTGTCCACATACTGTTTCTGATATTCCTGTTTTTTTTGCTCCAAATAATCGATCCGCTCGACGATGACACTGTATTCAGGATTTCTAGAAGGATCTTCCGCTAGGAGTGAATCCTCCACTAGATAGGATTCTGAGCGAATTTGAAGCTCAAGGATCGATTCATTTAGGTATTCAATCCAATTTCGAGTCGTGTTGACTTGATTATTGGCGAGCATGGTCAGCGCATACTCTTTCTCTTGTTCCAGCCTCTTAATGATATCCGTGGTCAACTCCCGCTGAAATTCGATTTCTGTGAGTTCATTCTCTAATTGCCTCAATTCGGCTGTCGTTAACTCGCCTGTTTCATCGGTAACAAGCTCCCAATCGCCCCTTTTTAAGCCGTTGATCTCCGCAGCTCGCGCCTCAATATCTTGATTGCGACTATTAACCATATCGGTGAGGTATTCTTCTGCGGTTTTGAGGTTGCGAGAGGTTTCCTCTTTATCATAACGAATGGTTTGTGTGACATAGGCGGATACAAGCCTTTGAGCTTGATATGGAGAGGTGGATTCAGAGCGTATTTGAAGCATGCTTACGTCGTTGTCTTGTCGACCTCCTGACTGCAATTCTCTTATGTCAACCATACCTGGTAAAGATTGAAGCAAAGTTGTCACCATGCGTTGCCTTTGTTGTTGTGACAGTGAGTCAAACACCGTGTGAAACGTGTATTTGTTGGATGGATCATACATACCTGCTTGTCCCATTGCCGTGGAGGCACTCCCCGTTTGATTAGTCGAATCAGATATTGTAGCTGGCAGTGTAGTCCAATTGTCACTATCAAGGTAAGATGAGAATAACGGCAACGGTTCACCATCCATGCCCAAGGGATTCATCAGAAGCTGTTGAAGTACGTTCTCAGTAATGGCCTCAGTATTACGAATTAATTCGATTTCTAGACTCACAGGGTCTTTCTCTTGTCCTGTGTTCATGGTTTGTGTGACAGGATTCAACAATTCCAATTCATCGGGACGCTCTTGCTTAATCACAAGCTTGGACGTAGAAACGTACTCATTGGGTAGGGTGATCACGATCGCGATGGTTGCAAGAAGGACAGTCCCGCCAATGAGTGCAATGAGCTTTTTATTTAGCCAGAGAACATTCCACAGCTCCTTTAGATTGATTTCCTCGCTACCATAGAGTGAATCTTTGTCGTAGAGCGCACCTTTAGGTTGATACTCACCATAGCCAGGCCCGTATTTACCAGGTCCGTATTTACCAGGCCCATTACCGTTAGATCCGGGGTATCCAGAGCCGGGATGTCCAGACCCAGTATTACCAGACCCATTATTACCAGACCCGTTGGAGCCACCCTTCTTGTTCATATTTTGGTTATTCATTCACTTGTGCTAATCTTGATCGTGCGTGTAAAATGTTTTTTTAAAAATCCTGCCAAAACTTCATGGCAAAACTCCTTGTGATTTCCGACGTCCATGGATCCATGGATGCCCTTGATGCTTTGAACGATCGACTGGATGTCAATCGTGTCGATAAAATCCTTTGCTTGGGTGACATGGTTGGGTATGGTCCAGAGCCAAATGAGGTCATGGCGCAATTACGCGACTGGAACGCAGAGTGTGTGTTGGGTAATCATGATGCTGCGTTGCTAAAAGACAGAGGCGTTGACTTGGATGAACACTTCACAGGGAGTAATAAAGCGATGCTTCGGCTCACTCGTGACTTAATTGATGGGGACAATTATCAATGGCTGCAATCTCTACCTTTTGTATTACAAGGCACCCTTGACGGATATACTTATATCGCAAGTCACTCAAACCCAATACATCCGACGTCTTGGGAACGCATCGTGGAGGTGCACAGGTGCCAACAATTGTTGACTCAAATTGATGCGGACATTGAACTCTGTTTTTTGGGCCATACGCATCAATCTGGAATTGTCACGGAAAATATGCGGATGATTGTGAACCCAGGCTATATGTTTCATGCAAAATCACCTTTCTCGCAACCCTCTTTCTTTACCTTTGACACAGCGTCTTCAACGTATGATCTTGAATATTTGGAGTTTGATATAGACCCTATCATCTCAAAGCTACAGATCCTTGGTTTCTCACAGCGTGAAGCAGTGGAATTAGTGGGTATTCGACCCATTAAATAGCTTTGAGATTCAACTATCAAAAAAGTCCCTCTACAAAACGTTGAATCAGGTATTTGCGCGTGTTCAAAATTAACGCGTTCGATTTATTGATTTAGGATATAGCTCCGCTGTTGTGACTCACAACACATTTAAATCTACTTTACATTGACTAAGTACAGCTATTCGCTGTGTCACAAATATCCTTACACAATTCTCAAGTATACATGTTGATCACTGAATAAAATTGACATTCAATAAAACAACATCTACCAAATTTAAATTTTATTTATCTTAACAAAAAATCGCACATCATAAACAATTTTAAAGTATTGTGATACACATTCTTATGTCATGGATCGCATTTCACACCAAAAGCAGGCACGAATTTAAAGCAATAGAACAAATAAGTTCTCTTGAGCCCTCATTAGACGTTTATTGTCCGCATATCACACAACAAACGAGATGGTCTGACCGCTGGAGAAAAATCAAAAAACCATTAATTCCAGGATACATTTTTGTTAGAACACATGAGAAAAACAGAATACCTATTTTAGAACTACCCTCTATAGCAAGAAGTGTCCTTACGTATGAACGAAAAATTGCTTGTATAAAAGATCAGGAAATAGACCAGATAAAATATATCCTTGATGATATCGAGTCTGAATCCGTTCAAATATTCAAAAAGGGTGATACAGTCTATGTTGAATCAGGAATGTTCAAACAAGCTTCGGGTAATGTTGTAAAACAAAAGAAAAAACGAGTCCTTGTTCATCTAACATCCCTAAATATGCATATTCAGGTTTCGTTGCATCCAAACCGATTGAAAAAGGTAGCGAATCCATAATCCTCACCCCTGCTTGGCTGCAACATACTCGCCCCACTCGTATAAATCCTCATGACGGTACATGCCGTCATTGTGGCCATCACTCCAGGTGATCCGGATCGCATGTCGTCCTACTGCTTTTAGGCTTTTCATCCGAAGCTCTGCCATGAGCCCTGTGGGTTGCACAAAGAAAAGTTCCAGCTCGAATTGCCCCATCTTCTCATGTCCACCACGACAAACCACACATGGACAGTTTTTACGAAGGCCAAAAAATGGCAGGCTATGTGTTTTGCCATCTGGCCACTTGATGTGAAGTTCTTGCTTGGATTGAAAGACGTCCAACTTGGTGGGTTGCATGCTCATTGGATTCGGGTTGCTAGGGTGAGTCCATCGCCAAAGGGGAGGATCTGGGTGGTAAGGCGTGGGTCTTGAGCGAGTCGTTGATTCATGTGATCAATGGCCACTGCTTTTTGTTTGTGCTTTTCGTCACGGGTCGTGTTGGGAATTTGAGCGTCAGCATTCCCGGCAAGTGTGTCGGAGGCACGTGTATCGGAGCCACGTGTATCGGAGGCACGTGTATCGGCCGCTAGCGTTTCAGCTTCTAACACATGCCCATACCAAAGTACATTATCAATCACCAAGACGCCGCCAACGCGCAGCAACTCCACGACATACTCTATATAG
>JAVLBP010000034.1:0-7967 GCA_031581145.1 Balneolaceae bacterium
TTGAAAAAGAGCATTTCAAGCACGTTGCTGTCTCGGATGAGAGCAAGGAGATGATTCAAGCGTTCTTTGCCAGCCGGAAGAAGTAGTCTACATCCATTTAGAAAGACGTACTACTTTTCAGCCTCATTTACCACCTCTCCACGGTCAGCCACAAACGAATCTGACAACATTTTGGCTCGATTCAGATCCCGAATTTTCTGATTAATGAGCTTCGTCTCGCGAGTCTCGGCCTGAAACTCTTGCTTGGTTTTTAGCCAGGCATAAAACTCATCCTCAGGCTTCCCATTCCAATGGTGCTGGAACCGCTCAAACACCGCATTACTCCAGTGATCTCGGCTATTTCGTCGCATCCAAATCGCGAGTCCATAGCTTAATGGCATCGCCAAAACGAGTGCAAAAACCTCATAAATGGCGAAAACGACGACAGGCTCTGTGGCTGGAGTGGGCATTATTTTGTTGCAAGCGTTGATTTTGATTGAATAATCACCTGGCAGGAGTGATTCACCTCGCTCGAAGCAACCGCTGGGTGAACCTTACCGCAGCGGCAGGAGCAAGCGTTAGGCCTTTTGACCCGAACCCAGTAAACGCATACAATCCAGAAATCGTTGAGTGCTGGGTAATGACGGGCAAGCGCTCGGGAGGTTGATGCACTCGGATCGCAGCCCAGCCACGAATTGATTCCTCGTCAAAGCGCGCATTCGGTAGGATACTCTTTGCAATAGTCAGCAGCTTTTGACGGCCATGCTCGTCGAAGGTTGTGTGCTCAAAATGGTGTTCATAGGTGCTGCCCACAGCTACCACACCGGGTGTTTCGGTAGGGGCGAGGTACCCTTTCATGGAAATGGCTGTGCGAGGGTACTGTTCGGTGGCTGATGAATCATCAAAATCTGCAAGCCGAATCGTCATGAGTTGACCTTTTACGCGGTGGAGGCCGATGTTTGGCCAAGCAAGCGCTGAGTCAACGGTTAGGCCGGAAGTCGCAGCACCGGTCGCGCAAATCACAGTCCCTTTGTCGAGCCATTGGGTAATATTAGCCTTGGCAGAATACTCCACCTGCACGCCAAGATCCGCTGCCTTTTGACGCGCTGCCGCCAAAAACGACGGCATCGGAAGGTAGCCCCCTCTGTGAATCCAAAGTGCTCCGTGTGCGCAAAAAACGCCAGGAAATTTCTCAGCACACTCGCCTGGTTCAAGCCACTGCGCCCATCCCTCGGGCCACGGATCTTGCTCGAATCGCTGTTTCATCTTCGCACACATATCCTGCGAAGCTGCTGGCCTCAAAACAGTATTATTTGTAGAGAGGTGCCAAATATTACTGGTTTGGAACCAGTCAATTAGAGAGTATGTGTGTGATAATGCCACCTCTGCATCGGGTATCAACTTTGCAGAGGGCCCTGTAGCCGGGTTGATCAACGCAACTGGTGTCCAAGACGCGCCAGTCTGCTCATCACCCCCTTGTCCAACCCAAACAATACGCTCCGCCTCGACACCCTGCTTCATCAAGGCCCATACCAAGGATACACCCGCAATTCCCTGCCCTAAAACAATAAACGGCTTATCGTTTGCCACAAAGATTATTCCTCACCAGGCCTCTTTAGAATCACATACGGTAGAATCACATGCGGTAAAGTCAGCCCCATCGCTCACGAAATCAGTCCCACCTCTCACGAAATCAGCCCTATCGCTCACGAAATCATCCCAGCCACATCGCAGGATTCCACAATCTCAACCCCAGCGTCACGCAAACGAGCCCACATCGCATCAACCGACCCATTCATATCAATCCCTCGCATCAAATCGCGAACCGCCACCACTTCAAAACCGGCACCACGCGCGTCCGCTGCCGAATACCCCGCACAAAAATCGGTTGCCAGCCCCACCACAAAGACGCGAACCGCCGACGGATCACCCCCTCCAATATCCTTCAGCGTGCCGGCGAGCCCTGTGGAGGTCACCCCGTCGTTCTCCGTGAACGCTGAATACGAATCAATGTGCTTCCGAAACCCCTTACGAATCACCACATTGGCCGCATCGGCGTTCAAGGCCGGCGCAAAATCAGCCCCCGAAGTCCCAATGACGCAATGATCCGGCCATAACGACTGGGTGCCATAGGGCATCTCGACCGTATCGTAGACCTGCTTGCCTTCATGAGCCGATGCAAACGACGAGTGACCAGCCGGGTGAAAATCCTGCGTTAGGATCACAGAATCCCAGCCTTCAAGCTCGGTCAGAGCATTCACACCCGCGATAATGTCATCACCGCCCGCCACAGCAAGCGGCCCACCAGGTAAAAAATCATTTTGGATATCGACGATCAGTAATACGTTTTTCATAGAAAGAGTCTCAAAATTTAGAGATTTGGAAATTGATTCTTTGCGAGATTGCCCGACAGCTCATCGCAGCGCGTCCGCCGGGCGCCACATTTACGCCTGGAACCACCGCACTCCCCACGCCCCCCGCACCCGCCGCGTCACGATCGCCCGGCGCCTCACCCGCGCAACCGCTCCTCTAATAACCCGTCGCGCAGCCCCATCAGTTCCGGCGAAATCCCCACTTTATATTCATGTGGATTCTCAAATCGGAGCACTTCAGGAGGCAGGCAATCCAGTCGGCTTCGACTGTAAGCCGCAATGGCCCCCAAATCACGTTCTTCGACCAAAGGCTCACCGCCATGCATCACGTCAACCAACAACTCCATGGCCCTCAATCCACGCAATGGCGTATTTTTCACTGGAAAGACTGGATGATGAAACCGCTCTGGTTCCCCTTGACCGGCCAGCCCAATCGCGTCGCCAGCAAAAAAACCATCGCTGTCCAACGTACGCCATACCTTTTTCACACCTGGTAGCGTCAATTTCTCCGGGTTTTCGGACACTTTCATGGTGGGGCGGTCCCCAATCATGGACTGCTTGTACACACCACCCAGCGCGGGGTCCCCATCCGCTGTCACTAACCGAGTACCCACGCCAAACCCGTCAATAGGAGCTGACTGGCTCATTAAACTGCGAATCACCACTTCATCAAGCTGATTCGATACATGTATTTTTACGTCTGTGAGCCCCGCCTCATCAAGCATGCGTCGTGCTCGGCCCGCAAAGTAGGCCAAATCACCGCTATCCAACCGAATTCCGCGCAGGAGCTGCCCCCGCTCCGCCATCTCGCCTGCGACGGTGATAGCATTCGGCACACCCGATTCCAGCGTGGAGTACGTATCCACAAGCAACACACAAGACTCAGGATACAACGCCGCATACGCCCGAAATGCATCGAGCTCTTGATCAAAACTCTGCACCCAAGAGTGTGCCATCGTCCCCATCACCAGAATACCATACGTCTTGCCGGCATGGACATTGGACGTGCCATTAAACCCACCAATCATCGCTGCTCGACTCGCATGAATTCCCCCGAGCCCCTGAGCGCGACGCAACCCAAAATCGATGAGGGTTTTCTCAGGACCGGCAGCCAAGCGCATCCGGGCAGCTTTCGTGGCCACCAAAGACTGGAAATTCAGCAGATTCAGCACCAGCGTTTCCACCAGTTGAATGTCAGCCAAAGGGCCCGTTAATCGGACAATGGGTTCACCAGGGAAGACAACATCTCCTTCAAACACCGACGCCACGCCCCCCCGAAACCGAAATTCAGTCAAATAGGCCAAAAACTCCTCCTGAAATCCTTTCGCGGCCAAAAAATCAATCGCCTCAGCCGAAAATCTCAGCTCAGAAAGTGTGTCGAGCAAATCCTGTAACCCCGCAAAGACCACAAATCCGTTGCCAAATGGGGTTTCGCGAAAGAAATAATCAAACGTTGTAGTGGTTTCGTGGATGCCTTGCGCAAAGAACCCCTGCACCATGGTGAGCTCATAAAAATCGGTGAACAGCCCTGCATCGGCAATGTAGGGGATGGGAGGGTGTTGATTCGCAAAGGGGTCAGCGAGTGCCATGTGTTAATGATACGAAAGCTGTGGCAAAAGGAGAGGGGATGTAGTACCATTACATCATGAAACCGAATTATCCTGTGAAGCACTTGCCTCTGTTGGCAACAGCAGGCCTCATCGCCTTGATGCTTACCTCGTGCGCCATCCCGTCCGCGCCTACGGGAGGTCCGCGCGACACTCAGCCCCCGCAACTTGTGGACGTTTCACCACAGCCGGGCAGTGTGAATGTGAAGACTCAGACCTTTGAGTTCACCTTTAATGAATACGTCGATCGTGGGAGTTTTGAGCAAGCGTTATCCATTGAGCCTCGGTTTGATGCGAGTTTTTCCACCGATTGGAAGCGTCAACGTGTGACCGTGCGGTTTGAGGAGTCCTTACCCGAAAATCGAACGATGATTTTTACCATCGGGACTGACCTGCGCGATACGCGAGGCAATAAACTCAAGGCGCCCATTCAGATTCCGATTTCCACAGGGCCAGAAATTGATCAGGGGGTGTTGGCGGTTCAGGTGCGAGATGCGATAACGGGAGAAGTGCGGACAGACGAATCGGTGTTTTTGTTTCTGGGTAATGGTCTCATTGGCAATGGCCCACTTGGTAATGGTCCACTTGATAATGCTCCCTTTGGCCCAAACGGAGAGGTAGACTCGTCTTTGGTGAATGACTTGGGTCAAATTGTCCCTGATTATACCATTCAAACCGATTCAGCAGGAGTGGCGACGTTTCAGGCGTTGGGGCAGCAGGCTTTTACGCCGCTGTGGGTGAATGATCTGAACCGCAACCGTCGATGGGAGCCCGCGCGTGAACGTGCCCAGCCGTTTGAACAGAATCGAATCGCTCCATCGGACGGCCTGCAATCGGTGGTTTGGGTTTATGAGCCTGACACTGTGGCGCCTCGAGTTCAGGGGGTGGGTGTGTTGGCGCTCAATCAGCTGAGAATTAGGGCGTCAGAACCTCTGGTTCTTGTGAATGACTCGGTTGATTTGAGTTTGCTTGAAGAGGGAGTTGAGGGACAAATTTTAGAGCAGGCCGCTGCGAATCAAATCATTGAATGGAATGCAACGGCTTCGCTTCTGGAAGAGGATTCAACCACGGTTGTCGTGACAGTGGATTCACTGCAATCGTTGCGCTCTGAAGGTGACTATATATTAATGTACATCAATCAGATTACTGATAGATCTAGAAATAGTTTAATTGCTGATTCTTTGGCGTTTAATACCAATGATGTGGTTGACATTGTTGCGCCTGACTCGAGTCAAGCGATCGAGTCTGATACGGTAGAATTTGATGAGTTGGAGCTAGTGGACGGGCGAGAAACAGCAGAGTTGCTTGTGGTGCTGGAATCATATGTTGCGGGCGATGATTCCACTATTGCCTTGCTGGCCGATTCTATGACTACACCCGCCGACTCTATTACTGACACACCCGCTGGCTTCACACCCGCCGATTCCACGCTCGCGACCTCTCCGCAAACCTACTCAATCGTGGCAACCCTTGAACTCATCGAGCCGTTTTCGAGACGAGTCCTAGTCGACACAGTCTTGACACAACCCATTCAATCCCAGGATTCCACGCAGCCTGCTGAATCCACACAACCCACAGACGCCCCTGAACCGCTCCAACTACGCTTCGCTGGCCTGCCGCCCACATCTCCAGAAACCTCCGCACGATTAACGGTATTTATAGACCTAAATGGCGACGGAGAATGGTCATTCAACACCAATCCAGCCGAACCACGACGAGTTGTCTCGAATATTCAGCTGCTCAATGATTTTGAGGGGACGATTGAAGTCTCTTTTTCGTTATTTTGAGCGCAAGCAAAAGAGAATTTATGGAGCAAACCCCCTACAAAAGCACGCATAAGATTAGGCTTGTCACGGCAGCTAGTCTGTTCGACGGCCATGATGCCTCGATTAATATCATGCGGCGGATTCTGCAGTCGTCTGGAGCCGAGGTGATTCATTTGGGGCATAATCGCTCTGTGAAAGAGATTGTGGACTGTGCGATTCAGGAGGATGTCCAGGGGATTGCCATCTCATCCTATCAGGGTGGGCATATGGAGTTTTTTACCTACATGATCGAGTTGCTGGCCGAGCAGGGTGCAGGTCATATTAAGGTGTTTGGCGGTGGGGGAGGCGTGATTGTCGATGATGAAATCGCCCAGCTTCATGCCGCGGGGGTTTCAAGGATATTTTCGGTGGCTGATGGAGCTGCGATGGGGCTTCAGGGGATGATTAATCATATTCTGGAGCAGTGTGATTTTGATGTTACAGCGTTGGAGGCACCTGCGGATCATGAGGTGGTGAAGCTGGCAAGGGCGATAACGAAGGCAGAGTTGGATGTCCAAACTGCATCAACTAAGGGTGAAAAGGCTTCCATATCTGGGAATAAAACGCCACTTGACCAAATCCCCGTCCTAGGCATCACCGGTACAGGCGGCGCAGGCAAAAGCTCGCTCACCGATGAACTCATCCGGCGATTCCTCTCCGAATGCCCTGACCTTCGCATCGGCGTGATCAGTATTGACCCGTCCAAGGTTAAAACGGGTGGCGCCCTACTTGGCGACCGGATTCGCATGAATGCCATCCAAACGGACCGCGTCTACATGCGCTCCCTTGCGACCCGTGCAAGCGATACGACGATTAGCCCGGCAGTGAAGGCTGCCATTCGCCTGGTTAAGGAAGCGGGGTATAATCTCGTCATTGTTGAGACGTCGGGCATTGGCCAAAGTGGTGCGGAGATTCTTCAGGTGGCGGATGTGCCGGTGTATGTGATGACGCAGGAATTCGGGGCGGCGACTCAGCTCGAAAAGATTAATATGCTTGACCTTGCAGAGTTTGTGGTGCTCAACAAGTTCGAGAAAAAAGGCTCGCTAGATGCCCTTCGTGATGTTCGCAAGCAAATGCAGCGCAATCGAGGCGAATGGCATGCGGAGTTATCGTCGATGCCCGTCTATCCAACCATCGCAGCTCAGTTTAATGACGAAGGGGTGAATCGACTCTTTGCTGCGTTAACTGAGCATTTGGCTGCGTCTTATGGCGAATCCTTCAAGCAAGAACGGTTCACCAACACCCAGCCTGTGGAGGAGATCACGTCCACCACGATTATGCCAGGCTCTCGAGAGCGGTACCTCTCTGAGATTGCAGACACGGTTCGTGAATACCATGCATGGGCAGACAAGCAAATTGATCTGGCTACGAGGCTCGATCAAGTGACGGGCACGATTGCGCAGTTCCAAGAGCAGAAGGACGCCCCGTCCAGAGATCAATCCACCGCCCAAACCGCCCAATCCACCGCACTCCAACCCCTCCTCGACCTCCAAAAAAGCCTACGAGAACGGCTCGATTATTATTGCCAGCGTATTCTCGACGACTGGGATGACCTCAAAAAAGTGTACGAGGCGGAGGAGTTTGTCATGACTGTTCGTGACAAGGAGATTCGTCAGCCAATGTACCGCGAGACCCTCAGTGGCCTCAAAATTCCCCGATTGGCCCTTCCAAAGACCCAAAACTTTGGCGAACGGCTCAAATTTGCCCTCAAAGAGAATATGCCAGGGTATTATCCATTCACGGCGGGGGTGTTCAAGCTCAAGCGCGAAGGGGAGGACCCTACCCGAATGTTTGCAGGCGAGGGGACGCCCGACCGAACTAATAAACGATTTCATTATTTGAGTGAGGGTATGCCTGCGGCAAGGCTCTCCACAGCATTTGATAGCGTCACCTTGTACGGTGAGGACCCCGACCCGCGACCCGATATCTACGGAAAGGTGGGGAACTCAGGCGTGAGCATCTGCACGCTGGAGGACATGAAGAAGCTCTACGCAGGATTTGATCTCTGCGACCCAACCACCAGCGTGTCGATGACGATCAACGGCCCAGCGCCCATGATTCTGGCCATGTTTTTGAACACCGCCATCGATCAGCAACTCGACAAAAAAGCCAAGGAGCTTGGTCTCAAGTCGCGAGAAGACCTCCCATCCGATGTGGCAGCAGACGTTCGAGCGTGGACCCTATCGACCGTTCGAGGCACCGTG
>JAVLBP010000035.1:0-7882 GCA_031581145.1 Balneolaceae bacterium
GAGAGCCTGCGTTGAAAGCGATTCAGGCGTGGGTGGAGAAGGCGCGGCCGACTTTTGCAGGGGGTGCGGGTGGCGCTCGTGTGGCGGGAACCGAGGCTGGTTCAGGGGCTTCCAGCGGCGCAGGCGGTGCTTCAGTTGCAGGCGCTGGTCTACCTGGTGGTGCTCAAACACAAAACCGTGTGTTTATTAATCAACGAGGTGCTCCCCTATCTCGGATGACCATCTGGAATATTGTGAGGAAATACAGCGTCGCAACTGGGATTGAAAAACATGTCTATCCACACATTTTCCGCCACTCTTTTGCGACTCATTTGCTTGAAGGGGGTGCCGATCTACGAAGTGTTCAGGAGATGCTTGGCCATGTGTCGATTATTACCACGGAGATCTACACTCACGTGGATCGAACGCTATTGCACCAAGTTCATAAGGAGTTTCATCCTAGGGCGTAGGTCATTTAAGCTCGACACTTTATTCATTTTTGAGTGAAAGGGTTTTTGAATCAAATGGTTTTTGACTCAAAGGGGAAATTCTTTGAAAGGTTTCCCTTGATTCATGCTCTTAGTGGGCAGAGGTTGAATTGAGTCTTGAGTATAAAGTCAAAATTTCTCGACACCACCTCTACACGTCCTGTTAACACCTCGAACCTTTTGTCGAGAACCCTCGAATTTTTGCTCGACAACACAGTTACACAAAATGCCTCTTTCCAAACCAGTAATATTTGGCACACCTCTACAAATAATACTGGTTTAGACCCAGGGGTGATGAATGTACATGAGTGTGCTTGAGGAACTCAATAGTCACAAATATTCAAAGAATGGCAATGAACAATCCGATCAATTTCGAAGAACACTTTAAAATCCGCGAGTTCATCGAAGCAAAGAAGCCAGTGCTTCATTACGAGGATGTTACCTCATCTCACAAATACATGGATAGGTTTTGGCTTCTTGGACCAAATAAAACAGCGTGGGTTCACCCAAACGAATATGTAGCGATTGAAGAGATATGGGATACTAACCTCGAGATAATTCAATCAATCTTCGCAAAACGGCCAGGAAGCCATCATAACCATAGAACTATAAAAACGATACTTAAGGGATTATCTCATAACCTGTTAGAGCCCTTAAACATTAGTTATATGATGAGGTATACATCATTGGGGCATAAGCATTTAAGGTGGTGTATAGATGCTTTGACAGAGATTGAAATCCTCTATCAGATCCCCGCCTTTTCAGCGCCCTTGTCATCAGTGCGTTCCCATAAAGCCCCAAAACTTATCTTTAGGCAAACAGGGTTGTTACATTATGTACATGGCATCAAATCATCAGAAGCTTTGTTTGATCACCCTATAGTGGCTAAAAGTTGGGTTAACATGATTTTGGCAAGCTATGTGACGTTCTGTGATCCTTCTGTGCGCTACTTCTATTATAAATCCTACAATGGGTCATATCTAGATCTCATTTTAGAATCACCAGGTGGCCAGCGGTGGGTGATAAACCTCGATTTTTGCCTTGGGTTTCTGAAGTTTAGGAAACATTACTACCGCACCATGCAAAATTTCCAACCTGACAGAATGTTTTATGTTTTTCCCTCAATCAATCCTGCGATTGTCACCAAAACGCAAGCCGAGGCATTATTTCGGGGTGTAGAGGTGTTGACCTATCGTGAAATGGGCAGATTAATTCAAATGATGCACAGGGTGTAATTGGCCAAGATGCGAATTTGATGGTCTGGTGTGGTCATCACACGTTGATTACCAGTGTGGTCATCACACGTTGATTACCAGTGTGGTCATCAAACGTCGTTAACTAGTATGTTCTACACACATGATCAAATGCAAACCCAAAACACCAAACCAGTATTATTTGTAGAGGCATGCCAAATTTTACTGGTTTAGACAGAGTCGTTTTGTAAACCTATGTCTCTGTTACAGCTGGTGTGATCAAAATGCACAAATAAAATCGCACGGCTACAAGCGCTCGACACTTAACGCACAACTCTAAAACTGAATAGCCTCCCCAATCCCTGGCACCTGCACCTTAGTCTGCGTGTCCCGCTCGACCAATCGCTTAAACTCGTCTGCATCGCCTGTCAGCACGGGAAACGTCCCATAGTGACACGGTACTGCAACCGTGGGCTCAACCAGCTCCACAGCCAACGCCCCTTCTACATGCCCCATGGTAAAGTGATCTCCAATTGGCACGGCCACCACATCAGGCTCATGCACCTCGGCGATTAATTCCATGTCAGCGAAGGCATTGGTGTCACCCATATGGTAAAATGTCCACGCTTTGTGCACCCGAAACACCAATCCAGCTGCCTCGCCCGCGTACTCCCCACGGAAAGAAGACGAGTGTTGCGCGTGCACCATTGTGACACTCACATCATCAAAATGGACAGTCCCGCCCTTATTAAACCCTACAGCTTGCTCACTTTTTAGCCCATGTGATTGGAGTACGCCGACCAATTCAACAATTCCATACACCGGGCATTCAAAACGACCCGCAAGGTCAAGCGTATCCCCGACATGATCCTCATGGCCGTGGGTCAAAAAGATGGCATCTACTTGAGAGGGTCGCTTAAGCTCGTCAGGAAGCTGTGGATTTCCCGACAAAAACGGATCCACTAACACCACCTTGCCGCTGGGTGTGGTGATTTGATAAGATGAGTGACCTAACCAAACTAAGGATGCGTTTTTCATGGCATTCTCGTTTTGTTTGAGTTGTGATTTATGAATATGCCCTTAAAAAGAAATAAATCACAACCCCTGTCACCGAAACATACAACCAGACAGGAAACGTCCACTTGGAGACTTTGCGGTGCAAACTAAACCGTCCCGAGAACACCATGTAATAACTCGTCAACACAAACGGCACGACGGTTGCGCTCAGGATGATGTGGGAAATCAGCAGCGTGAGATAGGCAACTCGCACAAATCCCTCCCCTTGAAATACCGTGTGACCGACGGAATTATGGTAAACCAAATAACTCACCAAAAACAGTGACGAGGCAACAAAGGCGGCGATCATAAACGTCATGTGCTGCTTAAAATTCCGACGACGAATGGCAGCATACCCAGCCAGGATCATGACGGTGGCGATCGAGTTCAATGACGCATTCAGCGTGGGGAGCATGTATACCCAAGACCCCGCCTCAGCGCTGGCCGGCTTCACGTACAGAATCCAAAGCAAAAACGCGAAAGCGGCCACACTCACGGCCATGATGGCAGTAATACCCTTCCAAAGACTCAGGGATTCAAGTGTTGGGACAACAGGGATAATGGAGCGGAGGTCATTAGATGAAGTCGATGCCATGGTTGAGATTGAGTTTATGAGCGTTGTTGCAAGATTTTACAGGATGATGCTTGTGAATGTGGATCGCTAAATTGCTAAGTATGTGTAGCTAAGTATGTAACTTTAATGTAAGTGAAACCTTTTGTATGAATTTAATATATAGCCTGTAACCAACACAAAAGCTTCTAATTCCATTCAAAATCGTCATTAATTACTTTTTTCACATTTCCAGTTTCGGTATTTTGCAAAAAGAGTTGAGGAAGTGATCCAACTCGGTGGAGCATGGTAACGGCTGGTCAGATTAATAGCATCTGCAGACCAAAAAAACAGTGCCACCGCAGCCACAAACGAATCGGGATAGCCGCTCGCGGCATAAATACTTAGGATAAAACCACACAGATGGCGCAGATTTTTCCAAAGTGGAGCAACAACTTTCCACGAAAACTACTGATTGGATCCATTGTCATTGGCAACACACTTGTGTTCACGGTCTGGTTCTTTTTTGCCCCTGAATTTCTTGACGTTGGATACGCGCCTGAGCAACCCGTTCCGTTTTCTCATCAGCTTCATGCTGGCCAACTCGGCATGGATTGCCAGTATTGCCACACGCAGGTCTACGACTCCAAGTATGCAAACGTGCCTGCGACCCAAACATGCATGAATTGCCACAACCAAATTAAAACTGAGTCCCCCGCCCTTGAGCCGGTTCGTCAGTCATGGGAAACCGGAGAGCCGATTGAGTGGGTCCGTGTCAATTATCTCCCCGATTATGCGTATTTCAATCACTCCGCGCACGTGAATGTGGGGGTTGGATGCGAAACGTGCCATGGTCGTATGGACCAAATGGAGGTTGTGTATCAGGCGGAGCCACTAAGTATGAGTTGGTGTTTGGACTGCCACCGCGCGCCGGAGAAATATGTTCGCCCAGTCGAGGAAGTGACCACGATGGGTTACACCGCAGAAAATCAACTTGAGATGGGCCGTGAGCTTGTCGCGAAACACAACATTCATGCGCCCCAGTATTGCCAGGGTTGTCATTATTAATGGACCCCGATACACAGCGCACGACTATGAGTACCGACATGAGCACGGATACAAGCACGGACATGAGTAACGACTTGCAACACACCACAGAATCAGACGAAAACCTGGCGCCCAATACCTATTGGAAGAGCCTGGGAGAGCTTGCCCGCAACAAGGAGTATGAAGATTATGAGCACCGTGAGTTTGGCAAGGAGGCCTCAGAGCTAGGCGATCCTGTCTCACGCAAGAGCTTCCTCCGAATCATGGGTGCATCGATTGCGATGGCTGGGTTTGCCGCGTGCCGTCGTCCTGTACAAAAAATTCTCCCCTACTCTCGTCAGCCTGAAGATGTAACCATTGGGATTCCGATGCATTATGCCTCGGTCTTTAGCCATCAAGATGCCGCGACAGGGATTCTCATCGAAAACAACGAGGGTCGTCCTTCCAAAATTGAGGGGAATCCTGATCACCCTGCCAGCCGTGGCAAGACCACGTTGTATGAGCAGGCGATGATTCTGTCGATGTATGACCCAGATCGCTCTCGTGGGATTCGTTTTAATGGAGAGCCAAGCACGCAAGACGATTTTGTAGCGGCGGCAGCCTCACACTTTGCCGACCGTTCGCGCCGAGTGTTGTTCGTAAGTGAGTTGAGCTCATCTCCAACATTACTCCGACTCAAAGAGCAGGCCTTGGGCCAATTCCCGAACGCACGTTGGGTCAATTATGAGCCTTTTGGCGAAGCGAACGCGTTTGAGGGAGCTGAGCTTGCCTTTGGGCAGCGACTTCGTACCGTCAATCATTTTGACCGCGCTGACGTCATTGTCGCCCTAGATGACGACTTCATGAGTCCGCAATCCCACAAAAATGCGCTTCAAAACGCCCGCATGGTAACAGATCGTCGTAAAGTGATGACGACCGACGACACCATGAACCGCCTTTATGTCGTGGAAGGGACATTCACGTCGACGGGCTCATACGCCGATTCACGCAAAAAACTCAAAGCGTCGCACGTTGCTCCGTTTACCTATGCACTTGCTGCAAGACTCTTTAATGCGACCAATGCCTCCGAGCTCCGCCCATTTGCTGGGGTGAATAATGAGTTCCTTCTCGACGAGACGCTCGAAGCAATGGTGGAAGATCTTGTTGCAGCACAGGGATCATCTTTGGTCACGGCTGGATACGGCCAACCCACAGAGGTTCATGCTGCCGTGGCTGCGATCAATGCGGCTCTGGGTAATGTTGGGACGTCTGATGCAGCGCCTGTCACCTACCATGTGGTGGATCATGTGGATGGAAGCGAGTCGTTAGCATCCTTTGCAGACGCCATCGCCGCGGTAAACAGTGGAGAATTTGACACCATGGTGTTGGTGGGAACCAATCCTGTGTTTAATGCGCCATCAGATATTGATGTTGCGGGTGCGCTGGACAAAACCACGGTCTTTCATTTGGCCGACATGGTTGATGAGACGTCTAAACAGGCTACATGGCATGTGAATCGTGCCCATTCACTCGAGCAATGGAATGATGCCCGTTCATTCACGGGGGCTCATAGCGTCGTTCAACCTCAAATCCTTCCGTTGTTTGATGGATGGAGCGAGGTGGAGTTCTTGAATACGATTTTGAGTGGCGAATACACGCAAGGATATAATTTGGTTCGCGACACATGGCGCTCAGAGCTCGGTGTTCGTACAGACCGCGAATGGAATGCGATCCTACATGATGGATTGCGCAAGGAAACGCCTGGCGCGTTTCGTGCGGTGAATCCACGGTTGACGAACGGTTTTGGTCGAGCCATGGAGCAGGCTGTGGGTGCGGCCGGTGTGGCAGGCGCAGGAGCGGCGAGCTCCACAGCACCCGCCAGCACAGGCTCCGCCTCCGACATGGAGCTCATCATCCGCCCCGATGCCAAACTTTTTGACGGACGCTACGCCAACAACGGCTGGCTCATGGAGCTTCCAGACCCAATGTCCAAGATTACCTGGGATAATGTGGCCCTCATGTCGATGAAGACTGCTGAGAAACTTGGCATTCCGACCGAGCGCCACCTCAGCGATATTTCAGCTCCGATTGTCAAGCTCACCGTCGAGGGACGCACCATCGAAATCCCAGCCTGGATTCAACCTGGACATGCTGAAGATAGCATCACCGTCACGGTTGGATACGGTCGTGAAGGAATCGGCCGAGTAGCTGATGGCGCCGGGACCAACACCTATCCCCTACGCTCTACCACCGCCCAATATGCTGCAGCAGTGCAAGTCGAAGTCACCGATCGCGACATTGAGATGGCGTGTACCCAGGCTCAATTCAGCCTCGAAGGGCGTGACATGGTCCGCTCCACAACACTAAGCGACTACAAAGAGCATCCAAAGTTTGCGACCTACAAGTCGGTGCATGGGTATGAAGTGCCTGGCATCAAAGAAATGGAAGAGAACGGCGAGTCAGATGGACCGATTTCGTTGTTTAATGAGACCTATGGCCCTGACTACGAGCCTCAATGGGGTATGGCCATCGACCTTAATGCATGTTTTGGCTGCGGGGTTTGTACGATTGCATGTCAGGCGGAGAACAACATCCCTGTGATTGGGAAAAAAGAGGTTTCTCGCCGACGCATAATGCATTGGATCCGTACGGACCGCTATTTTGCGGGTGATATTGACAATCCGCAGGTGTACCATCAGCCTGTGCCATGTATGCACTGTGAGCTTGCCCCTTGTGAGCAGGTTTGCCCCGTGGCTGCCACGACGCATAGCGACGATGGTATGAATCAAATGACGTACAACCGTTGTATTGGAACGCGTTATTGCGCCAATAACTGTCCGTTCAAGGTTCGTCGATTCAATTTCTTTAACTACACCGATGAATACCTCACCCAAGGCGACGATCCTGAGATTGTCCAAATGGCGATGAACCCGGAAGTCACGGTTCGATTCCGCGGGGTAATGGAAAAATGTTCGTACTGCGTGCAGCGCGTGAACCGTGAGAAAATCACCACCAAGCGTGAGACAGGCTCTCCAAAACCCGCCGATGGAACCGTTTTGACGGCGTGCCAGCAGGCGTGTCCGGCCGATGCGATCACCTTTGGCGACCTCACCGACAACAACAGCGTCGTGGTGCAGCACAAGAGAACCGACCGTAATTATCAAATGCTAGAAGAGCTCAACGTGCGTCCGCGTACGTCGTACCTCGCGATGTTGAAGAACCCGCATCCGAGTCTGTACGAAGCTCCTGCCAAAAAACATTAACCCCAACACCCTAGAATGAGCACTGCAGCACACGCATCCTTGGTTCAAGAAGAGCCCCTCGTGAAAGGGAATCATAGCTTTGCGGACATCACCCGTATGGTGACGGCGCAAAATCTCAACCCTACACCCAAGCTATGGTACGTGCTTTTTGGCATCGCCAATCTGGTCTTTATGCTGATGATTGTCTCGATTGCCTACCTCATCTACAAGGGGACAGGCGTTTGGGGGCTGAACAATACCGTTAGCTGGGGTTGGGCGATTATCAACTTTGTATGGTGGGTCGGCATTGGCCACGCTGGGACGTTGATTTCGGCGATTTTGTTCTTG
>JAVLBP010000036.1:0-7285 GCA_031581145.1 Balneolaceae bacterium
CTGGCTTGTATTGATCGTGCCGCCTGTCCCGGTCGCCGAGGAGTGAGCCGAAACCCGGCCAGCGACCCCACCCGTTCGTGAGACCCGCACATGCTTTCCCCTGTACTCGATCCGTTTGTTGATCGACTGCGGTTCTTGGGATTTGGTCGACTGCGGTTGCGTGGACGGAGCCTTCCGCGATGTATCAGATGCGCCTGTCGAGCTATCTCCAGATTGGGTTGTTTTTTTAGCGATGGGGTGTAAGGATTGTGTCTTGGAGTGTTCCTATGTTTGTAACAACGTTGTGTTTCATCACAAAATCAAGGATGGCCTGGAATTATATGGTATCACTTACGAAGTTTAGGGATGACATTGATTGTCATTCATAGTACATGCACTATATTACGTACGTAAATGAAAACTTAACTATCTGAAATGAAAGCATTGAGTTATACCTATGTCTGGCTTCTTTTGGCGGTATTATATTTGGTGAATTGCTCCAACAATGAACCTGGTACATATGAACCTAACACGTATGATGTTGTCGTAGTGGGGGGCGGTACGAGTGGCACGGCTGCTGCGATTCAGGCCGGGCGCATGGGTGCAGATGTTTTACTTCTTCATGAACATCGTTGGCTTGGAGGGATGCTGACCGCAGCTGGTGTGAGTGCGACCGATGGGAATCATAAGCTGCCGTCGGGTATTTGGGGGGAGTTTAGAGACTCCTTGCATGCGAGATACGGAGGTCCAGAAGCTTTGTCTACTGGATGGGTAAGTAACACCCTGTTTGAGCCACATGTTGGTGCGGAAATCTTTCAGAATATGGTCAACGAGTTGCCAAACGTAGAGCAAATTGGTGGGTTTAGCCTTGTCGATGCCCGACTCCAAACCAAAAATGATGGCAAAAAACGATTACACGAGATCATCATTCAAACCGGTTCGGGCCAAAATCTCACAATTAAGGCCAAAATGTTTATTGAAGCCACTGAATATGGGGACCTTTTGGGCGTCGCGGATGTACCCTATTCCCACTATATGGAAACAAAAGATGCAACAGGTGAGTCATCGGCACCCACCGAAGATCACTTGTATGTCCAAGATCTTACCTACGTAGCCATAGTGGAAGATTATTCTCCAATGGATGCTCCACAAGTAGAAAAGCCAGAGGCATACAATCCGGCAGAATTTGATTGTATGTGTGCGGAGCTATGCTCAGACCCTACTCAAGATCCAGTCTCATGTGATAAAATGCTCGAGTATGGTCGACTACCTAACGACAAATTTATGATCAACTGGCCTAATTTTGGCAACGATCATTATGCCGATTTACTTGAAAAAAGTACCAAAGAGCGTAATGAGCTCCTTCACGAGGCGAAAAACACGACACTGTCCTTCCTTTATCACCTCCAGGTCGAAGGTGGGTACACCCATATTGGTATTGCAAAAGATGAATTCCCAACCGACGATGGCTTGGCGTTAATGCCATATATTCGGGAAAGTCGGCGGGTTGTGGGTATAGATCGGCTTTATGAGTATGACATCACCAACCCTTATGCTTTAAAAGAGAGGCCACTGTACCAGAGCAGTGTTGCCGTTGGCGATTATCCTTTGGATCACCATCGCAAAAAAAATCCTGTCCCCAAGAACATAGATTTTACCTCCATACCATCCTATTCAGTCCCCTATGGTGCACTCATCCCTAAAGATGTTGATGGACTCATCGTAGCTGAAAAGAGTATTTCGGTGAGTAACGTGGTCAATGGGACAACACGACTGCAACCTGTTGTACTCCAACTGGGTCAAGCCGCGGGTGCTGCGGCAGTGCAGAGCATTGAACGTGGGGTGCCGGCCGCTCAGTTGGATGTACGCATGCTCCAAGATTTCTTGCTAGAGTCTGGATTTATACTCATGCCTTACATGGATGCGACCCAGGATTACTGGGCGTTTAACCCCATTCAAAGGGTTGGTCTGAGTGGCGTCATGCGAGGTGAGGGGATTCCTGTAGCGTGGGCAAACGAAACCAGATTCTACCCCGATAGTGTAGTGCAAAATGACCACTTACTCGAAATCTTGTCTAGGTCTGATCAGATGAATACGGAACAATTAAAAGAGGCCTTGTCAGCTAAACGTTTGACTGGAGAATGGACAGTGGAGAATGGCTTAGACCTGTTTGAAGAGTTATCCAAAACGTGGGGGGCAACAGCATCTTCGAATACAAATGCTTCGAACACCAATGCTTTAGACACCAATCCGTCGAACACCAATGCATCAAACACCAATGCAGAGACATACAATAGCCCGTCACGTTCTACGCGTTATGAGCGGGCTGTTGAGTTTTTTGATCAACATGATATTGGATTGAACACTCCGCTTACAAGATCGAAGCTTGCGGTTCTTATTGACACATACGTAGATCCCTACAACGCCAAGGATGTTCAAATTGGGTACCCAAATTCACAGCTCTAGGGTAAACGGCTCAAGCTTGGCAACCATCCTGCGACATGGCCAATGATTCCACACGATAACAATAAATTGTTCTGGAGATGTTGATTCTCAATGGAAGCACCCTAACTTTAAACGATGAAGCCAGGTATGAAAATGATAACCAATCCATTATAGACCGCGCGTATCATGCAACCTAATTTATCCACAGCTGAGGTATCACATTCAAGGCAATGGGTACCGACAGGACAGTCAGCGTATGAGAAGACACCTGTATCGATTTTTCAGTCTGCAGAAACCGGCTCGCTGTATGTAGCGCATGAGATCGCAAGCCTCATTCGCAAGCGTAATGAGCAAGGGCAGCCCACCGTGTTGGGATTAGCTACAGGGTCAACACCCATTCAAATGTATGCGGAATTGGTTCGCTTGCACAAAGAAGAAGGGTTGAGTTTTGAGCATGTAATCACCTTTAACTTGGATGAATATTATCCAATGAAACCGGATGCGGTGCAGAGTTATGTCCACTTCATGCACGAAATGCTTTTTGACCACATCAACATCAAACCAGAAAACATTCATATACCTGATGGTACCCTCCAGTTAAGTGAGCTTCAGGAGCACTGTGATCATTATGAGCAGTTGATCGTAGAAGCTGGTGGAATTGATATTCAAATTCTAGGGATAGGCCGCACGGGTCACATAGGGTTTAACGAGCCTGGTTCTACCAAGGAGTCTACCACACGTCTGATTGCGTTGGATAAAATCACGATGCTCGATGCGGCAAGTGCATTCAATGGCTTTGAAAATGTACCCAGGCGGGCCATCACGATGGGGGTTTCGTCTATTTTGCACGCACGTAGAATTTTCTTGATGGCTTGGGGTGAGGGCAAAGCTCCTGTAATGAAAACGATTGTGGAGAATGAGCCATCTTCCCAATACCCTGGCACGTTTATTCAGACTCACAACAATTGTGAGGTGATACTGGATGGAAGTGCCTCTGCGGAATTAACACGAATCAAAACCCCATGGTTAACTGGGATTGTAGAGTGGACACCTTATTTGATAAAACGCGCTGTCCTTTGGTTGAGCCAAACGGTTCATAAACCAATCCTCAAATTGACAGAGGAGGATTATCGTCAGCACGGGATGAATGATATTCTGTTGGAGATTGAGAGTGCCTACAACATCAATATTCAAGTGTTTAATGAGGTCCAGCATACCATTACTGGCTGGCCAGGAGGGAAGCCAAATGCGGATGACACCCATCGACCCGAGCGAAAAAGCCCCTTTCCAAAGCGATCTTTGGTGTTTAGCCCCCATCCAGATAATGATGTGATATCGATGGGAGGTACACTCCTTCGATTGGTTGAACATGGTCATGAAGTCCATGTGGCCTATCAGACGTCTGGCAATCTCGGGGTCTATGATGATGATGTCATGCGTTTTTTGGACACAATGCGTGATTTTCATGAGGCTTTAGGATTTAAAGATGCCGAGGCAGAGCGAATGCTGGCTGAGGTTACAGAGTCCTTATCGGTCAAAAAAGTAGGAGAGCCTGATACCGAGCTCGTGGGACGGATTAAATCCTTGATTCGACAAGGAGAGTCCCAAGCAGCTTGTCGATACATTGGCGTGCCACTTGACCAGGTCCATTTTCTCAACATGCCCTTTTACGAAACTGGAGAGAAACGCAAAAAACCTCTTTCAAAAGCAGATGTGGCGTCTATTAAGAAGACACTCAAGAAGATTAAACCTCATCAAGTCTTTGCGGCTGGGGATTTATCAGACCCACACGGCACCCATCAACTGTGCCTGCAAGCGATAAAACAAGCCGCCCAAGAGCTTCAAGATGAAGAATGGATAAAAGAGTGTTATTTCTGGTTGTATCGCGGGGCATGGCAAGAGTGGAGCATTGAAGATATCGATATGGCTGTGCCACTGAGCCCGGATGAAACAGACCAAAAGAGACGTGCGATATTCAAGCATCAGTCACAAAAAGATCGCCCATTGTTCCCCGGTACCGACACTAGAGAATTTTGGCAACGCGCTGAGGAGCGAAATAAACGTACCGCTGAGATATACAACCACATTGGTCTTGCCGAATACGAGGCCATCGAAGGATTTGTTCGGTGGCGAGATCTTGAACTGCAGTCTGAGTCCAAATAGAGTTCATACGTTTAAACTCCTTGCATTTAAAGTCATCACAAAAACATTTTAGGTAGAATACCAATGCCAGAAAACAGTCGACTTCGTGTTATTGCGTTTTTTGCACACCCAGATGACGCAGATCTAACAATGGGGGGCACTGCGGTGCTCATGGCGCGAATGGGTCATGCAGTAAAGTTTGTGTCTCTCACCAGTGGTGATGCTGGTCATCATTCAAAGGGTGGGGGCGCCCTAGCAAATCGACGTCGTCTCGAAGCCCAGGAGGCAGCGCGTCGTTTAGGTATTGAGGAATATACCGTGTTAGATAACCATGATGGCGAACTGATTCCAGATCTCCATAATCGCCACAACATCATACGAGAAATCCGGAAGTGGAATGCCGATGTTGTCATAGGGATGCGCCCTAATGATTACCACCCTGATCACCGATATACCGGTATTCTTGTACAAGATGCTGCCTATATGGTCGTGGTGCCAAATGTCACACCTGATACGCCACCATTAAAGAAAAACCCCACCTTTCTCTACATGAGCGATCATTTCCAAAAGCCCTATCCATTTCGCCACGATATCGTTGTGGGCATCGATGAAGTCCTTGAAACCAAGGTACACAGTCTGGATGCTCATGTCTCTCAAATGTATGAATGGCTGCCATGGGTCGATGGCATCCTAAGCGATGTCCCTGACTCACCTGAGGAGCGTGTACAATGGTTGATGGATCGTCAAAGCACCTCGAGCCGGGTGAGTCGTGAGCAACGAGCAGGATTAATCAAGTGGTATGGTGAAGAGAAGGGTAGTCAATTCAAGCATGCAGAGTCTTTTGAAATCTGCGAATATGGACATCAGCCCACAGATGAAGAGATACGTCGGATATTCCCTATCTTCGATCAGACATGAGCGTGGCTATATTTGGCAAGAACGTGCCATTTCGTACAGTATTGGATAAAGGGTGAATGTAATGCAGCCAGAGCACATACATGCGGCGGTTGGTGTTGATTTGGGGGCATCGAATCTCCGTGTAGGGGTGATGAATAAGGGAGCATTAGAGATACCATACCATGTCCCCATTAACAACACAGAATCACCAGAAGATCTAATCCATCAACTCCTTGATGGTCTACGGATGGTCGTAGACTCAAATACACCAAGCATTGGAATCGGGGTTCCTAGTGTGGTCGACCCCGAAAAAGGAATTGTCTATAATGTGCAAAATATCCCGTCCTGGGAGGAGGTGCATCTTGCGGACATTATAGAACGTGAGTTTCATATTCCTGTTTATATCAACAATGATGCCAATTGTTTTGCCTGGGGAGAATACCTGCATGGAGTTGGAGCACAACATCCTGTGAAAAGTATGGTTGGACTGATATTGGGAACAGGATTTGGATTGGGATTGGTTCTAGATGGCCGACTATACTCTGGGCCACATTGTGGAGCTGGAGAAGTGGGGATGTTACCGTATAAGGAGAGTATTTTGGAACACTATTGTTCTGGACAATTTTTTGAAAGGGAACTACAACAATCTGGATCCGAGGTCTATGAGAAGGCTATGCTTGGAGATGTGGAAGCAAAGGAGGTATTCCGCACCTTCGGCCATCATGTTGGTAAGGGGATTCAGACCGTGATGTATGCCTTTGATCCTGAGGTAATTGTCTTAGGTGGGTCTGCGGCAAAAGCTCTGCATTTGTATGAAGAGTCGCTGCATCAAGCCTTAGATTCTTTTGCTTACAAAAAACAACGTGACGACATAATCATAGAAACCACCAGTCTGGAGAATGCGGGTATTTATGGCGCTGCTTCGTTGGCGCTGACTAAGGTTGGGCCGTAACTACTGGATGATTGCTTCGAAAGCTCCTGTAACGGGTGCTCCCGCAAAGGGAGCTACTATATGGAGGGTCACTGAGTCAAGATTCACTGATTTGGGAGCATATATTCATAACTCGCTTCGAAGCTCAGTGGAATCCCTATCGCCCAATAAATCAGCAGAAAGGCCGTCCAGGCGAATAAAAAGATGATCGAATAAGGGACCATCATCGAGATCAACGTACCTATACCTGTATTCTTCACGTAGCGCTGGCAGAACACCACCACTAATGGGAAATACGGCATTAAAGGCGTCAAAATATTGGATACTGAATCCCCAATACGATAGGCTGCTTGGGTCAGATCAGGGGAGAGTCCAACCTGCATGAGCATCGGGACAAAAATGGGTGCAATCAGTGCCCACTTGGCAGATGCGGAGCCAACAAGAAGATTCACCGCAGCGCTCAACACAATAATCCCTACAATTGTCACTTGACCTGGCAGGTTAAGCGATTGCAAGAACGTTGCCCCCTGTAACGCCACAAGCAGGCCAATATTCGATTTACTGAATGCGTCGATGAACAGCGCACAAAAGAAGGCCATTACGATGTAATACCCCATGCTTTGCATCGATTTGGTCATGCTATTGATGAGGTCTTTGGAGCCCTCATACCGACCCGACACAAATCCATAGACGAGGCCAGGGATTAACAAAAACACAAAGATGAGCGGGACAATGGCTTGCATCAAGGGCGCGTTGAACGATGCGAGCGTTTTGACAGACGGATCGAGCATGTCGGGTCCTCGCAACGCCGAGGATTCAGGGATGGCCCATGCAATCAGCCCAATGACACCGGCGATCATAGCTGCGAGCCTTTTGGATGGGGCTCGCAGC
>JAVLBP010000037.1:0-7020 GCA_031581145.1 Balneolaceae bacterium
AAGACCAATTTGTAGCAATGATTACCCCGTCAAGATCCTCTTTTTGGAGCATCTCTTGATACGCTGTTGGCCCTTCAGAGTATACCTTGGGCTCTGGATGATCGATTTCTAGACTAGCAATGAGCTCCTTGGTTTTGGTGACCGCATCAGGATCAATATCACAAAACGCTGGACAGTGAACACCTCCATACAATAATATATTTTTGACATGATTACGCCCCCGAAGTCCCGTACCAATAAATCCAATGCGAAGATCCCGTTTTCTGGAAGAGCCATATAGGATCTGTGGCATTCCAAGGGTGACTGCGCCTGCTGAAAATGCTGCTGAATGGGTGAGAAATGATTTTCTAGAAATAGTCTTGTTCATCGTTTTAATCTTGGGACTTAAGAAGATACCTGTAGATAATCCAACTAATGACTACCACAGGTAATAGTAACAATATGGCTATGGCCCATTGACCAAAGAGGAACTTCCCTATGGCAAATAAAAGCAAATAAACCCCCAGAGAGCCTAAAAATACCATAGCAAATTGAGCAGGAAGACTCGGCCCATATGAAGGTTTTCTGATGTCTTCTTCATTCGCTAGACACTTTCTCCGAATTGTTGTCCATCCAGGACCGTTCGGTTTAATTTTTTGGTAGAAGGTTTTTAACGTTTCTTCATCTTCTGAAGGTGTTAAGTACATCGCGAGCAACCACACAATACTTGTAAGCAGTACTGCAAGGACAAGTTTTGTGCTGAACCCATCAATGAGATTACTGGCAAGTGCTTCATCTGGGATAAAAATCACGAGTACAACAGCTTGAATTGCACCATATATCATGGCTGTAAGCTCTGTAAAGGCATTAATCCGCCACCAAAACCACCGGAGTAAAAAGATCGATCCAGTGCCTGCACCCGATAATAAAAGGATATTAAAGGCCTGTGTGGCATTCTCTAAAAACAAGAGCGCAAACAGACCCGAAAACACCAACAAACCAAGTATGGTTAATCGCCCTACCACGACTAATTCTCGATCAGATGCTTCTTTGCGGTAAAACCGCTGATAGACATCATGTACGATGTAAGAGGATCCCCAATTCAAATGGGTGCTTATTGTAGACATATATGCTGCAATCAAAGACGCCGTAACCAAGCCTAACCAACCTGGACCAAGTAGTGTAAGCATCACTGGATACGCAATATCATCCCCTAAGTATTGCTCCGAAATTTGGGGAAAGGCAGATTGGATGGAGGCAAGATCAGGAAAGACTAGAATCGAGGCTAAAGCCACAATAATCCAGGGCCAAGGCCGAATTGCATAATGAGCCACATTAAAAAGTAAACTAGCACCAAGAGCATGGTGCTCATCTTTTGCAGCTAACATACGTTGGGCAATATATCCTCCCCCACCAGGCTCTGATCCTGGATACCATACAGACCACCATTGTACAGCGATTGGAATGATGATAATCGTCACGAATAGTGATGGATCCTGGATGGATGGGAAAAGTTGAAGTTTGTCTTGAATCGTGGGATTCGAAAATAAGGCGTCTAGTGAACCTATTTTTGGGTGATTGACAGCAACAAAAGCAGCATAAATAGCGCCAACTAAAGAAATGGTGAATTGGAAAAAGTCTGTCCATATCACTCCTTTTAACCCTCCTAATACAGCGTAGAACCCTACCAAGACAGAACCACCAACAACAATAATCCAGGGATCCAAGCCGAACATGACACTGCCGATTTTTATAGCAGCCAGGGTTACTGCACCCATGATTAGACAATTAAAAAAGAACCCTAAGTATATCGCTCTAAACCCTCTTAAAAAGGACGCAACAGGTCCTGAGTATCGTAATTCATAAAACGCTAGGTCTGTGAGCACCTCTGACCGACGCCAAAGCCTTGCATAAATAAATACAGTCACCATCCCTGTTATGAGAAATGACCACCATGCCCAGTTTCGAGCAATGCCTCCTTCTCGCACCAATCCGGTAACTAAATTAGGCGTATCAGCGGAAAATGTGGTCGCCACCATTGAAATTCCAAGTAGCCACCATGGCATATTTCGCCCACTTAAAAAGAACTCAACATGGCTTTTTCCTGCACTTCTTGACGCCCACAGCCCAATGCCAAAAAGAATAAGGAAAAACACAGCTAGGATAATCCAATCACTGATTTCAAATAACATGTGGGTCGATTAAGAGTGGGCGATTAAACACTTTACGTCGTTGTTTTGGACTAGACCAATATCGAGTAGGCAAAGTTTATCAAGTACATCAAAGCCAGCTTTCGTGCAGAGCTTCTCAGAGGCTTGAAGGGTGCCACCTGTGGCATAGACATCATCCACGAGAACAACTGTTGGCTTGGGTAGCCCCGATTGCAAGTCGAATCCCTCACCCGCTGGTTTCATTTCGATGGTGTCGCTACCATATTCGAGGTCGTAACTAAGCTGTACAAGATTAGAATTAGGTAGCTTCCCTTTTTTTCGAATCAGTCGAACCCCTCCACCGTGACGTGCTGCGAGGGCTGCCGCGAAAATGAATCCGCGAGATTCAATGCCAACCCAATAATCCGGAGTCGAGACTGTCAGACTAGCAATATCATCGATTGCAGAGGAAAAAATATGTGCGTCAGCTAATAATGGCTGGATATCACTGTATAGAATACCAGGTGAGGGAAAACCGTCAATCTTGGCGATGTACTCGCTATAATCAAGACTGGTATTCATGAATTAGGACTGTGTTTATCATGACAGATTTGGAGGTGGTGCACAAAATGATGTAATTGCAAGTAAACTAATCAAAAAACTCAATAATGAAAGAGATTATAAAGCCATCAGACATTTTCATCCTACTCGCGTCCCTATTTAGTATGGGCATTAGTATTTATTACTGGTTCTCGGGAATGAAGGATACAGGCATGTTTATTGGAATATGGGTGCCATCTATTCTGGCTTTTGGAATCTACATCAAATTGTTGATTTACAACAAAAAATAAATCTATGGTAGACTCTGACATTTTTGTTATCGGTGTTTTTGCCTTTGGTATGCTCGTGGTGGGTGTAGGATTTTCGATCTACGAGTTCAAAAAAATGCAGGACGAGCGCGATTGAGTTGATGTTGTAGTATCTTCATTGGTATGAAAGACTTTTGGAACGAGCGATATCGCGCAGATGAATTTGCCTATGGAAAAGCCCCAAACAAGGCTTTCCATGATTTTTTGACATCGGACGCCCACTCGGGACAGTCTTATTCCACAGAGAAAGCTTTACAAGACCCAACCGTTCTATGTCTAGCCGAAGGTGAGGGGCGTAATGCTGTTTTTGTTGCAAGTCAAGGGTGCCAGGTACTTGCACTTGATTATAGCGAAGAGGGGCGCCGCAAAACCCTATCGCTCGCACAGGAAATGGGTGTTGTGGATCGTATAGAGTATCATGTCATGGATTTGACATCTACGGAGAGCCTCGACTGGATTCGATCACTTCGCTCCAACATGCCCGAAGAAAAAAGGGTGGTTATAGGTGCTGTGTTTTGTTTTACACACCTACCCTCTGAGATTTGTAACTCGTTGTATGAAGCTTGTGCCAGCATTCTAGAACCTGATGGTTGGATTTTCCTAGAAGGCTTTGGTAAAGAACAACTGCACTACCAAAGTGGTGGTCCAAAAAATGAGGCCCTACTCTTTGAGGAGGTGTCCTTAAAAGAGACGTTTCGTCCACTATTTAAGGATGTGAAAATTTCTTCTGAGATTAAACAGCTGGACGAAGGGCCGTATCATCAAGGAGAAGGTCATCTAATCACAGTTCACGCACATGGAGTAAAATGACAGCACGACACTTGAACAGTTTACTCTGTGCATCAGTGATTGCGGTCATGTTGAGCGGATGCTCCATCAAGCAGGGTGATGTGGCCATTAGTCGAGAGAACGGAGATGAATTTAGGCTTGTAGAGCATGCCGTGCTCGCTGAGGATGGCCGTCAAGTGAGTCGGTTGGCTTTGCTGGACGAAGACGACCAGGTCGCTTACCCAGATAGCACCTTAGAGGTACGTACTGACTCACTCATGGATTCCTACCGTATTTTTCGCGTGATTGCAGGCACGAAGTATGAAGTGCACCTGCTAGAGAATCAATTTATGTTTCGGACTGATTAATCCTGTGGGTTAATTCCTCAATAAACGATTCAATTTCTGCTCGTTCCTGCTCGTCTTCGGTTTTGCTGAGTAACAACACTCGTTGAGATCTCAGAATTTTAAGCCTTCGCAAGGACATGTTTTCGAGTTCTTCCTCTGTCAGGCGAATCATGCGCTTTCCTTGGATAGTTCACGTAGCAAGGCTGTGACCTTTTCTTGAATGGTGTCTCGAACCACGCGAAATTCATCTTGATCCATCTCACGAGGATCTGGGATATCCCAATCTATGCGTTGTTTTGCTGGAACCCATGGGCATTTGTCGCCACATCCCATACTAACAACTGCATCAAGTGGCTCATCAGTGGGCAGGTCATCAACTGAGGTGCTTTGATGAGCGGACAAATCATAGTCAAGCTCAGCCATGGCTTGGATTGCTCTAGGATTAATCTTTCCAGACGGAGCAGATCCTGCACTGTACGCGTCCACAGCCACCCCACTTATCTTTGCAAAGGCTTGGGCCATTTGGCTCCTGTTGGAGTTTTCGATGCAAACAAAAGCGACTTTTAGCATGGTCAAGGTCTAATTATCGTGGTCAAGTTCAAATCGATGAAGAATTCTATCTCAGGTGTTGGTTTGAGAGTTCACCGTCTATTTTCTGATGCAAGAACATATAATCGGTCAAAAAACGTTGCAATTACAGCGCCGAGTACTGGCGATGCGACATAAATCCAAAAATGGGTGTAATCTCCAAGAACTGCCGCAGGGCCAAAGGATCTTGCAGGATTCATCGATGCACCCGTGATAGGACCTGCGACTAGGGCTTCAATAAAGATGATACCGCCAATAACCACGCCGGTAAGCAATCGATTAGACTCAGAGGCAATGATTCGCAAAATGGTAATAATGAGCATGAACGTTAGAAACACCTCTAAGGCAAACGCTTTCCATTGCACCACAGAGATTGTGGTCATGCCAAGATTTCGATCTTCAGGAAACAGGATATGAATCGATAATGAAGCAAGAAAGGCTCCAAGTAATTGCGCAAGGATGTAAAAAACAGAATCTAGAGCTGAAATTTGTTTGCGTAACCAAAAAGAGACCGTCACAGCTGGGTTGATATGCGCTCCAGATATGGGACCAAACATATAGACCATCAAAGCGACAATCGAGCCGAAGGTTAGAGAGATACCAAGATGACCAAGAGGCTGTAAACCTGCAGAGGTGTATGCTGTATTTACGACGACTGCACCTGTGCCAAAAAAGACAAGAGCAAAGGTTCCGGTAAATTCAGCGAGTGCTTTCTGTAGTCGAGGGATCATAGTTTTGAGCAGATTAAAAAAAGGATTGTGCTGGGCACTTGTTATGTACACTCCGATTGCGCGACAGACCTGCTCAACAAAAAAAAGGCTGACGAGCAACATAGATTGCATCGGTCAGCCTCTAAAATACATCTTTATCCCGGAGTTGGGAATTTGTGAGCGTTAATATGCTCCCGGAGTCATTACTGCTCTGTTTATCTTGGAGCTTTTACTGCTCCGTTGGCATCGCTGTAAGCTCATAGATATGGTGAGCGGCAACATCTGCGCCGGCAGATTGCTCAAACATTGGATCCCCTACAAAAGCAACAAATGATGACAGGTCTACATTGGTTGCCTTGATAAATGCTTTTGTATCGCTCACTTTCATAGAGGTCCACTCTGAGCCAGGAATAGCTCCTGCACGAGGACCCTCACTTTCGTCATAAACTGCTTTCCATGAGTCATACTCTGTTGCGATATCTACAACAATGAATAAATCTGCCACTGCGTCACCATCTTGGGAGGTTGTAGCCGTTGTATTGTATCCCGATTCATCAGAAGGCAAACGATGGAGTTGGTATGCCTCAAGGGATTCCGTGATGGGAGCGCCTGTAGATTGAAACTCTTCTGAGGCAAAAAATTCACCCATTTTTGCTGGATCAACATCAAAGAAAGCCGCAGCCATTTGGGATTCACCAGCTTGTGCATAGGCTTTTTGGTCAGCATCAGACCACTCGGCATGGAATGGAGCGTGGCTTTTGAAAACCTCTTCGAATTCGGCGTATGGAACATTAGCCGTTAGTAAATAGAAGACACCATCTAGAGTTGCAGCTGCTTCTGCAGTTGCTGCATCGGCTTCGGCGGGTGCGTCATTCGACGTATTCATGTCATTGTTGCAGCCAACAAAGACAAGAAATGCTAGGATTGGAAGGAATGATTTCATAAGTAGAGATATGTTAGAATTATTCAATATAAATGTCTATTGTCATGAAATAGTTCATCCAGGATATATCCGAGAGTAGAACTTGATAATTTCTTAATCTAAGACAAACCTCAAGTCTTCCATTAAATCATCAAGATCTTCAATCCCCACACTTAACCTTACCAATCCATCGGCAAGACCTGCCTTGTGACGCACATCGGCAGGAATGGACGCATGAGTCATGGTGGCAGGGTGATTGACAAGACTCTCAATGCCGCCTAGACTCTCGGCAAGCGTAAAGTGCTTAAACTGCGAAATCTTCGACGCAGTCTCTTCGACGGAGGCTTTGAGCTCAAAAGAGACCATGCCACCAAAATCAGACATCTGCTTGGCCGCAGTTGCATGTCCTGAATGACTAGCCAGGCCTGGGTAGTACACCTTGGCTACTTTGGGGTGCTCTTCAAGCATATGAGCAATCGATTTTGCATTGGTGCAATGACGATCCATTCTCACACCCAAGGTTTTGAGGCCACGATGAGTGAGCCATGTTTCAAATGGAGAGGGATTCAAGCCCATGGATAGCCTAGCAAAGTCAAAGGCCTCTTTGTAATGCTCGTGATTTGTGATAATTGCACCCCCCACAACATCGGAGTGTCCTCCAATATATTTGGTCGTGCTATGCCATAC
>JAVLBP010000038.1:0-6985 GCA_031581145.1 Balneolaceae bacterium
TGAAGATTACATGGGGCAGCATCTGGAGGTTGGTCTTGGGGTGAATGAAGCAGACCTCAAGCCACTAACTCCGTTGGATTTGCTACGTCGTTAATTCACCAAGGTAACGGGGAACGTATATTGATTGGATTGGTGGAGAAATCGCACAAAATAGGTTCCCGATGCAAGGGTTGGTTTCGAGACGTTTAAACGTTGACGTCCCTGTTGTTGAAAACCACTAAAAAGATGGTCTACGCGCTGACCTTGCGTATTCACCAACTCAATATTCAAGTACATGGTATCGGCTAAATCATATTCTATGGTGAAGTCAGGATTGGACGGATTTGGAAAAATATTGGACAGTTGTACTGGCGCCGACGTTTGTGGCTTGTAGGTTTTTGCCTCGGTAGAGGTTGTAAGGTCTTTTTGGATAAACCAGGAGTGAACGGTTTGACCGTCAGGATCAATGGCTTCAAATTCGAGTCTATTACCCTGAATGTCCACTCTTGAGACATGAAACGAGGCAACAGAATACATAACATGGTCAAAATCTCGACCAAAGGTATCCAAGCTCCCACCTCCTCCGCCAGTAATGACATACCGAACATCGTTAAGAATCCCATATTCATAAGAGTGGGTATGACCATTAAATACAACATCCACTTTGTATTGTTCAAATAGTGGCAACCAGTCCTCTCGAACCGTGGGATCTCCAGCCCAAGCTGGCCAAAATTCACTGTATGGGGGATGGTGGAAAAAGGCAAATTTCCACGTTGCGGTTGAGGCCTCCTCGCTTTGTAATTGATCTACAAGAAATTTGTATTGTTTGGATCCCTCTTGCATTGGTGTGTTAGAGTCTAAAGCGATAAAAAAGGCATTTCCCCATCTAAAGGAATAGTACCGCTCCGTTTGATCCACATTGTTATTGGGCAAGTAAAAATCGTCTAGATACGGAGCTGTGTTATCGGTGTAGGTATCATGATTGCCAACACTCAGGTAAAAATTTATCTCCCCAAGTAGGGGTTGATAGATATCGAAATAAATATCATCATAGCTACTACCATCCCCTTGATGTACATCGCCAACATGAAGCAGAAAATCGACGGCTTTTTCACCATGATTGGCTTTCATCCGCTCTGCAACAGCTCTCTGGTTATCATTGCCGGTGCCGCTATCACCTAGTATAAAAAAGCTGTTTTCTTCTTTGTCATGATCGGGTGCTGTGACAAAGGAGCGCTCTTCCACCATGTCCTCACCATTGTTGCGAACCACATAATGGTATCTCGTATCTGGCTCTAATCCATCAATTTCCAGGTAATGTTTTTTCTTTGGAGTGGATTCTGTCTGCACCTTGGTATAGTTTCCTTTCTCATCGCCAAGGTGAATCGACCCTTTGGTCTCCTCAAGCGTCCTCCATGCGATACCAATACTTGTTTGGGTAGGTCGTTGTATGTACGGGTCTCTTTCTTGAAGCACGGGGTAGACGATTTCAATGTTGGGAGCTTCGAAAATGGTTTTATCATAGCTCACCTGCACATTATCAAAATAGGCGCCACTGTTCGCATAGGTTAGCAGGCCAATTTTACCTGATTCAAACGTCTCATCTTTAGCAAAAAGGAGTTCTTCACCATTGAGGTAGACAGTCATTTCTGCACCTCTTATATCGATAGAAAGTGCAAAATACCCGGGTGGATACGCCTCTGACGTCTTGTTTTCGGCAAGGGTTGTGACAGCTCCGTTTTCAACTTTTTGGATTCGTTGAATCGGTGAGTTTGCATTTCCCGAATTGCCAGCATCATTCATCAATAGAATTCGGTAATAGTTATTTTCATCTTGAGCGCGAACAATCAAGCCAATACCATCATTATCCGATGATCGTAGGATAGCATTGAGTGTATAATCTGTCCACTCTTCTTCCCCCGTTAAGACGATTGTCCCCATGTGATCTTCAAATTCTTTTGGTGGGTCATATCCCCATATATTTGATTTCTGGCGAAGACGACCACTCTCTACCACCCAATTACTCGGGCCTGAACGTGGCACTTGATGATCATGAATGGACCACATTTGCAACGACAAGGGTGTATCAAAGGTGTCTAAAAAAAGAACACTGTCTGCCGTGGGAACAAATGATGGATGATCCATAGCAGCCTCATTCACAATACCATGTAGGGGATCTGCGTTATCGTTTAAGGCATACAAATTTGGTGTAATACCTGACATTACAAAAAGGGCAAAGAGAAGTTTGTACATCTGATAAATGGTTCTTTTCATGGGATGATTGTCTTACCAGTAAGGGTCTATTAAGGGAAAAGCGGGGCGATTAGAATTTTGTTTAAGAAGCTGCACATATCTGTCATTGGGTGTGATGAGACTATCTTCTTTGAGCTCATCTAATGCTTTCTGATCGATGTTAATCTCCATCGTAGAAACTAGGGAATCAGCATAATGTCGTAAGGCCTCTCGAGAGCGAACATCGCCTCCATTTCTGAGGTCCAAACTACGCTGTTGATATAGCCATTTATCTTGCCAATTACCCACCTTCCGCGTCAAGATTGGATCTTGTGGAAGATCCCTATCTATACCCCATTGAAGCAGTTCCTGGTCTCGTATTGTAATGGCAATAGCATCAGATAATTGCTGGGTAAACGTTTTTTTCGATTCCGTTCGAAGTGGGACGGTTTCAGGTATCATCCACTGGAGTAATTGCTGAACGGTATATGATGATTGTGTGGTGGTTACAAGAGTCGAGGTTAAAAATTTGGATGGGCTGGCTTCCAACAGCTCTTTAATGGCCGTCTGCGTGACTTCTTCCCCTTCAACGAGTGGGTAAAAGGCCTCTACAAGTTGAATAAAGACGTCTCTTTTGGTTGTGACCTCGAGGGGTTCCATCATCGAAGCAATCCATTTATCTCCTGCATGTAGGGCTTTGCGATTGTATACGATTTTGCGAGCAGACTCAGATTCTAATGCAATCTCATCTTCGGCAATGGGTGTGCGCGTAATATTGGTTGGTTGAACAACCCACCACTGACCTTCATGCTGAAATGGAGAAGAATATTGATTAAGCTCGACCTCTTGAATATTCTGCAAAAATGACTGAGAAAGTTGATTGGCCTTGACTAAAGGCGTTTGAAATGCTTCAGGAGAGACTGGCTGACCTGTTTGGTCATCTCTCAAGTACGATAAGGCCACTCGAAAGCCTTCATTCATAGCCACATCTCTTAAGTAAAAAGCTTGTTGCTTGTCTGGAGCAATTAAGTAACGAAATGAAAATCGGACAGCTTGACGATAGATTTCCTCACGAATTTCTTGCTCAGAGACGGTAATGGTATCCAAGATGGCTCGTTGAAATACATGTTCAATCATCTCCTCGTGAGTGATCCAGTTTGTGTATTCCTCGAACTCCTGTCGCTCCGTATAACCCCGTGTTTTTGCCTCTGCTGCAAGTGCTTTTTCTGCTATCATAAGATCTAATACATCACGTACTGGATCGTCGCCTCGCGTCAATTCTGGATTTGCAAAGCCTACGTTTTGTTTGAGCTCTTGCTTCGTAATCGTCCAATCCTCAGAAAATGCGACGAATTCTTCCTCTTTAGGAGGCACTGTTTCATTATCTGAGCAGGATGCAAACAGCAGGAGTAATAGGAAAAATAAAAGTGGGTCTAGGTTTAGTTTCATATAGATAACATAAAAAAACCGGTGCCCATTGAGACACCGGTTTTCCTTAACACATCACAACAAAGGGTACTGCATTATTTAATCAGCATCATGGTTCCTGACTTCACGAACGATCCTGCTTGAATGCGGTAGATATACATTCCAGTTGCAAGTCTTGATGCATCAAAATCAACGGTATATACACCAGCGGACTGACGTATATTCACTAATGTACTTACTCGCTGTCCAAGGATGTTGTAAACTTCAAGTTGTACATCCGAAGCTTGGGCCAACGAGTAGCGAATCGTTGTCGTTGGGTTGAATGGATTCGGGTAGTTTTGATCCAACGAATACTCATTGACAAACTGCTCTTCCTCTTCGTTGGACGTTACGACTCCATCGACCGTACGAGTAGCCGCAAACTTGTATTCACCACGTGAAGGATCACGCAGACGGTTAGAATTACCATTTCGTGGTGCAGAGTGAGCATCTTGTCCTGTGACCAAGAAGAAGTAGTCACCCGTGGTTTCTACTGTGTGAGTGATTTTTGAATGCCAGTCGAAGCCACCGTCATCATCCTTCTCAAGCTCATTGCCTTCGGCGTCATAAAGATACATATATGCGTCAAAATCACGCTTCCAGAAGTTGCCATTAAACGGTGCTGTTTCACCTACGATCACGTCACCAGCTTCTGCATAGACACGGTAGTAATCACGGTCATCATGGAATCCTTCGACATCTGCGTCATAGAGCATGTAGTCACGGAATGTACCATCTGTATTCGTGTATGGCTGCTCTTTGGCTTCATCTATAGAGTCATTTGATTCACCCGCATCTTTTAGTGCAGTGATGTCATTACTCTTGGTATACAGTGTATATGCATTGTTACCAATGTCGAGTGCAGCGTTATCTGCAGATGCTTGAAGCTTGATGTAGTACTCACCCGCTGCGTCTGGAATGAAGTTCATTTTCACGTTATCGTCACCATAGCGGGTATTAAACGACGAACCATCTGCATAAAGATTGGTTGAAAGATCAGAGGCCGCATAGAATTCTACATCAAACTCAATCTCATCATCTTCTGGTTGAGACGTGCGGAAGTGATAGATACGATCAGCTTTCAAACTAACCTTGAACATATCAACATCTGACGCATCCGTAATGGATGCAGATATGGACGCCTCGGCAGGAAGGTCGTTGGCTGTCTCAACCGTTGAGTTGTCTTCTGTTTCGGTCAACCCTGTAGCGATGTTGAGGAGGTAGTCACCACGTCTCATCGAGCGATCATCACCAGAACCTTCACCACGACTGTTGGCAACCTGAACATAATAGGTACCTGTAGAGGGTGCCGTGAATGAAAGCTCAGAATACCATCCGTTTCCACCGTCATCATCGTCATCTAGCTCAGTACCATCCGCATCGAGTATGTAGACCTTTGTGTCTGTGTCTTGGTCCCACAGATCTGGATCTTTACTCGCGGTTGAGTTACCTACAACAGGCTTGGTCTCAACTGTGATTTTTTGACCTTCAGTGAGCTCAAGTTTGAAGTGGTCTAAATCCCCGAAGAGACGTGGATGATCCGCATTGTATTGTACATACATACGATCCTGTCCATCTACAAGCGATGCAGGAAGTGCTGATGCTTGCTCAATCGTATTATCTGGCTCATGCTTTGGTTTGAGCTTTTCAAGGTCGGCATTTTGACGACTTAGAATCTTGTATTCTCCTGCTCCTGACTCGGATGAAACCTTGAGATAATAGGTTTTGTCTTCAGAAGGCATAATGTTAGCGATTTTGAAGTTGTCTCCAGAATAGTTGTCATACCATCCAGAGTCATCCATCAAGGTTTGACCATCAACCTCATCAAAGAATTCAACTGTTAAATCACCACTTGTCGCTTGATCTACGGAGCGGAAGGAGTAGTTCACACCTGCCTTGAGGTCAAATTTGAAGAAATCCACATCTCCTGCTGTCAATTCAGCATCATAGAGCTCTTCAATCGCCGCACCTGTTGCAGTTGCAAATGAATCGTTAGGCTCAGCTTCTTCAAATGGCTCACCACCAGATAAAATGTAAACAGGTTTGTCAGCCTCATCAGCAGCTTCAATACGAACTACAAAAGTAGCTGAAGAGCTAGGAGTATGCGTCAGTGAACCTGAGGTAGAAGAACTGATTTCTGAGAGATCAGCCGTTAGGAGCGTCATCTTCACATTGGCATCACTCACGAGTTCTTCATGAAGTCCTTTCACAGTGAGTGTAAACTCTTCATCAGCTGTGAAATAATAGTGATCCACATCACCTGCAGGGGCAATCATACCGGTGTTGGCTGGAGCACCAGGACCTACTGCGATAGCATCTTGATCTAATGCGCCTTCTAGCGTGTTATCGGGCTCATTAAGTACCAGATTATCCCATACTTCACCTTTGTCAACAAAGCCAAATTCATACTCACCTGTTCCTTCTGATGAGAGCTTCACAATGTATGCTCCACTGGTTGGGAACTCGAGATTTTTAATCATGAAGTTGTTGCCATCGCGCACAACGGTATAGCTACTATCGACAACTAGGTCACTCGATACAGCTGTTGAACCAAACTCGTCTTCGTAATTATGGAATATTTCAACGTTGATTTCTTGGTCAACGCTTCCTTTTGAGAAGAGTGTATAACTGTTTGTCTCGTGAGCAAAAATACGGTAGTGATCTTCATCACCTGTTTCGAGCTCACCCGTAAATGTACTGTCAGGGTACGGTACAATCATTTGAGCCTCTTCAACAGTGTTGTTAGGCTCTATTTCACGCGCTACATCCATGTACTGATATGCAAAGAGATCATACATCATACGACCTGGATCACGGTTATCGACATTACGACCTGGATCACGAGTTTGAGATGCCCATGCACCCATCCAAAAAATTAGTAGCCCGTCCTCATTGGTACCGCCCTCCTCAACAATTTCAGTAGGAGACATTTTGATCTCGGAGTGGATGTTATTCGGTCCATCTTGCTCTTCATCCGCGCCATCATCATCTTCGTCGAGTTTGACCGTAAAATCCCCGTTGTAAAGGCGTACACGTGGATCTGAAAGGCGTGAAGACCCAGCTCTTGGATTACCATCATTATCACGGAAAAATCCAAAGTAGGGAAGAGTTTCGATCACAATGTTGTGATCTTTTTTATAGTTCAACAAGTATAGATCAATATCCTCGTCTCCTTCTGCAAGTAGTTGTGAATAGACTCCATTACTTTGTGAAGGGATTGATGGAGTAACCACCTTTACCGTGTCTGGTTGATAGAGCATATTGGTACGTACAACTGCATCGGTCGGTAGATAGTAATTGGGGTCTG
>JAVLBP010000039.1:0-6834 GCA_031581145.1 Balneolaceae bacterium
AACCCGCTGTCTTTGAAAATCCCTTGGTGACTTTGCGTGATATCCTGGATCAAAAAGGGGCTGAGCTTGCCCAACTTGAGCCTGACACCTTTGAGCGATATTACGATGAGTTAGGGGATGCTATTCGGACGTATGTGGAGGAGGTCTATGGAATTCGGTCCCTAGAAATGACCACGTATGAAACCCTACGCGCCCTTCAAAGCGAGGGGTATCCAGAGTCCTTGGTGAAGTCGACGCGGTCGGTCCTACTTGAAGCCGATAAAATCAAATTTGCACGCTTCACCCCCACGGTAGATCATGCACGGGTGGTGCTTGAGCATGCCAGAGAGTTTGTACGTAGAGTGGAAGTGGATGATCGTCAACGATTAGAAGCGATGAGAAAAGCTGTGGAGGAGCCACCCCATGATTGAGTGGATATCTAACACACCCTTTGGGCAGCTTCAGTTCAGGCAGCTTCAGTGGGATTTTCCCGAAGCGTTTTGGCTCTTGGTGGCGCTGCCTGTGGTGTGGGGACTGCGTTGGCTCTGGAGTCGACAAGGAAGGCAGGGATCTTTGACCTATACATCCCTCAACGCCTTTGATGAGATGCCCCGCTCGTGGCGACAACGACTACATCTTCTGCCAACGGTGGTGTACTCTCTAGCAGTGGTGTGTTTGATTGCTGCCCTTGCCCGACCGCAATTGGAAAATGTCACGGTCGAGCAAAAGACAGAGGGGATCGATATTGTCATCTCCATGGATATATCCTCTTCCATGCGTGCTGAGGATTTGAAGCCAAATCGATTGGAAGCCGCTCGCCAAGTGGCGCTCGATTTTGTGGAGGGTCGACTCAGTGATCGCATTGGGATGGTGGTCTTTGCGCGCCAAAGCTACACCGCATGCCCCCCAACACTCGATTACACCTTGCTAAACAATGTGATTACCGAGTTAAAAATGGGACAAATCCAGGATGGAACCGCGATCGGTATGGGCTTGGCCACCGCAGTGAATCGCTTGAAAGATAGTGACGCAAAAAGTCGAGTGATTATTCTGCTGACCGATGGGATGAATAATGCCGGCGAAATTGACCCCGTGACCGCGGCTGAACTTGCCCAAACCTATCAAATTAAATTGTATACCATTGGTGTTGGCTCCCGTGGTACAGCCCCCTACCCGGTGGATGACCCACTTTTTGGACGCCGTTATCAAAACGTAAGCGTCGATCTAGATGAAGAGATGCTCACAGAAATTGCGACCAAGACAGGCGGCCAGTATTTTCGCGCGGTGGACACGGAGGAATTGGCCAAGATCTATGATCAGATTGACGAGATGGAAAAAACCGAAGTGGAGGAGATTATCTATACAGACATCCAAGAGCGATATCCTTGGTTCTTGATTCCTGGGTTGGTGCTATTGCTTTTTGGGTGGATCACGGACCGTTTTTGGTTGCGCTCACCACTCTTGATGCCATAATGGGGTTGGCGAATGGCTGAATTAACGATTCTATCTCATTTGGCGGAGGCGATTGGCCGTAACACCGAGCTGCGAAACGTGGTAAAAGCTGCGGCCATGGCCGTAGAAGAGGCCGTAGAAAAGGGCTTGGCGGAAAATAGTCCATCATCCCCAGAAACCACTCCAATAACCACCTCAAGATCCACCGCAAAATCCAATTCAAAAACCACCGCCCACCCCCCTTCCATCAAGCTGCCTTCCATCAAATTAATGGACGGCCATGGATCCTCTTCCGTTTTAGCATGGGCCTTACTCCAACGAGAACTCACCCATGCGCCGTTGATCATCATTCGCGAAACCGAAGAACAAGCGGCTCTTGATGCGTCAGATTTGGTGGAGGCAGGACTCGATTGGGCGCTCCATTTTCCCGCATCAGGGTTTGACCCTTACGACCTAGACGCCATCAAAGATACACGCCCAATGGCGCAACGCACCGAAGTGCTCGAGCGGCTCCAAGCGTGGGATGGGAAGGAGCCACTGCTGTTGTGTACAAGTATCGCTGGTTTTGGAGAGCAGGTGGTGGTACCCGATAGCTTTTCGTCGGGGAGTCTCACCCTACGCCGAGGTGAGACGTTGAATCCAGAGTCCTTGGAGAAACAGCTTCAAGACTTAGGGTACCAAAAAACACCCTTTGTGGATGCTACAGGCGATTACTCAAGACGTGGCGGCATCCTTGATATTTGGTCGATTTCTGGGAGCTACCCGATTCGACTCGAGTTTTTTGGCGACGAAGTTGAAAGCCTACGTGAGTTTGATCCCGACTCACAACGTTCTGTCGCCTTTATCGATGAGGTAAAACTGCGACCCAATAGCTCCGAGGCTACCGGTGAAGTGGCCAAAGGTACCTTGCTGGAATGGTTACCAAGGCAGACCTGGCTTGCGGTCGATCAAGGCGATGTCTTGAGCGATGCAGTGACCACAGCTTGGGACGAAGCCCAAGAGGCCTTTGGTGAACTCGTGGATAAGGGGCACGAAGAAGACATCCCCCCGCCTAAGCACTGGCTGATGAGCCCTGAGGATTGGCAAACCATCCTCCAAACGTATCCACTTGGGATTCAAGGAGCCTTTAGCAAGACCCTTGAGGGTCGTTTGGAGAAAGAGGGACGTACCCTACACTCATGGACTCTTGGCACCGAGCGCCTACCCGAGTTTCAGGGACGAATGGATCAGGTCAAAGACTGGGTCCGAGCACAGGTTGCTCAACACCAAGCCCAGATTACTATTCTTTGTGACCATAGCTCGCAGAAACGGCGCCTTGAAGAGCTTTTCGAGGAGCTCTTAGATGAAGAAAGAGTCGAGTTAAAATTTCAGGTGGCTTCCCTGCACGAAGGGTTTATCCTATCCACAGATCAGGGAACCTGGATCACGCTGACCGACCATCAGCTTTTTGGCCGCTATCACCGCGCCAAAGTGCGCAAAAAACGAACTCGAGGTGGGATTTCGCTGAAGGAGTTGCGTGATCTGCACGTGGGAGATTTTGTGGTCCATGTCGACCATGGGATTGGCCGATTTGAGGGCTTTCAGAAGATCCAAGTGAGAGATACGGTGCAAGAATCGGCGGTTGTTCGCTACCAAGGTGATTCACTGTTGTATGTGAATGTGACCAGTCTGCACAAACTTCAGAAATACTCAGGAAAAGAGGGTGTGGAGCCTCAAATGACCCGTCTAGGTTCGGGAGAATGGGCACGCAAAAAGGAAAAAACCCGCAATCGGGTGCGTGATATCGCTCGGGAACTCATCCAGCTCTACGCCAAACGCAAAGCGATGAATGCGTATCAATTTAGCCCGGATAATACGTGGCAGCGTGAAATGGAGGCGCGATTTGAATACGAAGAGACGCCAGATCAATTGGATACACTCGAGGCCGTCAAACACGATATGGAATCGGACAAACCCATGGACAGATTGGTCTGTGGAGATGTGGGCTTTGGAAAGACCGAGGTGGCGATTCGGGCGGCGTTCAAGGCGGTGATGGATCAGAAGCAGGTGGCTGTCTTGGTCCCCACGACGATTCTAGCGGAACAGCATTATCGGACTTTTGAAAGACGGATGGCCGATTTTCCGGTCAAAATTGGGGTGATTTCAAGGTTTGTACCCCCTGCCGAGCAAAAAGAACGGCTGGCTCAACTCGCCGATGGCCGCTTAGATATCTTGATTGGAACCCACAGGATTCTATCCAAGGATGTGCAATTCAAGGATCTTGGTCTCTTGATTGTGGATGAAGAGCAACGCTTTGGGGTAGCGGCCAAGGATAAATTAAAGGCATTTCGAGCCACGGTAGATGTACTCACGCTCACAGCCACTCCAATCCCACGGACGCTCCATTTTTCATTGATGGGTGCGCGCGATCTTAGCGTGATACAAACGCCACCGGCAAACCGTCAACCTGTCGAAACGGAGATTCATGCCTTTAGCGAGGCGCTCATTCAGGAGGCGATTATGCAGGAGGTGGATCGCGGAGGGCAGGTTTTTGTGATTCATAACCGTGTGAAGCATCTCGAAGAATTTGCCGACATGATTCGTGGGCTTTGCCCAAACGTGCGCGTCAAAATGGCACATGGTCAAATGGGCGGATCGGAGCTGGAATCGGTAATCCGATCCTTTACGCAGCACAAATGTGATGTACTGGTTTCGACGAATATCGTGGAGAATGGGATTGATATCTCCAACGCCAATACGATGATCATTCATCAAGCCCATACGTTTGGCCTGAGTGAATTGCATCAGTTGCGTGGGCGTGTGGGGCGATCTGATCGCAAAGCGTTTTGTTTGCTTCTCACGCCACCTTTGAACGACTTGCCCAGCGAGGCACGCAGGCGTTTGATGGCGCTAGAAGAGTTTTCGGATCTTGGCTCTGGATTTCATATTGCGATGCGCGATTTGGACATTCGGGGCGCGGGAGATTTGTTGGGCGCCGAGCAAAGTGGCTTTATCCAGGACATTGGCTTTGAACTCTACACCAAAATCCTCAACGAAACGGTTGAAGAGCTCAAGGAGAATGAATTTTCTGAGCTATTTGGGGTAAAACAGGGTAATGCTGATGTGGATGGTGCTGATGTGGCTGGTGAGGCAGTATCGCGTCAAGAACCTGCTGGGACAATGGACTCTACAACCGAGACCACGCAAAATCCTTGGGGAGCTGGTAGTCCCGTTCTGAAGGCCCTCCCCTCGGTCCAACGCTTACTTGACACACTCGACCCCACCATTGAATTTGACCCCTCTGCCCTACTGGATCAAGAGTACATTCAGGACAGTGTGGAGCGGATTAATTTGTACCGAAGTCTGGCTTCGTCGTCGAACCTTGCTGAGATGGCTCAATGGGTAGGCTCGGTCAAGGACCGTTTTGGTGTCTTGCCCAGTGAGGCTCGCCACGTGGTGTACGCCGCCGTGCTCAAATGGATTTGTCGTCAGTGGCTCCTGACCAAATGCACCATTCGTTCGGACAAGATGTGGCTATTGTGCCCTAAACCTACTGCTCGAACCGCAGATGCATTTTATGAACAAGGGCGCTTTGCAGCGCTGATGGAGCAGTGCAAACAAGCTGAGGCCTCACACCCCTACACCATGGCACAGAAAAAGGATGAGATTCGGTTGATTATCCAGGGGATTGGCTCGGTTGAGGAGGCGTGTGATTATTTGCTGGGCACCGTCAGTCAAATGAACGTGAACGTGGGCGCCATGTTTGAGGCCGAGCTTGAGGAGGTCTTGGCATGAGTCTGTTTAATGGAGAGCATGACATGAGTCATGGCGACGGAGAGCATGACATGAGTCATGGCGACGGAGAGCATGACATGAGTCATGGGATCAGCGCGCATGGCATGAGTCAGTTGGAAGGAATGCATGACATGAGTCATGGGATCAGTACGCAAGAGGCAATACGGCGACTAGGAGACGGGGAGGTCGTGGCTATTCCCACCGAAACCGTCTACGGGCTTGCTGCGTCGGTACAGCATCCAGACGCGTTAGCCTCGATTTACACGCTCAAAGGGCGCCCCAAAGACAATCCCATGATCCTACATGGAGCCTCCGTTGACCAGCTCCTCCCTTTCGTTGAGGGTTGGAGCAAAGCGCATCAAGCGTGTGCAGATGCATTTTGGCCAGGCCCTTTGACCTTGATTTTGCGAGCCTCTCAGCGAGTGCCTTCCATTGTAACCGCAGGATTGGACACGGTAGCCATTCGAATCCCAAATCATCCTATGGCTTTGGAGATTTTGGAGCATGTTGGACCGCTTGCAGCACCAAGTGCCAACCTTTCGGGCTCACCCAGCGCGACAAAGGCGTCACATGTATTGGATGATTTTGGCGATGCTGTGGCTGTGGTGGATGGAGATCAGGCCGTGATTGGGCTTGAATCGACCGTGGTGTGGGCTGTGGATAGCCCATGGCGCATCTTACGCCCCGGTGTGATTGGCGCAGACGAGATTGGGCATACAGCACAAGCAGCAAACATCAACCTCGACCCTACCCCAACTCACGACGAAACAGTGCAACTCGCTTTGGACGACCAAAAACCCGTCAGCCCCGGCACGATATATCGACATTACACTCCCAAGGCTAGGGTGATGTGGTTTGACATAAATTTGCTCGAGACAAACCTAGGCGAGCCAGAGCAACCCCGCACGCTTGTGGTTACTCATACGGAGGAGCGCCGCAGTCAAATCCAGACACTTACTCAAAAACACCCATCCATGCTGCATCAACATGCCGAATCCCTAGATATGTTAGCCAAGCATCTCTACGAATGGTATCGCGATGCTGATCAGCACAACATCCACACCATTTTTATCGAACGATTTGAGGCGACAACTCCACTGGCAACATCCCTACATAATCGAATCTCAAAGACGGTTGGGTGACTGAGGGAGGTAAAGCTACCCTTCACGTCTTTGCACCACTAGCATCATCACAAAAAACATCAAGACAAAAAAAAGACTAGGGATCAGCTAGTCTTTTTTAACCTTATGATTCACGAACCTTCACAAATTTACATAGAAACGAGAGTTTGTCTTTTAGAGCTTTAGGTCAATCATCCATATATATCTATCAAATTGACTAACACCCCCAACCACAAATTGAGACTTTACCTAATAACATTTTAGCTCGAAATGTAGCTAGCAATTAGTTTCTCACCATCTTCAGTTTCTTTTTTAACCACGCGAGGGGAATCCTCAAAAAGCAATCGATTTATTTCTGCATGTACTTTAGCTCCACCGCAACCATTTGGCAGAGTGGATCCATTACCATGACGACGAATTTCAATTGCGGTATCTGAATTTGGTGGCCCAATAAATAAAACAGGTGATGATGTTTTTTTCACCCCATACAATTTACTTGGAACCACTA
>JAVLBP010000003.1:0-132753 GCA_031581145.1 Balneolaceae bacterium
GTCAAGCACGAAGTGGGTCGACTAGTAGATGCTGCTATATTGGCTCATCAAAAAGGACTCCTCGTGAACGCCGGCCATGGATTAAATTTAGATAACCTTCATGCGTTTTTATCCGCAGTTTCCCATCTTCACGAAATAAGCATCGGTCATGCATTAATCAGTGATGCTTTGTTTTTGGGTCTTTCGACAACTGTAAAAGCGTATTTAGCCTTGATTCATGGACAAACAGAGGGAACATAACGACCTTTATCAGTCGCTCTTTGAGTATTATGGGAAATCGGTCAAACTCACCAGGGATGATACCGCGTTCATAGTCTCTTTGTTTAAGCCTATCCACCTCAAACGGCGTGCTTTTTTGGTCGTGCCAGGGGATGTCTGTCAAAACCATTTTATTGTTAAAGGAGGGTTAAAACTTTACTTAGAAGATGAAAATGCTCGTCAACATTGTCAGCACTTTGGCTTTGAGCAATGGTGGATGGGGGATATGAACAGTTTTCTCAACCAAGAACCAAGCAGGCTTCACATCCAAGCTTTGGAGCCAACCACCGTCCTGCAAATCACGCTTGAAGATCAGCACCGTTTATTGGAGGCCATTCCAGCCTTGAACACTCTTTATCGACAACTCGTAGAAAAGGCTTTGTCAAGGGCAAATCAACGAATCCTTGATACGATTTCTTCCTGTGCTGAAGACCGATATGAAGACTTCTTGGCCACCTATCCGAGCTATGTCGAGCGGATTACCAACCAAGACATTGCCTCATACATCGGGGTTACCCCCGAGTTCTTTAGTAAAATGAAACGTGATTACTGGAAAAAAGCATCTCAATAGACAGCATTTCGACACTTTCTTAATCTAGGTTTAGGGTCATTCTTTCATACGTTTGGTAGTTTTTTAACACACCATAAACCAAACTGTATACCCATGCCTACTACACTCCCTACCAAAGTTGTACCCCAAGGCGAAGGAGAACAACTCCTCGTTCTAGTCGATAATATCACCATCAAAGTTTCTGGGGATGACTCCTATGGAAACGTCCTTTTTGTAGAAACCAATAATGAAGAAGGTGCAGGTGTCCCTCCCCACTATCATACACGTGAAGATGAGATTTTTTATGTCGTTGATGGGGAGGCTGAATTCATGATTGATGGCAAAAAAGTGATTGCGAAGACAGGCGATACAATCTTTGCACCACGTAATATTCCTCACGCGTACACATTCCTAAAGCCTACCAAAATGACGACCACGATTGTGCCAAGTGGCTTGGATGAGTTATTCCGAGAAGTTAGCGCGATGGATCAATCAAATCTAGACGAAGTGGTCAAAGTCTTCAACAAATACGGTGTGTACCTAGCTGAATAATTATTGGCGCCTACACTGTTTTTAAAGAAGTCTATAAAAAGGACTCCATGCTGCATGAGAGTCCTTTTTTAATACCCAAAACGACGAACCCACGTGTCGCTCTCCCGCCATTTGTCACGGACCTTCACCCGAAGATCCAAAAAAGCTTGCTTGCCAATCAGCGCTTCAATTGAAGCGCGTGCTGCGATGCCTAGACGTTTAATTGCGGCTCCCTTTTTGCCAATAATCATCCCTTTTTGGCTATCACGGTTCACGATGATTTCAGCGTAAATATCGTCGCGAGAGTCCCCCTCTTTATACTCAATGATTTGGACAGCACAAGAGTAGGGGATCTCCTGCTCAAATTGTAGAAATAATTGCTCTCGAATCAATTCCGCGACAAAAAAGCGTGTAGGGTGTTCACTGAGTTGATCAGGTGGATATAACGGTGGGCCCAACGGGATCATCGATTTGAGAGTGGTCAAAAAATCATCCACTTTCTCCCCCTCTTTGGCTGAGACCCAAAACTGATGGGCAAAATGTACACCCTCAAACCTCTCTTCAACTCTTTGAGCGAGTGATTCAACACGATCTGCATACAAATCCACTTTATTGACCAATAAGATTATTGGGAGTGACCAGCGCTTCAAAAAGTCGATCGCGTCATCACTCGGAAACGTATCCAGTGGGTCGAAAATAAACAACGCCACATCAGCCTGCTCCACCGCCACCTCGACACTTTTCATCATCGTACGTTGCAAAGCATAGCTTGGCGTAATCAATCCAGGAGTGTCATAAAAGACAATCTGCGCATCCTCATCGTGGTATATCCCTGTGATCTGATGTCGAGTGGTCTGGGCCTTTGGCGTGGCTATCGATAGGTGTGCTCCTAACAAGCGATTGAGTAATGTCGACTTGCCCGCATTGGGCTTGCCAAGAATCACGGTATACCCAGAGCGGAATTGGGATGACTCCGTCTTTGTATCTGAGCTTGAGCGCTCGCTATGTAAATCGTCTATGTTGATGATGGCCAATGGGCTGTATGAATATCTACTACACAATTAATGAAATCTAAACACAACAAAGAATAGCATTTTATTTTCAAAAGGGGTAGATTGTGGTGTAAAGTGGGGAAGAATGGATCACTTTTATAATATCGTAGCAATCACAGCAATCGTTCTAGACTCAACGCAATCTTGGCAAGTTTCAAGGGAACATATGAGCATAGCTTAGACGATAAAGGGCGTATAGCCTTCCCCTCTAAGCTCCGAAAATCGCTTCATCCAGAAGCGAATGAGCGATTTACACTCTTGAGAGGCCTCGAGCCCTGCCTGTATTTATACCCACAGGATGAGTGGGAACGCGTTGAAGAGAAACTGAACCGCGTTAATAGTTTTAGCCGCGAGGGTCGAACAGTCAAGCGAAATTTTTTGCGCTTCGCTGAGGATGTGTTTTTGGACAAACAACACCGCCTTGCATTACCACCGGCCCTCATGGACTGGGCTTCCATTAAACAGCGCGCTGTATTTATTGGGTCTGGAGAGCGAATAGAGGTATGGTCGCCAGATCAGCTCAAATCCTTTGATGATGAGCTAAGCCAAGACGATTTTGACGCACTATTTGAACGGGTCATGGGAGGTGGGATCGACAACTCTAACCCCTCGCATGAATCAGATGGAGGTTTAACATTATGAGTGAGGTCACGTTGGAATCAGATCGTTTTTTTGAACATGTCCCTGTGATGTTACAGGAGACTGTGGATGTTTTGGTGCATAAACCAGATGGAGTGTATATCGATGCGACACTTGGAGGCGCAGGTCACACGCTAGAGATTATTAAGAGACTCAGTGCAGATGGTGTCCTCTATGGGTTCGACCAAGATCGTGAGGCAATCCAAGCCGCTAAAGATGCTGTTGGAATTGAGCCTCGTTTCCATGCAGTGCAAGGTAATTTTGGCTATATCGATCAATTATTACCCTTGGAATTGCATGGCAGCGTCGACGGAATACTCTATGATTTAGGTGTCTCAACGCATCAAATTAAGGAACCAGATCGTGGATTTTCATTTCAGGAAGAGGGCCCATTAGATATGCGCATGAGTGCAGATCTTACGATCACTGCTGAGTCCATTGTAAACGAATGGCGCGAAGAAGACTTGCGTCAACTGTTCTATTCTTACGGTGAGGAGAAGCTAAGCAAGGGTATTGCCCATGAAGTGGTGGCTCAACGACCCTTAAAAACCACCCATGATTTACGACGTGTGATTCAAGAAGTGGTCAAGGGGCCCCAGACCGTCAAATCAGTTGCACGGATCTTCCAAGCCTTACGCATTGAGGTCAATCAAGAATTAGAGCGTCTTAAAATGGGGCTATCCTCTGGGACCAAGGTGCTCGCGCCAGAAGGGCGCCTCGTTGCAATCTCCTATCACTCTTTGGAAGACCGAATTGTTAAGCAGTTTTTCAAATCAGGGAATCATGAAGGGGTGATTGAAAAAGATTTTTATGGCCAAGCTTTAAAGCCATTCACAGAAGTGATCAGAGGGGTCCAACTCCCAAGCGAAGAGGAAACCGCGCGTAATAGTCCATCAAGAAGTGCAAAGCTTCGGGCTGTTACCTATCAACCATTGGAGGAGTGAACACTATGGCGTTGGCACCCCCACCATTTGTAAAACCAAAACGAAAAAAAGCTTCTCAAGGGATCTATGTCGGCAAGGAGAGCATCGGCAAGGAGCACTTCCGTCGCTCACCAAAAGCTCGACGAGAAAAGCAAGAGACCCGAAAGACGCTTTCACTCAAAGTACTCGGTCTCGGCGCACTAGTTGCGCTCTTTGGCCTTCTTTATATCCAGCAGGGGTACCAAATGGAAGCTCATTTGGAGCAAATTCAAGAGCTAGAACGACAAAAACGCATTTTATCACGTGCGGTTGAGGAGCAACGACTCATTGTGGATCGCCTCACAGGCCCAAAAGAGGTGTATCAACGGGCACAAACCGCTGGATTCATTCCTAGTAACCCCGCAGACGAGCGACAGTTAATGAATCCGAGACCATGAGTTCAAGCAACCCACTTCGCGGAAAGTTGATGATCCTGCTGGGAATCATTCTCTTTCTTCCAGTGGCGATTGCTGTGCAAGTGTTGCGGATTCAAATCGTTGATGGGCGCGAGTTTCGCACATTGTGGAGTGAACAAACGCTTGATGAACTACCCATAAAAGCCGAGCGGGGGCAAATTTTCGATCGTAACGGCCGGCTTCTTGCAACCAACTTTGTCGAAACGAAGGTGGCGATTGACCCGAAGGCCCCGGGAATGACGCCAGCCTTGGTCGATAGTGTGGCGTTCACATTGGCGCAGTACACTCAAACCTCTGCAACGGCATACATCCAAAAAATCCGATCGACCACCGCTAGCCCACGGTATGTTGTGTTGGAAAGATCAGCTCCTGTGATGGCTGTCGACCATTTACGGTCGTTACATTTACGTGGGATCATTCTAGAGGAGAGCTACAGGCGGCGTTACCCATTTAATGAGCTCTCTGCCCATCTTCTAGGTTTTGTAAATCACGATGGATTTGGGATGACCGGTCTTGAAAAGACGTACGATGCCATGTTACGCGGCAAGAATGGATCCCAACAAGTGCGCCGAAATCGTCATGGGGATATTACGGCCTATGTGGGAGCACCACAAAAACTGCCTGAGCACGGCATTACACTCGAAACCACCATTGATGGCAATATTCAAGCGATTGTAGAGGAAGAGATCCGTCGCGGAATGGAGCGATGGAGTGCAAAAGGTGTCACGGCTATCGTTATGAATCCCACAACGGGTGAGATTGTCGCAATGGCTAATGTGCCGACGTTTAATCCAAACGCACCTGCGGCATCTCCAACTCCTTCACGAAGAAATCGGGCGATCGCTGATATGATCGAACCTGGCTCAACCTTCAAACTCGTGACAGCTCTTGCAGCGGTGGAGCAAAAAAAAGTGCGTTTTGACGAGGTTTTTGAGACCCCTGAGGATGGCCGTCAAATGGTGCACGGGCAAATGCTACGAGATCATGACCCATTAGGTACGCTTTCCTTTCCCGAGGTCTTCTCGAAATCCTCCAACATCGCCACCGCCGAAATAGCCATGCGGGTCAAACCCCGTGATTTTTATCAATACGCAAGAGCCCTAGGCTATGGCAGTCCCACCCATATTGACCTACCAAACGAGATGTCAGGTCGACTCCAAAAGCCATATGAATGGAGTAAAGTAACGCTGCCATGGATGAGTATTGGGTACGAAGTGCAGGCCACCCCGCTGCAAGTGTTGCAATCGTATGCTGCATTCGCCAATGGTGGGGAGCTGATGAAACCGTTTGTGGTTAAGCGAACCTTAGACTGGCAAGGCCATGTCCTACAAGAGACCACACCCACACGGATACGTCAAGTGGCTCAACCAGAAACCATCCAAAAACTATTACCCGTATTTGAGGACGTGCTCGCAGACTCAGGAACAGCAGAGCAAGCGGCCATTGAAGGGCTCCAAATCGCGGGCAAAACCGGGACGGCTCAAAAGTATATGAACGGTGGATACGGAACGTCCAACTACTATGCGAGTTTTGCTGGGTTTTTCCCAAGCCGTGAGCCGAAGTACGCCATGATGATATTGGTGGATGAACCTCGTGGTGTGATCTACGGTGGATGGACAGCAGGTACGATTTTTCGACAGATTGCCGAAAGAATTCGTGGGGTCGATCGTTCGCTAGACAATGTACCTAAGGATAATACGCCGTCAATTCCTCAAGACGATACGCTTCGACGTCAAATCTTTGAAGAGGCTATAGCCATTACACCCAATGTTGTAGGACAAACTAGAGAGGAGGCCAAGGGTTTTTTACGAGACTTAGATCTATCCTTTGAGATTGGTGGCAAAGGCGATCGCATTATGAAGCAAGAGCCCGTTGCTGGCCAAAGGATGAACCTAGACCAACCCATGAAACTCTGGGTTGGCACCGTGGACCCATCAGAGGTGGCTCTTGACGTACCCGAGCTTCGTGGCTTAAGTATGAAACAAGCCACAAACACCCTTTTGACGGCCGGATTTGAGGTCCAAAAAGAGGGTTCTGGGACGATCTATGCACAATTTCCATTGCCTGGAGAACGATTACGCACAGGGTACACTGTCACCATCCGTGGCAAAACCCGTGACTTGGGGACATCGATACAACGTGATCGTTCGTCTGCCACAGTTCAAACGGTTGGAGGGACCCCATGAGCAATGTAAGCCAACCTTTAGGGTGTTTATGGGGTCTACAAGATTGGCTAGAGCCTCTTGAGGGTGCGACTGTTCAGCTCGAAGGGAATCTACCTATTAAAGGAGACTTGGCACTCGACTCAAGACAAGCCAAGCAAGGCGATGCCTTTCTTGCTATGAAAGGTCATGACAAAGATGGCCACCATTATATCGACCAAGCCATACGAGCTGGCTGCCACTTGATCATTGCGGAATCTCCGTTAAATGAAGCCCAAATTCAGCTCGCAAGTGACGCCCAACGCACAGTGATTATAGACCCTCTCCTCCGGGAGCACCATGGAGCACTAGCGCAGGCATTTTATGGATTCCCTGCTCAAGAATGTACGCTAATCGGTGTAACAGGCACCAATGGTAAAACGACCGTCGCCACCCTTCTATGTGATTGGTATCAAGCACTTGACATCCCTGCCTCCATGATTGGAACCACCGGGATTCGCACCTGGCCTGAAGCCTCGGCAACCGCTACAGGACTTACCACGGCAGATGCGATTACGTTGGCTCAAACCATGCGCTCTATGGTGGACTCAGGCACGACCCATATCGTGATGGAGGTCTCCTCCCATGCCTTGGATCAAGCACGGGTCGGTGGGCTTGCATTTGATGGAGCCATATTCACCAATTTATCTCAAGATCATTTGGACTACCACGCCTCTATGGAGGCGTATGCTCGTGCAAAAGCAACGTTATTTCGCGGGCTGAGAGCAGACGCTGTGGCCGTGATCAATCGAGGCGATAAAGTGGCTCCACTTATGACGGAGGAGTGTAACGCTTCAATCATTGATCTTGAAATGGATGTTTCGGTGTTCGTAACCGAGGTCGCAAGTGATTATACGGCCATCAAAATAGAGGCCCTAGGGCAAGTTTGGGAGATAAAAACGCCCCTTATTGGTGAATTTAATGCGATGAACGTGGCTCAGGCGTTTGTGATGGCAAACGCTTTGGGTGATCGGGATTCTTCAAAGAGCGCATTCCATAGGGTGACGCAAGCTGATTGGACACGGGTCCTCGCCTCGTCACACGGTGCCCCTGGAAGGCTGGAAAAAATCACTTGCCCAGCACTCCAAGCCCATGAACAAGAGCTCTTCCCCACGGTTTTTGTCGACTATGCACACACACCCGATGCCTTGGGGACCGTTCTGAAAACCTTGCAACACTGGGTAGAGCAAAAACCTGGTGAGCAGGGTAAACTATGGGTGGTTTTTGGTGCCGGAGGGGACCGAGATACATCGAAGCGTCCAAAAATGGGTGCTATCGCAGAGGAGTGGGCAGATGTAATAATTCTCACCAACGACAACCCTCGACATGAATCCCCCAAGGCGATTGCCCACGCAATTTTGTCGGGGTTTACCTCTCCAGAAGCCGTCGAATCCAATGTTCGAGTCATTTTGGACCGAAGAGAAGCGATTCAACGTGCCATTAAAGAAGCCCATCCAAGCGATGTCATCCTTGTTGCAGGAAAAGGGCATGAGACGACCATGGAGGTGGAAGGGGTGCGCCACCCATTTAGTGATATTGAAGAAGTGAATGAAGCCTTTCAAAAGCGACGCCAGGAGGTGACCCATGCTCACTGAATGGATTGAATGGCTTGAGATGATGTATCAACCTCCTGGATTTGGAGCTGTGTCATTTATCACAACCCGTGCGTTTTTGTCGGCTACCTTCGCGTTGCTCATTTCCATCTTTTTGGGCCAGCGTATCATTCAATGGCTTCAAAAGATGCAACTTGGTGAGACGATTCGAGATGATGTCGGTCTCGATCATCATCTGTCCAAACGAGGCACGCCAACCATGGGTGGCCTCATTATTATTCTTGCCACAATCGTTCCAACACTTCTTTGGATGCGGATGGACACGATGTATACGTGGCTTATTGTATTTGTGATGGTCTTTCTTGGGGGGATCGGTTTTGCGGATGATTACATCAAGGTGATCAAAAAAGATAAATCAGGCCTCAAAAGTCGTATAAAGCTCTTTGGGCAAGTATTTACGGGTCTTGTTGTGGGATCCGTGCTCTATTTTTGGCCTGAATTTGCAGAGATAGGGACCCAGTCGACTGTTCCGTTTTTCAAGAATACAAACGTTGATTATGCCCTTTTGGGTGAGGAGTTTGCCTGGTTGATTTACATCCCTGTGGTGATTTTTATCATTACCGCGGTGAGTAATGCGGTGAATCTCACCGACGGGTTGGACGGTCTTGCAACGGGTACATCGGCGATTTCTGGAATTATCCTTGGGGTCTTTGCCTACCTCTCAGGTCGAGTAGACACGACCGATTATCTCGATATTCTTTACTTACCAGGTGCAGGTGAGCTCACCATTTTCGCCGCAGCGCTTGTGGGTGCGAGTATTGGATTTTTGTGGTTTAATACTCACCCTGCATCTGTCTTTATGGGTGATACGGGTTCCCTTGCTGTTGGTGGAGCACTGGGCGCACTTGCGATTATGGTGCACAAAGAGTTGTTGCTACCGATCCTTTGTGGTGTGTTTTTCATGGAAACACTCAGCGTGATCATCCAAACGACCTACTTCAAATGGACGAAACGCCGTACAGGTGAAGGAAAGCGCGTGTTCTTGATGTCGCCCATCCATCACCACTTCGAAAAACTTGGATGGTCAGAGCCCAAAATCGTTGTTCGGTTTTGGATCCTAGCCATTTTAATGGGCTTGTTGAGCCTTCTCACACTTAAACTACGCTAAAGGATGGTGGCTGATTCACTACATACATCCAAGCGGTTAAACGCTCCCCTCACGTCGGGTAAAGTGGCCGTCGCTGGGGGTGCCCGGAGTGGTGTGGCGGTGGCTTGTCTTCTCAAGCGATTAGGCTTTGAGGTGATGCTCAGTGATCTTGGTGCGGTGTCTGAGGCTTCAATTGAGCGCCTAAACACACACGAAGTGGCCTGGGAACATGGTGGCCATTCCGCTGATGCCATGGCATGCGATTGGCTGGTTCTGAGTCCCGGTGTTCCTACAGATGCACCCATCACGCAAACGTACCTGTCGGCTGACAAGCCTGTTGTCTCGGAACTAGATGTGGCCTACTGGCACCTCCGCGAACATCTTCATGGTGGGGCCATCATTGCCGTCACGGGCACCAATGGCAAAACCACGGTGACCAAGTGGCTAAGCCATATTTGGACACAAGCAGGTAAGGTCCACCGGGTGGGTGGCAACCTAGGCACCCCCTGTTCCGATATCCTCCTGGACTTCATGGACCATCCAGCGCAAGAACCGGTAGATATCATCCTCGAAGTAAGCAGTTTTCAATTGGATCACATGCACTTGTTCCACCCTGATATCTCTATCCTGCTCAATATTAGTGAGGATCATTTGGACCGTTATGAGCAAAGCATGGATGCCTATGCTGCGTCTAAGGCTCGGCTTGTGGAGCATCATAGTCAGGGTGACACCCTTATCTATAATGCGGACGACCCACGATGTGCGGCAATTGCTGCTGAATTGCAGGCTCGAAGCCCTGAGACTGCGATCTATCCGTTTTCTAGCCAGAAATCTGGCCAGAAATCTAGCCAGAAGAACGACAAAACCTCAACTCAAGATCAACCTGGGGCATCACTCCATGCACCCACGCACACCCTTCACATTCAGATCCCAGACACAGACCCCTTCCGTATGAATACGAATGAACTTGCTCTCCCAGGAGATCACAACCACGCCAATGGAATGGCTGCTGCACTCGCAGCCAAGGCTCGCCATGTCAAAAATGATGCGTTAAAAGATGCATTAGGGCACTTTGAAGGGGTCGAGCATCGACTTGAACTTGTTGCGACGATTGATGGGGTGCGTTACATCAACGACAGCAAAGCCACCAATATTAATGCGGTCTGGTATGCCTTGGACAGCTATCAAGAGCCTATCACCTTGATCTTGGGAGGGCGAGACAAAGGGAATGATTATCGATTGTTGGACAACCAGTTGCGCTCAAAGGGGCGCGCGATTGTTGCAATTGGCGAGGCTGCAAACACCATCATGGAGGAACTCAACGGGCAAGTTCCTGATATCGCGGTCGCGCACACCATGGGCGATGCTGTACGCGAAGCAAAGCGGCTGGCCAAACGTGGTGAGATCGTGTTGTTGAGCCCAGGTTGCTCGTCCTTCGACATGTTTGAGCATTATGAACACCGAGGAAACGCATTCAAAGAAGAGGTCTTGTCGCTATAATGTTATACACATCCTCCGGATCTGGGTCGGTTCATCGTAGCTTTGTTTCGAATCATGGAACGACGCAAGAACGCACCAGTAGCGACAGAATTCTTTTTTCTGCGTTCGTTCTGCTGATGTTTTTTGGGCTTGTCGCCGTCTTCTCAGCCGTAGGGTTTTTTGCAGAGTCCAAAGGGACAACGGCCTCCGCGCTATTTGGAAATCACGCTCTGAAACTCTTCTTAGGGTTTATCGCCATGATTGTGATGTCCAAAGTCCATTATCGTATGACCTTGAAGCTGAGCAAGCTTGGCCTGATACTAAGTTGGGTCTTGCTCATCGCAGTGATGCTTACTGGCGATACTGTGTTTGGGGCGAAGCGCTCCCTTTCTGTGGGTGGATTCTCGTTTCAGCCATCCTCACTGGCTGCCTCTACCCTTTTACTCACCCTTTCAGGCCTCATTGCTGCCAAGCAGGATTATGTCAAAGACTTCGCGAGAACCTTTGTCCCTGCCATGATTTGGATTGGGATTACCTGTTTTTTGATTGCCCTGGAGGATTTTAGCACGGCTGGACTTCTCTTCTTGATGTCCTGTGCACTCTTGTTTGCAGGCAGAGTTCCATTTCGGACACTATTGCTTGTCATCGTTCTTGGGGGCATAGGTGGTTATGGATTGGTTACCTCCTCAGCTGAGCGGACGAGTCGTGTGGAACAATTTGTGGGTAATATCGTTGAGCTGCCCAGTCAAGAACTTGAAGGGGGTGAAGGGTATCAGGCTCAACAAGCACAGATTGCCATAGCCCAAGGGGGGCTCACAGGTGTTGGCCCGGGAAAAAGCACACAGCGTAACTTTCTTCCTGCCCCCTATAATGACTTTTTGTTTGCGATCGTGGCCGAAGAATATGGTTTAATCGGAGCCCTTGTCGTGATTGGGCTATTGACCATCATTCTCCTACGAGGAGTACTGGGTGTTGCCATGGGGGTAGCTGAGCCGGATGCAGCCCTAGCGGCGCTTGCTTGCACGTTATTTATCGTGTTGTATGGGTATGTCCATGCAGCTGTGTCTGTCGGGCTCTTTCCCGTGACAGGACTCCCGATGCCTTTTATGAGTTATGGGGGTAGCAGCATCCTTTTTACCGGAGCCATGGCAGGGATTTTATTGAACATCTCCAAGAGTCTTTACAAAGATCAAGACAAACCCTTTTTCATCGGATAAACTAATCTACGACCCACTGACCACAAAAATTGACGACAAATAACACATATCACTCAACGACCTCGACCCATGCAGGGCCTCTACGTGTGATTATGTCAGCTGGAGGTACCGGGGGGCATGTCTACCCAGCCATTGCCATTGCGGATGCATTATCCTCGATGGTGGACTCTTTGGACGTGATCTTTGTGGGGACAAAAAATCGAATGGAGTGGGCTGCCGTACCCAAAGCAGGATACCCTATCCGTTCGTTGTGGATTAGTGGCATCTCAAGAACACAGTGGTGGAAAAATCTTTGGGTACCACTCAAAATCGTTGTGAGTTTGTGTCAAAGTTTTTGGTTGTGCATCCGCACAAAACCTGATGCTGTGGTCGCCTGTGGAGGTTTTGTCTCGGGGCCTATGGGTAAAATGGCTGGCTGGTTGGGCATACCTCTGTACATCCAGGAACAAAATACTCATCCAGGTGTGACCACCAGACTATTGGCTCGACAAGCAAAACATCTGTTTTTGACATTCGAGGATTTGGATGGACATTTTAAAGGACTTCCTCAAACTGTGACTGGTAATCCGACTCGGCAATCACTTCTTGAATCTATACCCCATCAGGAGTCGGGTACTGGCTTGTCTGCAACCTCTGGCCTGTCTGAATTTTCAAACCTGTCTGAACCCTCTGGGTCCGAATCACACACCCAAAAACCATCAAAACCTACCGTTTTACTCCTTGGTGGCAGTGGTGGAGCTGGTTCGCTCAATCAAAAGATAGGATCGATGTTACCCACCTTGGGCTTTAAACCGGAGCCAGGTGTCGCAAACGGCCATGATGATGCAGCCCCCTCCTTTTCAGAGGCTCCTTTTTCCTTCGTATGGCAGTGTGGCAAGACCTATATCGATGGTGTTGAACGCATGCTCGTGGATATGAACGTGTCAGATCATCCAGATCTTCACGTCACACCGTTTATCGAAGATATGACCTCTGCCTATCGGGATGCGACAGTGGTAATTTCTCGCGCAGGAGCTGGGACCTTGACCGAACTTATGCTGCAATCCAAGGCCGCTATTTTGATCCCTTCACCTGTTGTCGCTGGGGACCATCAACGTAAAAATGGACAACGTCTCGTTGACAAGGGTGCTGCCCTCATGGTGGAAGAGTCAACGATGGAGAATGCTCTACCCACTCTGCTGTCAGAACTATTGGCAAACCAAGAGAAGCGGACCAAGCTAGCGACGTCTCTTCACGCCATGGCCAATCCTGAAGCAGCACACGATATTGCACGTCACATTCTTAAAGACACGAAAGCATCTGCCCCAAAATCTAACACGTCCAAAGGTATGCGTGAATCGGCTCAGGAGGTGGATGCATGAAGTCGTTGAAGCCCTCCATTTATCATGCTACGACACTTGACGGCGCGATTCCCCAGCACCGCTTTGGGACCACCCGTCACATCCACATGGTTGGCATTGGGGGAATTGGCATGAGTGGTATGGCAGAAATTTTACTACACCAAGGCTATCATGTCACAGGGTCGGATGGAGCACGTTCTGAGACTACCGAACGACTTACCTCCTTGGGTGCTTCCATTTACCAAGGCCATCACGCTTCCCATATTGAAGGGGCAGATGTTGTTGTTTACACAAGTGCTGTGCAAGCCACGGAGAATGTGGAGACAAAAGCGGCCATAGAGGCCTCCATTCCGGTGATTAAGCGGGCCGAGATGCTAGCGGAGATGATGCGCATGAAAGTAGGCATCGGGGTTGCAGGCACCCATGGGAAAACCACCACAACCACCATGCTTGGCCACATCATCCAAGATGCTGCGTTGGATCCAACGATTATCGTGGGAGGACGAGTTCACAGCTTTGACAAAACGAATGCTGTCGTAGGCAAAGGTGAGTTTCTTATTGTGGAAGCAGATGAATACGATCGCACGTTCTTGAAGCTGACCCCTACCATGGCCATTATCACAAATGTGGAAGCGGAGCATCTGGATATCTACAAAGATATTGACGACGTAAAGCAAGCATTTGTCGAGTTTGCCAACAAAGTCCCCTTCTATGGTGTTGTGGCGGTTTGTGTGGATGACCCTACAGTACGAAGCTTAATCCCAGAGTTCACACGACGACTCATTACCTATGGCTTGGATGCCTTTGCGGATGTGTACGCCATTAATGTAGAAAAACAGGCGTTTTCGACCACGTTCGAGGTGATGGCGATGGGAAAACCATTGGGCGTGTTTCAACTCCATGTTCCAGGGGATTATAATGTGTTGAATGCCCTTGGTGCTGTATCTATTGCGCTTGATTTAGGTATACCTGCCCAGACCATAAAACAAGGGTTAGAGCGATTTAGTGGGGTCTTTAGACGATTCCAACGCAAGATGGATCATAGGGGTGTCTTGTTGATTGATGATTATGCCCACCACCCTACTGAGGTGGCAGCCACATTAAAAGGGGCCAAACAAGGGTGGCCCGATCGAAGACGGATTGCGGTCTTCCAGCCGCATTTATACTCGAGGACGCAGCAGATGTTCGCAGAGTTTGGTGCATCGTTTGGGGATGCAGATCATGTGGTGATTACCGACGTCTATCCCGCACGGGAAAACCCGATAGAAGGGGTTACCGGAGAGCTCGTGGCCAATGCAGCAATGGACGCTAGCCATCCATCAGTACACTATTTGGGTGCACCTGAAGAACTACCCCCCTATTTAATGGATATAGCCCGCGAGGGTGATTTGATCTTAACCATGGGGGCAGGGTCGATTTACCGTTATGGTGAAAAGTTTGCCAGGTTGTGGCAAGGGGGTGAGGCTTGAGTATTTTCTCACGACTCTTTTCAAAACGAAAGACTGAAAAAAACAAGGCTCGGAAGTCCTCAGCGAGGATGAAGATGGGAACGCCTGTTGAAATGGGAACACCGATGGAAATGGGCACCTCTGCGAAGCCATCATCCACCCCGAAATCATCGCAAAACACCCGACAACGTCTTCGTTCAACTGGGAAGATTGCGGCATCCATCGCTTTGCTTGTGAGCCTCGCTACAGCCATCACACTGCTCACGCTACAATGGCAGACCCACCGCGAAATTCGAGACCTACAAATCAAAGGATCGGAGAGGATGTCGTTGGATGAGATTTACCCCCGTTTGGAGCACGTCATGGGGCTGCATCCAGATTCGGTTGCCTCAGAGGATGTACTCGGGGCTTTGGAAGATTTTGCAGCGATAAAGTCAGCTCAATATTGGGTCGATCCTGCCGGTTCGCTTGTCTTGGACATTGAAGATCGAAATGCTATTGGGTTGTGGCTGGATGGGACAACACCTAAGCTCGTTTCGACAGAAGGAGTCTTTCTACCTTACAAGGAAACCAGCGCTCAAACCTATCCTTTGATTGTTGGATTTGATGCCAGTGATAGAACCTCGGAGCGGTTCAACCCATCTGCATTCTACACTTTGGGATCTTTTTTGGAGATGGCCCAAGAGTATCCAACGGTTTGGTCAAGCATCAGTGAGGTCGGTCACCACCCTACAGACGGCATTATCGCACTGAGTCATGAGGCTGGGGTTAAGCTCATTTTTGGCACCTCCAATCTAGAGACTGCCTTAGCGAAGTGGACAGAATTTTACGCGAATGAAGCGTTAAGACGTGGCATGCAGACATTTCATACGATTGACCTACGCTATGCGGGCCAAGTCGTCGTCAAAGAGAATCCCGATTACCTTCAAACTCAACTACTCCCAAAACGCTCAGGAGGTTCCTCATGAATGATCACGATCGCATCGTTGTCGGGCTCGACATCGGTACCACAAAAATTTGCGCTATAATAGCGTCGGTTGACGACGAACATAGCGTCCATATCCTTGGCGTAGGAAAAGCCCCAAGTGATGGGTTGAACCGCGGGGTAGTCGTGAATATTGACCGTACGGTCCAAGCCATCAAGTCAGCCGTTGAGGAAGCTGAGCTGGCCTCCGGTATCAAGGTGAATGCCGTGAATGTGGGTATTGCCGGTGATCACATTCGAAGCATTTCGAGCAAGGGGGTCATTACCATTAATAATAAGGATCAAGAGATCACCCGTGCGGACGTGGATCGGTTACTACAGGATTGTCGCAAGGTTCTCTTGCCGACCGATCAGCAGATTCTACATGTGATTCCTCAAGACTTTATTGTCGATGGACAAGATGGGATTAGTGACCCGATTGGGATGTCGGGCGTTCGAATGGAGGGTGAGGTGCACATTATTACGGGATTGGTGTCGGCTGCGAAGAACATCTACCGATGTGTGGAGCGCGCAGGGTATGAAGTAGCTGATATTATCCTAGAGCCCTTGGCCTCGTCCTACTCGGTGCTCAATCAAGAAGAAAAACGTGCCGGGGTAGCCCTGGTCGATATTGGTGGGGGTACAACGGATGTGGCTGTGTTCCGCGATAATACGATTCGACATACCGCTGTGATTGCCGTGGCTGGTAAAAAAGTGACCGATGACATTCGAGTAGGGCTGAGTGTATTGGATGAACAGGCGGAGAGTCTCAAACATCAGTATGGAGAATGTTATGCAGATATGGTGCAAGAGGACGATGTGATTACGGTTCCAGGTATCGCCGGACGACCTCCAAAGGAAATCAGCAAGGGGATTTTGGCGCGCATTATTCAGGCTCGCATGGAGGAGATCTTGGAGATTGTAGGCATCGAAATCAAACGCAGTGGTTATGGCGAGGCCATCAGTGCAGGCATCGTGATTACGGGTGGAGGGTCTTTGGTCAAAAATATTTGTCCATTGGCAGCACAGGTGCTTGGAATGGACTCAAAAATTGGCCAACCATCTGCGCTGGGTGGAGGATTGGTCCAAGAAGTCTCGAGCCCCATTTATGCAACGGCTGTGGGACTTGTCCAGCACGCTATTGCCATGGGGCTTGCCAACAGCGGGTCATCTGGTCAAGGAAGTGGTCAAGCTTCTGGCAAGAGTATGGAGGTGTGGAGCGATGGCTTCATTGGCCGCATGAAAAAATGGTTTTCTGAATTCTAAGCTGCGACACAAAACAACACAAAAGACAATAAACATTAGCACACAAACAAACGCAATCTTATGGCACCCTTTGAGTTTAACCCTATCGAAGACACACAAGACAAACAAGACGAGCAAGGCACGCAAGAGACGCAGGACGAGCTAGGCATGCAAGAAACAGGACCAGTACCTGCACCTGAGCCAATAGCTGAGCCAGTATCTGAACCTGCGCAAGCGAGAATGGCAATACCTGAGCCAATAGCTGAGCCGACGCCTGAACCAGCACCAGAACCCTCAAGATTTGAATTTGACGAAGACAACATTGACTCCGCCAAAATTAAAGTCATCGGTGTTGGGGGCGGGGGTGGCAATGCCATCAACTATATGATTAGTCGAGGATTGGATAGCGTTGAGTACATCGCTTTAAATACCGATGCTCAGGCACTTAAATCGAATCATGCCGGACAAAAGATGCAGATTGGCTCCAATATTACGGGGGGCTTAGGCGCTGGAGCAAGACCCGAAGTTGGTAAGGAGGCCATGGAAGAGAGTCGCCATGAGGTGGAACAACTCATCGAAGGTGCCGACATGGTATTTATTACGGCCGGCATGGGAGGTGGCACCGGAACAGGGGGTGCTCCAATTGTGGCAAGCATGGCTAAACGTAAAGGAATGCTGACTGTGGGAATTGTGACTATGCCTTTTGACATGGAAGGTGCTAGCCGCAAGAGATATGCTATGGAAGGGCTCACCGAGCTTAAGGCTAATTGTGATACCATTATTATGATTCCAAATGATCGCCTGCTAGAGCTTTCTGATGAAGATACCTCCATGGTTGATGCATTTGGCCTGGCCAATAGTGTGCTATACAATGCGACGCGTGGGATTTCGGACCTGATCCTACTTCCAGGTTTAATTAATCTCGATTTTGCTGACGTTCGTACAACCATGCTCAATGGTGGTGCCTCTATCATGGGGTCAGCCGCCTCAGCAGGCCCAGAGCGTGCCGAAATTGCCGCTCATGAAGCCATTCACTCCCCCCTATTGGATGGAGTGAGTATTCGAGGGGCACGAAATGTCTTAGTCAATATTTCGGCAGGGAGAACACTTGGCATGCGCGAAACAAGTGTGGCCACAAGTGTCATTCAACAAGAAGCTGGTAATGATGCCGAGATCATCTTGGGAACGGTGATTGATGATTCACTGGGTGAGGAGATGCGCGTGACCGTAATCGCAACTGGGTTCGATGAGGAGCAGGCATTATTTAATCATATGAATCGATCAAATCAAACGGGCGCTTCAACACATCGTAAGCCTGAGGCGCCAACGCCGTCATCAACGAGAGCCAATCCCCCAATGCAGGGGCCCGCACTCTACACACCCACGTCGTCTAATGGTGTTGCTCAAGGACCATCTCAACCATCACAAACAGGAGTTGGACAAACACTTGGACAACCCTCTAATGCGACGTCAGGATCCCCTCAAGAAGCAGCGTTAACCCCTTCTCACACCAATCCACATCAGATGGATATGAAAATTGAGTCCACAGACTTTTATAAAGGGGAGCAAAATCTCAAAAACCTGGATGCACCTGCAATTCATCGTCGTGACCTGCGCTTCTCTCAAGGACAGCATGTAGCCAATGAAGAAGCTGGAACTGCAGAAGCGCAACGGGCTTCCTCGGGTGAACCCTACCATGCAACAGCAAATCCTGTTTTTAAAACGCACATTGGCAATGGATTGACCTCAATGGATTCAACGGCTCTACGGGGAGGCAACATGGGTGAGCATTCGCCAACAACTGCGAAAAAGCCTACGATGCAGGAACAAACCACGCAAGAGACAGCAATGCAAAGGGACGCAATGCGGTCACACGAAATGCCATCACACGACATGCCGTCATACGAAAGCCAATCTGCTGGAGCATCTCCAGAACCATCCAAAGAGATGTCTTCGTCGAGCCCTTCCACAGAGGGCTTTCATGCCCGAGTCGGCAAGCAAAAAATTGATAAGTCCAATTCAGATCAACCAGCCTTTTTACGCCGCATTATGGACTAAGTAACTCACTTTAGATTGCTAAAGCGAAGGGGAGTATCGTGATGGGTACTCCCCTTTTTTATACATGTTTTTTTAATGCATTTTTTGTGGAGCTATACTACCAGACATTGGTGCGCTGCAACCATTGCATAAGCGAATGTGGCACAAATAAGCGTGGCATGAGCAGAGGTGATATTACAGGAGTCTTGAGATCATCGTGAGCGCGACAACCACCGTTAACAAGGCAAAGCCTAGACTCGTCATCCGAACAGAGGCACGTTTACCAAGCCGGACACCAATCCCACCACCTACCCATGTCAACACGGATACCGGAAGTATCGTCGCTCCATCTAAATATCCAAGACTCCATTGTAGGAGCTCTTGATCTTGTGGAGAAGGGGTGGTCAACGCGAATTGAAGCGCACCTGAAAACGAAATCATCACTATAGCGGTTGATGAGATACTCACAGCTCGCGTGAGGTGAACACCTTGAGCAAGGTTCATTAGAGGCACCATGGCAACTCCTCCTCCAATACCTGCAAGTGCCGCCAAGAATCCTCCAAATGAGCCGGTGAGTCCCATTTTTGCATCCTTAGACGTAAGCCTTTTTGACGATTGAACACCCTCAATCACTGATGGAGTTGACTCAGACTCTGGTTTTAAATAAAAAAGAACAGCCACTATGGCCATTAAAATGGCAAAAAAGGGGATAAAAATATCTTCTGAGTAGTACGGAGATAAGGTGATTTGTTTTCCCATCCAGACACCCCCCATACCAAAAATCCCAACGAGGAAACCTTCTCGTAAGAAGAGATTGTTGGAGCGGTATTGTTGCCAGGTCGAGCTACATGAGGCCGTAAACGTGCAGAATAATGAACTCCCAATTGCCCATGGAATGGGGTCTTGAACCCCTACCTCCTGGAAAAGGATAAAGAATGCTGGGGTGAACAAAATACCCCCTCCGATCCCAAAAAATCCGGCTGCAATTCCCGCTAGAAGGCCAAAAAGTGCTAATATCCCGATGTCCAAAGCCAGGTGTAACTTAGGGTCATGAGCTGCGATGAATGTGTGACTGAACTTACTTGGTTATGTTGAACGTTGCAATGACCAAAGACTCACCAACAAAAACCTTCTCTAGTCCTACGACGTATGCAATTAACCTCTGACGTACGAGAAAAAATTGGGTTCGAAACCATTCGAGCCGAGACAGAAAAATACCTGTACACACCTACTGGGCGTCAATGGATTCGTACGTTACAACCGTTATCGATAGACAGTGCACTGGATGAAAGACGCAGTCAAATGGGTGAACTTTTGTGGCTCGCGTCTACCGGACAATCTCTCCCATTTTCACGATTGGACGATGTTCAGGAGGCATTACAACGTACGTCTATCCAAGGAGCCATGCTTTCGGCCATCCAATGCTACCAGATTCGGGAACATGTCGTGGTCGCTCGCAAAATTCGATCGAAATTGCTTTCGAATCGGGAACACATGCCTACCTTTATGCCCATTTTGAGGGGATTACATGAGCTAAAAGAGGTTGAGGCTTCCATCAATGGGGTGATCAATGATCGGGCTGAGGTCAAAAATGACGCTAGTAAAGAGCTTCGTGCCATTCGGTCTGATCTTCAAAAAACGAAGCAAAAAATCAGAAGCGTCGTGGACCGTATGCTCAAGCGGCTTCGATCTAAAGGGATGGCACCAGAGGAAGGGGCTACATTGCGTGAAGGCCGCCTTGTGATTCCCATTTATTCTGAGCACAAACGCCAGGTTGATGGTTTGTTACAAGATATTTCAGGGTCAGGCAAAACCAGTTATGTAGAGCCAAAGGAGGTTGTTGACCTCAATAATGACATTCGGCTACTCAATATTCGAGAAACAAGAGAAGTTGAACGAATTTTGAAAGAATTAACCGCTAAAATCGGTCAATATCGACATGAGTTAGAGACAAACGAAGCGACACTCGGATTCCTCGATGGCATGCAAGGGATGTTGACACTGAGTCGACGGTGGGATGGTGTGAGTCCTGCATTATCGCCAGACGAAACCCTACGCCTAAAAAAAGCAAAAAATCCAACCCTTTTGCTCGCCAAGGAGTCGACCCAAGAAGAGATGACCGTCGTCCCCCTTCACCTTGAATTAGATCCCTCGGAACGGGTTTTAATCACTACAGGTCCCAATGCAGGGGGGAAATCTGTGGCGATGAAAACGGTTGGATTACTCTGTGTGATGCATCAATGTGGCTACGCGTTGTCTTTGGACCCAGATTCAACCCTCCCAAAACTCCAACAACTCTACGTCGATATTGGGGACGAGCAATCGATCGAAAACGACCTCAGCACGTTTAGTTCACGGTTAAAATGGATGAAAGATACCTTGGAATCCCCCATGAAGGGGTCTCTTGTGCTCATTGATGAGGCAGGCACGGGTACCGATCCAGAGGAAGGGGGAGCCCTTTTTCAAGCCTTTATCGAAACCTGTCTTGAGCGCGGAGCGCGAGTCATTACGACAACGCATCATGGGTCGTTAAAATTATTTGCGCATGCCACCGAGGGTGTTGTCAATGGAGCAATGGAGTTTAATCAAGAGACACTATCGCCAACCTACAATTTCCACAAAAACACACCAGGAAGTAGTTATGCGTTCGAGATTGCCTCACGCATGGGGGTGCCATCTTCAGTCACAACACGGGCTCGGGAGCTGTTGGGTACACAAACCAGTGAACTATCGTCACTTCTCCAAGAACTCGAGAAGAGAGTACACGAAACGCAAGAATTGAAGAAAAAGCTTGATAAACGTCAAAAGGCACTCGATGAAATCGAGGCCAAACGGGCGGCAAAACGTGGTAAACGCTCGACGTCACCTGACGATGATACCGAGCCCATTATCCCTAAAAATGGGACAGGGAAGGCGTCCAAAGGGAAAAAAGGTCGTGCTAAGGCTGCCTCACTTCAGAAGGAGGACCTGCCACCAATCGGGACAGAGGTTCGCTTGGTTGGGTCACAGACCCCTGGAATTTTAGTTGACATCACAGACCGATTTGCTGTCGTCGAAATGAATGGGCTCCAAATTAAAAGTCAATTTGACCGGCTTCGTTTACCCAAAACCAAAAAAAAGAAGGTCACAAAAAAGTCTTCTAAGGGTACTGTAAAACGAATGTCGCTGGATTCCTCGCCAAAAGGGACTGAGTCTGGGGCATTTGATGTTAAAACCGAGCTCGATATTCGGGGCAAGCGAGCTAACGCAGCGGAAGCTGACATTACGCAGTACATTGATAGGGCGTTAGCCAAAGGGCTTTCGCGGGTAGATATTATTCATGGCAAAGGGACCGGGGTGTTGATGAGCTGTGTAAAAGACACCCTCACCAAGCGAACCGATATTCAATCCTTTCGTGTCGCACCGTATGATGAGGGTGGTCCAGGAAAGACCATCGTGCAATTGGCATAATCATTGGGCTAATGGCATGTTGGCGCAACGCCCAGAATGGGCAACTCCCAGTGTGTGAAGCTCTCTTAAGGCTCGTTGGCTACAGCGCTCCTTCTTCTTCCAAAAACTCAAGGGTCTCCACCGCGTGGCGAAAGTGTGGGATCACGATAGAGCCCCCAACGATGAGCGCAACATTGAGTGCATCGACAATCTCCTCTTTTGTCGAACCCGCTTTCGCACATTGCTCGAGGTGGTAATCGATACAATCGTTGCATCTAAGCACAGCGGATGCCACCAGCCCTAACAACTCCTTTGTTTGAGAGGATAAAGCCCCATCTTTATACGTTGTGGTATCTAAGTTGAAGAACCTCTTTACCCCAAGATGATCAAGAGACATCACTTTATCATTTTGGGCAGATCGTTTGGCTCTAAATTGCTCAAGTCTGGAGGGTTGTTCTTGGCTCATGCTGCTTTATGGATTTTCTTCGGTTTGGGGGATCACCGTTGGCTCAAAGGCATCGTACGATGTGGTCTGATAGGCACCTGTGCCTAAAAATTCGAGGAGTTTCGCCATCACGTCCACGGGTAGTAACCCAGGTTGATGAGCCAAAACGTTCCCTTCAGCAGTCATAAAATAAACCGTCGGAAGGGATTCGTTTTGTAACGCTGCAGCAAATTCTTCCTCGGTAAACGATTGATCAAAATATTGCACCTCCTCTTTGCTATCTGTATCGATTCGCACTGCCTCAAAATGTTCGGAAAGTAATCCTTGAATGTCGGACCGAGGGAGAATTTCGGTATTCATTCGACCACAGTATGGGCACCATGTCGCGTGAACATAGATAAACACCAGGCGATCTTCAGAGGCATTCTCTAAAGCTTCATTTAAAGGTACCCAGTTCACATCATCCCACGACGCCCCTTCGTCAATGGCGTCAGATGCCGTCGCCGTATTCTTTTCCAAGGCTTGCGCTTGGGCGTCCAGACTAGGTACGGACAACGCACCAAGAATGAACATCGCGCTGACGAATGCGCATGTCAACCCAAGATGGATTGTCTGAGATACTCTTTGTTGTCGTTGGATCATATCGTTCATCGGTTGTGGACGCTTGGGCTGTGGATGCATAATCTACAAGAGCATCGCCCGATCGTTGTGCATAAAGAATAACGAAATTCAAGCTTCTTCCATTGCATCATGTCCAACATTAAGCACCCAACAATATGCACCCATTATTGAACACCATTTATGCACCACTTACGCACCAAGATCAGCAGCAAGCGCTTTAGGGGGCTTCCCGCCCTGAGGATGTCGGACGTAACCTGGAATCTCAACCACAAGCAATGTCATGTCATCTAACGGCTTGGAATGGCGATCTAGTTCTTCAATCGCCTCAAATAGTCGTGCAACCACTTCTTTGGTCTCTACCTCAGCGTATTGCTCAATCATTCGTTTGAGCCGCACCTCTCCATACTCTACCCCATGGCGATCTCGTGCCTCGGTCATTCCATCGGTAAACATAAAAAGTCGATCCCCTGGTTGAAGCGAGACCTCCTGTTCTTCAAGCCAATCGGAGGCATCATTTAAATCTGTCATGCCGATCGCAACACCATCGGGTACATATTCATCCACCACGCCCGTTTGAGCCCTTTGAACCCATAATGGATGATGGCCTGCCCTTGTAAAGCGAAATGTCTGTGTTTTTGTATCAAGGACCCCGTACAGCAATGTCATAAACATTTTCCCAGGGCTGTTCTCCCGAAAGTGGGCATTAGCCCGTGTCACAACATCGACCGTTGAGTTTTGGGATCGTGCTAATGCATGCAGGATACCTTTGATAAAGGTCATGAAAAACGCGGCTTGGATCCCTTTACCACTCACATCACCAATGACCAAACCAAGCTTTTCGTCATCAATCCGTATGACATCATAATAATCCCCACCTGTTTCACTTGCCGGGGTGCAACGAGCTACAATCGTTGTTCCAAGAGTGTCAGGGATTTGTGTTGGCAAAAACGACTCTTGCACCTCCTGAGCAATGGATAACTCTTTGGACATTCTCTCCTGTTGAGCCAATTCATCCATATAATCAGGCACATACCGTTCAATCATCGTAGGATCTTGCCCAAAAGCCATCGCCGATAACCCTACTGTTAAGCTCACCGCAATAAGTCCCAAAAATGTGTAGAATAACCACATCTCTTCCATGCCACCGATGGCAAACGACTCCAAGGCATGCACACCCATCAAAAACAAAATTTGCACCGCGAGTACGTGCAAAAAATCAAATCGGATGTACGTCATCGTAACGCCCAACCCAACCAGCGTTCCAACCAGCACCTCCATCCACAGAGGCCCGATATCGATTTGGGCCAACCCCATCACGCCATAAATCAACGAGACCAGAAAGGCTGTCACCCATCTCCATGGCATCCATTTTGACAGCGATTGATACGCGTTGAGATACAATGCTTGCGTCCCAATTAAGGCAAAAAGGCCCATTTCCAAGCTGAAAAAAACATAGTGAAAGGTGTATTGATCAGAGAACACCATCTCTGGAAGACCTATCGCTCGACCCGTGTTTAGGCTAAGTAAGACGGTGACGCCTCCCAACAAGACGCCTGCAATGAGTACAGATCGAACCAACATTTGCCCTACCAATGGATTAAAGAAGCGACCTGTGCGCAAACTATCCAAAGTTTGAAGCTTTGAACTCATTGTCGAACGCGTCACAGACTCCCCCACGCCAGAAACCAAAAAGAAGATCACCGATACAATGGCCGTTTGAGCCCCCCATACGACAACAAAGAGAGCCCCTTCAATCAATGAAGGTTGAATCTCTCCGGATAAAAACGATGCATACGTGGTTGAGATTTGAATCAATGGGAATAGTAATGCAATGATGGAGGCGTAAATGATAGAGGATTGGATGTCGATGGTGCGGGCACGTATTAACGTGTAGAGCCTGTAGAGTAGCCATACGGCAAAGCCAACAATGAGCAATCCTCTGAGCACCGCCTCAATCAAATCTTCAGAAACCCCTCCCTCTGCTATTTGAATAGACACACTTGGCTCAAGGGCAACAACTTCACCTCCTGCTGTCACATCCACACGCAAGGATTGCTCTACACCTGGGTAGGTTGAGTCACTACTAAAGGTTAATGACGCCACCGTTTCTTGATCGTATGCTACGGAATTAAACGACGTCAGTGCGTAGTCGGTCGTCGACCATACGGTAGAATTGAGGAAGTCTCGGGCTTGTTGCTCAGCCTCGGATGTCACGAGCTGGTCAAGAGTGTCTGGGTACTCAAGACGCCTCTCCGGCAACCACCGACCTGGATTTCGAAACGCTACAAGCTGACCCTCTTGGGTAAACTCAAAAATGAGCGTTGTGGATCTTGATGAACCATCGCCTCCAAATAATGACGGTCGTGGCTCTCCCTCAACATCCATGTACTGTTCCCAGTATGCAAATGGATTGGGGTGCTCTTGCCCACTTCGCTGAATGGCTTTCACCAAATCTGAACGAAATCGTAGCCTAGATGTACCCGATTTCTCGAGCTGATTAAAGCCTAAATTTTGTGTCCAATAATCAAGAGTACGTTCTCTGCGCTCATTGGATGCTGGTTTTTCAACAAATCCAGTAGGATGAATTGAGGGGAAAAGCCATAGTGCACCTGCATAGCCAGATGCAGCAAGCACAATCAACAAAACCCATCCCCGTAACCCGTGAGCGTTCATCGCACGTGAGTCTTTATTCCCCTTTTAATGAGAGCCCTACCAATCGTTTCAACTCGTCAATCTCTCTAGGTTTTAAATAACGCCAACGACCAACACGAATGTCACGATCGGTGAGTCCTGCATACACTGTACGCTTTAAACGTATCACTTCTGTGCCAAAGTATGCAATCATCCTACGAATGAGGTGGTTACGCCCTTCTTCTACCATTAGGGTTAATTTGGTAGGGTCTGTGGAACTTCGTTTTACGGAGACTGCTTTGGCGGTTCCATCCTCAAGAGGAACCCCCAATTTCATTTGAGCTAACGCTTCTTCTGACAGTGGATCGCGACTTGTTGCCACATAGGTTTTTTTCACTTTGTATGATGGGTGCATTAAGCGGTGGGCTAGTTCGCCATCATTGGTTAATACGAGCAATCCCGTGGTATTTCTGTCGAGGCGACCCACAGGATACACCCGGTACCCTGTCGCATCTTCAATAGCATCCATGACCGTTTTTCGACCCTTCTCATCACTGGTCGTGGAGATGGTATCGGTTCCTTTATTAAGCAGGATATACACATGGGGCTCGAGCTTTAGCGGTTGATCTTTGACCACCACTTGATCTTTGAGCGTAACCTTGATACCCATTTCGGTGACAACGTTTCCGTTGAGTTTTACCTGTCCAGAAGAAATCAGTTCATCTGCCTCGCGACGTGAACAAAACCCCGCATGAGCAATAAATTTGTTGAGCCGAAATGGTTTCTGTGGATCGTCAAGACGCTGCTGGGACTCTTTTGAGACATTACGAGGTGAGTCTGTTTTGCGTCCTTTGAATGGTTTAGAGCCTCGAAAGGGTTTCGAGCTAGGCGCACCACGCTTGGGGCGGTCGTCACGCTTGGGGCGGTCATCACGCTTGGGTCCGCGGTTTGTAGAACTTGGTCGGGATGATGGGGTATTATTCTTGCGGGGTCTGCGATTCATCGGCCTCTTCATCTGTTTTGGTATGAAACTCGATGAATGCCTGTCGATGCTCTGCCATGTCATCATCGCGTAGTAAATCCTCGATTTCGCGAGGTTTGGGGAGATCATCAACACTTTGGATGCCAAAATGGCTCAAAAAGAGTGGGGATGTTTTGTACAACAATGGTTTTCCTGGTGAGTCAGCACGCCCAGACACAGCAATGAGTTCCCGCTCCAAAAGCTGCCGGATCACATACCCTGAATCGACACCACGAATGGCATCAACTTCTGGCTTTGTAATCGGTTGTTTGTACGCGATAATGGCGACGGTCTCAAGTGCCGATTGCGATAATCTACGTCGTCGAGACTGATTTTGAGCCATTTGAAGCCATGGGTGCAATTGTGGACGGGTAAGAAAACGGTATCCACCCCCTTTTTTCTCTATCCTAAAGGCAACATCATTCTGATCATACAGCTGGTTGAGCTCTACGATCATGTCGTCAATATGCTCGGTCGTGAGTGAAAGCTCTTCCTCGGATTCGTTGATCATAGCCGCAAGCTCACGTGCCTTCAATGGTTCTGCATGAGCAAAAAGAATGGCCTCAACCACAGAAATCAGCCTTGTACCATCAACAAACGTATAATTCATAGGCGTAGTTTACGACTTATTTGGTTGACTTGGAATCAATCCACGGCATCCACATCGACATTCAAACGAACCGATGACCACCCTTGTTTTTTGATCCCTTCCACTTGCTGGATTATTCGGTCTAAAAATGGATAAAGTTGGGATGCTTTGCTTTGTGGGTCTACTTTTAATGACACCTGCCAGTGGGTTCGGTTTTGGATGCGCTCAATGAGCGCAGGTGCCGGCCCCAACACATTAGACTCCCCAGCATGTTGCCGTAGCGCTTGGCCCAATGCTTGTGCTTTTTCAATGGTCGTCGTGGCTTGGCGACCTTTCAAATGAAACGTCACCATTCTGCAAAAAGGGGGATACATACTTGCTTGACGAACCGCGCGTTCATGACTCACAAACCGCATGTAATCATGGTTTTCTGCCGCTTTGAATGCCTCATGTTCTGCTAAATAGGTCTGCACATAGACATGACCTGGTCGTTCTGCACGACCTGCTCGACCCGCCACTTGACTGATTAATTGATACAGTCTTTCTGAGGCGCGCCATGATGGAAACGCCAACTCGTTTTCCGCTTGCAAGACCCCAACAACTGTGACATTAGGAAAGTCGAGTCCCTTCGCTAACATTTGTGTACCAAGCAGAATATCGGCCTCCCCCTGTTTCACGGACTGATAAATGGCCGCGTGGTCATCCTTTTTGGAGGTGCTATCACGGTCCATCCGTCGAATGACAGCGTCTGGATAGAGAGTCTGTAGCTCTTCTTCAAGTTGCTGAGTCCCCATTCCCTTTGGCTCTAAATCTTGGCTCCCACACGACTCACACTGCGTTGGTACACGATGTGCGTGACCGCTATAATGACAAAGGAGCATGTTCTTGAGTTTATGGTAAGTCATACTCACAGAACATTGAGGACATTCGGGTATATGGCCACAAGAAGAGCACTGTATATAAGAGGCCGAGCCTCGCCGGTTTAGCAGGATAATCGATTGCTCCTGTCTCTCTAGGGACTCCTCAATGGCACTGTACAATTCCACCGTTAAAGGGCCCTTCATGGCCGATCGATACGATTGCATGGGAAGTATCGAGACCTTTGGCATCGACCCAAAAGGGCGTTCAGTCAGTGACAGAAGGGTGTGTTTTCCCTGCTGGGCTCCCTCCCATGTGGTGATGGATGGGGTTGCCGAGCCAAGCACACACACCGCTTGCTCAATCGATGCCCTCATCAAAGCAACGTCTCTGGCATGATAACGCGGTGCAGGATCAAATTGTTTGTAACTCGTGTCGTGCTCTTCGTCCACCACAATCACGCCAAGATGATCAACAGGGGCAAAAATGGCGGATCGTGGACCCACGACAACCTTGGCATCTCCACTCTGAATCGAGTGCCAAGCTCCTGCTTTCTCTTTATCGGTTTGACGGCTATGCAAGACGGCTAATCTAGGCCCAAAATGACGCTCAAACCGAGCAACAGTTTGAGGCGTGAGTGCAATCTCAGGCACGAGTACAATCGCCCCTTTTCCTGTCGCTAACGCTTGATCGATAGCGTGGAGATAGACTTCGGTTTTACCCGAACCTGTGACACCATGAAGTAAAAAACTTTGATAGTGCCCTTTTTGAAGCGCCTTTTGGATCGGTTCAAAAGCTTGATCTTGCGACGGGGTTAAGGGGTGAATGGGGGTCTCAATTTGATGAGCGTCACCGGTTTTATGAACGTCACCCGTGGAAAGGGGATTTGGATGTTCTCCGTTTTGGATGGGTTCATCCATGGAGCGAACCTTCGTTTTGGGGATTTGAATAACCTGAACCCAGCCCTTCTTCTTGAGTGATGCAATGGCCTTGACCTCCTCTCGTCCTCGATACTTTCTCTTTAGCCCAGCCAAAGACCACCCTTCTTTCCCCTTGCTATCTACATCGTCTAGCAAGGTTTTCTCAGCAACTGAAAGCGAGTCAACCCCCAACGGTGCATCCTTCACTGGAACTTGAACGAGTCTCTCTTCGGCAACGATGCCCACAGCAGAAGGGAGCGCCGTCTGAAGCACTTCACCTTGGCTACAAAAATAGAATGTAGAGATCCATTCCACGAGTCGGAGCGTGTCCTGGCTCACCACAGGATCCACATCCAGCGCCTTGATGACGGGCTGCGTCTTGAATGATGGCGCCGTGTCATGAATCTTCACCACCATGCCGATGGCATGCACCCCTCGAAGGGGAACCCATGCCCGAACCCCTGGCTCGAGTGCCAGTGATTCAGGAATGTGGTACGTAAATGTTTGTCTGACCGCTGTGGGAAAGGCCAGCTCGGCAAACCTCATAAAACTAGGCTAGGACGTTCGGTTTCTGCGACATCGTTCACTACAATATCGCACCTCATCCCATACTTTTTCCCATTTTTTTCGCCACGTGAATGGACGTCCACAGGTAGCGCAAAGTTTTGAGGGTAAATCTCTTTTTTTACGCATACCCATCACGCGACGATCCTCAAAATAACGTCCCTTGTAACCACGTTTTACGATAGGTCCCTTTGCTGTCGTACATCTTGGCTTGACGCTCCACATCAAACTGACGATTTCTTGGGTCATGGCCAACCGTGGAGTTGTAGGCCCAGTTCCCCCAATTAGAGGCAACATCGTAATCAACGAGCATGGTTTCGAAGTATGATGCTCCCATACGCCAATCGACTCCTAAGTTTTGGGATAAAAATGAGGCAACGTTTTGCCTGCCGCGATTACTCATATATCCAGTTGCATTGAGCTCTCTCATGTTCGCATCGACAAAGTCGGCGCCTGTTTTCCCCTCAGCCCACCGTTGAAATCTTTCCATATTTGCTTCTTGGTGCACAGCTTTTCCTTGGATTCCTCCAGCATAAAACAATGCGGCACCGTGCTTCCAAGCACTAAATTGAAAAAAATCACGCCAAAGAAGCTCAAATATTAGCCAATAGGTTGACTCATTGCTCACTCTCTGCTCTTCATATCGCTTCACTTCTGACCAGATACGACGTGGACTAATGCATCCATTGGCCAACCATGCAGAAAACTTTGAGGAATAATTCGCCCCCAACAAACCATTCCTTGTCTTCTTGTACACCTTAAGATGATCCCCTTCCCAAATGTATTGTTCTAATCGCTCCATTGCAGCCGACTCACCCCCTTTATAGGGTAATACAGCTCTGGAATCATACTCAGCATCGGCTGCATGGACTGTCAGTTGTGAGCTTTCGAGTACCTCATTGACTGTAGGTCCTGAAGCATCAGTAGCCCACGAAATAGACGATGGTGCGGCGATAGGCTCTCTAACTTCGAACGATTTTTCGACCTTTTTTCGAAACGGTGTAAAAACTTTGGGCAGGTCATCGATGTCAAAAGGGAGGTCCTCCGTATGCAATAAGGTATGCCCTTCGATCCACTGGATGGCGCATGTCGTGGGTACCAAGTCTTCAATTTTTTCTTCCAACTCAGCTTCTTCTGTACCTGGATAGGTCATACTCACGATTTCCGATACATCATGTTTATCAACGAGATCTGCCATGACACTCGGTGTGTCACCTTCTTTCACAATGAGTGTCCCACCCATGGATTGGATACGTTCAGCAAGATTTTCAATAGACTCTTTCCAAAACCTCGCTCTATATGAACCCATTTTTGGCCTTCCTAGACGCGTCGCGCTAAACCAGTGGGGATCCACGATCACTACAGGGAGAATCGGTTGCTGGGTTGTGCAAGCATGGAGGAGCGCTGGATGATCATCCAGACGGAAATCTTGCCGAAACCAAAGCAGAGTATGAGACATAATTTTACGATTTAATGTGCATCTTGAACGAGTCGACACCTACTTTCGTTTCAGTAGATATCTGTGGAAAGATAACTGTGGACAAGAAAGTTGCACCTCTTTTGGATCCCTGCCATATCCCTGCTAAATCTTTGCTGCACCTATTTTGCCCATAGACACAATACTCACTCAAATTGCTCCTCATGTCTCACTGGACACTAAAGTCAATTCCTCCTCACGATTGGACGCTCTGTCTCGACATGCAGGTCTATTTTGATCATGAACATGATCCTGAAGAGATCTTTGAGAATGGATATCACCGCCCCATTCGAGCTGGGGAAAAGAATGTTGTTGTAACCATTCAGTTTAATGGGGATCCAGACGCACCCGAATTTGCTATTCACACCAATGAAGATCTTTCCAAAGACGAGATTCAGGATGCAAACCGGTCTTTATCAAGAATTTTAGGAACTGAGCTTGACCTTCGCCCACTGTATGATCAAGCAAGCAATGATCCTCTGTTGGGGCCACTATTAACCTCCCTGTATGGTCTCAAACGAATGTCTAGGGCCACCCTTTTTGAGGATACCGTGAATCGCATCGTCGAGATGCAAATGTCACATAAGCCTACCGCCAAAAAAATGATGTATAGGATTCGTGAATATTATGGTCAATTGATCCCTTTTGGAGGACAAACACTGGCCACGTGGCCGACACCGGCTCAGCTAAAAAACGCAGACCCCGAAACGATACGAGGCATGGGCCCCACAAGGCGAAAAGGGGAATATATCTCTGACTTTGCAGCCCAACTCGATGAAGGTGATATAAACCACGAATGGTTGGATCGTACGGCCTCGGCAAAAGAGTTTTTAGAAGCGATATCCAATGTCCGAGGTATAGGCCCAACAGCTGCGCAAGATTTAATGCTTTACCGTCCAACCACACAGGCCTATTTCCCGTCGTCTAAAGTCAAAGGTGAAGAAAAAGGGCTCCGTAAATGGATTATCCTAAGCCATGGCGGCGATCCTTCTCGAACAACAGAAGCTCAATTTGAACAAATGATTAAACCCTGGAAAGGATGTGAGGCCTCCGCCATAGAGTTCTTCCACATGAACTGGGTGATGGAATACAAACGTCGCAAAGCGGAACGTAGGCGCCAGAAAGAATCTCAAAAAGCATAAAAAAACCCCACACCGGGTTTCCAGCGTGGGGTTACATTTTTGGAGGGGTAGATTAGAAATCCATTCCACCCATTCCGCCCATGCCATCCATACCTGCAGGTGGCATTGCTGGGGCCGCTTCTTTCTCTTCAGGCTTCTCCACAATGATCGCTTCAGTTGTGAGGAGTAGACCTGCAACAGAGGCAGCGTTTTCAAGTGCAGAACGTGTCACCTTCGTTGGATCTATGACACCTGCAGCAAGAAGATCTTCATAGACCTCCGTACGTGCGTTGTAACCATGCGCCCCTTCTCCGTCGAGGACTTTTTGGACAACGATAGATCCCTCGACGCCTGCGTTGGCCGCGATGGTGCGAAGGGGTGCTTGTAGTGCACGACGAATGATGTCGAATCCAACTTCTTGGTCACTATTTTCACCTTTGAGACCATCTGCACCTTTGAGTGCGCGAAGCAACGCAACACCACCACCTGGGACAATTCCTTCCTCAACGGCAGCGCGAGTAGCATGAAGTGCATCTTCCACGCGGGCTTTCTTCTCTTTCATCTCTACCTCAGATGCTGCACCAATGTAGAGAACTGCAACACCTCCGGCTAATTTCGCAAGACGCTCTTGAAGCTTCTCACGATCGTAGTCTGAGGTAGTATTCTCAATCTGAGATCGGATTTGATTAACGCGAGCTTTGATGTCCTCATCTTTGCCTTTTCCACCAACAATGGTTGTGTTGTCTTTGTCAATGGTCACACGATCTACCTGACCTAGGAAGTCGAGTGTTGCATTTTCGAGTTTGTAGCCACGCTCTTCGCTAATAACCGTGCCTCCAGTAAGGATGGCAAGATCTTCAAGCATCGCTTTGCGACGATCACCAAATCCTGGCGCTTTCACCGCGGCAATCTTGAGTGACCCACGAAGTTTGTTGACAACAAGTGTGGCCAACGCTTCACCCTCAACATCTTCGGCAATGATTAATAGAGGCTTGCCAGATTGCATCACTTTCTCAAGGATAGGAAGCAAGTCCTTCATGTTTGAAATCTTCTTGTCGAAGATTAAGATGTATGGAGCCTCAAATTCCGTTGTCATATTATCGGAGTTGGTCACGAAGTATGGAGAGAGATACCCACGATCAAACTGCATCCCTTCAACAGTCTCGAGATATGTCTCCGTACCTTTGGCCTCCTCAACGGTGATCACACCATCTTTGCCAACTTTCTCCATCGCATCTGCGATAAGGCTTCCAATCGCATTATCATTGTTTGCAGAGATTGTACCAACCTGGGCAATTTCTTCGCGGCCAGAAATCTCCTTACTCATGGAGCGAAGTTCGGTAATGACACCTTCAACAGCTGTATCGATGCCACGTTTCAAGTCCATTGGATTGGCCCCTGCAGTGACATTTTTTAGCCCTTGTTGGATAATAGATTGTGCCAAAACAGTTGCTGTTGTTGTCCCATCACCCGCGTTATCGCTTGTACGTGATGCAACCTCTTTGACCATCTGTGCACCACTATTCTCCACTTTATCGGTGAGTTCAACCTCCTTTGCAACCGTAACACCATCCTTGGTAACGTTGGGTGCACCGAATGATTTCTCAATCACAACATTTCGACCGCGGGGGCCTAGCGTGACTTTAACTGCGTTTGCGAGTTTATCCACACCACGTTTAAGTGCATCGCGTGCTTCTAAATCGTAATGAATATTTTTTGCTGCCATGTTTCTGTCCTTTTTAGTGTTTTAGAATAGATTCCAATGATTGCGTTACGCAAGTACGCCAAGAATATCAGACTCACGCATAATGAGGAGATCTTCTCCATCAACCGTTACATCTGTTCCTGAATATTTGCCGTAAAGTACTTTGTCACCATCCTTGACGGTTAACTCAATTTTGGTGCCATTTTCGACTTTACCAGGGCCTGCAGCGACGACTGTTCCACGCTGTGGTTTTTCCTTTGCTGTATCTGGGATTATGATGCCAGAGCTTGTGGTCTCTTCAGCTGCATCTGGGCGTACCAAGACGCGATCGGCGAGAGGTTTGATTGAAGACATAATATTACTCCTTAGGAATTATGATTTAATGTGTTTTGAATCGGTTCCAAAACGTTGATATCTCCGGAGAGGTCCCACTGCATCTCAGCCGGAACATCACGTCGGTCAACTCAACTAAAAGCAACTTCCGTACCAAAAGTGGGGCAAAGGAGGTTTGTTCATGAATTTGTTCATGAAACAGTGCCTTGTTGTCAGAGTGTCAGGCATGTCACTCTATGAGCGCATCGTTTTTTGGTACCACTCTGACAAACTTGCATAATCAGCGGGTGTCCATTGCTCAGCTCGTTGATCAAACGATAAGCCCAGTTGTTGAGTCGCAGCCTCGCGCGCTTCCACATCAAGCAGTGTTGACAAGGCATTAGAAAGCTTTTTTCGCCTCTGCTGAAAAGCGGTTCTGACAATCTTCTTTAAGATGGCATCGTCAAAGGGTAATGATGGCTTATCAAACGTACATTGAATGACAGAGCTCTCCACGTTAGGAGGTGGATCAAACGCCGTGGATGGCACGTCCATGAGATGTTTCACCGAGGCCATGAGTTGACACTGAACACTTAATATCCCATAAGTTTTGGTTCCTGCAGGGGCAAGAATTCGATCGGCTACCTCTTTTTGGATCATCAATGTTGCTCGCTCAATAGAGGTGCGACGCTCCAATATGGCAAAAAGGATGGGGCTTGTAATGTAGTAAGGTAGATTGCCAACCAATTCTAACGTGGACTCTGGAGCAACGTGGTCTGCCCACTGGCGCTCCTTAAGCCACCAGTCTGACGATAACACATCATGTTCAAGAAGTTGAATAGGCCCCTCGGCATGAGGAATCACCTCTTTGCGGAGAATCTCAACCATTCGGGGATCAATTTCGAGCAACGTAGTGGGCCAGCCCAAAGCGACTAGAGGCTTGCTAAGAATCCCTTTCCCAGGTCCAATCTCTACAAGTCGTCTTGTTGGCTCATTCTTTGGCGACAACTTGCTAAGCGACGAACTAGATGCGCTTGAGTCATTAGATGCTCTGGAGGTACTATATACACTGGAGTCATAAGACGCTCTTTGACTTCGTACCAACACCCCCTCTACAATAGTATCCACCACGTACGAATCGGTCAAAAAATGTTGTCCAAGGCTTTTTTTGGCTTTGGGATGCTGTGAAGCGGTCATAAGCAGACTTTGGGCGAGTGTGGGTAATGCAGCGTTGTTGCTTGGCCCAAACCAGCGGAATTGGTTACACTTTGACGTGGTTTCATGGTAGTGAAGACTCTAAATTAGAAAAAAAGAACACCCTAATCCTGTTATACCCAAATCCTTTAGCACCCTAATCCTTATACAATGACATCGCGCGAGCACGATGAATCGAATTATCGTCGCATCAGTCTTATTAATTGGTTTATTGCTGTACCTCTGCTAATCCTCTTTGGATGGCCCTATGCCTACCTTGTTACATTTGTTGGGTTGCCTAAGTGGTTCGCCTATGCGGGGGGGGTCGTATTTGCTCTGCCTATGATCATGACATTGATCCATGGCCACGTCACGATGGCTTTGGGGTATGCTCAGCGTGACTACTACTATAAATGGTTACTCAAGAATCGACGGTCCCATGGGCTGTTTTTTCACCCAGCATTTGTGAGTACACGATTTCGTCTTGGGTTGATCTATGCTAGTGGGGTGCTCCTCGTTGGGGCATGGATTGTAAAAAAAGGGCTCGTTGGATGACACACCAAGACCCACAATCACGTCCTGGCGGGGCGATGTTTAAGGATTGGTTTGCTCAAAAAGGGTGGAGCCCTTTTGCCTTCCAGCTCGAGGCTTGGGCAGCACAACAAAACGGCCAGGATGGATTTCTTACAGCGCCAACTGGAAGTGGAAAAACCCTTGCGATGCTTGGAGGGCTGTTTTTATCTCAGCTTGAGAGGCAGCATATGGGGCAGCCATCACCAAAAGGGCCTGAGTTGCTTTGGATCACCCCTTTGCGAGCATTAGCCAAAGATTTAGAAGCGTCTATGCAAGAGATGATTCACGAGCTCGGTTTATCCTTGACCGTAGGTCGAAGAACAGGGGACGTTTCATCAAATCAAAAGGCAAAGCAGCAACAAAACATGCCTTCCATTTTGATCACGACACCAGAGAGCTTGCATATCCTCTTTGCGTCAGCACGATCCGTTGATGGATTAAAGAGTGTGGAGAGGGTTGTCGTCGATGAGTGGCACGAATTTATGGGCTCGAAGCGTGGCACGCAATGTGAGCTCGTATTGTCGAGACTACGAGCGCTAAAGCCCTCATTAAACTGTTGGGGGGTCTCGGCGACCATCGGAAATGTGGAGGAGGCAAAACACGTCCTTTTTGGATCGGAAACGCGTGCCAATCAGGCCGTTCACATTACAGGAGATCATCCCAAAGAGATCGATATGGTTTCCGTGGTTCCCGAAAGTATCGACGAACTGCCTTGGTCAGGCCATCTAGGATTATCGATGATAGAGCAAGTCCTCCCCTACCTTGAACCACCTGGATCTGTGCTCCTATTCACCAATACTCGTGCTCAAGCTGAATTATGGTTTCGAGGATTGCTAGAGGCAAAACCTGACCTTGCTGGAGATATTGCTCTTCACCACGGGTCGTTGACTCAGCAAATCCGCCTTTGGGTTGAGGGGGCGATCAAAGAAGGGGTTATTCGAATTGTGGTATGCACCTCTAGTTTAGATCTTGGCGTCGATTTTTCCCCAGTAGACCGTGTCATTCAGGTGGGGAGTCCAAAAGGTATTGCACGATTTATGCAACGGGCAGGTCGAAGTGGCCACGCTCCAGGGCAAAAAAGCACCCTCATTTTTGTCCCGACTCATGCTTTGGAACTTATAGAGGCTGGGGCTTTGCGTGAATCCATCGACAATCCTGCCCTGGAGGATCGTGTACCCCCCTTTGCACCGATGGATGTTTTATCTCAATATGCTGTCACTCGAGCCGTTGGTGGGGGATTTTATCCCAACGAGCTTTATCAGGAAGTCGTCTCCACCTGGTCTTACCAATCGTTTACACGTGCCCAATGGGATCGGGTTTTATTTAATTTGATTCATGGTGGCGATGCGCTACAAAAGTATCCAGAGTTTCAAAAGCTTGTGTTGGATGCCGATGGTCTCATTAAACCGGCCAATCGACGCGTATCGACTCGCCACAGACTCTCCATTGGCACCATTTCTTCAGATGCGATGCTGCGTGTTCGATTCATCACAGGTGGATTTTTGGGGACCGTGGAAGAGTGGTTTATTGCCAAATTAGAGCCTGGTGATTGTTTTTGGTTTGCGGGACGAAACCTTGAATTGGTGCGCGTCAAGCAGATGACGGTTTATGTCCGGCGCGCAAAAGGTGCTTCAAAGTCCATTCCTTCATGGCTGGGTGGACGAATGTCATTAAGCTCCAATTTATCCTCTGGGCTTCAACGTGTGCTAAACGATTTAGAGCGCGGGCAGTTCAACACACCAGAAACACGTGCCATTCGCCCCTTAATGGAACTCCAAGCCGAACGGTCGGCCCTGCCAAGCCATGATCGATTTCTTGTTGAACTCTCTCAATCTAAAGAGGGATACCACGCCTTCTTTTTCCCTTTTGAGGGGCGCGCTGTTCACGAAGGGCTGAGTACGTTAATTGCGACTCGAATCGCGGATCAGCAATCCATCACGTTTACCCTTGCCATGAACGATTATGGCTTTGAGCTTCTTACCGATCAACCTTTACCATGGAGCGAAGCGTGGATACGCGAATTGTTTTCCCCAACGTCATTGGTCAGTGACTTGCAGCGAAGTGTCAACACCTCAGAGCTAGCAAAACGCCATTTTCGGTATATCGCACGAATAAGTGGGATGGTTTTTCAAGGATATCCAGGCAAGACGACCTCGACCAAACACCTGCAGGTCTCTAGTGGTCTTCTTTATGACGTTTTGTCAGAGTACGAACCAGATCATCTTCTTTTGCAACAAGCCCAGGATGAGGTGTTGCAAACACAGCTTGAAGAGAACCGAATTCGGGAGGTCCTTCACCGGATTCAATCTCAACCAATTCACATGGCCAAAACACCACGCTTTTCGCCTTTTGCTTTTCCTATCTTTGTGGATCGACTTCGCGGTAAGGTTTCCTCTGAAACCCTGACCCAACGCATCCAAAAAATGCAGGACCAAGCAAAGCATGACCTCCAACGACATAAAGAAGCTCATTCGTAACCAATCGTTCTGGCTCTTGCCAGAAAAAGGGGTGTTCTGGGAGGATGAAGGGATTTTGCTGGTAGCTGATCTGCACTTTGGAAAGGTGGGACACTTTCAGAGGCAAGGAATCGCGGTGCCAAGAGGGTCCCAACAAAAAACACTTGAGCGTTTGGACGGTGTGATTCATCGCACCGAACCCAAAGAGATATGGTTTCTTGGTGACCTGTTTCATAGTCAGCCAAATGATGAGTGGTTCGAGTTTAAAGAATGGTTGGCAACCAATGAGTCGCTATCATGTACGTTGATACAGGGGAATCATGATATCGCCAAACCATCACTGTACTCATCACTCGGCCTTGATGTTGTGCCCATGGTGACTCACCAAGACATTCTTTTTACACATGAGCCTGATGATCATTTCCCGACATCGCCCAACGCGGCCCAGCAGGACGATTCCAGCGCTCCCTTTCGATTTTGCGGTCATCTCCATCCCGGGATAAAGATTCGCTCAACAGGAAGGCAAATACTCACGCTACCTTGCTTTTTTGAAACCAAGGACCACCTGATGCTTCCAGCTTTCGGAGAGTTCACAGGGCTTCACCATATGAAAGTGCCAAACGATTGTGAAGCCTACATCGTTACCGAAGACAAAGTGATTCCCCATGCCAGTCTACCACCCCAATCGACATATTTTACCCGTTAAAGGGTTGGCATGCACAACCTTGACATATTCAACCACGAGCATCCCATCATGAGCAACGCATTACGACTTCCTCGACCACTTTATGCCGTTATTTTGGGTCTACTTGGATGGCTTGTCTTAGCCTCCCCACTAGCACAGGCACAAGAGCCCACAGTAACACCCTTGGATCAACATGTAGAATCTATGCGCTTTGGAATGAAGCTTCTTGGTGGTTGGGCGTTGGCAAATATCGTCACTGGATCCCTTGCTCGCAGCCAAACGTCAGGAACTACACGATACTTTCATGAAATGAATGCAGGGTGGAATGCTGTGAATCTTACCATCGCCTCAGCAGCACTATTGACCCTTCCTGACGTAAGTTCCTGGACCTTAGAACAGGGCTATCAGGAGGCATCTCGGCTTGATAAAATCTTACTCTTTAATGCGGGGCTAGACCTTGGGTATATGGCGTTAGGATATGGCTTGATTGAGCGAGGAAAGCGGCTCGATTCCTCACGATTACGAGGCTATGGACAGTCATTAATTTTACAAGGCGCGTTCCTTTTCGTCTTTGATCTAGCGTTCGCCTACTTCCATGTAGATATCACCGAGGCCATTCGAGTTCAAACGATGGCGGGTGGGGCTGGACTCACATTTTCGATGAATTTGTAGGGTCTCCGTTTGCTAGATTCAGCATGTCCGTTTCGGTCTGCAAGTTTCAGCATGTCCGTTTCGGCCAGTCTGTTTCAGTATGCCAGATTCACCCTGTCCGTTTCAGCCTGCTAGTGCAATATCAAGAAACATCATCACTGTAAAGCCAAGCATAGTCCCAAGGGTTGCTAAATCGGTATTGCCATGATTTTGGGATTCAGGAATGAGTTCTTCAATCACAACATACATCATCGCCCCAGCTGCAAAGGCTAATGCATAGGGCAGTAATGGTGCCACTAGCAACACCGCGGCCGCTCCAACTACCGCTGAAATTGGCTCTACGACCCCCGAGAGCTGGCCATAATAAAAACTTCGCGAGGTCTTCATCCCATCTCTACGCAGAGGCGCTGAAATGGCCAATCCCTCTGGAAAGTTTTGGATGCCAATCCCAATGGCTAAGGCAACGGCACCTGCAATGGTCGCTGTTCCAGTAGGGTCTACCCCCGAGGCAGCAGCACCAAACAGCACCCCCACTGCAAGCCCCTCTGGGATATTATGCAAGGTCATGGCTAACATTAACAGCGTAGATCGGCGCCAAGAAGTCGGGACCCCTTCTGCTTCGTTCATGGAGAATGAGGGGTGGAGGTGTGGCAGGTAAGCATCGGCGACGCGCAAGGCCAGACCACCAATAAGAAATCCCACGACGGCAGGGATGAGTGGGTTCATTCCCTGGGACTCAGCCATTTCCATTCCAGGAATCAAAAGTGACCATACACTTGCTGCAATCATCACACCCGCAGCAAATCCCATCAATGAATCTAGAACTTTTAAACTCACATCACGCGTAATAAAAACTATTGCAGCGCCCAGGGCCGTCATTGTCCATGTGAATAGCCCCGCAATCAATGCTTGAATCACGGGATGGAGCTCAAAAAACCAACTGTCTAAAAAAGGCAAATTAAGTGCAAGTGTTGCAGTCATCGTTTTATTTCATGGTGTCGACTATATATATAGTGTCGATTATGAGAAAAGCAGATTTTTTAACCATGGCTAAATATCTACAACTTTCTATTGACACGCAAGAAAATTGCCTTTAACTCTTCTATTGAACTCCTTTAAGGAATCTTACATGACATTTATCCATTTTTTGGTGAGACGCAGGAACTCTGAAAACGAAAAAACTGTATCTTTTGTAACTCATAAGGCCAAGCTTATCGGCAGACGAGCACTAACGCCTAAATCTAAGTTTTTACAAGAGCTACAACGCACATGATCCCTCCCAAGGACTCGTTTGAGCAGCGTCATAACGGCACACACCACGACAAACTTCAACCCCTCCTTGAACGAATACAAACATCCTCACTGGATGACTTAATAAATGAAATCATCCCTAAAGGAATTCGGCTCAAGGAAGAGTTAAACCTCCCTCAAGCTGTATCTGAACAAGAGTATCTTAAGGAAATTGGACAAATTGCGTCCAAAAACGATGTCTTTGACTCGTTCATCGGGATGGGCTACACTGACACCATCATGCCGAGCGTGATATTGCGAAATATTCTTGAAAATCCAGGATGGTACACAGCATACACACCTTATCAAGCTGAGATTGCTCAAGGCCGTATGGAGGCATTGATCAATTATCAAACCATGATCAGCGATCTAACAGGTATGGAACTGGCCAACGCCTCCCTTCTTGATGAAGCCACTGCTGTAGCCGAGGGTGTCACCATGCTTTACGATGCTAGGCCACGCTCAAAAAAGGAAGCTACAACCTGTTTGGTCTCCTCTCAATGTCATCCTCAGGTACATGCTTTGCTTGAAACACGCACACAACCTTTGGGAATCGAATTAGTTATCCAAGACCCTACCGAGTTTGATGTCACCAACCCAGACGTTTTCGCCATGGTGCTGGCTTACCCCGATTCAGATGGACAAGTTCGACACATAAGCCCCATGATTGACGCCGGTCACGAACACGATGTGAAAACCGTTGTCACCGCCGACCTGCTCAGCTTGGTGTTGTTAACACCCCCAGGTGAGCAGGGTGCTGATGTTGTGGTAGGATCGGCTCAACGCTTTGGCGTACCTATGGGATTTGGTGGGCCTCATGCAGCATTTTTTGCGACCCGTTCGACGTACCAACGCAAAATTCCAGGACGTATTATAGGGGCCACCAAAGATGTCGATGGGAACCCTGCCTATCGCATGGCATTGCAAACTCGCGAGCAACACATTAGGCGGGAAAAAGCAACTTCCAACATTTGCACAGCCCAGGTACTTCTTGCGGTAATTTCTGGGTTTTATGGTGTCTGGCATGGCCCTGATGGATTAAAACGGATTGCAGCTAGAGTCCATGGGCTGACGGCAGCATTTGCTGACGGACTCAAGCAAGGAGGATGTTCCATACGTCATGAGGCCTTTTTTGATACGCTCCGTGTCAAGGCGACACCCGACCAGGCAGCTCATATACGTAAAGCCGCTGAAGAGGCAAGCATCAATTTACGCTACTTCGACAATGGTGATATTGGGGTCACGTTCGATGAAGCCAAAGAAGAATCCCATGTTGAGGTGTTATGGGAACTCTTCCATCAAGCCGGTCTTCTATCCTCAGGCCCTGAGCTAAGCTCCGTTTCCTCAGCATCGCCGCTGGAGAGTCAAAGAACGAGCTCCTTTATGGATCACGAGGTGTTTCATCAATATCACACGGAGCATGAAATGCTTCGATACATGAAGCGCCTTGAAAACAAGGATCTGAGCCTGACTCACTCCATGATATCCTTAGGATCGTGTACCATGAAACTCAATGCCACCACGGAGATGATACCTGTGACGTGGAAAGCCTTTGGAGGAATTCACCCCTTTGCACCTAGCTCACAAATCAAGGGGTATACTCAGTTGTTTGACGAGCTTTCGACGTGGCTAGAAGAAATTACTGGATTTGACTCGGTGTCTTTGCAACCCAACTCGGGTGCACAAGGAGAATACACAGGGCTCATGGTCATCCGTGAATACCATCGTCAACGTGGGGATCACCACCGTAATGTTGCCATTATCCCATCGTCTGCACATGGAACCAATCCAGCCAGCGCCGTCATGGCAGGGATGCATGTGGTGGTTACGCAGTGTGATGAGCAAGGAAACATCGATTTTGAGGATCTAAAAAAACACGTCGAGGAGCACTCCGACAATCTATCGGCGCTCATGGTGACCTATCCATCGACTCATGGCGTGTTTGAAGAGCATATTCAAGACATTTGCGCCTTGATTCATGAACATGGTGGCAAAGTGTATATGGATGGAGCCAACATGAATGCGCAAGTTGGACTCACAAGCCCAGCAGCCATTGGCGCGGATGTGTGCCACCTGAATTTGCACAAGACCTTTTGCATACCGCACGGCGGTGGTGGGCCTGGAATGGGCCCTATCGGGGTAACCAAGGACTTAGCACCCTATCTACCAGGACATCCACTCACTCAAACGGGTGGAGAGTTGGGAATTTCTGCCGTGTCTGCAGCTCCATGGGGAAGTGCATCCATACTAACCATCTCTCATGCGTATATTCGCATGATGGGGCCAGATGGCCTCACACAGGCAACCAAATTGGCGATTTTGAATGCCAATTACATGATGGAGCGCCTCAAAGATCATTATCCTGTGTTGTATAGAGGGAAAACAGGCCGCTCTGCTCATGAATTCATCCTTGATATTCGTGGGTTTAAGAGCTCAGCGGGGATAGAAGCGACTGATATTGCAAAACGGTTGATGGATTATGGCTTCCACGCACCGACCATGAGCTTTCCAGTGGCTGGCACACTGATGATTGAGCCAACAGAGAGTGAGTCACAAGCAGAACTCGATCGGTTTTGTGATGCGATGATTGCCATTCGCGAGGAAATACGTGCCATCGAAAGCGGGAGTGCGGATGCTGAGGATAATGTCTTGAAACATGCACCTCACACACAATCCATGGCTCTTTCTGATCATTGGTCTAGACCTTACAGCCGAAAAGAAGCTGTATTTCCAGCGGTTGGACAAGCGTCATCCAAGTTTTGGCCTTCGGTGCGGCGAGTCGATGATGCTTTCGGGGACCGAAATTTAATGTGTACCTGCTTGCCAATGTCTGCCTACGAAGAGGCATAAAAAAAGGCCATACGGAAACCGTACAGCCTTTTTTTCAAAACCCTTAGAAAAACGCCTTATGCGTCGTTTTTCTTCTCTTGAATCTCCTTACGAATCACTTGGGAAAGATTCTTCAAGTCTTGGAGATGTTTTCGAGCACGTGTGCCGGCAGCTTTATTCCCCTTATTGTAGAACTTATCCATGTCATCTTCTAGATGAGCCATGATAGTTTTTACTTCGTCGATTCTGGCCATGTGAGCCTCCATGTTTGGTTGTTGGTTAGCAGAATCCCATGAAATAACATAGGTTGTGAGCTATCAGTTGCTTTGAATTTTTAACTCACATCTTTCAAAAATAACAGATTCATGCTTAAATGCACGTTAACTAATCAAAAAAACGTGATTTTGGCCTTTTTTTTGAAGAAATGGGGCTATTTTTAAGCCCCTTTCATGTACGATAGACGTACTTTGCAATGGTTTTGCCTCATATTCACTCAATGTTGACCCATTATGCCTCATGTAGTTCTCATTCCAGGTGATGGAATTGGGCCTGAAATTACCCAATCCATCAAACAGATCTTTGAAACCGCAGACGCCGATATCCAATGGGTTGAATGTGCTGCAGGTGAAGGGGCGGTTGAGACACATGGGAGTCCGCTACCTGACGAAACACTCGAGGCTGTTGAGCGTCATCGTGTTGCGCTAAAAGGCCCACTAACAACACCACTTGGTGCTGGATTTCGGTCGATTAATGTCGCGCTACGTCAACATTTTGAGCTATTTGCCAATATTCGACCGGCGAGGACCCTTCCTGGCATCGACACCCCTTTTCGACATGTAGACATGGTGCTCTTTCGCGAGAATACACAAGGGCTTTACATTGGCAGAGAAACGTGGGTAGAGGAAGGCCAAGAAGCAGAGAGTCTAGCCGTCGTGTCTAGGAAGGCAAGCGAGAGAATTATCAAAGCTGCTTTTGATCATGCAGTGCAACATGAGCGAAAAAAAGTGAGTCTCATCCACAAGGCCAACATCCTTAAATTTACGACGGGGCTCTTTCTCGATGTTGGAAAAGAGATTGCAAAGGAGTACCCATCCATTGAGTTTGAAGATCTCATTGTCGATAATATGGCTATGCAAATGGTCATGCGACCCGAACGATTTGATGTCGTAGTGACAACCAATATGTTTGGAGATATCCTTTCTGACTTGGCGTCAGGATTGGTTGGAGGTCTTGGTGTGACCGGTGCAGGGAATTTGGGTGAAAATGCAGCCATTTTTGAAGCTGTCCACGGCTCAGCACCCGATATTGCAGGAAAGGGACTGGCTAATCCTTTGGCTTTTTTGTTCTCAGCGGTGATGATGCTTGAGCATCTTGAGCAAAGCAAAACCGCGGAGCGTATTCGAGCGGCCATCTACACTGTACTGCAAGAACATAAAGACGACTGCACAACCGATATTGGAGGGCTGGGAAATACACAGCGTTTTACCGAGGCTATTTGCAACGTTTTATCTCCTTGACGTAGATTCCTTGTAGAGCCAGATTCGCGACGAGCCAAGGCCAAAACTATATTCCCAGACTCTAAATTCATACACTCTATATTCTCAGACACCTCAACACCCTTTGCACTTATGTCAGTCACCCTTGAAGATGTCCACTACATTGCGAAACTCGCCCGACTTGAGCTAACACAGGACGAGGCAATCCAAACTCAAGAAGATCTTAACAAGATCCTATCCTACATGGATGAGCTCAATCAAGTGGACACCTCCGGTGTTGAGCCCTTAGAGCATGTGTTTGACTTTGAAACAAGGTTACGCCCAGACACCCCCGAATCGCCCGTACCCCATGACGACGCACTTCGAGATGCACCCGATGCGGACTCAGATTATATCCGAGTCCCAAAAGTCATAGAGTAAGCCATTGGGCATAATCTTCAGACAGGCGATCAAAAACACCATTCTCAGCTATGCTGGTATTGGGTTGGGGGTGATCACCACACTATTTTTATACCCAAGAATTCTTGCTCCAGAGGAGTTTGGACTCATCAAACTCTTCACATCGTTCACGATGATTGGGGCGCATCTTGGATCGCTTGGCTTTCGAGGGGCTATTTTGCGATTTATGCCTGCTGTCGAGGATTATCCCTCAAGACGATCACGCTTCATTAAACTTTCCTTTGCTGTTCCTCTAGCTGGATTTGGGCTGTATCTAGGGCTCTATTTTGCCTTAGAGCCCCTGATTGCGGGGTATTATGCCAAGGAATCAGCTCTCTTTTTGGATTATAAACGGTGGACATTACCCATGACACTGTTCATCATTTACTATGAAATCCTCAACAGCTTCCTTCGCTCGATGAAGGACTCCGTCTCGGGGCTGGTCTCTTCCGAAATCATTCTTCGAAGTCTTCTAATCGTGTTGCTGTTGGTGATGTGGCAACATTGGCTCACATTCCCTCAATTTGTGATGCTATTTGTCTCGATTTATGGTGTATCATCGATTTATATGTTTTGGAAAGTACTCACCTATGGCTTGTTTCGGCCTATTGTCCGTGATGGCGAGCCTGAATCCGTGGAAAGTCCAAAGCCCTTTCCTCGCGGATTCAAAAAGCTCCTGGTCAAGTACTCTGGTTTTACCCTTTTTGGCGGATTTGCGGGCTTGGTGGTGATGAATATTGACATTTTGATGATTGGCTCTCTATTGGGTCTTCGCGAAACGGCTATTTATGCGATGTCTTATTACATGGTTTCTGTCATGACGGTGCCACTGCGTTCGCTTGAGCGAATTGGCACGCCACTTATTGCAGATGCCATGCAAAAACACGACCTAGCGACGGTCCAGCAGATTTATCAAAAGACCTCGATGAATGGTATTATGATGGGGTTTTTGATCACTATGGTAATCTGGGTCAACCTGGAGTTTGTGTTTACATTACTGCCTGAAACCTACAGAGCTAGCCGGTGGATTTTCTTTTGGTTGGCTATAGGCAGGCTCATCGATACGTTTGCGGGGCTTAATGGTTCCATCTTAGTTCACTCAAAATACTTTACCATCGACCTATGGACCATCCTTGCACTCATGGGTGTCTCCTTGGGGCTTAATGCGACCTTTATCCCCCTATTTGGTCTTCAAGGTGCTGCCCTGGCAACTTCGTGCTCATTGATTCTGTATAATGGTGTAAAACTCATGGTTGTATGGCGTGGGCTTGGTTTGCATCCATTCACCAAAGCTGTCTTTGGATATGGGTTGATGCTACTTCCTTTTGCGGGCCTCATGTACTTTGTTCCCAAGATCTCCGCGGACTTGTTAACCCTTGATTCATGGGCCTCTTCCTTCCCATGGATCGAGCTTGCCTTGGAGGGCGTACTTGTGACACTTCCACTTGTCACGCTTTACGGATTAGGTTTGTTTATTTTACCCATATCGAAAGATGCGAAACAGGGAATTCGTACGATTTTGGCAAAGGTACTGCCTGGCTACGCATCTGACTCAAACCGTGAAGTCACATGATATGTATGTATCGTCACGAGCGGTGTGCTCAAGTATTCCAGGTGTCTAGATTATGAACAGCAGCCCATCAACACATCTCATCCAAAGGCCTATTGGGGTCTTTGACTCCGGTGTGGGTGGTTTGACCGTTGCCAAGGCGATTCACCATGCACTCCCCCAAGAAAAGATTCTGTATCTGGGAGATACGGCGCGCGTCCCTTATGGGACCAAATCAGAAGATGTGATTCAACAATTCACTCGGGAAATCTTGGATAAAATGGAGACGAAGCATGTGAAAGCTGTGGTGGTAGCATGCAATACCGTCTCAGCGCTTGCGCAAAACGTGCTTGCAAGCCAAAAGGGTCATATCCCTATGATTGATGTGTTGACAGCGGGCGTGGAGTCTACTCTTCACCATCTAGAGTCCAAAAAGCATTCATCCGCACCCGTTGTTGGAGTCTTGGGTACGACCGCAACCATTACATCCCAGGCGTATGAGCAACAACTCAAGGACGCTTGGCCCAATCTACATGTAATGACGCAAGCCTGCCCCCTGCTTGTACCACTCGCAGAAGAAGGGTGGGATGGGCAAAGTGATGTCGTCCGTCACACATTGAACGCCTATCTCGAGCCTTTCCAAACGTCATCTTTGGACGCTATTATTCTGGGTTGCACTCACTATCCATTATTCAAGGACGCGATCGCGGCTCAGTTACGCTCATCATCGCCCTCCTCAACACCTTTCATTATCGATTCAGGCGAGGCTGTGGCGAGAGCCTTAACACACGAGCTCGATGCCTCCCAACTTCGTCAATCCTCCGATGCGTCCTCTGAGACCCCCTCAGATTGGCTTGAATGTTTGGTCACCGATCGACCAGATCATGTGCAAGGGCTCGCTGAACGTATTTTGGGCGAGCCCATTCCCCATGTGGGGCGTCTTACGCTCGGATCCTAAAGAAGCGTACTTGCGATATTGGCAAGTTGTGAGCGCTCCCCTTTTTCAAGACCTACATGAGCATACAAATCACTATCAGCGAGTCGATCCACAAGGTACGACAACCCATTACTTTCTGCGTCTAGATAGGGTGTGTCGATCTGGAATATATCCCCTGTAAAAATGATCTTGGTTTGTTCACCAGCTCTCGTGATAATGGTCTTGATCTCGTGTGGTGTAAGATTTTGAGCTTCATCAATAATGAAAATCACATTGGATAGACTTCGCCCACGAATATAGGCTAAGGGAACAATGGTCAGTTTTTCTGACTGCACCATTTCATCAATCTTTTTGAATTGTTTACTCGATTCGCTGAACTGATTTTTGATGATGCTTAGATTATCCCACAGCGGCTGCATGTAGGGATCGATTTTAGATTTCACATCACCTGGCAAATACCCTAAATCCCTGTTACTTAAAGGCACAATAGGACGGGCAAGGTAAATTTGACGATACTCACTGCGTTGCTCCAAAGCCCCAGCAAGGGCTAGCAAGGTCTTGCCAGTCCCCGCAGCTCCGGTAATCGTAACCAGTGGCACTTTTGGGTCAAGTACCGCATGTAATGCGAAGGTTTGTTCAGCATTCCGAGGCACAACCCCATACGCAGTCATTTTATGGAGTAATTCTAAGGCGCCTGAGTCATGTCGATACGTTGCCAGTGCTGAAGCTGAGGCATGCTTCAATAGATAATAATGGTTCTTGATCGCTGGTTCGCTTAGTACAGCATCGGCTGGAATCGAGCCATGAGCATACAATTCCTGGATGGGTGAGGGGTCTTTGAGCTCCAGTGTCGTTCGTCCACGATAAAGATGGTCAATATCTTTGACTCGTACTGTCTCATAATCCTCCGCTTCGAGATCCATCGCGCGAGCTTTGAGTCTCAGATTAATATCCTTTGACACGAGAATGACACGTCGACCCGCCTCTTCATTGCGTAAATGCAACGCAGCATTCAGGATGCGATGGTCATTTTTGGACGACCCAAACGCTTTGTTGGCATCCTGACCATTGCCTCCATCCTCTGTGACTACTTTGATTCTGCCTGACGATCGACCATTCAAAGGAATCCACTCACGCATCATTTTGCTCTCACCCGATATCTTATCGAGATATCGAATCAATTCGCGCGCATGAAGATTGGTTACGCTATTCCCCTTCTTAAAGGTATCAAGCTCTTCAAGAACCGTTATAGGAATGGCTACATCGTGTTCTTGAAAATTTCGCACGGCTTCGGAGTCATACAGAAGCACCGAAGTATCCAGGACAAACACCTTAGAGGTGTTTTTTGGTTGTTTTGAAGACTTGCTTGTCTGTGAAGTCTTTGAAGACTTGCTTGTTTTTGAAGACTTGGTAGTCTCTGAAGTCTTTGAAGACTTGCTTGTCTTGCTATCGGTAAGCTTAGCCTTTTTAGATGTTGCGTTTGATGATGTTGAAGTTGTGCTAGATCTCTTGGTTTTGTCTTTCTTGACGCTGGCTTGTTTGCCAGAGGTCGAAGTAGGCATGGAGCAACAGTTTAGTTAAGAACAGGGTTAAAGGAGAATAAGTGAGCAAAGGATCAACTTCAACGGGGGAACAAAAAATTTGTGTTAAGGCTTTTGGCGATAACGATATAATGCAATAGAAGCAGCCATAGCTGCATTCAAACTTTCAACGCTAGGAGGTTTTGACGGCTCCACAGACCTGGAATGATACTTGGAATCATACACTGAGGGGATACGAATCTCTGATTTTAAGGCACCTTGAGTGAGCTCGCTCAGTCCATTACCCTCATTACCAATGGCGAGAATTGTATGAGATGGCCAATCGACGTCATCCAACGCAAGTGCCTGATCACTCACATGCAGCCCATAAAAGGCATGTGAGTCTGGAATGGACTCTACCCACTCGTAAGGAACTTGTCCTATGGGCATAACACCTATGGCCCCAGCTAAACTACGGATGACCTTCGAGTTCCAGGGATCGACACATCCTGGTGTGCAAAGAACGGCATCAACGCCAAACCAGCTCGCGGATCGTAGAATGGTCCCCATATTCCCTGGATCTTGGATATCATCAAGAAGTAGTACGAGACTTTGGGATTGCCCCGACAGTGCCTCAAGACCTCGAGTAACATCCCACGGTTCTGGGATATCAACAAGGGCAAAAATGGTCTGGGCCGACGGTGTATCACTCAGCTTTTTACACTGTGTCGGCGTAGCCATCACAACGGAGTCTTCTGTAATGCCCCATGCTTGCAATGAGCTCATGTATTGTGATGATGGCCCCTCGCCTCCATCCATGGAGACGATAATCTTTTGTACAGATAATTGACCATTTTGAAGAACCTGGGAGACAGATCTCCACCCCTCGACCAAACATTGACCCATGTTTTTTCGAACTTTGCGTTGATGGAGCTTTGCCCAAGACGTACATTGGGATTCAGATAGACGAAGCATAACTCAAAATAGGATATCCATGGATTTTTTGACTCAAATCTTTGACGGAAAGGGGGCGGCCCTGGGAACCTCAACAGGACAATCATTTTTTGGACAGGGTGAAACATTTGATGCTCATAGCCCCATCGATGGCGCCGTTCTTGGCCAGGTTCGTGCCACAACACGTGAGGAGTATGATCATGTCGTGAGCACCGCACAAGCCGCTTTTGAGTCTTGGAGAATGATGCCTGCACCCCAACGTGGCGACATCGTCCGTCAAATTGGGGAGGCTTTGCGTGAGCACAAAGAAGCGTTGGGGCTTCTCGTGAGTCAAGAGATGGGCAAGATCTATCAAGAAGGGCTCGGTGAAGTCCAAGAGATGATCGATATCTGTGACTTTGCGGTGGGGTTATCGCGACAATTGTATGGGTTGACCATGCATTCCGAGAGACCTCTTCACCGAATGTATGAGCAATGGCATCCTCTTGGAGTTGTCGGTGTAATGTCTGCCTTTAATTTTCCTGTCGCGGTCTATTCTTGGAATGCCATGGTGGCCGCCGTGTGCGGTGATGTGGTGATCTGGAAACCGAGTGAAAAAGCCCCATTATGTGGAATTGCCGTGCAACAAATTATCGCGGGTGTACTCGCAGAAAATGATGTTCCTGAGGGTGTTTTTAACCTCATTCAGGGAGATCGTGAAGTAGGTGAATGGTGTACGCAAGACACACGATTGCCCCTAATATCTGCAACAGGGTCCATTCGCATGGGCAAAGAAGTTGCCCAAGTGGTAGGGGCACGTCTCGGGAAGAGCTTGTTGGAACTGGGAGGGAACAATGCCGTGATTGTAAGCGATCAAGCCGATCTGGAAATGGCGATACGAGCCATTGTGTTTGGCGCCGTGGGTACAGCGGGGCAGCGTTGCACCTCGACTCGTCGCTTGTTTGTCCATGATGCCGTCTTTGAAGACGTTAAGCAACGGCTACTCGCCATTTACAACAACATCACCATCGGAGATCCAACTGTTGAAGGGACCTTAGTGGGGCCGTTGATTGACGATCAGGCTGTCGAGGCCATGCAAGCAGCTTTAAAGGCCCTTGTGGAGGAAGGTGGCGAAGTGCTTTATGGAGGAGATGACCTTCGTGGGTCTGCAGCACCTATATCGGGTGGTCATTACGTCAAGCCTGCGATTTGTATTGCAGAAAATCACTATGACATTGTTCAAGAGGAAACATTTGCGCCGATTTTATATCTGATTCGTGTTTCGTCTGTAGAGGAGGCTGTTGCGTTACAAAATGATGTTAAGCAGGGGCTTAGCTCTTCGATCTTCACCTTGAATATGCGTGAATCTGAGCTCTTTTTGTCACATCAAGGATCTGATTGTGGGATTGCGAATGTCAATATTGGCACCAGTGGCGCAGAGATTGGTGGAGCCTTTGGAGGCGAAAAAGAGACGGGAGGTGGACGTGAGTCTGGTTCCGATGCCTGGAAAGCCTACATGCGCCGACAAACCACTACGATAAATTGGGGCGCAGAGCTACCACTTGCACAGGGAATTAGCTTTGACGTGTAGCCTTTTCGACCAACTTTTAGATTTTTTGGATCTGACCTGAGCTTACAGTTGGTCTATAATGCGCCAAGATTCTGGACCCAATTCAAATAGAAGATCTAAGCCACTACAATCCTCCACGTACGGTTCCCAACGTTGGCGGTATCTTGGCTCAGCCCAGCTAGGTAATGAGGTACGGTTCGGTGGCTGTGGCGCATAGGCTGTCGTCTTAGGCTCCATCCAGACATCCTGACGGAACCATGCTTCCCGAAATACTTGGTCCTCCAGTGCTGAGGCAAGCACCCATTTCTGTGACAACTCCTGCAACCCAAGCCAGCTTGCCATCCATACCCCATGTTCAAGAATGCATTCGACAAGTGTGGCTGGGGCTTGATGCCAAAAGTTGAGCCACTCGGGCCAAAGCTCATCAAATCCATAGCCTGATTTATATGAGGGCTCCAACGATTTGTACCAGCCGTCCATCATGTCTGACACGCTTCTAGGATCCCAGGTTAATCCACGAACTGTTTTTCCTTTCCACTGACTTGATTCACCTTGAAGTGGCAACCAATGTTTTTGGCCTTGAATGTTTACAGCCATTCGATGAGATCGCCCCTTTCGGCTCCAAGACCAGGTATCCAGAATGATAACATGATCTGCCACCTTCATGGCTCCCCAATCACGCAGGTGAGGCGCTAATATGGGCGTCGTAAAGTAGAGTTGACCTTCAAGGGAGTGTGCCATCAGTACTTCATATCATCACACCATGTTATTCGTAGTGTTACGCGTAGTCATTGTTACGCGTAATCATTTGGATCAGGGGATTTCCCAAATGTCCAAATGACTGCAATAATAGCACCGGCGCCAACGAGATAGGCAATCCATCCTGGAAGACCCCATGCAACGACGGCGAGATATGAAATCAAGGCGAGAGCGCCACCCACTAAGGCATAGGGCATCTGGGTATTGACATGCTCGACTTGGTTACATTGTGTCGCAAGCGAGCTTAAAATGGTGGTGTCAGAAATTGGTGAGACATGGTCACCAAGAACAGCCCCAGCGAGAACCGCACTTACAGCAGCATAGATAAAGACAGAAATCTCTTCAACTGGATAATTATACTCAAGCCCTAGGTTCCAAACTAAAGGAAGAACCAATGGCATCAAGATACCCATGGTCCCCCAACTAGAGCCCGTTGCAAACGCTGTCGCTGCCGATAAGACAAAAATAACCAACGGTAAATACATTGGATCTATAGCTGTCCCAAACGCTGTGACCAAGAAATCGGCCGTACCAAGATCCTGAGTTATCGCACTAAGAGACCAAGCCAACACCAGAACAAGTAGACCGTCATACATCGTATGCATTCCAGAAAACATCGCCTCTAGGGTATCGTCAAAGCTTAACAATCGTTGTCCAACCGTCATGACAATCGCTACCACCATCGATAACATCGAGCCCCAAACAAGTGCGGCATACGAGTCGGCCGATCCAATAATGTCTTGAATTGTGGAGCCTTCCCCTGTCACAATCAACCCCCCAATGACCCCACTGATCAACATCAAAATCGGAATAAAGGCATTAAGCCAATGTGAGACTGTCTGTTTTTTGACCTCGTCTGGATCTTCGTCTTTGTATAGTCCGTAGGTGTCTAGTTCAGGGTTTTTTGCAGCCTTATACAACTTAATGCGCTCCCCAAGCATGGGACCAAAATCCCTGCCAGAAATCGCAATTAAAATGACGAAGAAGATGGTGAAGAAGGCGTAAAAATTAAACGGCAATGCCTTGATGAATACAGTATAGGCTGGTTCAGAAAATCCATCAATCCCAGCTGAGGCGCTCGCAATATAACCCACCATCGCGCCAATCCAGGTCGAAATCAACGCTACGGTTGCAACAGGTGCGGCCGTTGAATCGACTAAGTAGGCAAGTTTGGCACGACTAATCTTGAGCTTATCGGTCAAGGGGCGCATGGTATTGCCTACAACCATGGTATTGGCGTAATCATCAAAGAAAATGACAAAACCCAGTAACGACGTTAGTAATTGACCTTGTGGCTTGGACTTGACAAGCTTGCCAAGTTGCCGGATGACCCCTCTAGTTCCCCCATTCTTGGAGATAATACCAATCATTCCTCCAATCAAAAGCGTAAAGATCAAAATACTCATATGACCTTCGTCGGCTGTTTGTGGAACAATGTAGCGGGTCAGAGACTCAAAAAAGCTTCCAAATACCCCCAGAAAAGATCGCTCACCCACGAGCCATGCACCCATCCAAATACCCATAAACAAGGCCAACAACACCTGACGAAAAATCAAGGCAAAACCGATTGCAAGCAATGGTGGGACAATACTCACCCATGTCCCGACAATAGAATTACTCGACGATCCGCTTGAATTGGCTGCCAGCGCAGCAGTGTCCGACGAAGCTACCTCAGTCCCACCTGTGTCCGTCGAGTCTGCGACCAACTGTGTGGCATCTTGCACTCCTTGGGTCTCAACAGGAATCATCCCCGTTGATGTCAAAAGGACAGCCCCAACAATAAGGATCCCAACCATTCGAAGTGTTCGAGGAAGGGTTAATAATTTGTTCATAAGCACGTAAAATAACATGCTTTAGGCTAAAACCAACCGTTAAAGAGCCATTTGGCAAGGTTTCGCTTTTAGAAGAGACCCTCTAGACGTACTTTTGATAATATTCTATGATGGCACTATCAATTAATGGGGACTATTAATAAGACTATATTTACACTCCATAATGCTCGTGTATAAACATCGTACTCGCTCCACAAGCTTACCCTATGGACCAACCCAAATTTATTAAACCACGCCAAGCCCTCGTGGAGTATCTACGGCAAAGAGGTATCCAAGACGATCGAGTGTTATCTGCCATCGGCGCGGTACCCCGTCACGCGTTTATCCAGACGGGTTTACACCACAGAGCTTACGAGGACACCGCATTGCCGATCGCAAAGGATCAAACCATCTCACAGCCCTATACCGTGGCAAGGCAATCGGAACTTCTTGGTGTGGGAACGGGTGACAAAGTCTTAGAAATCGGCACTGGGTCTGGGTATCAAGCCGCTGTACTGGTAGAGATGGGGGTCACATTGCATACTATCGAGCGTCATGAAGAGTTGCATCAACAGGCACGTGAAATCTTGCATCAGCTTGGGTATCGTGCCAAACAAAAATGTGGGGATGGGACACTGGGCTGGTCAGCCTTTGCACCTTACGATGCCATTATTGTTACGGCGGGCGCTCCGGTGGTTCCAGAGTCGTTGAAAGAGCAACTCTCAACAGGTGGCCGTCTTGTAATACCCGTAGGAGAGCAAGGTCAACAACTTCTTCGACGACTTACAAAGCAACAAGATGGCTCCTTTCGCGAAGAGTCCTTTAGTGATGTGGCGTTTGTCCCACTCATCGGAGACCAAGGCTGGGGATAAAAGGTGCAAAGGCTCAAGTCTATCATCTCAAACCTCTCCTCTCAAGTCTGTCATCTCAAACAACTCCTCTCAAGTCTCTCACTGAGTCTTTGTCTATCTTGTCAGCTTCTTATACTGAATACGGGTGGGCTGGTCGTCGGTAATGCCTAATCGCATCCGTCGGTTCTCTTCGTATTCCTGATAATTCCCTTCGAACCATACCACTTGGCTATCCCCTTCGTAGGCCAAGATGTGGGTTGCTACACGATCCAGGAACCATCTGTCGTGGGAAATCACCACAGCACAGCCCGCAAATTCAAGCAATGCTTCCTCGAGTGCACGCAGCGTATTGACGTCAAGATCGTTTGTGGGCTCATCCAGTAGCAGTACGTTAGCCCCTTCCTTGAGCATCTTGGCCAGGTGGACACGGTTGCGCTCTCCTCCGGAAAGCTCGGTCACTTTTTTCTGCTGATCTTGCCCCGAAAAATTAAATCTGGCCACGTAGGCTCGGGAGTTTACCTCACGCTCCCCTAGTTTAATGAGGTCCATTTCGTCACTCACCTCCTGCCAAATCGTTTTGGCTGGATCGAGTGGCCTGTTTTGGTCGATATAGCCAAGCTTCACGGTGTCTCCAAGCCGAAGCGAACCATCATCGGGGGTCTCTTCACCAATAATCATTTTGAACAACGTCGATTTACCCGCTCCATTGGCGCCAATGACTCCTACGATACCCCCTGGAGGGAGGGCAAAATCGAGATTTTCGATGAGTAAACGCTCCTCAAAACCTTTGGTGAGGCCTTTTGCCTCAATCACAACGTCCCCAAGACGAGGGCCAGAGGGGATGAAAATTTCCAACTCCTCTCGAGCTTTTTGATGCTCCTCAGAAAGCATCTTCTCATAATTTGCAAGACGGGCTTTAGACTTTGCACGACGCCCTTTTGGATTTTGTTGCACCCATTCAAGCTCATCCTTCAACGCTCTTTGACGCTTGGTTTCTTGCTTCTCCTCTTGTGCCAATCGACGTTGCTTCTGATCTAGCCAAGACGAATAATTTCCTTCAAAAGGGATGCCTTCGCCTCGATCCAACTCCAATATCCAACCTGCGACATTATCTAGGAAGTAACGGTCGTGCGTCACGGCAATGACGGTTCCTTCGTAACGGTCCAAATGTTGCTCCAGCCACGCAACCGATTCGGCGTCCAGGTGGTTGGTGGGCTCATCCAACAACAAAACATCAGGTTTTTTGAGTAGCAGGCGACACAACGCTACGCGACGTCGCTCCCCACCTGACAGATTTGTGACGGGGGCATCCCCTGGAGGACAACGTAGCGCATCCATGGCGACCTGAAGTTGGCTATCTAAATCCCATGCTCCTGCGGCATCGATTTTTTCTTGCAACTTGGCTTGTTTAGCTATCAAAGCGTCAAAATCTGCCTCTGGATCAGCAAATTTTTCGTTGATCGCTTCAAAATCTGCAAGCAAATCAACCGTTTCCTGTACACCTTCTTGGACAATCTCTTTAACCGTTTTATCTGGATCCAACTCTGGCTCCTGGGGGAGGTAGCCAAATGTTATTCCCTTCTCGGAGCTAATCTTGCCTTCATACTCCTGATCGAGTCCTGCAATAATCCGAAGGAGGGTGGACTTACCCGCGCCATTTAAACCTAAAACACCAATTTTTGCCCCATAATAGAAGGATAAATAAATATCCTTTAGTACTTGCTTGCGAGGTTTGTGAAACTTACTCACCCCCACCATGGAGAAAATTATTTTTTGATCGCTCATGTATTTCTAGGCTTAATTTGACTGATGACTACCTAACTGATATCTAACTAAATGAGGTAGCGTGTGATTAAAGTTAGCATGATTTTAACCCTTTTGACACTAGCAAACACACCACGGGCGATATTCACATCAAATCATGATATATTTGGTGCTTTATGAATGGGCCCATAGCTCAGTTGGTTAGAGCAGTCGACTCATAATCGATTGGTCGGGGGTTCAAGTCCCTCTGGGCCCACTTTTAACTTGTTCGAGCACCTTATTCAGTTCGATCAACTTATTCAATCGAATAGACCCGCACATAATCTACCATCATCTTTTGCGGAAACACCGTCTCTTGTGTTGGGAAGCCAACATAATTACCCCCCACTGCCACGTTGAGTAGTAGGAAAAACGGTTGATTAAACACCCATTCACCAGAAACATCACCCGGTGTGACACGCTGGTATAGGTAATCATCAACGAAGAAATCGATCCGCTCGGGATGCCACTCCACAGCATAGACGAAAAAGTCATCATCAAAGCGTGCGTTGGAGAGTGTGTAGGATTGTGTTATTGGATTACTGCCTGAATACCCAGGACCATGTATTGACCCATGAATAGTGCTGGGCAATTGGCCGCGCATCTCCATGATGTCTATCTCGCCAGATTGAGGCCATCCAACCTCTTCAAAATTTTCGCCTAACATCCAGAAGGCAGGCCACAAGCCTGGCCCGAAAGGATTTTTAATTCGTGCTTCGATACGTCCATATTTTTTCGTGATTTTACCCTGGGTCTTAAGTCGGGCAGACGTAAAGGATCTGCCACCATAGGACTCTTGGTGCGCTTGAATCACGAGATGCCCGTTACCATCTTGTGCCACGTTTTTGGGCCTATCTGTATAATACTGAAGCTCTTGGTTACCCCAACCGTTGGTGCCTGTGCCTATCTCCATCGACCAATACTGTGACGAAGGTTGGGATCCCTCAACCCCATCAAATTCATCAGACCATACAAGTTCCAAGGTTTGTTCCTGAAGCTGTTGGGTCGTACTAGGGGTGCAAGTCCCAAAGAATAAGACGACGATTATACTAGTTATCACCACCCCAACCAGACGAACATTCATGGATCCAACCACCTATTTATGGAAATAAACATTGGTCATATACACCGTCGGTAGAGTCCCTGATATCACAAGTTGAGCCATGTTGGTCCGGTTTGTCAAACCTGTAAACTGGCTCAAGGGTATATCTAGTGTGACCCATTCTCCAGTCTTCAATGTTGGGGCTTTAAACGTGAGTTCATCAGAAGAGTCATCTCCTCCACCATATTGCCCATTCGGTCCAAAGTCGACAAGAAGCACTTTGAATTCATTGGAGCCACCGGTAGGATCAGGTGTCCAAATATCGAGGCTAAAATGGGTCATTTGAGTTGCATCAATCTGTTGAGAGGCAAATTCAATCCCTGCGAAGTTGAGGTTTCTGTATCGGATAACATCTTGTTCTTGCACCTTTAGATACGTCTCCTCGGCCGTAGAATATTGCCAACGAGTATTCCATGTGTCGATAGGAACATTGGTATAGGCATTGGTATACATACTGATCACGTCGGCAGCATCATACGTTGGAGCTTCAGGAGCTGTTCTGGGTCGTTGAATCTGGGATGAAACAATCTCCAAAGACCCATCAGCTTTCATCCCCTTAAATGTCGCTGTAATGGAGGCCGTACCACTACCTACAATCTCCACGACACCCGAGGCGTTTACCGTTGCAACAGACTCATCGGATGACGTAAATGAAAAATAACTTGGTGACACGGCCACTCTTTGAGTAACCCCACCAGGCAGACTGTGTGTTGTGTATAATCCTGTGAGTTGAGTGGTTTCCCCTTCCTCCGTTTCGAACGTGACGCTTTCTCCATCCATCAACCCAGCAGATTGATAGGCGATTGTCCCAAGACGTTCAAACTGCACTTCGTCAATCCAAAGTGTATACCCACGTTCGTTTTCAGGCCCCTCGGAATAAAAAAACATTCCACGCTCTGCTTCAAGTGCGTCTGCGTCAGGCAGCGGAATAATGTATTTCTTCCAGTTGGTGTTCACAGCAAGTGCACCAATCGACGCTTGGTAGGGTGACGCGGCTAAATCAAGACCAAACCCTACGACATCGACATTGGCAGGTTGGGATGCCTTGGCCCAAAATGTGAGGGCATCATAACCGGATAAATCTCTTGGGTCTCCGGTAAAAAACGCTCCTCCGGCGTAGGCTCCGCGATTATCCCCAACATCAGGGATCTCAAATCGCATCGATGCTGTTGATTGATTGATCGTGATATCGTTATCCACCTGAAATGCAGTCGGCACAGAGCCACTAAACGCCGCATAATCTAATCCAGGGCTAAACCCATCGATAAAAACTTCAGGTGTCGCTGGGTGAGAAGGCTCCTCAAGCCCTACGACAGATCGCTCACACCCATTCCAGAGCATCAGACTCATCACTACAACAGCAAATCCTATGAGGAGGCGTGTGTTCATTAGATGGAAATTTGAATATAGGTTCTGATTTCCCATTCGGTTCCGTTGTCAAAGCCCAGTGCATCAGGGTCTGGCACACTTGCCCCCGATGGATCGGTGATGTATGTAGGTGCGTACCGAGGTGAATACTGATCCAACGATCTCCATGTCCCTCGCACGCCTAGTCTAGTTCCTGGAAGTTCAAACCATTGTGGTGTACTCAAAGAGTAGGAGATATCCCCCATAAACTGTGCTGGGTAGGTCAGATTAAAATCACGATGATAATCGTATGGACCCCAATCATTGAGTTTACCAAAAGCATGGAGTTTGAGATTGTTGTAAATCACTCGAAGGTCGAGGCCATAACGCTCAATGAGTCGCTCATCGCTTCCATTGGCTTGAGCCTCACCCCCATGAAGCTGGGCTACAAGTCCAAGACCCGGCCTTGGCTTGGAGACTAAACGAATGTGAGCTTCCCACAAATCTTCCGCTGGCGGTGCTCCATCAAAGGCAAACGTGGTACGGCCGTCAGGGAATATCCCAATGGATGCATCTTGGGTTGTCGGATGATGGCGGTAGACAATCCCCGCACTTATTGCTAATGGTGCGTCCTCCATTTCATCATTATTCCACTCATACATCCAAGTCCCTGGTGTTGGATCCCACGTCAGGAGCAGTTCTCCAGCAATCGTTTCTCTGTTGGCTCGCACAGCAAAAGGATCATCAAGAATGTTTCTAGGTCTTCCAGGAGCCTCAACTGAGGATGGTATAGGACCCTCAATGGGCTTTTGCCACAGAAAATTGGGTCCGATTTGCAGGTTGCCTATCAAATAGGTGAATCCTGCTAATGCATTCATCTGGTTCCCTGAGCCCGTATCTTTGAGTCTCCACCCAGTAAATGTTTGAGTTTGGTCGTATCCACCATTGGCTACGAGCCCCATCAAACTTCCTTGAGCATAGGCATTAAATCGACCCTGCATATAGGTTAATTTTACCTTTCCACCCCAGTTATCCTGCGGCTTTATCACATCTTGGTACACGTCATAGCTTCCATCGCCTTGTTGCCTCACAAGCTGAAATGGACGGTCATTGAGGGGTTGACCTGCCCAAAGACCCCCCAATTCTACGGTAAGAGGTCCAAAATCGCGCGTTGCATAGAGACTCACACGGCGTGTTTTTGGCTGGGGAATCGCAATTGAGCTTTCTGTGGTTCCCTGTCGCTCAATATCCTCATGGTAGATACCTGTTAAGGTCGTTGCTCCCACATTTTTAGCATACTTCACCAAGACAGCAGGGTTTGCACCCCACCAAAGTTGAGGACCAAAGGCGACTTTGAGCCCTTGAAGTGACTTTTTCCCCTCTATTTCAAATCCAAATGGCGCGATTCCGTTGTAAATATCAATTTGGGGCCCATAGTTGGCTTCAGGATAGAGGCCGAAGAAATCGCCTTCATATCCCCAGTGATAATGACCCGTGCGATAAAAACCCTTCATCACAAAATTGGAGTGATCCCAGCTATACTCCGCTTGATATACTTTGAATCGCTCAATGTCTTCAAAGGCAACATCTCCATCACGCCCCTCCACGAAGATGGGCCGCCCACGGTTTTCGTAAAAGATCTCATCAATCGGGTTTTGAGCAACATTACCGAGAACGTTGAACTCTACGCGTCCCCGTACACCAGGCGCTGGCTCTGCTTCGACTCCAACAAAAAAGGATTGCATGTGGTCAAAGCCTTGTTCATTGGGGTACTGCTGACTCGTGGGGTCTACATTATCTGGAGTGGTTATGAGTGCACCTCCAGTATTGAACGTGGTGAATGTTGATTCAAAGCGACTGAGTCTGATTTTTGAGGGTTGGCTTGAGGAGCCTCCCGCTCCCCCTTTGGCTCGCAATAGTGCGTCGACTATGGAAATCTCGTCAAAATAGCTGTCGAGATCATCCAATGTGATATCGCTAGCAAAGGGCTCAAATTGGTGAGCATCCTGCAAGACATAATACGCAGCTCGTGGAGTCATCTCGAACGTGCCATCAGCTTTAGGAAACTCCTTGGCCATCACTCCCCACCACTCCTCATTCATGTTGTTCTCCCCTTCCACAAAATCGCACTGATACCCAGCATTGGCCCATGTGGCTTCCGTGTTGTGAACAGAGAGATCTTCCAGCTGATTCAGTTTCCACCATCCATCATTCCACTGGAATGTAAATCCACCAATTGAATTGTTATTTCGACCAAGCCCTGCGGCATTGCTGTAGATATCACGCCATTGACTCAAGAGTAGGTCAGCCTGACATTGCTGATCTTCTGCACGTGCGCGAGCATTAAATGCATCGGAGCCAAACTCTGTAAGTAAGACCGGTTTGTTGTATTCACTCCGAAGCCTCTCATACATATCGGTAAAATCAGGTCCACGATATACATTGGATCCAAAAATATCGATATCAGGGGCGAGCTCTGCGATGATATCTAAAAACAACAGGTCTCCATTAGCCATCGCAACTGGGCGAGACTCATCCAACACGTGGATCAACTGGGAAGCTTCATTAAACAAGCTGTACATATCTCGTGCACGCTTCGTCGTTTTTCGCTCCTCAACTGGAATGTCTTCGGTCTCTGCGCCATCCCAGAACAAGCCATAATTATTTTCATTACCCAGCAAGTAGAGCAGCAAACCTTGGGTTCCGCGAAACTCTTCCACAAGCGCTGTGATTTCGTCAAGGAGTAGTTCACGGACTCTTGGATCTCCATAATCTGTATTCGGCATCCAAGCTCCATCAACCGTCAAACCATACCGCCCAAACGAATGGTTGATCATCGTATAGATGCCATAATTCTGGTAGATATACTCTACCCATTCTGGCTGAATCCCTGTATAGACCCTGATGGCATTGACCCCCATGTTTTTTAGTAAGGGCATCTCATAATCAAGAACCTTTTGAATGAATGCTGGATCTTGAGTCCACAAACTGTAGTTGTAGGTCTTACCTATCGGAAAATAATCCCAATTCATTCCATTGACCATGGTGGGTTGACCATCCACAAGGAGTGTCCAGCCTTGTTGAGTCTCAGAAACCTCTACCTTTTGCTGCCCAGACGAAGATCCGGCCCAGAAGCATATCAGTAGGAGTAGCCCAAATGGTATAGCGTGGTTATGAATCAATGGTACGTTTCTGGTGTCTGACACTTGGGTGTCATTTTATGTTTAGCCAGGGCAGCTTGTAAATTCTACTACATAAAAAATGCGCGAGCTACCTTGGCAACTTGCGCATTCTAATGTATGAACTAATCTTACTTAATTAGGGTCATTTTCTGTAAGAGCATTTGATCACCTGCTTGCATTCGATACAGATAGGTGCCACTTGAGAGTGTGGATGCATCAAATGTAACGGTATGAACCCCGGCTTGACGTGTTCCTTGGACCAGTGTGGCAATCTTTTGACCCACCATATTGTACACCTCAAGTGTCACAAAATTAGCCTGTGGCATTGCGAACTCAATGGTCGTCGAAGGATTGAATGGATTCGGGTAATTTTGGTTTAGCACGTAGTCAGACGGAATTGTTGCGCCATCTTGTTCCGTGCTTGTGCTAGATTCTCCCTCTCCAAACTTCACGTCGTCCCAGTAGAATGTATTGGCTTCACCATTGTTGCCATAGTCGAGGAAAATGGATGCCTTATCGTACGTGTTGTCAAAGTTCACCGCAGCCGTCCCTTCTCTTTGCTGCGTCACATCAAACACCAACGTTTCCCAAGTTTCTGCTTCGGTGATCGTGGCTGGCATTTCGACAAAAACATCTGGATCGTTGGAATCTTCGACTTTGAGTAAGATCGTAGCTCCTGCAACGGGAGACCAAACGCGTGCACTCATTTTTGTCGCAGATTCAGTAAACGGGATGGCGGAGGCAAAACCAGATGCTGGACCAATGGTAGTTCCAGCCCACACTTCAGCTTCAGCAGGCTTCACAGTTTGAGCAACCGTATTGGTCGCATCGGTTGGATCCGCAACTACTGATGAGGAGTTGCCACCAAAATCTGTAAGAGCATAATCCAAGTCAGCACTCTCGAATGTCACAGGTAGCGTGAAAACTTCAGGCTCGGTTTTTGTAATAGAGACATTATCAATGAATACATCTTCATTACTCAACCCCATTTCGAAGCCCAGCTTGGTTCCTTCATTTTTCGAAGACAAAGCAACCTTCGCCGTATAGGTCTCCATTTCTGTAGATAAAGAGAATGTTTTTTCTCGTATCAACACATATGGGTCTGATACACCAAAAAACATTTTTAGGGTCCGACTCTCTGCCCCAGCTTTTGCGTCAAAAGAGATCAAATATGTTGAATCGACCTCTAGAGAGGCAAGTTGATCACTTGTGAAAGTTTGAAATAGTTGAACGTGCCAAACAGCTTGACCAGCCCCTGAGATTTCAGTTATGCTAGCTTGATTGTCACCACTAGCAATTGTTGCTGAGACACCATCATGCACATACGTCTCCCAATTCGTGAGATCGCCTGCACTAAAGTCACCGTTAGAAATTATATTATCTTGAGCTGTCACTGATGTCCCAGTAAGTGCTATCAAACCAACCAGGTATAAGAATGTAGAGCAAGGATGTGTGAAAAATTGTAAAACTCTTTTCATAGAGATTGATTAAGGTATTAATATTATTAAGCCTACTTACGTTGAAAAAGTAAAGTACTAAATTTCGGCTACTGAGCAAGCTATGACATTCCTTGGCCTAATTCAGTAAATCAAGCTAAAAGAAATGCACTCCGTACGCGCCAAGAACATGGGGTGACTCCATAACATCAGCTTGCTCAAGGTGCGCTAAGGCTGACTGGAGTTCATTGATCTCAATCATAGAGTCGAGCTCCATATCACAATAAAATCGATGACGCCATGCTACGTTAGGAACAGGTCTACTCTCGATTTTGGTTAGATTCCAACCGTTTGATTTAATCGCTTGAAGTGCATCAGCTAAAGCACCTGTTTCATGCGAGGTTTCAAATGAAACAGTCGCCTTAAATGTTGACGCTTTAAGATCATCAGGTTTTTGGAGCGTTCTGCCCGTTTTTGCAATGACCCAAAACCGAGTCTGATTGGTGGCGTCTTGCTGAATGGAATGTGCCGCAATAGACATCTCATATACTTCGCCAGCCAACGCACTTCCAACAGCACCAACATGTTTGGCACCATTCTCCATGATCCATTTTGCAGCACCTGCTGTATCGGCTACCTCGACTCGTGTCCAAGCAGGCTTTTCACGCAGATAAGCCCTACACTGGTCCAAAGCCATGGGATGGCTTCTTACTTCCGTTAGATCCTTAAGAGTAGATTCGGGGTGAATCAATAAACATTGTTGAACCGAGAGGTAAACTTCAGCAATGATCTGCACATCGACACGGTCAAAGTGGTCTAGATTCCCAACAATCGTCCCCACATTGGAGTTCTCGATGGCAACCACACCATACTCAGCACGTGCTTGCGCCACATCATCAAATACTTCGCCAAAATGGTCACGACCTAGCCAAGTCCATTCCTGTCCAAAGTATCCAACCGCTACTTCGTGATGGAAAGACCCTTCGATGCCCTGGAAACTGATATTCATCCCATAAAATAAAAAACCCTGGCATGATCCATACCAGGGTTTCAAATGGTGTCCTTGGGCTCGCGTCGTGCGATACCCAAGGCTCTCTTGATCAGACTGTAAGTCTAGAAGTCAAATTTCAGTCCAGTATTAACGCGATAGCTGTAGTACTCAGACTGCATCGTGAAATCTTGCGATCCCTGGTAAAAACGAAGAGGCTGGTTCGTAAGGTTCTTCGCCTCAACAAAGAAGCGCAACTTAGACGTAATGGCATAGGCTGCATTGGCATCTACGAATGTTTGCTCATCGTAGTAGCGGTCAAACGATGCATCTTCGCCAATTTCATCGATATAATCTGTAGTGTAATTCAGAGATACACGAGCAGAGAATTTCGAATCTTCATACGATAGTGAGGCGTTGAGGGTATTCTCGGCGGTACCAGGTAGGTCAAGATCATCACGTACTTCACCATCTTCGTTGCGAATACCATCTGCGCTACTTGTTACATACGTGTAATTCAGATAGATCCCTAGATTCGAAAGTGCTCCAGGAAGGAAGTCGAGCTGCCGTTGAATTGCGATCTCAGCACCAAACAATGATGCATCGTCACCATTCTTTGGCTGGAAACGTTTTCCGAAGACTGTGCCCGTAACTGGGTCCAAATAGTCTCTATTCTCAAAAACGTAGATGAAGTCTTGAAGGGTTTTGTAAAATACACCCCCTGAGACAAGCCCTACATTGCTGAAGTAGCGCTCTGCCATGATATCGAAGTTCATCGAGGTCGTTGGTTCAAGGGTTGGATTCCCCTCAGCGAGTTCCCCTTCATCCTCAAGCTCCACGGCGCGGTACGGAACCAAATCGTAGTAGTTTGGACGTGCTATCGTGTTGGTCCATGCTGCACGAATAATGGTGTTGGCATCCACCGCAAAACGGGCATGTAAGCCTGGCATCACATTGCTGTAATTCTCGGAGTTAGAAATCCCTTGACGAGACGCTGCTTGGTCGAAATCACCCTCTTCGTCCAACACAAGTTGATTTCCAGCATACTCAATCTCAGTGGCTTCAAGGCGAACACCTGCAATGACTGAAAAACGATCATTGAACGCGTAATTGGTCATCGCATAAGCTCCCACAACAGTCTCTGTCGCTTCAAAGTTGTCGGCAAAGTACTCATCATAAACCGGCTCTTTTTCAAACAATGAGCTGTTTTGTAGATCCAAATCACCAAGAAGCTTTTCAGAAGCAAAGTTTCCAGGTTTGTAATCTCCAGCCTCATAATTATCGGGGCTCTTATCTTCGTAACCCGTTGACGCCATCGTCGCGAACTGATCTTCTAATGAGCCAAGTGGCTTGTACTCAAAGAAGTCATTATCTCTGAGTTTGTCTTTTTGCTTGTATGCTGCACCCGCTTTAATGAACGAAGCAAAGTCGCCAACTGGAAGCTCAAGATTGAGTCTGAAGGATTTGTCAATATCCTCGGTGTATTGACGCTCTTCTGTGATTTCGTCCAGGAGATAGGCTGAGGGATCAAAGTTTGTCTCTTCAACGATGGGGAAGCGTGTGTTGGTCGGATCAAAGGCGATGAGTATTCTGTCATCATCACCAGCTTCAAATCGGATGTAACGCTCGTTGGGGCGCTTTTCAGAAGCTTTAGCGTAAGCACCCATCCAGTCAATGTCGATACCAGAAGACGTAACATGCTTTCCTGCTAGTGAGTACGCCATCGCCCGTTGGTCCTCAAGGCGTCGATAATCCACACGATCGTTGCCGATACCTCCTTTGGTTTGACGCTTAATTCTCACAAGTGCTTCTCCATTACCCAGATCATCGATTTTCTCATAGTCGGTTCTGAAACGATTTTCCCAATCATCACGATGGTTATAAAGCGCTTTGAACGTAACAGAATTGTTCTTGTTGAAGTTGTAATCTATTGTCGTAGACACAGAGCGACGAACACGCTGCAAATCATACAGACGGACCTGGAATTCATCAATCGCGCCATCTTCCCAATCTGCTTCGTAATTGTGTGATCCAAGTTTGTGATCATGAATAGATCCAGACACAATCACGCCCAATTTGCCATCGGCAAAACGATTTCCCACAACAACAGAGCCGAGGTAGATGGGCTCATCTCGCAAGAAATTATATCCAGAACCAAGTGTACCTGAAACACGAAGACCGTTGGGTGCAGCACGCGTAATCAAGTTTACCGAGGCACCAATGGCATCGGCATCCATATCTGGTGTAACAGCTTTGTTTACTTCAATTGATTTGATCATATCTGCAGGCACAAGGTCCAATTGCACCGTGCGATCTTCGGCTTCAGCAGATGGGATACGCTCACCATTAATTGTTACTGAATTTAAGCGAGGCGCTGTTCCACGAATCAAACCAAAGCGTGCTTCTCCTTGATCGACCTGAGTGGTGATACCTGGAATACGCTTTAGTGCATCCCCAATGTTTGCATCTGGGAAGCGTCCTACTTGGTCAGAAGCGACAACATTCGTGATATTGGCATTTGCTTTTTGTTGGTTCAACGCAGCTGCTTGCCCCTGGAGACCAACGCCAAGAACGACAACTTCATCTCCCGTTAAAATCCCAGACTCCAATGTCACTTCAATAGCCGTTGTTTGAAAGGCTTCAATTGTGAAGTCAATCTCGGTATTTTGGTACCCGATGTAAGACACGATCAAAACGTGTTCACCCGCTGGCAGTCCAGATAGGCGAAATTCTCCAAATTGATTCGCTGAGGTTCCAAATGTTGTGCCTTCAACTTGAACGGTAGCTCCCGGAAGAGCTAAGTTACTCTCGCTATCAAGTACAACACCTGTAAGTTGCCCTGTTTGGGCATAAGAAAGAGCTCCAAAAAAGAGAGCCAAAAGCGTAGTAGCTAAGGTTTTCATGGTAAGTTTGAGCGTTAATTAAGTGTTTTAACATATTGGTGCTAGTTATGTCGAAATGATACCCCCTCTAAGTATATTTAACGTAACGCTAATGTTACCTTTTGATTAACACTGTATGTGCATTTGGAGTCGTTTTCTGTTAGCTTATGTAGACATATAGGCGTACAAATACTCGCCTGTTTTGCAGTGAGATTTATCTGCATTAACGCTGTTTGCTGAACGTCACCAAATCTGTGGGAGGATGATTATGGACTCAACTATTCAAAAAATTCTAGTACCAACAGACTTTTCGAAAAGTTCTGAAAAAGCCTATATCGTGGCTGCGAATCTAGCTAAAACCTATGGAGCGACGGTCGACTTCCTTCACATTATCCCAACGCTGAAGTATTTCAGGGAGAGTGTGAACAAGATGGGGATTCCCTTTGATATGGATCAGGAATTTTACCCACAAGCTCAACGAGATGCCAAGCATCGGATGGAACAAGCAATACAAGATTATTTAAAAGAAGAGCATCGTGGGGAGCTCTATACAGCTATTGAACCTCGAGCAGCGGGAGCGATTGCTCAATTTGCAGATAAGCATGGTCATGATATTGTGGTCGTTGGTGAGCGAGGCGCAGGAGAAACACACTGGTTTAGAGGGTCTACGACAGAAAAGTTGATTCGCCAAGCCAAAGTCCCTGTATTTGCTGTCGATGAGTCCTTCCAAATCGAGTCTATCAAAAAGATTCTGGTCCCAACGGATGGAAGTCATTTGTCCCTACAAGCGCTGAGAATGGCCTTACCCCTAGCGGTGACGTTTAAAGCATCTATTGAGTTATTTCATGTCCTTGAGCTCTATGGTGTATCGTGGGATGATGTACCTCGACAGCCTGATCAAGACGAGGAGAGTCATGCACGCATTGCCATACTGCATCAAATCACCTCACTGCTAGATAAATATGAAGCCTTAAAAGGGGTAAGCTTCGCGAAATCATCAGAGACTGAGCCACTCTCCTTTGGGTTAAGTATGGGGTCAGATACGGTCTCCGTACCGTGTGACTTGAATGTGGCGCGTGGGGTTTCTGCTCACTACGAAATCGAACGTGAGGCGGTGGATGCTGCCGACATGGTCATCATGGCAACGCATGGACACAGTGGACTTGCACACTTAATTCTAGGCTCAACAGCTGAAAAAGTAGCCCAATACGTTAAGAAGCCGGTTCTGACCGTTCGACCCGAAGGACTTGAATAAGCGTCGTCAAAGCAAGCCCTGCGAGCATACCTCCCAGCCCTTGCCATGGATTCGTCTCATTTGTAGGCCAAAAAGGACCCTTGGCCGTCATTTTTCTAGATACTTCTTCAATACGTGTCCTTGAATCACCTTTTCTTTCTTGAGATGTCTGATCCGTACTACGTTCGGTTTGTGGAGCAATCCTGCGAAATGTCATGGCATAAGGGTCGATGGTTTGCTCCTGGAGCTCTAGCACCAACGGATCTTGGCTAGAAACCGTAAAGGTTTCCTCCACAGTTTCTGTAATCACACGTTCCTGCCACGGCCATAATACCACTAGAGACCCAATCAAAAAGCCAATCAATGTCATCATGGTCGGATGATGAGCCCGCTGAAGTAACCAACTCAAAAAGCGTGCAAATAATGCCAGTCCTAGTGCAGCCCCTAAACCAAAAGGGATGAGTGCCGCTAGCGCATCCATGGTAAAAGGGCCCCCTAAATCGCCAATTTTTGATAGGATGAACTCATATTTTTTGAGCACAAGCAAAATGTAGGACCCAGAGATTCCGGGTAGAATCATGGCACAGATGGCCACCGAGCCACTCAAAAATAAAAACCAGAGCTCATCGGGCGTGTCGGCAGGCACGGAAGTCACCACAAATCCACCAAAGACAGCACCTCCCAAAACGAATAGTACGTGCCACCATCTACGTTCTTTGCGAGGAATACCAACTAAAATGATGGCAATAGAGCCCACGATGAGTCCAAAAAAGACGCCATAGACAAGCTCAGGATGGCTCATCATATATCGTGGAAGCGGAAAGATCTTGGTAAAAAAGGCAATCGCTGAGACGATACCTGATCCTAATAATCCAAGAAAGACCCAATCAACACGCCGAAAAGCATCTGCCCAACGCAACTTGAGCACATCCTGGGCAAAGGCAAGATTAAACGACTTGATGGCTGCAAGAAGGGGGGCATAAATCCCCGTAATCAGGGCCATGGTGCCACCACTTACACCCGGAACAATGTCCGCTGCCCCCATTAAAAACCCCTTGAGGGCAAGAACAAGCCGTTTCACGCTACGTCGTACCTCCTATCAGTCTGGATCTAAAATGAGGTCAATACGCTCAGATAGATCATTCAAATGAGCTCTGGTCATCCGGTCACCTGTATTAGACGAGGCACGATCTACTTGAGACTTCAAGGTCGTTAATTGCTCACGCACCATAGGTCGAATATCTGATTGACTCACATCCACGGGGGTGTATCCATAGTAATCTCTAAACGCCGCTGGAATAGGTTGCACCTCTTCGGTCATCAGCTCTTCCATATGCTCAACAAAAGCTCGCTGAAGGGCTCTACGGTGCACATCCACAGCGCGACCACGGTTGAGCTCCGTGAAGACTCCACCACGCACGTCGTCCATCAGCTCTATCGCCGTGAACGTGTCTTCAGAACGGCGTTCGTAGTCAATGAGACGAGCCAAACGTTGAGGGTCCAACACTTGGGTTAGCACACTAGCCTGGCGAGCACGGAATGCCTCCACCACGGATGCTTGATTGAATAGCGCAAAAAGTTCCTCATTTAGTGCCCATGTGGGGGAGCTAAACGCATGCTCATTTAGGAAATCAACGGCGCGCTGTTGAGTCTCTTTTTCAACAGGCTCATAGACAACACCCTCTTGACCTTTCACTTTATCGTTCTCATAGACGCCACCAACATTGGCCAACACATGGCCCATGTAACGTCCCCATTGGGAGATTACTTGGCCATACAACTCCTCAAGCTCTTCGTACGTATCACGCTCATCGGTGGTCCAATCATTCAAATTTTCAAGGATGACCTCAAGATTTTTGAGTCCAAGCTCTGAAGCGTACATCGCATCATCGCCTAGGTCCTCATTTTGTGAACGAGGATCTATTTTTGAGGCTGTTTGGCGGCCATAAAAGAACCGGGGGTCATCGGCTCTTTCCTCCACCCATCCATCTAATATGTCTTCTTGTTCCTCAACAGACATATCCCCAAAATAGGTGTAACCCCACTTCACGGACCACTCGTCGTACTCCCCAATTTTGGGGTGGAACTGCGTCACTCCATCACCAGGCTGCGCGATATAGTTAAATCGCGCATAATCCATCAAGGTAGGGGCTGTTCCATGATTGCTTGTGAACGAAGGCGACCGCAATGAATCTACTGGATAGGCATAACTCGAGCCGTAGTTGTGCGGTAACCCAAGCGTATGACCCACTTCGTGTGCAGACACAAAACGGATCAATTCACCCATCACTTCATCATCAAACTCCGCACTACGAGCCTCAGGGTTGGCCGCAGCGGTTTGTACAAAATACCAGTTGCGAAGGAGGTTCATCACATTATGATACCATCCAATATCACTTTCGAGGATCTGGCCAGAACGTGGATCATGGACATGGGGCCCGTAGGCGTTTTGAACAGGTGAGGCGAAGTAGCGAATCACACTGTAGCGAACATCTTCTGGACTAAACTCTGGATCTTCTTCCGGTGTTGGAGGGTCTTTGGCCATAATGGCATTCTTAAAACCCGCAGCTTCAAATGCTTTTTGCCAATCATCTACCCCTTGCTTGAGATAGGGTCTCCACTTTTCGGGTGTTGCTGGATCGATATAATAGACGATAGGCTCAACGGGTTCCACCAACTCCCCTCGCATATACGCCTCGGGGTCTTTGGGTACCAGTTTCCACCGAGTAATGTAGCTCACCTCTTCCGCTTCTTGATTATCGAGCCCATAATCGGTCATCGATACAGAGAAATACCCAACGCGGGCGTCCGTTTCTCGTGTCTGGTAGGGTTCCTCAGGAAGTAACACCATACTGTGATTCACTTCAAGGGTGATGCTTCCAATGTCGCTGTTGGATGGAGGGTTGCCTGCATTGTATGTCATGACGTGACGGGCCTCGACATTTTCAGGATAACTGCGGATATCCTCAATGAAGCTTCGGTCACTATCCAAACGGCGAACTTGATATGCTTTGCGACGCCCTTCTTGCAAACCAATGGCAGGGACATCTTCGGCAAACAGTGGAGTCGCATTAATGACAACACCTGAGCTATCCTTACCAAGCGATTCGATGTCAAAACTTAGGATAATAGGCTCAAGGTTGGAATTTTGAACCGCTTTGAAGATGGGCTGGTCTTCGCTAGCCATATTCTCATAAGACTTGCGGCGAAGGAATATTTTGTCTCCTTTGCGCTCCCAAACGATGACTTGGGTATTATTTTTCTCTCCACCATACCCAATGCTTGAAGCCGTGCGAGCGATTCGAGAGACAAGCAACATATCACGACCCAACATCTGCTCTGGGATTTCGTAATAGTATTCATCATCCTTGGAATGGACATGGAAGAGCCCTTCATCCGTCTCCATATCGTCCGTAATGACTTTATCATAGGCTTTCATCCCATCCTTGTCCGCAGAGCGGGAAGAAGAGGGCGGCGTTGTCGAGTTGTTTTCTGCCTTATCAGTCGAAATGTTCAACATCGAACATCCTTGAGCGACAAAAAGGAGTACCACACCCCAGATGAGTGAGGAACGGGTCATGTGTCGTTTCATAGTGAGAGAGGTTATGCTAGTGTACAATTAGACAGGAAAGCTACGCAAAGTGGTCACATTTCCAAATGTTAAGGCGCCCAGGTATCCATCTTTTGACGAAGCACAGAAGGCACTTGATCCATGGAGACTCGCGTCTGTTGCATGGTGTCTCGATCTCGAATGGTAACGGTTTGATCTTCTAGCCCATCAAAATCGACCGTAACACAATACGGCGTGCCAATCTCATCTAATCGTCGATACCGTTTGCCAATCGACCCACTGGCATCCTTCAGCACTGTAAAATGGTCGCTCAGAGTTGCTTCTAGTTTAGATGCCACCTCTTGCAATTCGGGTTTCTTGACAAGAGGAAAGATCCCCACCTGAATCGGCGCAAGTGCAGGGTGCATTTTTAGAACGGTTCGCACTTCACCATCCACTTCCTCTTCACGATAGGCGTCACACAATACCATCAACATGCAACGATCCAGTCCAATGGAGGTTTCAATGACATACGGAATAAACTTGGACTGCGTTGCCTGATCGAAGACATCCATCTTTTTACCTGAAAACTCTTGATGGCGTGTCATATCAAAGTCGGTCCGATTGTGCACCCCTTCCACCTCTTGCCAGCCAATCGGGAATTGATAGTGAATATCAGCCGCCGCACGAGCATAATGGGCTAGTTTATCCTCTGGGTGTGGCGCCACGCGCAAATGTTCCTTGCGAATACCGAGTCCGAGATGCCAATTCATCCGTTTCTCAAGCCATGCATCGTAGGCTTCTTCATCCGTGCCAGGAGCTACAAAATATTGCATCTCCATCTGCTCAAATTCCCTCATACGGAAAACAAATTGCCGGGCAACGACCTCGTTACGAAACGCTTTTCCGATTTGCGCAATCCCAAACGGGATCGACACTCGACTGGTGTCCATCACATTCTTCATGTTTACAAAGATTCCCTGCGCTGTTTCTGGTCGCAAATAAATCCCATCATTGTCCCCTGCAGCAGCCACTGCACCAAATTGCGTTTTAAACATCAGATTAAACTGACGCACGGCCGTCCAATCAAAGGCTCCTGAATCGGGGGATTTGATTTGATACTCGTGAATAATGTCTTCTAAATCCTCGCATAATCCTTTGCGGGATCCTGCCGTATCGAGTGCTTCTTGAACCTTGGCTGCTTGATCATGCTTGCCATCTTTTTCAAGCTTTGTGATAAGGCCTTCGATTAAGTGATCTGCTCGATATCTTCTTTTGGATTGTTTGTCGTCAATCATGGGATCATTAAAGCCGTCGACATGACCACTAGCCTCCCACACTTTAGGATGCATAAAAATCGAGGCATCAAGTCCAACAATATTAGCATGCTTCCGCGTCATCGCCTTCCACCAATGATCACGGATGTTTCGGCGAAGCTCCACACCCATCGGGCCATAATCATAGACAGCGCCAAGCCCTCCATAGATTTCGGAGGAGGGGTAAATAAACCCTCTTGCTTTGCTTAGTGAAACGATTTTATCGAGTTGTTGGAGGTGTTCGATCGACATAAAAAAGCCTTATACTCAACTGTTTATAATTATGAATGGAATGAAAGATAGGCAAAATGAAACCTTCTAAAGTAGGGGTCTTAGGAGCTACGGGGGCTGTTGGGCAGATGTTTTGCCGTATGTTGGAACACCACCCATGGTTTGAGGTTGCGGTCGTTGGAGCCTCTGAGAACTCCTCTGGAAAGCCCTATCATGAGGCCGCAACGTGGCGTATGGACTCGCCGATGCCTTCTGGCGTTGCCAACTTAACGGTTCAACCCTGCATTCCAGAAGCGTTTGATGAGGTCGATCTTGTATTTTCAGGGTTAGATTCAACAGCCGCTGAGCAGACGGAGCTAGCTTTTGCTGAGGCTGGATGTACCGTTGTCTCCAATGCAAGTGCTCATCGTATGCACCCAGACGTACCTCTAGTCGTGCCCGAGGTGAATGGAGATGTGCTGCATTCACTATCTCAACCATGGAGTGGACGGCTTGTGACCAATCCTAATTGTGTGGTGATCCCACTGGTAATGGTGTTGAAACCCTTGGTGGATAGGTTTGATGTGCGCTCTGTGCATGTGACATCCATGCAGGCCTTGTCTGGCGCTGGGTATCCTGGCGTATCTGCGATGGATAGTACGGGCAATATTCTCCCCTTTATCCCCGGAGAAGAACCCAAAATTGAAGCAGAACCTCTCAAAATCCTTGGCCGAGCCTTTGCGATTCGATCAACAGCCGTTAGAGTCCCTGTAAGACATGGCCATCTGCTAAGTATCGATCTTGGATTTGAAGGCAATACACCCTCTGTGACGGAGGTGTCTGCGTTATTGCAAACATTTGAAACACCATCTTGGATGAGAGAGTGTCCAAGTGCCCTAGACCAGGTGCTCAAGGTTTATGATGACCCTATGCACCCTCAGCCTCGGTTGGTTGAACAAGATGGACAGGGCATGGCTGTCCATGTGGGTCGAATTCGTGGCGAAGATCCTATGGGAATATCGTTGATGGCTTTAGGGCATAATACGATCAGAGGTGCTGTGGGATGTGCCTTGTTGAATGCTGAAGTGCTTGCACTGCAGAGCAGTTAGATACGCTAGCGGTGAAATTGGCGCGTATTGTGAATTTGGTGCCATGTTAAGCCACGATAAGGTCGAGTTCACGGCCGAGTGAAACTTTTTTTGCGTCGAGTGTAAGGAATGGGTGTGCTGTGGTTCTGTAAAGGACGATGGTACATAAAGATCAAAAACGCCAGGAACGTCGATCCTGGATATTCCTTCATTCGATAGCCTGGGTGGAAAGCCCAGGCTGTTGTTCTGGGCTGGGCCAACGACCTTTCCCTTATGGTTGGAAGCTCCTTTTTTGTTTGTGGGCTGTTTGTTGGGGGTGGTTTGGATTTCCATATTGTAGCAGTGTGGTGAACGCGCACCCTCAGCAAGCAGAAACAAGCTGGAGTCATGCATTTGAGGGGGATAATTGGCCAAACCATGCAGTCTGGACAGGTGATCTGGGTGATTTCGACATTGTCGAGTCAAATTTACCAGGAGCGCTTGACCCTAGTGCACTACAACTTGTTGGGGATGAATCGGGTAGATCTATTCTTTCCCGGCGGCAGAAAAGTAGTTTTGGCACATGGTCTTTTATTATTGAGCAACGCTTTGTGAGTTCCTCAGTCAACAGGCATCGTGTCATGCTGTTTGTAGACGATTCACTGACTCAAGCGTCCATCAATGGGTATGGAATCTCAACCGGCGGCTCGGGAGAGGACCGACGTTTTAGCCTTTTTCGACTGGATCATGGTGATGAGCAGACAGTGCTATCTCACCCTTTGGAAGCCATTGAAGGTGTCTATCGAGTGATAGTCACACGCGATGATCAGTTTACATGGACCCTGGAAGTACATGACCTTACCCCAACTCGCGCCCCAGGAGAAGGTTCTGGAGAAAAGGTTAAGCGTATAGACCCAACCCATACAGAGGCACGATTCTTTGGCATTCGATTTCGGTATACATCGACAAGGCGAAAAAAAACAACACTAGATGACCTCATGTTTGTGCAAGGAGATATTCCACCGTCAGTGGTCGTCGATACAGAGGCACCCGTAATTAGCGCGCTTCATTACGGGCTAACAACTCCTGATACATTGTTTATTGTTGCTTCAGAGCCACTGGATCAATCGGCACTCATCATAAACAACGCTACCTCTTTATCTCGCGCAATCAGATATAACGACCTCGTTTGGAGCCTACCCATTGACGATCTCGGGGTTTGGGCACCATCGTCCGACCCGCTAAGAATTGAACAATTACGTGACTGGGCAGGCAATCAATCAACAGATGTAGTTGCTCCAACTCCTTCTCGGTATCCAACTCCTGGGGATGTTGTGATCACAGAAGCCATGATTCGACCTTTAAGGGATGATTACGACGGCCAGCCAAATCAATCCCAGTATCTAGAGATTTACAATCAGACCCATGAATCGTTATGGATACCCTCCATTCGATTTCATTTGGGTTGGAAAGAAAATGGAGAGGCGTCTTGGAAGGAGGTCCGCTGTGTATCATGCCCCAACCTTCAAGGGTTTGTCTCTAACCAACTCCCAGCAAACTCCTATGGTTTAATCTTCCCCGAACCTACGGAAGGCGTCGATGTTGCCCAAAGTCGTGTAGCAAAGGCGCATGGGGAACTACCTCTGTCCATTCCCTTTTGGCAGGTGGATGCAAAAACACTGGGGTTTCGGTCCACAGAAAACCAACTGTATCTAGCAGTTCAATTTCAAGACAGAATCACTCATGTCATAGACTCTGTTCGATTGTCGGAACAAAGTCACCACCCACTGGTTCCCTCAACAAAGGGGCTCTCTTTGGAACGCATTGCTAGCTCGAACCCAATGCCTCAAATAAAACAAGATGAAGAGGCTTGGCATTATCTACATGGGTGGAATCTAGATCATTGGGTGTCAAGCGCCCATCCATCTGGTGGTACGCCAGGCCAAGTAAATCAATCGCAGAGTAATCAAGCTCAAGACTCATGGGAGTCATGGGTGAGACTTTCACCCAAACGTTTTTCGCCGAACAGGGATGGGCTCAATGACATTCTTCGTATCGAATACAAGCTTCCAAGTCCAGACTATCTACTAGAAGCGACTCTTTTTACAACCCAGGGTGTTCCAATTGTCCATCTTACACGTGGACAATTGGCAGGATCCAGAGGTGAATTAACGTGGAGAGGATGGATGGAAGATGGCACGGTCGTCCCCGCAGGACTCTATCTTTTGCATGTCCGCGCTTTTGGAAGCACGCAATCCAAGCCCAAATCCATCACGAGGGCTGTGGGTGTGTATCGTTAGAAAACACCTTACCAATGATATTGGCATGTTGTGGCTTCATAAAGACACTGCGCATGATCTCCACCTGATCCGAATCAACCACAAAGTCTGGGTGTCGTCTTCCGAAATACTCACCACTCACTTTGAGCATGGATACGAAAATTGGATTATCGGGATCCTCCATCTTTTCCTGAAACCATTGCCGGTTGGCCGCACTACAAGCAGAGGTGGTTTTTTCTTCTGGCACAACCATCCACGTGACAATATCTAAGTCAGGTTCCATATACATACGATATCGGTCATTTTGAGCGGCGATCTCTTCACAGAAATCAAGCGCATATTGACGACTCAGCTTCAGGTACTCACCAATCCCCTCATCTCGTCGCAGCGGGAGGAGTTGAATTGTAGCCCAGAGCGCCGCACTTACTTGCCCGGGGCGTGAACACTCTAGGGTAATTTCACCAAGGTGGAGATCTGATGGCATAAAATAGGTGTAGGGAGACTCATGATCATACACCTTGGAAACACTTGGGTCCTTGAATAGAATACTTCCACACCCATACGGCTGCAAGCCGTGCTTATGTGGATCAATCACAATACTATCGCTTTCGGCCACCGCCAACCATGGCTCTCGTCGAATGCCAAGGTCGCCCGAGATTAAGCCAAAAAACCCACCATACGCAGCGTCGACGTGGACTCGCACGCCATATTCTTTTGCAACAGGAATGATTTTATCTAGTGGTTCAACCTTCCCATGACCTGTGGATCCCATTGACACTACAAGAGTTCCAATCTTATGAGCATGGCGACGAAACTCCTCGAGATCGAGATACCCATCTTCCGCTAGTCCAAGCTCAATGAAATCGAGCCCGAGTAACTTACTCATTCTAGGGTGTGTGTAATGGGAATTTTTACTTGCCGCAACCGCCTTGCCTGGATGAAGTTCTCGACCAACCCACAGTGCCTCCAAATTGGCAATGGTCCCACCCGATGTGAGGTGGCCCAAATACGTATCGCCGTAGCCAACCATCTTGGACATCTCTTTCATAATCTCACGCTCCATGTTGGAGGTTGGAAGCCCACATTCGTCTGAATGGTTGTTTGGATTGAGTGTCATGGCAAGTGCATACGATGCCCAAGCCATAGGGTGTGGAGGCTTGATCATTTGCCCTATATATCTAGAATGATGCATAGGGAAATTCATCTTTAGTCTGTCGGTTAATTGTCCCAGTACCTCGTCCATTTGGTCCAAATCTACCGGTAGGGGGGTTGGGTCGGGCCCATACTGCCCTCGCCAGCCATCCAAATCTTTAAGATGTTTTTCTAAAAGAGGTAAAAATTGAGAATATTCGTGTAGCTCCATGGTATCAATAATCGTGATTCTGTTGACTTGTTCATCTAGGGTTTCTCATTAGAACTCAAAAGCAATCCCAGCGGAGAGTACTTGGCTCACTTGCATCTCCGAGCTAAAATCTCGGTCGTAGACCAAATCAAACTGAAAGGTGGTACGAAGATAGGAATTGATTTCTCCAACAAAGGTATTGCTCAGGTTCACATCCGTCTCATTGAACGGTTCAACTAATGAGGTAAACGTATCTAGATTCCCAACATAGTGGACATTATCCATAAGTTGTTCCTTATAGACTAGGCCAATCGTCACCCCCCCTTCATTACGCACATTCTTATCGCTCTCTAAACCATATCGTGATCCAATGGAAGAGCGACGAACATAGGTTTGTTTAAGGCCCAACCCAAACTCTAAGGAATAGTGTGATGCGGTCATTGCTAGACCTGCATTTTCTGAAAATACCAGCGGCGCTAACCATGATGAAACCAATTCATCGGGAGCATTTGGATCACTTGCGTAGTTAAATCCTTCATTAAATTGAGTCGACACCGTGAGGTTTGCAAACATGTTAATCTTACGATTATCAGGGCTTAAGCTGTAAAGGAAACGGTGCCTGAATTCAATAAGATCTTCTGTCTTTCTCCTTCCAGTGTCTTCCAGTCGTGCATACCCATATTTAAGCGTGAGCCTTGTGCCGTACTGAAATCGTTCATTACGATATAGATAAAGAGCATTTGATTCTCCTGTGATCGCAATGGTGTTGACACCACCTTTTGACCAATTCCTATAACTGGCTTGTGTTCCATTCACGCCCCCATTCCACGTCAACGTTCCCCCGCGCAAGGTGTCTGGAAAAACGATGGATTGCTGTGAAGAAGCTGGCGAGTACTGAGTCAACGTGTACAAAAGAACCATGAAGGCAATCGCAAGGCTTTTACGAAACAATAGTTGGATTGGCATGTTATTACGTCTTGCGATCTGTTTGTTGGGTCAATAACCTCATCCTGCCACGATGTTTTTTGGTGAATAGATTCATAATGTAATCAATGGCAGCTCTTCATTGCAACGACCTAGTCGCAGTTGGCATGTGCGTCGGTAATGAACTTGTTGTGAACCCTTAGTTGATTTCTGCTTGGGACGTCTTTATATTTAAGATTCTGTCAGAAATACGGAATTTGCCCGGTCGTCTAATGGCAGGACAGCTGGTTTTGGTCCAGTCAGTGGGGGTTCGAATCCTCCCCGGGCAACATTTTCTCAAAGCTTGGCGCCAGGATCCCAAGCTAAATTGTAACTCACCTGATGCTTACGGGGTATTCTTGGAATCACCACTCGCCATCTTTGCGGGACGAAGCAATCAAGCTTTAGGACGCGCTATAGCCGAACATTATGGTGCTTCGCTAGGTGATGTAACAATCAAATCCTTCTCTGATGGTGAGCTCTACATCAAATTTGAGCAGAGCATTCGAGGTGAGGATATTTACATTATCCAATCCACTCCTCCGCCAAGTGACAACATCTTTGAGTTACTTCTTATGCTCGATGCGGCAAAACGTGCGTCGGTACGAAGAGTTACAGCTGTCGTCCCTTACTTCGGATACGCACGTCAAGACCGTAAAGACCAACCACGAGTCTCCATTGCAGCCAAGCTAATGGCCAATCTTATCACTGAAGCAGGTGCCGATCGTGTTTTGACCATGGATCTTCATGCGGCTCAGATTCAAGGGTTTTTTGATATCCCTTTGGATCACTTGTATGCTAGCAGGGTATTTATTGATTATTTCGCAGCAAACCCCATCGAAAACCTCGTCGTCGTCGCTCCTGATGTTGGATCCCTCAAAATGGCACGATCCTACTCGAAACGTTTGGGAGCCACATTAGCATTTATCGATAAACGACGCCCCGCTCAAAATGTTGCTGAAGTCATGAACATCATTGGGGATGTTGAGGATAAAAATGTACTTATCGTGGATGATCTAATTGACACCGCTGGAACCATTACCAATGCTGCAGTTGCCTTGAAAGAGCGTGGTGCATTAAGTATTCAAGCAGCCTGCACACACCCCATCCTGTCGGGTCCTGCGTTCCAACGAATTGAAGATTCACCCATCGATATGATGTTGGTCACCGATACGGTGCCACTATCTCGCCCCTCAAGCAAGCTCAAAGTGCTGAGTGTGGCTGCCATATTCGCTGAAGCCATCCAACGGATTCACACGAATGACACCATCAGTGCGTTGTTTAATGACTAAGCCTTTCAAACAAATTCACTGAGTTTCAATAATCTAAACATCATCTATCATGACGCCTCCGGAAGTAACAAAATTAGAAGGAATCAAGCGCGAGCTTGGACGCAAATCAGCGTCCGACCTTCGTGCCTCCAGACGAGTTCCTGCTGTTTTGTATGGCCCAAACGTCACAGATAATATCCATTTCTCGGTCGATGAGATCGCGTTGGAGAAAATTCTGTCCGTGCCAACAACAAAATTGCAAGACATAGCCATTGACGGCCAGAATTACAGGACATTATTAAAAAACGTCGAGTTTGATCCTATCACAGATAGACCACTCCACGCCGATTTTTATGTGCTCAGTGATTCCCATCCAGTGAGCTTACGGGTTCCTATTCGATTGATTGGAACCCCTCGAGGTGTTCTTGAAGGGGGTGGACGCTTGTTTCAACCACTCAAGATTATGCGTATTAAAGTGCTTCCAGATAAAATTCCTGCTGATTTTTCGCTCGACGTTAGCAACCTCAAGATTGGTGACACCATGAGGGTTTCAGACGTAGAGATGGATGGTATCATTCCACTAGACGCAACCACCCGTACCATTGTTGTCATTAGACCACCAAAAGGAGCGCTCGTTGAAGATACTCCTGATCTTGATGGTGACGAGGATGCATCCTCAGAGTCGGGTGACGATGATGGGAGCTCAGAAGAAAGCAACGAGTCATAACGTAATCATGAATCAACGATCATGACTCACTGACCATGCATCACAGATTATGACGCACAGTCTGGGCGTATGCACCCACAAAATGAGCCATCTCATGACCTTTTCAAGATGAAAATGATTACAGGACTAGGCAATCCAGGTAATGCATATTGGGACACGCGTCACAATATTGGATTTGATATTGCAGATGCCCTGATTGAGCGGTACGGACGTGGTGAACGGTCCAATTCAGGTTCTTATGAACTGGAGGAGTGCCGTTTTAAGGGGCAATCATTTGTAGTGATGAAGCCCATGACATTCATGAATCGTAGTGGCAGTGCCGTAACCAAAGCCCTTGCACATACCCAGACCTCCCTTAAGGATATGATTGTGTGTTACGATGACTTGAATTTATCTCTTGGTGACATCCGTATGAAAAACGGCGGGAGTGCAGGAGGGCATAACGGGATACAAGATATCATCGATCAAACTGGAACACGTGAATTTCCTAGACTTCGCTTTGGCATAGGTAACGATTATCCCCGTGGTATGCAGATCGAGTACGTCCTTTCACGATTCTCCTCTAGTGAAAAAGAGATTGTAGATGAGACTCTAGAGCTTGCCGTGGAAGCCCTCACGACATTCATCAGATCTGACTTAACGACAGCTATGAATCACTTTAACAAGAAGACTATACAACCAAAAACTCAACCATAAACTCATGTTAATCACACTTCTCTCTCTGATACCTGCAGCAGGTATCCTAGCCTTGCTCTTCACGGCAATCAAAAGCCAGTGGGTAGCCAAGCAAGAGGTTGGAACTGAAAAGATGGCTCGTATTGCAGCAAGTATTACCGATGGAGCCATGGCATTTCTCAAGGCAGAGTATAGAATCTTAGCTATTTTTGTGGTACTAGTGGCTGCACTCCTAGGATTCTCCGCTGACGCAGAAACCTCCTCCCCTTTTGTTGCCTTATCCTTCATTGTGGGTGCGTTATGTTCAGGACTCGCTGGATTCATTGGTATGCGTGTGGCGACCAAAGCGAATGTTCGAACGACACATGCTGCTCGTACGAGTCTAGGTGCTGGTCTAAACGTTGCATTTGCTGGTGGCTCCGTCATGGGACTTGGTGTTGTTGGACTAGGACTCCTTGGCCTCGGAGGGCTGTTTTTTCTCTACCAAAGCATGTTTGGATTGGAAATTGATGGGGTAAATAAAATCCTAACTGTTATTACAAGTTTCTCCTTTGGTGCCTCTTCTATCGCGTTATTTGCACGTGTGGGGGGCGGGATTTACACAAAGGCAGCCGATGTGGGTGCGGATCTTGTGGGAAAAGTGGAAGCTGGCATTCCTGAGGATCATCCCCTAAACCCAGCAACCATTGCCGATAATGTGGGTGACAACGTAGGCGACGTTGCAGGGATGGGTGCTGACCTTTTTGAGTCCTATGTCGGATCGATTATTGGTGCAATGGTTCTTGGGGCAGCGTTTATGGTCGTACCTATCTTTGCTGAAAATGAAGTCTTTGGCGGATTAAATGCTGTGATTTTACCAATGATTCTTGCTGGCGTTGGCATTGTAACCTCCATCATTGGGACCTTCTTTGTCCGTGTCAAGGAGGGTGGAAATCCTCAAAAAGCGTTGAATATTGGAGAGTTTGCATCAGCATTAATTATGCTTGTTGCATCATTTTTCCTGATTACATGGTTGCTCCCAGCTGAATGGACCTTTAACGGGAAAGAATACACCGCTCTTGGAGTGTTTTGGGCAACGCTATTTGGACTCGGTGCAGGCCTTTCGATCGGTCTCATCACGGAGTACTACACTGGAACAGGTACACGTCCCGTTCTCTCGATTGTCCGCCAATCGGTCACAGGGTCTGCAACCAATATTATTGCAGGTTTAGGCGTCGGGATGATTTCAACAGCGATTCCAATCGTGATTATCGCAGCTTCCATTCTAGGAGCCTACCATTTTGCAGGTCTCTATGGGATTGCCATTGCAGCGGTGGGAATGCTCTCAAATACAGGGGTACAGTTAGCAGTTGATGCTTACGGTCCTATCTCAGACAATGCAGGGGGTATTGCAGAGATGTCTGAACTACCCAAAGAGGTTCGACAACGTACAGATAAACTGGATGCGGTTGGAAACACAACAGCGGCTATTGGAAAAGGGTTTGCCATTGGATCTGCAGCCTTGACGGCGCTTGCCTTATTCTCGGCATTTATCACATCGTACAATATTGCGAATCCAGATAACCCTCTTGTTTCAATCTCAATAACCAACCCGAGTGTCATGGCTTCATTGTTTGTTGGAGCGATGTTGCCTTTCCTTTTCTCTGCACTCTCTATGCAAGCTGTGGGTCGTGCGGCGATGTCTATGATTGAGGAGGTACGCCGTCAGTTTAATACGATTCCTGAACTTCGTGCAGCTCTCGATGTGATGAAGAAAAACGATGGCAAGGACATGGAGACATGGAGTGATGCTGATCGTAAAGTCTTTGACGCAGCAGATGGAAAGGCTGAGTATGCAAAATGTGTGGAAATCTCCACAACGGCTTCGATCCGTGAAATGGTTCTTCCTGGCTTACTCGCGGTCGCTGTTCCCGTCGCTTTTGGATTCCTTGGTGGTGCTGAGATGCTTGGGGGCCTCCTAGCAGGTGTAACTGCGTCGGGTGTTTTGATGGCCCTGTTCCAGTCAAATGCCGGTGGAGCTTGGGATAATGCCAAGAAAATGGTCGAGGAGGGTGTCGAGATTAACGGTGAGATGTACTACAAAGGCTCCGAGCCTCATAAAGCTGCCGTCGTAGGTGATACCGTGGGAGATCCTTTCAAAGATACTTCTGGACCTTCACTAAATATCTTGATCAAGCTTATGTCTGTTGTGGCACTTGTGATTGCCAGTATGATTTAAGCCTATGTATATCCTCAAGTGGATTTTTGACCATGACTTGAGACTTCATGATTTGAGTCATCCCCCTCTGTCACAATCGGGGGATGATTCATCTCAATCCAATATGTCTGAACGTTCTTTAGAAGATTTCTTATCCCCAGATCCAACCTATTCACGTTTTTACTTTAGTGCGACCAATCTTGAGGTTGAGCACTTCGGTTTGAGTATTTATCCCCATGTAGAGGGGTTTTTTGGAGGTCTTGAAGATCATGTCCACCCCAAGACGTTTTGGACGACAAGAGGTGTGCATAGATCCATACATCAAGCGATACAATCTCTGTATCATGGACAGTGTTTAATCATGACGCCTACCAACGTGGAGGTCAATGCAGACATTATGCGCTCCATGAGCATTACAAGTGGTGAAGAGCCGACGAAACATCGTGCACTCCTTGGGGAGCAACTCAAAAAAGGACATGTCGTCCTATTTAAAGAGCAATCCCATCATGGGTACGATGTTCAGATGTATACGCCACAAAATATTTATGGCGATTTATTCGCCTTCATGAAAACTCTTGCCTTTCAAGACCCTGAGCAGACCCCTACTCGTTTATTTAGCATTAATGCCAAACGAATGAGATCAGAGCGACAATTCTATTTCGAGATGTGGACGTTGGATCAACCTCCTCATGGATTTGAAGAGGTCTTTCCCAACACTGACTCACCATACTGATTCGTAGGGGGTAGTGGATATCGCACCACATGTGTTGACTCGGAATCTTCATCAAGATAGTGTAGCATCAGTCCCATAGACCCCACAACAAATTCGCTGAAGTGCTCATCCATTCGAATCGATTGTATGTAATCACCCGTTTCGGTGTTATACAAATCGACTCGTGTCATTAATCCATCTGTTCGTCCCGAAAAGGAGATCCAAAGCGTATTGTCGAACTCCTGGATATTTCCAATGGATCGCTTGGCTTTGGGGTTGATGGTGAAATATCGACCCAAATCATTTTCTCCTTGCACCAAGAGCTTCTCGTTTTGTTCAAAGCCTACAAGGTCCCGACTCCAGCGTAAGGTGCCATCCGATTCATAACTACGCAGATAATCAAAATAATACGCTCCAAAAAACAATCGATTATTCGTACAAAGAACAGCTCCATCTCGATGAAAAATAGATGACTGACTAAACCGCGGGATCTGTTGAAAATGTGCCTTTACTTTGGCTTGATCATCGACAAAAGCAAATAACCCTTTTCTGTGATGATTTTCTAGGAGCACAAAAAACGAACCATTTTGGCATGTTGCCAACCGTGAAGGTGTCACTCGATCGAGTTCAATATTACGATCCCATTCTCCTTTTGTGGTCCATTCTATGATGCGACGATTCACAACATCTGTGAGAAAAAGTCCGCGTGAAGAGGGCTGAATATCAAACAGATTCCCTACCTGATGCGTCCCTTCACCCAGAGGGTATATCCATTCCTCCCCAAACGCTTGATGAAGTCCTGTGGATAAATCAAAGGCTATCACACTCTCACGACGGAAATCTAAAAAAGCGAGGGAATGTTCATCTAGTAGGGTCATCCGATTCAGGAAGTAATACCCTTTTGACTGTAGATCCAACGTATCCAGAGCTTCTTCAAGACCAATCCATTGCAATCTATCGGTGTTTTGAGGCGTGACCTCCGTTAAGGATTGTGCATGGGAAGGGCTGACTGCGAAGCTTACCATAAAGGCCAGTGCAATAAGTCTGACATAAAAGCAGGGTCTTTGAACCGACCCTGCATAATAGTTTTTTAATGAATTCATCGAGAATAGTATGTGTTGTTACGTGATTTCTCGCCTGTGCAATGTCTTGTCAGCGTAAAACCAAAAATCTGGAAGATGACATAGGACTTACAGTATTGATCACGACCTGAGCATCCCATTCGTTTACACGGGCCAGGACCCCAAAAAGCATCCTCAGATGCTGCTTGGTCCATAAGTTCTGAGACATAACCTCGTTGGTCCATCCGAAAGGAAGCATCCGGGCGGATGACACCAGTGGGTTGACAACCAGCCGCAGTCGACCCATCCATTGTAAAAATGACTGAGCTTTCCACACCAGGTATTGGGTCTATAATATTGGTTGCATGTACTGAGGTGGGCTGGAGCAAGAGTCCGAAGAGGAGTCCACATAGCCCCATATAGGAATGTTTAAGAGATATCTTCATGAGAGTGATGGATGTTGAGTTAGGAGTTATGAGGGACGAGTATGGTTTATACCCATCCCCCTGCGTCTCTAACAGAGCCTTCACATCTCGATTCCTTACACGAATACCTGATTATTTTTTACCCCTTTCGACAAAAGAAGATCATCCTAGAGGAGATTTGAGAATCAAAGGGTTGACCATCATAATGGCCTGCCATCATGTCAATCGACAGTCCTACCTCCGAAAATTGTTTTTCAAACCAGGTTTGAGGGTGCAACCGTACCTCCTCACGGGCATGATATTCGTCTGGCAGATCTTCAAGAATACGCGCGTCCTCTACTAGAGTTGGCTCTGCCGTTTTCTTGACAAAGTGCATCTCTTTGACCACTCGATCTACGTCCAATGATCGAGTGATATGGACATCATAGCCTGGTATGGACTGCTCTTCGGATTCTTTAAGGTTGGCAATAACCCATGTGGGATTGAGCGTATCCATCAAGAACCAACCATCCTCAACCATCATCTGTACCACAGCATCAATCACGCGTCGATCATCCATGGGGTCTACGAAATAACCAAACGAGGTGAATAGGTTAAAAATCCCGTCAAAAGTTGTTGGTAGAGCCTCTCTCATATCTCCCTGAAGAAAGGTTACAGATGAAGACACCTGAGCCTGCTCTGCCTTCTTTGTCGCATCTTTGAGCGATTGAGGAGATAAATCAAGACCTGTTACTCTAAACCCTCGCTGAGCAAGCGCGACGGAGTGTCTACCTCGCCCACATCCAAGATCTAAGACATGAGCAGGCGGCTTGATATTGAGATCTTTTTCGAGCCAATCAACCAATTGGTAGGCCTCTTGTCCATCACGGTGCGCATATAGTAACTTGTAGAACTGAGTATCAAACCACGTAGCGTACCAAGGTTGGGATTCTTGGGAGGTTGAATTAGAGCCTTGTGGCATAAATAGAGGGTTATTGTTGGGTTTTCGTAACTTTGCGCATCATGAAATCGGAGAAATATACAGACAAACTAGCTTCCTCTATACGGGAAACCGAATCGGTGGCATGTATCGGGTTAGATCCCGTTCCTGAACGTTTACCCCCATCTATTCTCGAAAATGAGGATCCTTTAGACCAACAAATACTGACATTTTGCAAAGAAGTTGTCGACGTAACCACTCCGTACGCTGCGGCCTTCAAAATCAATACCGCTTTTTTTGAACAGCTTGGCGCTCGTGGCTGGGAACTCATGGAAGAATTTGTAGAGTACATTCCCGAAAACAAAGTGGTCATTTTGGATGCAAAGCGTGGGGATATTGGCAATACCGCGAAAGCATATGCTCGCGCACTATTTGATGCTGTAGGTGCAGATGCGGTGACGGTGAACCCTTTAATGGGTCTTGAGACCCTTGAGTCCTTTGTAGAGGAGGAGTGGCAGGGAATCTATGCACTTGCCTACACATCCAACCCTGGAGCTGAGCAATTTTTGAAACTCCCCTTGCAGGGAGGTGGGACACTTTCTATGGCGATTGCGAAAGCGCTCGTAGAGTTTCAGAAAGACCCCCTTGTGGAAGGTTCCGTAGGCCTTGTTGTTGGTGCAACCCAGCCTGAAGATGCGAAAGAGGTGCTTGAGCTTTCAGGAGATGCCCCTCTCCTAATCCCTGGATTAGGCGCTCAAGGGGGTGACGTAGAAGACTGGGTAATGCTTTTGAAATCGTATCAGGGCTTGCCTCTATTTAATTCCAGCCGAGCCGTCCTCTACGCTCATGAAGAGGATGACACGGGGTTGAGTTGGCAACAAGCCACAGAGATTGCAGCTCTGACCTTTAAGAACTCTTTGCAGGCGATTACCTCGCATGTGATTGATACAACGAATCAGTGAACACCATCATCCTATACACCGACGGTGCGTGCTCTGGTAATCCGGGTCCAGGTGGCTGGGCTGCATTGCTCATGCACGGAGATCATGAAAAAATGCTTTCTGGGAGTGATCCCAACACCACCAACAATCGTATGGAAATGATGGCGGTGATTGAAGGTCTAAGGGCCTTGCAAAAGCCTTGCCTTGTGCGTGTGCATAGTGATTCGGCCTACATTATCAATGCGTTTACACAAGGGTGGATTGACAATTGGGTGCGTCGTGGATGGAAAAAAGCGGACAAAAAACCTGTCGAAAATCAAGACTTATGGCGTGACATGATCCAAGCCATGGAACAGCACACTGTGGAATGGGTCAAAGTGAAAGGTCATAGCGATGATGTATTGAATCAACGAGTGGATGAGCAGGCCGTGATCGAATCCAAGCGGGTCTCCTAAGCTACACCCATCGCCAACCATCAACGTGTCGATCGCATCCATTGCCTGGCGTACGGCTCAAGAGGTACATATTGCTGGTCGCGATGCGTAAGATGATAAGCTTGACGACAAATCATTCCACCATTATCAGTACAAAGCTCTATCGATGGTATATGCAAATCGATACCATGCTCATCACAACTAGATGCAAAGGTTTCGCGCAGCCGACGATTGGCAGACACTCCACCAGCCACAACCAATGTGCGGGCTCCGGTTTGTTGACAAGCCTCAAGAGCTTTTTTTCGTAATACCTCGGTAATGGCAACATTTATACCCGCAGCAAGATCCGGCAACTCTTCTCCAAGTCGCTGGTTAATATCATCCTGATCTAGGTCTGAGACCACGCCATAATGTTCTTCAAGAAACCTGCGCAAATGGGTTTTGAGCCCAGAAAAGCTAAACTCATAAGGTTGATCTAACATAGATTGAGGGAATGAAAAACGAGTCGGATCACCCAACTGGGCAAGTGCATCAACCGTGGGGCCAGCTGGATACCCAAGCCCCATCATTTTCCCAATTTTGTCGAAGGCTTCCCCAGCAGCATCATCTCGAGTCTCACCCAAAAGACGATTATCCTCTTCAGAAGGTCCACTGATGTATTCTAATCGAGTATGGCCACCACTTACGATGAGTGCAACGTATGGGTAGGGGATATCTTGGTCTTCAACATCTACCCATGCGGCCATTTTATGGGCCTCCAAGTGATCGACGCCGATGAGTGGATGGCCTGTTTGGGCCGCTAAACCTTTGGCAAAAGAGAGTCCAACGAGCAGGCTTCCCATGAGCCCTGGACCAAGAGTCACGGCAATCCTATCCAGCTCTTCAATAGCCACGCCAGCATCTGCTAATGCACGCTCTACGACAGAGGTGATAGCTTGATCATGCGCACGGGAGGCCATTTCGGGAACAACACCCCCAAAAGCTTGATGTCCTAGCTGTGAGGACCGAACGTTTGAAAGCAGGCTTACACCCCGGGAAACTGCAGCCGCCGTATCATCACACGACGACTCAATCCCTAAGATGTTCACTTATCCTCTTTTTTGTCGCCCTCATCAGCGCTATCAGCGTCCGAGGCTTCCTCTTCTTCAATCACTTCATAATCGGCATCCACAGCGTCATCGCTTGCTTCAGAAGAGTCTGCACCTCCAGAGCCATCACCCTCGGCCCCTGCTGCACCCCCTTCTTCGGCAGCTGCTTGGTAAATTTCTTGCGAAGCAGCAGACCATGCTGCATTTACGGCAGCAATCGCACCTTCGATAGCCTCTAGATCCTCACCTTCATTTGCTTTTTCCAGCTCTTCTAGGGCAGACTCAATCTTCGATTTGTTGTCATCTGAGATTTTGTCTTTGTACTCATCAAGTTGCTTGCGCGTAGAGAAGACCAAGTTTTCAGCCTGATTTTTCACCTCAACCTGCTTTCGGAGTTTTTCGTCTTCCTCAGCATGGTCTTCGGCGGCTTTGCGCATTTGTTCGATCTCCGCATCACTAAGTCCAGAGCTTGATTCGATGCGAATGCTTTGCTCTTTGCCAGTTCCCTTGTCTTTAGCAGATACGTTGAGCACGCCATTGGCGTCCATGTCAAACGTCACTTCAACCTGTGGCACACCACGCGGCGCTGGTGGGATACCATCTAGGTGAAAGCGGCCGAGTGTGCGATTATCCTGCGCACGTGCCCGCTCACCCTGCAGAATATGAATCTCCACACTGCTTTGATTGTCAGCAGCTGTTGAAAAGACTTCCGTTTTCGATGTAGGAATCGTGCTATTAGACTCAATCAGCTTGGTCATCACCCCACCTAGAGTCTCAATACCAAGAGTCAGTGGTGTTACATCCAACAAGACAACATCCTCAACATCTCCTGCTAAGACACCCCCTTGTATCGATGCACCGACAGCGACCACCTCATCAGGATTGACCCCTTTGCTAGGCTCTTTGCCAAAGAACTCATTAACCACTTCCTGAATCTTTGGAATTCGAGTTGAGCCACCCACAAGAATCACTTGGTCGATGTCACTTTTCGAGATACCAGCATCTTTTAACGCCGTTTCACAGGGACTAATGGTCCGCTTGACCAAATCATCAGCCAGCTGCTCAAATTTTGAGCGCGTAATATCCAGATTAATATGCTTAGGCCCTGCATCAGTCGCCGTGATGAACGGCAAATTCACGTTGGTTTTTTGTGAACTTGAGAGTTCAATCTTGGCTTTCTCGGCAGCATCTTTGAGTCGCTGCATAGCCATGGGGTCTTGGCGTAAATCGACACCCTCTTCTTTTTTGAACTCATCGGCCAAGTAATCAATCAGTTTTTGGTCAAAATCGTCCCCACCTAGATGGGTATCCCCACTGGTTGATTTCACCTCAAATACACCATCGCCTAGCTCAAGGACAGACACATCAAACGTCCCCCCACCCAAGTCATACACGATAATGGTTTGGTCGGTCTCTTTCTTATCCAAACCGTAGGCCAGCGCTGCGGCTGTCGGCTCATTAATAATACGTTTTACCTCAAGACCTGCAATTTTACCTGCTTCTTGAGTCGCTTTACGCTGAGCATCATTGAAATAAGCTGGCACCGTCACAGCTGCCTCGGTAACCTTTTCACCCAAATACTCCTCAGCAGTTTGCTTCATTTTTTGCAATACCATCGCTGAGATTTCTTGGGGTGCATACAAGCGGTCATCAATTTTGATACGCGCTGTCCCGTCATCACCTTTCTCGACGGCATACGCGACTTGACCCGACTCCTCCTTCACCTCGTCGAACATCCGTCCCATGAAGCGCTTCACGGAGGCAATCGTTTTTTCGGGGTTGGTAATCGCTTGACGCTTAGCAGGCGCACCTACCATTCGCTCACCCTCTTTTGAGAAGGCTACAACCGAAGGTGTTGTACGACCTCCCTCTGCATTCTGAATCACCACAGGCTCGCCACCTTCCATAACGGCAACGCATGAGTTTGTGGTCCCTAAGTCAATTCCTATGATTTTACCCATAATCTTTTAATCCTTTTGTGCTTTCTTTGGCTTGTGCTTTCTTTGGCGAATAACGCAAGAACATATCTTGCTTGTCTATTGGCGTTAAGGGCAATGATGGTGCCAAAGAGAGCTCTCAGACCTAGTCCTGCAATTTTGGCAGAGTATTATGCCAAATTCACGGTGCCTGAGGACCATTCTGAAGCCTCGAAAGGTCTTGATAAAACGTTGGGTAAGATATTGACGCGCATGATCCACCCTTAATCACGGACGCCGCCTCCTTTGGATCTGTACATGATGCAAGAATAGCTGCGGCCATAGCAATACGGTGGTCATGTCGTGCGTCGACGTGAAACGGCTTGGGACAAAAATCGGGGCGGCCATGAATAACCATCCCATCCGGTTTCTCTTGACACGACACTCCTGCGGCATTCAGTACCGAAGCCATCGCTGCAATGCGATCTGTCTCTTTAATACGCAATTCAGATGCATCCCGGATCTCGGAAATACCATCGGCAAACGCCATCGCTACCATTAACGCAGGGATCTCATCGATTACACCTGGAATTTGGTCGCCCGAAAGCGTCAACGGTTTCAACGTATGACCGCTCTGTAATGATTGCATCATTAGGGACCCATGGGGCTCAACCTTGGGCACATGCCTCTTAGGATCACTCCTGTCAACCTCATCCCATTCAATTTGAGCCCCCATTCGTCGGAGCACCTCAAAGACGTGCACCCGTGTTGGATTGCGCCCAACTCCTGGCGCTTTAATCTCGACATGGTTGTGAATCGCACTTAGTACAGCCCAAAACGTAGCAGCCGAGGGATCCTTTGGAACCGTGAAGTTGATCGCCTGACATGGCGTCAAGCTAGAGGTTTGGATCCATCCTTGATCATCTTTGTCAAGCTCTAGCATACGCTCGGTATGGTCTCGGCTTTGCTCGGGTTCACGCACAGCTACACCTTCTGCAAGGAACAATCCTGCCAGTAAAAGCGCCGATTTGACTTGTGCGGAGGCAACATCTAGATCAAACCTGACAGCTTGTCCTTCCTTTTGGGCAGGAATCGGTTCTCGTTGCAACAGATGGATGGGGGCCTTTCCGTCTGCATTGCCCGTCTTGGATTGAACACCTAATCGGGCAAGTGGCTCAAGGACTCGTCCCATGGGGCGGCGACGCAGTGAGACGTCTCCATCTAGGACTACGTTCACACCAGCTCCGCCCAGCAGTCCCAATAATAATCGCATCGTTGTTCCTGAATTGCCACAATCAAGGACATCCCCCTTGTCCACACGAATGTTTTGCCATCGATCTCTGCCAAACCCATGTACAAGGACCCTCTGAGTTCCAGGATGCGTAGCACTTGGCTCCACCTCAATCTCTACTCCTAGGGTGCGAAGACAGGCTAGGGTTGATTGAGGGTCCTCAGCCTGTGAGTACCCTTCAATCACAGAATCTTCCTCCGAAAGGCTCGCAAATAATGCTGCGCGATGAGCAATGGACTTATCGGGCGGTAAATGAAGGGTCCCAGCTAAACCAGATGCTCCAGAAACGGGTATATCCTGAGGGGTTGACTCTGACATGGGTTACCCTGAAGCATCCAAGAGGGTTTGGGCATCTTTGGCTGCTTGCGTGTTAGGATAGGTTTGCATTAACCGGTCCAACCAAACACGCGCCTCTGCGACATTTTCATCTAAAATATAGAGCTCACCTAGGCGGAACATCGACCTCGAGGCCCACTCTTCAAACGCCTCATACAACACTGTCACTTGTTCATATTCATTTTTTGCACGTGTGGCATCGCCTTCAAGTTGATAGCTCCGGGCATGGAGATAGTTTGCTTCAGCAACTTGCTCCCGAATGCCCACGGATCGAGCAGGCGCCAACACCTCTCGTGCCTCAACGAGCTTCCCTTGATCCATATAAAGCCGTGCCAAGCCTGTTCGTGCTTGCAGTGAGCTGGGTTGCTCTTCAAGAAGTGTATTATATAGCTCAAGTGATTGCGCTTGATCGTCTTCGGATCCAAGTCTTCTGTAAGCCTCCGCTAAACCAAGCAACGCTTCCACCCTAAAACGATCATCTCCATCTTGAAGTTGTTCGAACCAATCGATCGCACCCATCAGATCCCCCTCTTCTAACGCCATCTGACCTAACGTAGTGAGGCCAAACAATCGTTGCTCAGAGCCAGGAAATTGATTCACAAGGGTCCCATAAGCCTCTTTGGCGCCACTACGATCACCCAGTTGACGCTTGGCATCGCCAATCCCAGCATAGGCCGCTGGGAGTGAAGCTTCACGATTGGTCACCCGAATGTATTGCTCAAATTCTCGGATCGCTGTTTGGTAATCCCCTGACTGCACCAACGACTCGGCTTGTCTAAACCTCAACCGATCCGCCGTTGTGGTGCTAGGATGACTTTCTAAAAAGGACTCCAACAGCTCCTCCGCATCGGATTCTTCGCCTAAAAAGAGCGTCGCATACTGAATCCCGTCAATCGCATCAATGATGTAGCTACTGCGTGGGTACGCTTCCAATATGTTTTGGTAGGCCTCAACAGCCGACTCATACTCTCCCGCATTGTAATAGGCATCTCCAATGGCGAATTGAGCCCGTGCTGCCCACGAAATCCCTGGGCTTTGATCGATGAGGCGTTCAAACTCCTCAACTGCCTGACTTGTATTACCGAGGGTTAAGAATAAATAGCCAATATTATACTGCGCTTGCTCCCGTACCCTGGTAAAGGGATAGATTCGCAAGAGTTTGCGAAACTCCTCAATCGCCTCCATTTCCAAACCAGCGCGATAATAACTATTCGCGACTTGGAACATGGCATAATCACCCCCTGGCTCCGCTCCATAGGCTCGTTGGTACGTCTCAATGGCTTGATCATAGGCACCCGTTGCAAAATAGGCATCACCCAAGCGGAGGCGCGCATCGGTATCAAAAGGGTAAAGGGCAATCGGAGGGGGATTATAATCAGACAAAAAAGCCTCCATAGGCTCAATGACCTTTTCATACTCCCCATTCATAAAGTGTGCCCAGGCCCACGCATACCTCGCAGCACCCAAAAACTCATGGCCTGGATACCGTCCCACAAATGACTCAAAGGATGCCGCTGCTTCACCATATTGCCCCAATTGAAACAGCGCATCGGCAGACCAAAACAACGATTCTGAAGCCAGTCGGGCTACCGTGGCTTGATCTTCCTCGCTCACCCCACGCACACGTTGACCCTCCTGAAAAACACCCTCAAATAATGGCTGTGCTTGTTCATATGCCTGATTGATGTACAATACCCATGCTTTTTGAAAGCGTGCCTGGATCTTAGCGGCCGCCGCAACGGCTTGATGAGTCTCAGCAAGCTCGAATGCTTGAAGTGCACGTGTATATTCGCCGTTAGCAAAATAAACTTCCCCCAACAAGCTCAACACATCACCAGGACGCTTTAGCTCGTCAACATCTTGAGCTAGCCCCCTCAACAAATCAATCGCCTCACCAAAACGACCCCGTTCAAACAACACCACACTATACTCATAGGTCGCCTCTTCAACAAATACCCCTTCTTGAAACCGTTCTTGAAACTTCTCAAAACGCTCAATGGATAAGTCTAATCGATTGGCAAGCTTATGATTTACAGCGGTATAGTACAGAGCTTTTTGAGCAAGCTCATCTTCACCCTTTGATGCCTCTGAAAAGGACCTTGCCGCCCAATGGTATATTCCTTGATAATGATACACCCACCCAAGTCCGTAATGAGACATACGCTCCTCGGGTGTTCCCTTTGTCAGATTAATAGCCTGCAAGTAGTAACGAACCGCCTCATCATACCGCTGCAATGCTTTATAGCTCTCTGCTGCGAGATAAACGGCTTTGTGCTCTGCCTCACCTTCAATGTAAGGGAGCGCGTCTAAAAAGGCTTGGGCAGCTTGTTCAAATTGTCTCTCTTGATAATACGATTCCCCTAATGCGGTGCCGATACGACGCGTCGTGGGGTGAAAGGGGTGCGCTTCACGGAGTTGCTCGAACGTTTCGGCCGACTTGTCGTAGGCTTGATTTTCTAGGTACAACCGACCAGCAGAGTAATAGGCCTCCGGTGCTTGGGGTTGCTCTGGCGTTCGTTGCGTCAGTGCTAAAAATGATGCCAAAGATTGGTCTATGTCACCTGCTTCAAGTGCAGTCTCTGCTTCCCAGTACAACACTCGTGCCAACGCTTCTTGATCAACACGACTTTGCTTTGCCTTCGTGAAATACTCACGAGCTTTTTTGGGTCGGTTTGAGTCCCAATAATAATGGCCAACCGTTTCATAGAGCTGGCGGGCCAAAGCCCCATGCGGAAATGCCTCACCATAGGCTACGACCAATGGTTCCACTTGATCAGGTTGAGTCTCAAGAATCAGCCGAATGCGATAGATCCATGCTGATTCTTTGAGCGAGGCCTCAGCTTCAGGGTGCTCACAAAGCGTTTCAAAGCCAGAAAGTGCCTCTATCCAAAGACCTTGTTGCATCGCCTCCACAGCCGACTGATAGAGCTCTACCGGGTCCGTTGGATCAAGGGTTGTTCCGCGGGCGACTCCTGTGGAGACCAACAATAAACAGATTAAACCGACGAGAGGAACGAAACGAGCTTGCCGATTCACGAACCTAGATAGTGCAGTAAATGATCCAGGTTAAGGTCTAGCTCATCCTCTGATGGATCTGTTGAGCAGACAGGATAATGACCTTTTTGGCGAAGGCCACTAAAGAAAGGTTCCCATGCTTGATCCGTTTCACCTACAACCACAAAGCATCCATGGCGTGATTCAGATGTCGATTGAGGGGGATCAATAAAATAAACCACGCGAAGTTGGACACGCTCAATACTGGCCAGTAGCGCTAAATCGGCATGACATTGAGCACGATCTTGCGTTTCGACACAAAAGAGTTGTGGGGCACCCTCCTTGATCCCCGCATGGGCAAACATCCACCCAAAAAGATCTTCCCTGCGTAGTTGACCTTGTGAAAGACCCGTCTCTTCATCAACGACATGTAAGACTTTTGCATCCGTTTGTACGAATAGACGGCATAATTCCCAGACATCTTTACTAGACGACACTACTGGGCCCTCATCCGATGAATCGTTGCCCAAATGTTCCATCAATAATGATTTTGCTGATATCATGAGGTAGTGCTAATCTTACGAATAGACGTGGTCCATAGCTTGGCGTTGTCCCTCAGCATCAAAAACATCGAGTTGGCCATTATATTTCTTAGAAAGGCCTTTCAGTACATCAAATGATGTTCGACCTGAGACGTGAATGCTTGACTCATCATAACATTCGTTTTCAATAACTGCAAGAGTTCGAAGAGACGAAACTACAGAAAAATCGGTTATTGGCAAGGTGAGTGTAAAGTCAAGAAAATCCTCCTCCAGACGATTTTCTACCGTTTTTCGTAATCGATCTAGACCCATATATCGAGCCGCTGACACATATACCGCTTGAGGATATTGTTGTTTACATTCCAACAATTGCTCCGGTGTAGCTTGATCAATCTTGTTAAAGACCCACTGCACCGGTGTGTTGGAGGCACCTAAGTCCCGCAAGGTGGTTTTCACAGCTTCTATGTGCTCCAGAGTCGTGGGAGACGATGCGTCGACGACATGTAAGAGTAAATCAGCATCCTTCACCTCCTCAAGCGTCGATTTAAAACTCTCAACCAAGTGGTGTGGCAGTTTACGTATAAAACCAACCGTATCGGATAGTAATACCGTACGATTGGGTAGGGTCCAACGTCGTACTGTGGAGTCAAGGGTCGCAAAAAGACGATCCTCTGCAAGCACATCGGTGTTTGTAAGGGCGTTTAGCAACGTCGACTTGCCTGCATTGGTGTACCCAACAATGGCAACTTGCATCGTTGACGAACGACGCTTGCGACGGGTAGCACGCTGTTTGTCAATTTTTTTGAGTGTTTCCTTTAATGTGGAAATACGTTGCCCGATAATCCGCCGATCGGTCTCAATCTGTGTCTCACCAGGACCTTTGGTGCCAATGCCACCGCTCTGACGAGACAGGTGAGTCCAAAAACGGGTTAAGCGAGGAAGGATATACCGTAATTGAGCAAGCTCAACTTGGGTTTTAGCTGCATTGGTTCGGGCACGACTCGCAAAAATATCCAAAATGAGCCCTGTTCGGTCTAGGACTTTTCGCTTGGTGATTTTTTCAATCATCCTAAGCTGAGTGCCCGTGAGCTCATCATCAAAAATGATCACGTCACACTTCTTCGCAGCACTATCTTCAACAATGTCATGGAGTTTCCCTTTACCGATATAAGTAGACGGTTCAGGATGATCTCTATGTTGCAAATGGCGTCCCACCTCCATCGCACCGGCGGTGTCAGCGAGCCTCGCAAGTTCGTTTAAGTGCTCCGTAGCCTCATGGGTTGTCGACTCTTGCGTGACCAATCCTACAAGTAACGCTCTTTCCTTTTTGGATGGGCGACGTCGTATGGAATCTGGGTGAGAAAAACTCAATCGTTATCAACCAACTTTACAACGTTCGATTCTGGAGTTTCTGCCCAAGCCAGTGAAGAGAGTTTCCGACTCACTAGTGTCTGGAAGGGTGCAACATGGCTACCTGGAACAAATAACTCTAGTCTCATGAGTGATCCAGACAATGTCCCCTTGGCATTCACGTCTTGATAGAAGAATGTATAATGGACACCTTTTGATCGCTCTTCTGTTGAATAATCCACAATCTGAGTCCACTGAACCGTTTGAGCTGGCTCATTCACATTTTTGACGATGCCCGTATTTGTGATGATCCGTCGCGATGCCATCACACTCACCACAAACCAGTTGACACCAATCCATGATAATCCAATGACGGTAGAGTACAAGTGAGTTTGTTGCTGCCAGACCGCTAGGGTTGTCACCAGTGCCATCATGAGCAGGAATACGGAAGAGAAGATGGGGTAACCCAACATACGACCACCATTCCAGGCAAGTCGTACTTGACGAAGGCGCAGGATATTTCCTACGCTATATGAGCTAATAATGGGTGTTGCCACCGCAAAAAAGCCCACAATCCAATGAAAAAGTACAGTAGTAACGGTTTCGATCATCCAGTATGGTTAAACACAGCACCTTCTACAATGCTTTGGTTGTAAATTGCGTTCTTTCATTGAACGAATCAAGAGACACAATAGTATATTTACACGATGAGTACATTTCGTTTCTTTCCCGCTCTGGCCCTATGGCTTGTGATGATTCAAGCGTGCTCCCCAATCCAAGAAGCACGCTATTCTATGTTTCCATCATCGTGGGCACCATGGGATGATGGCCTACCCCAACAAACCATGGCACATCTCGCAATTCCCCCCAGTGAGGAGGTCTATGTGGGTGCTTCATGGTCAGATCCTTCAGCCTTCCTGTGGGAAGGACTTCCTTCCGAGCGTTTGGTTCAGGGGGACAATCACCCTTTAGCTGACATTGCCCAACTCAAGTTACGCCCAGAGGGGATCGCATTGGTTGCACTCTCACCGGAGCATCAAGTGCCCGTCTGGTACGTTGAAGATCTCACGTTAGATCAGCTTCAATTAGAGCTCTCAACTCCCATTGAGCCGCTCTATGAACTGGGTACAGGTTTGGGCTCAAAAACGATGCATGTGATAGCTAATGAAGAGACCTTTGCACGGTTCACAGGTGATATTGCGCGGGATGCCCTTTTTATGGTAGAGTTTGGACGATGGGCTCTTTTGTCTACCCACAGCCAGGCACTGGAATGGACTGTGGGGGCCTTCACAAAGACTCATCCAAGACTCTCGTTTGAAGCATCCAATCACAATTCAAGTGAACCTTCAGGTGACAACAATCTGGCTGGGGTCTATTCCCTTGAAGCGTGGAGTGCATGGCTTGCGGGGATGGTCGATTATGTTCACCGACCCATGATGGTGGGCATCACAGGGCAATTGGGTCACTGGGTCGTGGATCAACATCCTGCATCAGACATTAAAAAGCGTTTAGGAGAGGATTTGGCGGACACGGAGACAATGACATTACGCGGTTCATACCAGGCGGGACGTCACTTGCAACACAGCCAAAAGGATGTGCACCAAAGTATGCAAAGTAACACGAACAGTATGCAAAGTGGCACGAACATCACCTCCTCGGGTTGGCTTGCGTCAATGATTCACCATCCCGGATTCACCCCCTCTCTTCATCAGCATGTCCCTGACGATGCTGCGGGTTTTGCCATCGCACATGCTCCTATCATGGAGACCAAACGTTGGGCATCCTGGCTTGAGAATCAAACATCCTCTTCTGGACTACCACTCGATTCCACCCTTTTAGCGATCGGTCCTCTGCTAGACAATTCGCGCGCCGATTTTCGATCGGAAACAGGCTTGATGCTTTTTTCTGAATCTGGTCTCGATGCCTCTAGTGAATGGGTCCATCTTCGAGCCATTGAGCGTCCAGCCCGCGTTGAAGAACTCTTTGAAGAGCTTGTCGATAATACCTTGGCAGACCAAGAAGGTGGGCTCTATGTCTTTGAGCGAGGCTGGCCTGTGGTGTGGCTTGGGGCTCAACCAGCGCTGCAATCTATGATTCAAAAAGGTCATTCGCCGGCTTCCTTTTCCCAACGGCTATGGGTGAGGGTTACCAACGATGCCCTCATTATGGCGAATCGACCAGGATTGGTCGAGTCCATTCCAACACGCGCATCCAGTCAATCACTAGGGGCATGGATAGAGGGTGGAGGTGAACAACCTCAAGACGTCACGTTTATGGCAGGTGGGCGATTTGACGACTTGAATCAATTTATGCGTCCTTGGCAACAAGATCTTTCGCGGTCGTTGCCAGCGTCATGGCAACGTCAAGAACGTTTTTTGTGGATAGGTAAGCCTATGCAAAGTGGTCAGGGGCTAGACGATTCTGAAGGGGGGACACAAGACGACATGAGCACGACAACTCAAGAGTGGGAGCTAATCATCGAATTGTCAGAGGAACAAGACAAGGGGTGGGAAAATCGATGGCTCTACCCAGCATCACGAACCACCTTAACCCATGCTCCAAGATTACGAGACATCGGTGGCTCGAGGAGACTCGAGGTTCTGTACAGCACTAAAGGGGGCGCTGTGGGGATGTTAGCCTCGGATGGAACCCAGTTACTTCAACTCTCTACAGGTGTGGACACCCCAATCGGGCCACCTGTGACGTATGACTGGTATGGAACGAACCAAGACATCATTTTCCAGGCTGCCGGAAGGAGTATCTATGCCTGGGATCCTAGTGGTCGGTTATTACCAAGCTTCCCACTTCAACTTGAGGAGGAGATCACGACGCCATTAACTTTAGGAGATGTCGATGGAAATGGGCTCCCTGATCTGCTACTTGGCACAGGCGACGGTAAAGTTTGGGTGTTAGATGGACGAGGAACTCCTCTCCCGGGATGGCCACAGCAAGTGCTTAGCACACAACGCGAACCTATCTATTTAATCCCTGGTTCCGGAGGCGCTTCATCGTCTGTCATGACTGTGAACGAAAATGCTTTGTATATGTGGAATCGCCAAGGAGAATTGCAGCCTGAGTTCCCAAGCTTTGCAGCCGCGCCTTTCACAGGTGGAGCATCAGTTGATCTTTCCGAAGGTGAGGTGATGCTTTCGTCGCTCAATGGACAGGTATTCGACTACGAGATTCAAATAGAAGAAGGGGGCTCACCTACTTTAACCATCGTGGATACACTCCAAGTAGTCCAAGAGTCAAGACAAGGAACCCTTCTCCCCTCCATCTCATCAAACGGCCCATACACCGCATGGACCACAAATTTTGGGTACGTTTTTGTGCATGATCAACGCCTAGATACCCTCTACACCACAAGAATGCCAGGGAATGCGACTGCGGAAGGTGCAGCAACCATCCTTGACATGGAGGGTCAGTCTGTTATGGTGGCTGCAACCGAATCTGGCCAAGCCACGGCATGGTCACTCCCAGAGCTAAGGCGAGTGGATATTTTGCCTCCTGGACGGATCGAAAGCTTCACTTTTGGCGATGTTGAACAAGATGGCGACCTGGAATGGGTGGCCAAAACACCCGCTGGGATTCAGACATGGACGATTTATCCGAGCAAGGTGGATCCAGCCGAAGCAGATTCAGTCAATTCAGACCCTAAAAAGGAAGATGCACCCGAAGCAGATTCAGTCAATTCAGACCCTAAAAAAATCGAGTAATACCTACTGTAACAGTATAATCGGCTTGATCTAAACGAAACGCTGCATCCAATCGTAAGATCGAAAAGATGCCGTTTATGGAGGCTCCTGCTTCATAGTGTACTCCTCGACTCTCACGAAGGATGGGTGCAACACCTTGCAATGCCTCCCTATTGGTGGGGTCAGAAACCCACGTGTTGGCTGCACCTCCAAATACAATCAACCCGATGCCTCTCTTTGAGATTCCCCAAAGGCCTAATGCTTCAAAAGGGGTGGATTTGAAGTCATGCTCAGCATAGACCTTCCAGAATCGGTCACCCTCGTATGCAAACCGAGACTGCGTCTTCATCACACCAAAAGGTGCAAACGATACCATGGATGGCTCAAGGGTAAAGAGTCTTTGATAAGGAAGATGCCCCTGGGAAGCACCTCCTGAAAGAAGCATCGAAAACGTGTTGGGCAGAAACCTCCGTTTATAAAACGTATCAAAGGATAACTCTCCATCCACACGGACTCGCACATAGTCATGATCACTCCCAATCGACGCATCACTAACCTCAACGTCTGCACCAATGCGATTCACCCCTGCAAAGCCTGACGCCAGCCCATCAAAATCACTGGATTCTGAAATCTGCATCGTGAATCCTAGTCTGTTCGTGACACCATCTTCAATTGCCGGGTTAATTCTACGAGGCTGATCTCTCGACCCGGTTAAACTATACGTATAGTACTCATCAGGTTGATATGATTCTTCCTCTAGAGCCTGAAATCTAGTGGTTAGGGAGATCTTGTTTTTTTGAATACCAATACTCGATGTCCACCCTCGTTGCAGGTAATAATCTAAGGGATCGACACCGCCAAAAATAAAGGACGTACTAGCGCTCGAGCGGGGCATCAACCGCAACTGTTGACGAGGGACGACTGCTTCTTGAACGGTACTTTCTCCTGTAAGCTCCAAGCCCTGGTCAAATTGCTTGGTTATCCGTAATCCAATACCCCTGTCCCAAGCGCCTCGATGGAACGCATACCCACCGTTAAGGAGTAGCGCCACCTCCCCCCGTTCCTCTTTTTGACCAAAAGCTTTGGTAAAGGTCCCTCCGAGAAACACACCATTCACTCGGTCTGCTCGAATCGTCGGATCAACCGACTCTGTCACTGTGCTGACAACCCTGCCTACAGGTCCGTCGCCAAACACACGAGAGGTGTCTTGGTCTTCATCCTGGCTCTCTAAAAATCGCGCTAAGAATCCCGTGGGTTGAAATGCTTTGTCCAACGTCATCGTACTATCAAGCTGCTGGTAGGCTTCATCTTCTTCACTCGTTAATGGCACACGAGCGCGCCCATCGTCTCCAATCTGGGTGGAAGAGATCGATAGCGAGTCTACAGTCACCAATTCTTCTTTTTTTAAGATCGTGGCTGGAATGACTGTGTTGACGTTGTATTCTGACACTCTGGCAACTTGCTTCACCTGGATCGTTGGAATCTGAAAGCCGGGCAGTCCAATCTTCAAACTACCCTCTATACGGGAGTCTACTGGCAGCCAAACATCCTTTCCATAATTTGAATATTGCTGGCTATACGTAAAAGAGACGTCCTGCGCTGGAGGAGGAAAGGTAATAACCTGACTCGGTCGAAGGTTCACTTCCAGCATGGCGTAGTCTTGTGCCAACACATAAATGGTTCCTTCAAAAGTAGGTTGCAATGCACGCCTTGGGGTGACCTGAATCTTGTAGATTAGTTGTTCATCAATGCTCTCGTAATCAAGCAATGTGAACTCATAATAGTCTAGCGCATCGGGATGTGTTACACCGACGACGTCGTAGTTTAAAATGTCAATATTATCATCATAGAAATTAGGCAGGTCATTCACACCTAGCGGAATAATGGTATCGTCCAGATTGGACGTCTTTTCGTAGGTTTTGAGGATTTCTCGATACCCTTGTTTTCGGTCCCAGTAGACATCGTTTATGGACTCGGTGATCAGCACGACGGAGCTATCATTCGATAATGACAAACGGGTATACGCCTCTGCTTTAAAATTGTAGAGTCCGGCTCTCCAGATTTGTTTGCGTGCAATCACTCGCTCCATGATCGAAAGCGCTGGATCATCTTCTGTAATGACGAGTTCTGGAAGCTCAAGCGAAGAAGGGCTTAGATTGAAATCTATCACAGAGTCACGTTGAGAGGTAACAGTAGCTTGTTGGCTTTGATACCCCAAAAACTGCACTGTGAGTTGAGCAGGCAATGAATCTACAAAAATTTCATAGCGCCCCTCCGCATTCGAGACTGTCCCTTTGTAGGTCCCTGTAATTTGTACAGTGCCCGAGGGTAAGGTTTCACCTGTCACCGAGTCGAAGAGTGTACCTCGCACTCTCATACTAGATTGCGTTGTATCCACATGAGAACCATCAGTAGCGCTACCTCTGGCACTATCATTAGCACTATCTTTAGCGCCATGCACTTCGACACTCATTAACGCATGGGTCTCCGGAGGGTTCGACGTTCGGACGATATTCGCCTGGCCTTCCGTTTTTGCAAAGCAAAGCGTTTGGATCAGAAGTAAGAGAAGGGAGAACCCAAAAATTCGCAATGCCCTAGGGAAGATTGTTTAAACGCTGTATTAACCCTTCTTACGGGGTTAAATGCAAAATAGTTTCGCTAAAGTAGATCCCCAAGAGCTGTGTGCACATCACTGTACGCAAACTCAAAAGAGGCTGAATCTAAGGCATGAGGCACTGCTCTCATGCTGCTCAAAATGGGTTGAGCGGCTTCGCCAAAAAGGATTTTGAGCAACATAGGCGGGACAGGAAACCAAGAGGGTCGTCTCATGACCCACCCCAACGCTGAGGCAAACGTTTGCATGGTTACTGGCTCAGGAGCGCACACATTGTATGGACCGCGAAGCGTTTGTTGGTCCACGGGATGGAGTAACGCCCGAACCACATCCTCCACATGAATCCAGGGTAGATAAATGGAAGGATCCCCAACAGGACCACCTATGAACCATTGAAACGGCGGCACCATTTTCTCAAGCACACCTTGTCCTTTGCCAAGCACGATACCAATCCGTGGAATCGCGACCTCCACGCCCAAGTCTTCTGCCTTGTGAGCTTCTGCTTCCCATGCCACGCAAACTTCGGCCAGGAAATCCTCCCCTTGAGGAGCTTTCTCGGTCAATACATCTGCGCCTTGATTCCCATAGATTCCAACCGCTGACGCTGAGATCATAACCCTTGGTTTCGACTTAGCTTGTCTCATCGCCTCCACGAGTGCGCGCGTCGTCTCCACGCGGCTCGAACGGATCGCTTTTTTGACCTCAGGGGTCCAACGTCGGCCCGCCACGGATTCACCCGCAAGATGGATGACCACGTCTACGGAGTCCATCACTGAGGCAAGTTCATCAGGATCCCATGATATTTTTTTACAATTTCGAGCTGTTGGAAAGGAAAGCTTCTCTGGTGTTCTAGAGACTAAAATCACATAATAACCCGCCTGTAGACAAGTCTTTACAAGATAAGATCCTATAAATCCCGAAGCGCCCGTCAACAAGATGGTTTCTTGTGCCAACGGTGCATCTTGGTGCTGACTTGGCTGGGTCAACGATTTGTCTTGCAAACTCATTGGATTAAACGGTCATTGGATTACAGACTCAAAGGATTAAACAGCCATAAAATTCTTGATTAGGCTCAAATAAAGCCAAACAAATGGAATCGACAGGGTGAGTGAGTCAAATCGATCCAAAAAACCTCCATGGCCAGGTAACAGTTGGGAGGAGTCTTTCACTCCGGCAAACCGCTTGAGCCGACTTGCCATCAAGTCTCCCAAGGGGCCAAATACCGAGACGATAACAATAAGTGGACTAAACCAACCTACGATCCCTAGGGTTAAGGCCTCCCGCATGGATGGGTGCGTCGTCATGAGCAAAAGCCCCAATCCAAAGCCCACTGTGGTTCCTATAACTCCAAACGCGACACCTTCCCAGGTCTTGCTGGGGCTAATGCTGGGAGCCAAGAGTGTAGAGCCAAACCGTCCTCCACCAAAATAGGCGAAAATGTCGTTACCCCAGACCATGAGATACGTCATCAATAGGAAATAAAACCCTTCCGTTGATGAATCTGTGCCTAGGGCATCTGTCACTCGTAACTCCATCAACAACCGAAACGACACCGGTGCATATATTCCGATAAACACCATTTGAATCCAATCGCTCCACCATGGTGTCCCTTTACGGGGCCATGGCGACAAAACCAATGATGCAAAAAACAGCGTAATGCCAAGCAGGAGCGTCCAATTTGTTGGAAATAATAGTGTAAGCAGGACCAGCGTAGCTACACTAAAGGCAATCCACCTGGCTAGCGCTTTGCGCGATGGTTGAATTGTCGAGCCTTGCAACATTTCATACACAATGAAAAGGGCTATGGCGCCCATCATCCAGCGAAAGGGCCACTGCCCAAACCAGGTGACGGCAACAAAAAATACGGCTCCAGGGGCAGCAAAAGCGACACGTCGTCGTAGGTTACTCATCGTTAAGAAACGCTTTCGCGTCTTCTACCCTCTCATTAGGCACATAGACATAGACCAGTGACATCTCTCCAACGGTCAAAGAATATGCGGTATCGCGTTTGGACAAGACTTCGACAGGGATATCTGCATCGCGAATCGGGCCGGCCAACAATTCTGCCTCCAACTCTGTTTGTGTCTGAGCAATGCAACTCCACCCTTCAATCGCATTAGGTTTTGAGTTATTAAATAATGGCATGAGATTGCGCCCGTTTATAGTGATTCAAGAACATTCGTCCTAGGATCAGTGTCCCTATGACACTCACTATAATATACAAAAGCGGTGGCGGGGTCTCCGTTCCCATTTGAACCATTGGAGAGTCGGGTGCAAAACGTACTAGTAGTACAGCGCCTGCATTGTTGATGAAATGTGCCACCATGGCAGGGATAATTGACCCTGTCGCCACAGTGATGGCACCCATGGCTACACCAAGAAGCGCAAGAGGAAGTATGTTGGTAAGCTGTAGGTGATACAAGCCAAAAAGTGCTCCCGATAACAAAACAGCCATCCATGTTGAGGTGGAACGTTCAAAGGATCGCAACAAATACCCTCGAAAGAGAACCTCCTCACAAATTGCGGGAACTACCGCAATATGGAATAGGGCCAGACCAAGTGATCCCTCTTGGCTAATGTAGGATTGAATCATTTCCAACTGGGACGCTTGTAGTGCTTCAAAAGATTCTGGCACTGGAATGAGCCCATTTAGCCAGCCAGATGCCCAAACAATCGGTTGAACCACAATAAAAGCAAGGGCCGCAAGCGCGGATCCTTTCAACACCCCTTGGGATTGATAGAGCCTTAAGTACCATGATCGGCGATCATCTGCCCCAAGATGCCAGCGGGTGACAGCCCATGTAGCCACACCTAAAAAAGCAATCTGACCGATGGAATTCCCGGCAAACAGAAACTTTGCCTGGTCTTGCAAAACAGCCGTTGGGTCGCCCTCCAAAAGTGTAGCCGGGTCGCCAAAAATCATAAGCAAGGTAATTGCAGCCACCAAACCTGCAATTTGAAAAAGGAAAAAGGCCCCCACCATCCAAAAAAGCGAAAGCCCTAGATCTGAAAAGCCGTGCCTATGCGCAAATGACCGACCATGGGATGGTGGACGCTCGGGTGGTGTACTCTCTGGTGGTATACTCTGTTGTTGTGTACTCCCTGTTTGTGAATGCTCAGTCAAACTCATAGAGTCGCGCGGAATCGTGACGAAAACGTAGCCTAAAACTCGTCTTTTTGTGCAAACAACTTCACCGCAAGCAAGGAGGTCAACACATTAACAACAATCAACACAACCGTGCTGATGGCCGCTGTTTGTAATACACCCGCGAGAGTAAACTGCTTTTGGAGGCTCTCAACCGTTGAGTCAATCGCCTCATCAGGCACCCCTGGCATTTGCTCCATATTGGCAATGGTCGACTCAATGATCCCTTCCGAATAGGCTGGATCAATAAGGTACCATACTTGTGTAAGTACCACGGATACCACAGAAATCACAAGGGCAATTTGAACACCCACCCACGAGCCTTGTCCAAATGACATCACAGGATTGACGCCTTTGACAATCGCACGGACTGCCAAGAATCCGGCAAACGCGGCAAGAAAACATGTCACCACACCTCCAATCGCTGTGGGACCAAAAAAGCTGCCACTGGGTTCAGAGTTAATCTGTACGTACCCCATAGCGAGTTGAAGCACCGTGGAAAGAATTCCAAAAATAAGGCCGTAAAGCAGGATTACACTAAAAGGGGAGCCTGTTGTAGGTGTGTTATCTTGGTCAGACATGGGTTAAATGTGATTTAATGTTGTGTTTATTGGATATTTGGAACGCTTCTTGGATAGAGTATACCAAAAAGAGTCCAAACCCAAAGCCTAAAATTGCTCTTGAATCTAGGGTGTTGACCCACCATCCAATCTGATTGCCAGCAACATCGATTACTTGAACTCCAAACCAACCCAAGGCCACCCATGCAAGCCTTTTTGGCCAGATGGTTTCCAGCCAAACAGCAAATAAGGGAATCAATGCATGAAGCCATGCACCCCACATTAAACCGCTAAATATGCCAAAGCATCGACTATTCACAGCCATTTGAATGCCATCATAAAGGTATGTTCGATCGGCAAGCGCATGACAAACAGCCGAAAACGCGATATAGTGCCAGTGACCCAATGTGGGTGGTTCAGACAGATAAACTCCAGGCCCCAGCGTAAAGATCCACAATAGTGTGAAGAAACTAGCCGCAAGTACCGGAGCAAGTCTCTGATTCTTAGGGTTGAGTTGAGCAAGCGATGCGCGTTGCATCATTTTTTGGTCGTGGTAAAGGACCCTATCGCTGTGTATTTATCGACTCGTTGTTGAACCAGCTCATCCACGGACATGGCTCCTAGTCGATCTAAGCTCTCAATACATTGCTTTTTGACGGTTTCAATCGCTGCTTTTGGGTCACGATGGGCTCCCCCAAGAGGCTCTTCTAACATCCCCTCAACGATTCCGAGCTCCACCATATCAGGGGCTGTAAGTTTTAAGGCCTCTGCAGCCTGCTCCTTATAATCCCATGTTTTCCAAAGAATCGAGGAACAACTCTCAGGCGAAATCACCGAATACCAAGTGTTTTCAAGCATGTACACCTCGTTACCCATACCAATACCAAGTGCACCACCAGAGGCCCCCTCGCCAATCACCATGGTAAGTATGGGCACTTTGAGGGTCGCCATGAGGCGCAAATTGCGCGCGATCGCTTCTCCTTGGCCTCTTTCTTCGGCTTCAAGACCTGGAAAGGCGCCTGGTGTATCCAAAAATGTAATCACAGGGAGTCCAAACTTTTCCGCTAATTCCATTAAGCGGTAGGCCTTCCTATACCCATCTGGATTGGGCATCCCAAAATTTCGGTACTGTCGGTCTTTCGTCGTACGACCTTTTTGTTGGCCAATAATCATCACGCGTCGCCCTTCCATCACCGCAAGTCCACTCACGACGGCGGGGTCATCGGCATAAGCACGATCTCCATGCAGCTCAACAAACTCGCTGCACATCTGATCGATATAATCCAGTGTGTAGGGACGATCGGGGTGTCGTGCCAACTGGACTTTTTGCCAACGGGTCAAATTACCGTAGATAGAGGTGCGCAATTCATCCACCTTTTTTTGGAGTTGCTTAACCTCTTTGGTCAACATTTTATTGTCGATGGCCTGCAACTCCTCGATTTTGTTCTCGAGCTCGACGATTGGTTTTTCGAAATCAAGCGTTTGCATATGGGAATATGGTCAGATTCTACGGTTTTTCCTTGATGTCCATGCGCTCAGCAAAATAGTCACAAAAATCGCGCATATCTCCAGTGATACGTTCGTCCTTGGTCGCTCGTTCGAGTGAGTCTGCCATGGAGGTTAACGTTTGATGAAAGAAGATTTTCATCTCATCGACGGTCATTTTGTGAGTCCAAAGGTCAAGCTTGAACGTGTCTTTTGTGCGCGAATCCCAAAGGGATAGAAACATTGCGCGACTCTGGGTGTCATCGAGCGACGCGGTATCATCAGCAGCCCAACGAATGTCTCGAGGGATCTGATCGCCATCTACATCCACTTGGATACGAATTTCTTTGGTTTTGAGGGGTGTCTCTGGCTTAGGGTCTTCCATGGGGTTTTAAACGTGGGCTAGATTCAATACTTGAGCAATGCTAGAGCAATATTAGACTGCAATGTTACACTGCAATGCTAGACTTCGTAATGGGCGTCGAGTAAAGATAAAACATCCTGAAACTCTTGAGGCAACTCAGACTCAAATTCCATCCATTGCCCGGTTGAGGGATGAGTGAATCCCAAGGTCTTGGCATGAAGCGCTTGGGTTGGGCACGCCTCAAAACAGCGTTGGAAAAGGTGTTTGGTCGCGCCTGTATTGATTCCATAACGTACACGATCACCACCATAGGTTGTATCGTGAAACACAGGATGATGATGATGAGATGCATGAACACGAATTTGATGCGTTCGACCCGTCTCTAATCGATACTCTACAAGAGACAGCGTTGGATACGATTTAACCACTCGATAATGTGTAACGGCCGGTTTACCATAACCTGGATCCTCGTTTTCTCCTACAACAGCCATCACTTTACGATCATGTTTGGAACGACCTATTGCACCTGTGTAAGTCCCCTGCTCAGGCTCAAGTGTCCCCCACACAAGAGCTTGGTATGTACGGCTCGCCGATTTATCGGCAAACTGTTTGGATAGTGTACTTAAGGCATGGTCATGCTTCGCAACGACAAGCAACCCACTAGTGTCTTTATCGAGTCGATGTACAATGCCAGGGCGGACAGCGTCCTTTCCCTTTTGGGCGAGTCCATCCTGCCCTGTGTGGTGCAAAAGGCCATTGACCAACGTGCCTTCCCAATGCCCAAACGCTGGATGCACCACCATGCCAGCGGGTTTAAGAACAACCAATAGATCCTCGTCTTCATAACGTACATCCAGATCCATCGCCTCAGGTTGAGCCTCCTTGGGGGGTGGTTTGGGTAAATCAATCTCGATCTGATCTCCTGCTTGAACGATATAGGACGATTTTTCCCACTTTTGATTGACCATGACATAGCCATCTTTGATCGCTTGCTGCACCTTGGATCGAGTCGCATTTTGGACAAACCCGGTAATGTAGACATCAAGTCGAACCTCGGAGTGTTGTCCCGGTGGCACCTCAAAATGCATTTGCGTCGTTTCAGGGGCATCTATCTCTGGTGATATAGACGCAGGGTCGCCTGATTGTAAGGAATCGGTCTTGGGTGTATCCATAATGGTAATGTACAAAGGTTCGAAAACTCACTGCGGACAATCTTCATCCTTCGTACTTTCGAGGGAGATAGAACCATGGAACAAGGTTTCAAAGGACACGGCTTCATGGAAAAGCGCAACACGTGAAACCATGGCGTCGTCTATTATGCTAAAACAACTACATATATCGAATTTTGCCCTTATCGATGAACTCGAGATAGAGTTTGGGCGAGGTTTTACGGTGCTCACCGGGCAAACGGGCGCAGGAAAGTCCATCATTATCGGTGCTTTGCATATGATTCTTGGAGAGCGTGCCGATACAGATATGATTCGTCATGGGGAAGCCAAAGCAGTCGTAGAAGCTTGGGTGGACATCTCCGGTCACGAGGCAATTCAGCGTTTTCTCAAAGCCGAAGAGCTAGAAACATCCGATAATACGTTGATACTTCGACGAGAAATACGCAGTTCGGGGAGTCGTGCCTTTATCAATGATTCACCTGTAACCGTGGGGCAAATGCGTCACATTGGCAATCAACTCGTCGATTTACACGGACAACACGACCATCAACTCTTGCTTCACGAAGAGGAGCAGCGAGGTTTACTGGATCAACTTGGTGATGTCCCACTGGCTCGAAGCGAGTATCAAGAGGCTTATCAAGAAACGCAACGTATATATCAGGAGTACACGCAAGCCATTAAACAGAAAGACACCGCGAATCAGCGACTGCAGCTGATTCAGTTTCAGCACAAGGAGCTTACCGATGCGGCACTCTACGCAGAAGAGGAAGAAGAACTTCGCGCCGAAATGAATCGACTCGATAAATTTGAAGATCTTCAACTCAAAGCAGGACAAATCGTTGGGATTGGGCAGGACGAGGGGAGCGGCGTATTGGAACAACTTCGAAAACTCAAGCAAATTCTGCGTGAACTCAACGACCTTGACCCCCAATTTGAGACCTATCTTGAGGAGTGCACCTCCGCTCAAGTCAGCTTACAAGAACTGTTCGATTTTGCAGAACAATATGTCGATACACTTGAGTTTAATCCGTCTCGACTTGAAGAGTGCCGACAACGGTATGCCACCCTACAAAAACTTGAGAAAAAGTATGCACTCCCTATTCCAGAGTTACTAGACTATCGGGATGAAATTGGAGAAGAAATCGCCTCATTTTCCTCTTCTGAGGAGCGTATCGAGCGTCTTGAAGAAGCGCTTGACCATGCAAAGATACGTCTTGGGGAGAAAGCTTTAGCCTTGCACGATGCTAGGGTTCATGAGGGTGAAAAAACCGCACGAGCCATAGAGCAGACGCTGCATGCTGTGGGTATACCGGATGGTGAATTGGAGATTGAGTGCTCATGGTTGACACAAGATGGGTTTGAGATCAACGCGGCCTCCCTATCCAAACCGAAGCACTTTGCAGGGCCCCAGACCCTTCACTGCGTCGATTATGGAGCTGAATCCGTGCGGATATTGATTCGGACAAACAAAGGAGAGGCTCTCAAACCCCTCGCAAAGATTGCCTCAGGGGGCGAAATCAGTCGCATTATGCTGGCGATTAAATCCATTCTAGTGGAGCAACAATCTTTGCCCGTGATGATTTTTGATGAGATTGATACAGGCATCAGTGGTGGGATATCCGAGAAAGTGGGTCGTAAAATGAGAGAGATGTCGCGCCATTGTCAGATTTTGGCTATTACTCATCAGGCTCAAATAGCCTGTCAGGCTGATCTCCATCTCAGGGTATGGAAGCAGGAGGTGGATAATAGAATGGTCTCTACACTTGAGCCATTATCACATGAAGGACAGATTATGGAGCTAGCATCCTTGCTGGGTGGTGAGCAGACCTCGTCACAAAGCAAGGAATTGGCTACTGAGATGTTGAACGCAGCACAAAAAGAGATTCAGCCACTGACCTAGACCTTAGTGAATTTAGTCCTAGTGATTAAAACCCTAGGCTTGGACGGCTGCACCCTCTAACTCAAAATGCTCTTTGGACTGGGAGACAATCTCATCGGCAATGGCTAGGCAGGCGGTGGCTGCTGGACTTGGGGCATTCAGTACATGAATCTGTCCTGGGATCCGCTCGTAATAGAAATCATCCAGGATTTCCCCACTCTTTAATAAGGCCATCGCACGCACACCTGCAGGCGAAGGCTTCAGGTCAGAGGCTTGCACCGCAGGCACCAATTCTTGAAGCCCTTTTACAAATGCACCCTTAGAGGCAGAACGAACCATCTCGTCTAGCCCCATTTTCCAGTGTTTTGCAGCCATCTTCCAAAATCCTGGGAATAAGAGGGTTTCTACTGCTTCGGGCACGTCAAGATCTAATTTTTGGTACCCTTCCCGTTTGAAAGCAAACACAGCGTTGGGTCCACACTCTACCCCACCTAGGACCATTTTAGTAAAATGAACGCCTAAAAAGGGAAATTCGGGGTTTGGAAGTGGATAAATAAGCCCCTTAACCAACCACTCAGAGGATTCCTTGAGTTCATAATACTCCCCTCTAAATGGGACAATTTGCAGATCGGTTTGAATGCCAGCCGCCCGAGCTACAACATCGGAATAAAGCCCAGCACAATTAACCAAATACTTGGTTTTATGGATCTCATTTCCAGCATGAATATCGATTTCCGGGGACTCTTTGGAGCCAATGCTGTCAATACGATCCACTTTGTCACCAAAACAAAAATCAATTCCTGCCTCTGTAAGCTGACGCTGTAGCTCGCAAGAAAATCCAACATAATCAACAATCCCTGCGCAGGGTACGTGGATCGCTCGAGTCCCTTCAACCTCGGGTTCGATCTCTTTCATCTCTTTGCGATCAATGACTGAAATCCCTTCGATTCCATTTTGGACCCCACGCTCAAAAATCGCAGGCAAGCGATCGGCACGATCTTTGGCCGACTCAACGATAATTTTCCCACAAACATCGTGTTTCACGTCATAGGTCTGACAAAAGTCGACGAGTTGATGTCTACCATCCACACAATTTTTGGCCTTAAAACTCCCCGGCTTATAATAGACACCCGAATGGATCACACCACTGTTATTTCCCGTTTGATGTGCTGCAACGCGATTTTCTTTATCCAAGACACGAATGGCCGCATCAGGGAATGCTTGATGCAACTTGTACGCTGTAGATAACCCCACGATACCGGCGCCAACAACCGTAAAATCAACCGTCTTGGACATTCTCAAAGATACCTAGACTATTACGGCATGCCAAGAGGTTGGATCGAATGATTCTTGTTATCTTTGGTAGGTATGATAAAATCTAGGACAGCTCCAATATTGAACGTTTTGACACACACTTTTTTTAGCCCCCTTCGAGGCTCATTAGGCCTTCTATACTCTTTGATATTTATTGCATCACTCACCTCCTGTCAGAAAGAAGACTCTTCGTTTCCAGGGATGAATGATCCACAGGCTGTCCTTGACGAGGCAACTTTCCAGACGTTGGACGGTGAGTCTGTCCAACTTTCTGATTTTGAAGGGCAATTTGTCGTGGTTGACTTCTGGGAAACATGGTGCAGTCCATGCATGGAGGTTTTTCCTGCGATGCAAGAGCTAGAGGATGAATATGGAGATAACTTCACTATGCTTGCTGTCAATCTAGGGAAAGTGGACGACCAAGAAACTGTACAGGAGTTCAAGGAAAACAACCCCTATACCTTTTCATACCTCATCGACAAGGATCAAGCCTTTGATCGCTTCCAAGTGCCCGGCATTCCATTCAAAGTAATGGTCGGTCCTGATGGACAGGTCCTAAAAGCAGAAATGGGGTCTTCGGGCCGCCAAATGGATTACAACAAAGTGAAAACGCTGTACGATGAGGCCATGAAATAAAAGCGATGAAATAAAGTCGATGAAATAAAGTCTATAAAATTCAAGCTATGAATTAGACTCTCCATCTCCTCTCACTTCACCTCATTTTAGACGACCAACACACATTGACAACCAACACACAAACAAACGATTCATGAGTTTATCCCAAAAAGCCATTCCCTACAAGGTTAAAGACATCTCTCTCGCGGAATTTGGACGCAAGGAAATCTCAATTGCAGAGGCAGAAATGCCAGGATTGATGGCATTACGCGAAGAATATGGAGAGTCTAAACCATTAGCAGGGGCTCGTATCGCTGGCTGCTTGCATATGACGATTCAAACTGCAGTTCTGATCGAAACACTTGTTGAATTAGGCGCAGATGTCACATGGTCATCTTGCAACATTTATTCGACGCAGGATCATGCTGCAGCTGCAATTGCGGCAGCTGGAATTCCTGTGTATGCCTGGAAAGGGATGACCGAAGAGGAGTATGAATGGTGTATCGAACAGACCCTGACCTTTGGGGCTGAGGAGTTACCTTTGAATATGATTCTTGATGATGGTGGCGATCTCACAAATATGGTTCTGGATCAGCGGCCAGAATTTATAGAACACATCAAAGGAATCTCAGAGGAAACCACAACAGGTGTGCATCGACTCTATGAGCGGATGGAAAATGGGACCTTACCCATTCCTGCGATTAATGTGAATGACTCGGTCACCAAATCGAAATTTGACAACAAATATGGGTGTACTGAGTCGTGTGTAGATGCGATACGCCGTGCAACTGATGTGATGATGGCGGGTAAGGTTGCAGTCGTCGCAGGCTATGGGGATGTCGGGAAAGGCTCTGTGGCATCTCTGGCTGGAGCAGGAGCTCGCGTGATCGTCACAGAAATCGATCCGATCTGTGCTCTTCAGGCTGCTATGGATGGCTTTGAGGTGAAAAAAATGGCGGATGCGGTTAAAGAGGCTGACATTATCGTGACAGCAACGGGGAACAAGGATATCTTGACGGCGGAGCACTTCGAGGCCATGAAAGACAAAGCGATCGTAGGAAATATTGGTCACTTCGATAATGAGATAGATGTGAAATGGCTCAAGGAGAACACCGAGGAGATTAATATTAAGCCACAGGTGGATATGTACCGCTTCAAAGATGGGCGTGAAGTGATTCTTCTGTCACAAGGTCGTTTGATGAATCTAGGAAATGCGACGGGCCACCCTTCCTTTGTAATGAGTAACTCATTCACCAATCAAACGCTTGCTCAGATGGCGCTATGGCAACGTCCTGATGAGTTTGAAGTAGGTGTGCACGTCTTGCCAAAAGACTTAGATGAGAAAGTGGCTCGACTCCACTTGTCCAAGATTGGGGTGGAGCTTGAAGAGCTTAATGACGAGCAAGCTGGCTACATTGGTGTGCCTGTCCAAGGGCCATTCAAGCCTGAATGGTATCGCTACTAACCATTGGGCTGAGCGACATGAGAACCTATTTTGTTCGGACTATAGGACTCGTCTTGTTTGCGGTGTTGTTGCTCGCCCAGTGTACATCTGAGCGTGACTCATCAGCAGCGGGTGATAGTTCCATGCAGATATCCCCCTCAGATGAGTTCAAGGTGATGACGTTTAACCTTCGATATGACAATCCTGATGACGGCGAAAATAAGTGGTCGAATCGCAAAACGTTTGCCTCAGATGTGATACGCAACTCTGGAGCTAGCATGATCGGGATTCAGGAGGGATTGCACCACCAGGTAGTGGGACTTGATTCACTACTTCCAGACTTTACCTATGTAGGTGTAGGGCGTGATGACGGAGCGACGAAAGGAGAGTACACCGCGATTTTTGTGGACACTACCCGTTTGGAGGTGATCGAAGAGTCGACCTTTTGGCTTTCTGAAACCCCAGACCGCCCATCCGTGGGATGGGACGCTTCAATGGAGCGCATAGCAACCTATGCACTTGTGATGCCGCGGCAAAAGGGTCAAGGAACTATGCAAAGGACTATGCAAGGGACAGTGCAAAGGACGATGGCCTTTGGAAATCGCCCTCTTCTCGTTGTGAATGGTCATTTTGACCATCGCGGAAAAACCTCACGCACTGAGGCTGCACGATTGATTCAGGACAAGGTCGAAGAGCTACGGCAGTTTGGAGCTATGGAGGCGGTTCCTGTCATTGTTATGGGTGATTTTAACGCAAGCCCCTCATCGGAGGCTATGGGAGTGTTTTCATCGTTTTTGACCGATGCATATCATGGAGCTACAACGTCTCCTGAGGGGCCTGTTGCAACATACAATGCATTTGAGGTCATCGATGGAGGTTACCAAGACCCTGAAGGGCGTATTGATTACGTATTTCTAAGTGATGAATTTGCTGTCAATTCCTACGCAGCCATCGATGAGATTCGAGACGGTCGCTATGTGAGTGATCATTTCCCAATCCTTGTCGGTTTAAGCGTTCAGAAACAGTAGAGTATTGAGTAAGGATGAGGCTTTAAAAGTTGTTGTTACTCATAGCCTTGTTTGACAGTCTTGTTTATTGAACCGAAAGGCGCTAATTTTAAAGTCTTTCCTTGAAATGCGCCCGTAGCTCAACTGGATAGAGCGTCTGACTACGGATCAGAAGGTTGGGGGTTCGAATCCTCCCGGGCGTACATGACTGTCGAACGGTCCACGTTCCTAGACCCTCCAAGCGCCCAACTTCTGCATCGTAAATAATTGAGCCAACACTCGTTGGATCGGCGTGTGAACAAAAAGAGTAAGCATCCATTGCCTAACCCAGCGATGCTTGAAAGAACGACCCAGTCGCATATTCCACTCCGCACGCTTTCCTGCTTGCTGGGCAACTGCGCGTTGCCGCTTGCTGTAGTCTTGAAGGTGTCGTTCGTCCCGTGTCGACAAAAAGGCATGCAGAGCCTTCGCAAGAGCTTCGCCATCTAGCCACCCCAAATTCATCCCTTGACCTCCAATAGGGCTTACCACATGGGCCGCATCCCCCGCAAGCACAACACGCTCTTTGGTAAAGGTATCCGCAATATAATGTTGGACACCAAACGAACTTATCATCGTACACTGCACCTGACGTAGATCAAACCCCGTTCGATGAGCCACTATCTCTTTGAGCTCTTGCTCCGTTGGCTCTTCAACATAATCCTTCGTTTTGACAACCCACCGCCGGCGCCCTTTGGCAAGAGGAAAACACTCTACCAAGCCCTTTTGATGAAGCGTAATCATGGCGTCCTCACCAAACGGGGTTGTATCGTCAAAATCCCCCATCATATACGTATCTGGATATCGAGAGCCATGAAATTCAATTCCTGCAAGCTGCCGAACTACACTACGCTTACCATCACACCCAACGAGTACGTCACAGGTACATTCTTCAATGGCACCTTCGGGCCCGTAGGCATTATCAGTGCTTTCAGCATCATTCGCACTCTCCATTCGGACATAAACACCATCCTGCGATGTTTCATAGGACGTTAATGTGACGCATCGACGAACCATGGAGGAATCCACCTTTTGGCAAGCCGCTTCCAAAATAGCCTCCGTCTGAGATTGAGGAAGGCTCAACACATACTGATGTTGCCCTGGCAGTGAATCAAAACTGACCGATCCAATTCTCGATTGGTTGAGATAGGCGTGCCCCTTTCGAATCAATATACCTTCCTCCAAAAAAGGCTCTACAAGTCCCAGTCGATCAAACAAATCGAGAGAGGGTGGGTGAATGCCAATCGATCTAGAGTGCTGGGTGGGTGCCTCTTTTTTCTCGATGACCCTACAATCAACCCCAAGCTGTCGCAGAGAAAGGGCTAGAAAAAGCCCTGTGGGACCTCCTCCAACAATCAAAACGGGGATATGATTTGTTTTAGCCATGAGATGAGTCCACTATAAAATCCAACTCTCTTGATGTCTTGCCCGACCCACCTCGGCACATTGCCACCACACGGAACGGCCATCTTGCCATCACCGTCCAGTGGCTTGGCACCGCTCGACGAAGTTCATCCGCTGTGAAACTACGACGAATCGATCGAAGGCCATCCTCCTGGATAAACGTCCCCGCAAACCACCCCCAGGTTGCGAGTCCAAAGAGCCCATACCCAAGATCACTTCTGTGAATATCATTAAACAATACCAAGCCTTCTTCATGACACAACGATTCGGCGTCTTGACACATTTCTGTCAACTCCTGCTGCGTTAAATGGTGCAAGACATGATTTGTAATAACGAAGTCAAACCGCGCCGATTCCTCTATCAGATCTTTTGTATGCCCCGTTCGATAAACGATGTGATCAGCCTCTTTTGCTTCGGCACCCTCATCAGCTTGCCCTTCAGTCTCTCCTATCGCTTGCCCCTCAGCCTGCCCCACTAATCCACGCTCCTTTGCATAGGCCAAGGCCCGCTCATCAAGATCCAGTGCCGTTGCTGACACCTTTAGCCCGTCAGCCATAGCCCAACGACATATCTCTCGCGTCACATCACCCCCGCCAGCACCTACATCAAGAAGCGTACCATCCCCGCCCCTAGCCTGAAGATGCGGGCGAATGTACGCATTATACAAACCTCGCCACCCTGCCAGCCGACGGTTCACAAAATCAAACGCGTCATAGGTTCGAAATAATGTCTGCAGATCGCATTGAGGATCATCCATGCGTTCCTGAAGTCCAATACGACGCTCTCGTAAAATCAATGGGGTCAAAGGCTTCATTAAGCCTCCATCACGCCATCGATCGTTTCCGGAACAACCCACTCTCTATCGAAAGTCCCGGCCCAAAGGCAAGCCCCAACACCGAATCACCCTCTCTTGTATCCTTCGACGCCAAAATCCGCTGCAAGACAAATAAGACCGTCGCACTACTCATATTTCCATAATTGGCCAGCACATAACGCGATGCTTCCAATTGTTCAGCACCTAATCCCAACGACGCTTCAACCTTGTCTACGATGGATCGTCCACCCGGATGAAGCCCCCAAGTCGTGATATCGGACGGGGTAAACCCTGTTTGGCCAAACAATGGCGCTAGGGCCTCCTCCAAATTTGCCTCGATAATGTCAGGAACATACGATGACAAAATCATGTCAAATCCATGATCACCAATGGTCCACGCCATGTCCTTTTTCCCTGTCTCGGTAATGGTATTGGCATACGACTCAGACTCTAGAGCAGGTGCCTTCGCCGTTGGAGATCCACTCACCAATAATCCGGCTCCACCATCAGCAAAAATCGCAGCCCCAATCAGGTGATCTAGCTCCTTTGTCGACTGAAAGTGCAGAGTACACAGCTCCACCGACACGATGAGAACGCGTGCATTCGGATCTCCTTCACAAAAACTATGAGCCATACGGAGGGCAGGAAACGCTGCATAGCACCCCATAAATCCTAAATGAAACCGTTGTGTGCTTCCAGAGAGTCCAAGAGCCTGGACAATCTCAAAGTCTGGCCCCGGCGCAAAAAACCCTGTACATGATACGGTAATCACATGTGTAATCTCCGACGGATCGAGTCCACTTTGATTCAATACCCTCTTCGCAAGGTTTACAAACATCGCCCCCGCCTCTCGCTGATAGATCTCATTTCGAGTCCCTGTTGATGGATTCAACACACCATCCTTGGGATGGAACAAAACATACTCCGCAGGTGAATCAACATAATCTTGCACCACAGAATGGCGGAACTCAATCCCCGACTCCTTGTACACCGTATGAAGTATTGCTGAGGTGCGGCGGTCATCGGCAAGATGCTCTTTCATCTTATCCCGAATCAGTGTTTGAGGATATCGGGTTGGTGGATTGGCGGTAACAATGTGTTGGAGATACGATGGCATAAGCTTAGGACATCGCCACCACAGCCAACTGCTTTATTTGACGCACCATCGCAAGGAGACCATTAGAACGAGTTGGGCTTAAATGTCTATCCAATCCCAGCTTGCTCAGAAATGTTGGCTCTTGCTTCACGATATCTTCGGGTGCTTCCCCCGAATAATACCCAGCCACCAAGGCCGCCAACCCCTTGGTAATGGCACTATCACTATCTGTGCGATAATGGATGGAGGCAACGTTACCTTGTTCATCTTTTTGTGGTTCAGCAACAAGCCATACTTGAGATTGGCAGCCTCGTACAAGCTTATCGGGTACTTTCTCCTCAGGTGGCAGTAACTCCGCTTTCTCCCCCATTGACATGATGTACTTGTACCTAAGCTCCCAATCAGGAAGCCGGCTGAAGCGTGATTCTAAGTCTGCTTCCTTCTCAGGAAATGAAGCCATAGACAGCCTCGTCGTGATATAACCTCAATTCGTACCAGAGATTTTTTTTGACAGTCGACCTTTTACACTCAACACCTGACCAGAATCGTCGGCAACGGGCACAGCATAATCAATGACATTTACGGCCTCGTTTCCAATCACGATTCTGTAGGTATGAGTTTTAGATGTCCCTTTTTGCACTTCTGCTATAAAAGATAGATACCCTTGACGGTCATCCTCATGAACATGTGGGTACAGACCCGCCGCGCGTAGAGCGCTTGCCTCCTCTCCAAATACTTTTTCAAGAGCATCTCCGGAAAATGTCGGTGCATCCTTGATTTCCTCATCTCCATGTAATGCTTCGAGTGGATAGCGATACTCTACATGCTCAGGCGTCCCAAACAACGAACCCATCCATGCACTACGCTCCCCAAGTGCTTCCATGATTTTGGACTGAGCCGATTTGTTTTGAAGCAGCAAACGAATCACTTCTTGATCCGTCCCTCCCACATTACGGCTGGAGACTACCACATCAATATCCTTTTTGACTACATTGCCAAGTTTAAATTCCCCTGAGACATCGACACCATTGCCTCCCGAAAACGCCTCCTTCAGAGCGCTTGAGTGACCAGCCTCAAAAATATCCCAAACTTTAATTTCTTTGAGCTGATCCGCATCTAGTCCTGTCATATCACGGAACATCTTGTTCGCCGATAACACATTCCCCTGAATATCCACATCAACAGACACCCTTTTGGACTCCTCAAACAAATCATCAAACTCAAGATCAGCATCCATAAGTGTGAGTTCGCTCTGTTTGCGTTGGGAAATGTCATGTTGGTATGACACCCAATACGCGAGGTCACCTGCATCGTCGAAAATTGGGTGAATATCCCACTGATTAATGAATTCAGAACCATCTTTACGGTAATTCACCGTGTGCCCGAAAAAAGATTGACCATGGTGTAACTTTTCTCTGAGCACTCGCAAAACCTCTGGGTCAGTTTTTTCACCCTGAAGCATTCGAGGCGTTTGACCAATCGCTTCCTCACGACTATAACCCGTCATGCGCGTAAATCCGTCATTCACATAGACAATTCGAGGCCCTGGCTTATCCAAGTCCACCTCCGTGATGACAATCGAATCATAATCTGTGGAGATCGCCTTTTCTAGAAGCTCTAGGCGATGTGTAACAGTCTCAAGTTGAGTTTGCAGGTCATCAATAAGTTGCGTTGCGTCTTTTAAGAACGCTTCGTCTTTAATCGTAGACTCTAAAAGATTTTTGAGTGTCTCAGACATGGGTAATCTATTTCAAAAAATCGATTGAATAATAGCAGAAAAGTGATTTGCGGGGTGAACTATTCAGTGAGATTACTCTTTTGACAACCTCAAAAAATACATTCTTCCGCAACTTCCATCAGCACTCAAAAACAACACACCCCCCTTAAAACATTCCACACACCATGGAGATCTTTTCTTTGGATATGCGGAGTACTCAACGCGTTAGCTCAATGAGCTTAACCCTTGAAGGCCTAGTTGATCAATGCAAAATCAACTTCGCAATCGTCTGCAATTGCATGTTACTCGTCCCTTCATAAATCTTACCAATCTTGGCGTCGCGATAATACTTTTCAACAGGGTACTCTTTCACAAATCCATTGCCGCCAAAAAGATCTATGGCCATCGATGCCACTCGTTCCGCAACTTCAGAACCGTAATACTTGGACATTGCAGCCTCCTTTAAAAATGGCTGGCCAGCTTCTTTGATACGTGCTGCGTTGTAGACGAGCAGTCGTGCCATTTCAATATCGGTGGCCATCTGGGCGAGCTGAAACTGAACAGACTGAAATTCAGAGACACTTTTTCCAAATTGCTTTCGCTCTTGTACATAATCTAGAGCTGCTTCATATGCTCCTTGAGCCAAACCCACCATCTGGGCACCAATACCAATGCGTCCTTCATTTAGGGTTTCAATGGCTACCTTATACCCCTTGCCAAACTCACCAAGGATATTCTCCTCTGGAACAAATACATCTTCCATCCTTACCTCGCATGTTGAGCTGGCTCGTATCCCAAGCTTATCCTCTTTTTTGGAAATGCTAAACCCTTCCATATCACGTTCTACAACGAATGCGGTGATGCCTTTGTATCCATCTTCAGGTTTTGCATTGGCAAATACGATAAAAATGTCCGCTTCATTGGCGTTGGTAATCCAAAGCTTTGCGCCATTAAGTCTGTAGCCATGTCCTTCTTTCACAGCAGTGCTTTTTAGAGCAAATGCATCACTTCCCGAGGCAGCTTCAGACAAGCAATAAGCGCCCACAGATTCAGAAGCAAGACGTGGTAAGTAGCGTTGTTGAAGGTCGTCAGATCCGTATCGGATAAAAGCATTGTTCACCAACGTATTCTGCACATCCATAAAGACACCAACAGAGGCATCTACTTTAGAAATCTGTTCAATTGCGACGATACTCATAAAAAATGATCCCCCTGCACCACCATGTTCCTCAGGGATTTCGATGCCCATCAAACCCATGTCAAAAAATGATTTCACGAGATCAGGGTCCAAGGCCGCTTTTTCGTCCATTTCGAGTATGCGCGGGGTGATTTCTTGCTGTGCGAACTCTGCTGCAGCATCACGAAGCATCTGCTCATCTTCGGTTAGCTGGGTGAGGGGTTGTGTAGCGTCGGTTAGAATAGTATCGGTCGTGGACATAGCTCCAATAATGTATTATTCTTGATTGTGTTGAGTTTCAGGGTTACGTAGACTCGACGATGTACATTGAATCTTTAGTACATCGTATCTTTAAGTGAATCCCGCCTCAAGCAAATAATATAGTCGTTTTAAACCATGCTCGATACCCCTCTGCAACAAAATTGGCACCAATCGATCCGTAAAGCTTTGGATCTATCTGCAGACGCACCTCTATACTCAAAGGTGTATGACTCTGGCGTGGTAATGAAGCCATGTTACACACGCCAAGAGCAAGCAAATACAGCATGGGTTTCAGCACAATGGTATGATTTGGTGATGTCTCAGTCGTTAGAGCCCCTGAAGGTATTTGGTGTAGGAGCTTTGGGTTCGACGCGCGGTGAAAACGAAGATGGGGTGCGATGGATGCCAGCATGCGTAAGTCAAGACCTAAGCAAAATGGATGCGGACACTCTTTTGAGTCATCTCAAAACAGGAGGGCTGAGTCATCTCAAAACAGCAGCAACTCAAATAACCGCGCTTTGGTATGAGGACGATCTTCGCTCCGCAGGAGTTTCGTCCAGCCTTTGGAGCGCTGTAGCGCCTGAGTTAAACGCTGAGCTGAGCCCCCTTTTTTCGCCCAATGGGTGGTCAATTCATCAACAAGGGGGGAACGAAGTTGACGAGTTAAAAGGAATCCTCCAAGCGTTGGAAGAGTGGTCGGACACGCATGCATCTCTTTCAGATGAAGAAAAGCATCACAACTTACACGGGACTCGCCTTCGACTTGCAACCGACACCCGATACTTTTTGAACATTGCCAAGGTGAGGGCTGCTCGCTTGTTGTGGGCAGAATGGATTCAGCGAATCGGTCTCGATCCAGCGAAGACCCACTGCCATGTGGATGTCATTACATCAGGAATAGGACACAACACCGACGAGCCTCGACTCAATCTTGTCCAGCAAGTACCTCAGATCCTCGCTGCAATCGTGGGGGGGGCTTCAAGCTGTACGGTCTTACCTTTGCATCTTGACTCATCAAACACCGAAGAGCACACCCAAGAACGACGCTGGGCCGCAAATCTCGTTCATCTTGCCAAAGCCGAGGCAGGGCTCGACGGCGTCTCATTTCATGGTCTTGGCTCTCCACTTCTGGATGATTTGACATCGCAATTTCTTCACTCATGTTTTGATGAATTGAGGCTACCTCAAAGGGTCGTAACGCATGCATGGTCGTTGGATGAGTCCTTCGAGTCCTCTCTTGATCAGGTGGCAGGGTCACCTCCCTACACTCGTGGACCTTATGAATCGATGTATCTCACAAAGCCATGGACTCTACGGCAGTACGCAGGATTTTCGACTGCAGAAGCTTCGAACGCATTCTACAGACAAAATCTAGCTGCAGGCCAAAAAGGGCTGTCTGTAGCCTTCGATCTAGCAACCCATAGAGGGTATGACTCCACCCACCCACGTGTCACAGGCGATGTTGGAAAGGCTGGGGTTGCGATAGACTCTGTAGAGGATATGAAGCGCCTATTCGATGGAATCCCCCTTGATAAAATGTCTGTATCCATGACCATGAATGGAGCCGTTGTACCCGTCATGGCATTTTATATCGTGGCAGCTGAAGAACAAGGAGTCTCACCAGAGCAACTCACGGGGACCATTCAAAACGACATTTTGAAAGAGTTCATGGTGCGCAACACCTACATTTATCCTCCTGGGCCTTCGATGGCCATAATTGGGGATCTATTTGGGTACACCTCCAGCCAAATGCCTCGGTTTAATAGTATTTCCATTAGTGGGTACCATATGCATGAAGCGGGGGCGCCGGCCGAATTAGAGCTAGCCTACACCTTGGCTGATGGTCTCGAGTATATTCGAACTGGAATGTCAGCTGGGTTATCGTTAGATGACTTTGCACCACGCATGTCGTTCTTCTGGGCCATTGGAATGGACCATTTTACAGAAATCGCAAAGTTGCGCGCTGGGCGTCAGCTTTGGTACGAGCTGGTTTCCCAGTTTGAGCCCCAAAACCCAAAATCGACCATGCTCCGCACCCATTGCCAAACTTCAGGGTTTAGTCTAACGGAGCAAGACCCAATGAATAATCTTGGTCGAACAGCGATTGAAGCGATGGCGGCTGTGATGGGACACACACAATCTTTGCATACAAACTCATTGGATGAAGCGATTGCTCTTCCCACAGAAGACTCTGCTCGATTGGCCCGTGAAACACAACTCATGATGCTCAATGAGATGGATCTAACACAGACCATTGATCCTTGGGCAGGATCTGAGTGGATGGAATGGAAAACCACAGATCTTGTCGAAAAAGCACGTGCCTACATCCAGGAGATTGAAGATGCAGGCGGCATGACGAAGGCACTCGAACAAGGGATTCCTACCCGTGAAATCGAGCGTGCCGCCGCACAAAAACAAGCACGCCTTGACGCACGAAAAGAGTTCCGGGTTGGTGTGAACCTTTTTGAGCAAGCCTCTGATTTTGATATGGATACCCTAACAGTAGATCAAGCGGAGGTCCTTAAGGGGCAACAAAAAGTATTGGAAGAGCTCAAAAAGGCCCGTGATGAACAAGCGGTTCAGGAAGCGTTGACCGCACTGGCACAAGTAGCAGAATCTGTCTCAGAGCAAATATCCAATCAAGGCTTCGCACACACCAAGGGTGAGATCATGCAAAAAGCGATCGATGCTGCAAGAGTTCGAGCAACTTTGGGGGAAATTTCCGATGCTATGGAACGGGCCTTTGGTCGTCACCAAGGAAACATGTCTCCCGTACGTGGAGTGTATGCTAAAGAGGTCGAGATGGATGAATCCTTTCAGGAAGCTGTACAAATGGTTCGTGATTTTGCGGCTGAGGAGGGTCGTCAACCCCGAATCTTGGTCGCAAAGATGGGGCAAGACGGGCACGACCGTGGAGCCAAGGTCATAGCGACGGGTTTTGCGGATGTAGGCTTTGATGTCGATATCGGTACGCTATTTTCAACTCCGAAAGAGGTCGTGAATCAAGCCATAGAAAATGACGTTCACGTGATTGGGATTTCAAGTCTAGCGGCTGGGCACAATAGCCTTGTCCCTGACGTGATGGAGCAATTGACAAAAGCAGGGCGGACAGATGTGATGGTGATATGTGGTGGTGTGATCCCTCGCAAAGATTATGATGCACTCTTTGAGGCGGGTGTTGCCGCGATCTTTGGGCCTGGGACCGTGATCTCGCATGCAGTTAAAGAGGTCGTCGAGCTTCTCAAGGGGTAGTCTATGAGTCGAATTAACCCGTCCTATCGCAAAACAGGTTTTGAGGGTGCAAAAACTCCTTCAGATCCTATCCATCTTGCCAAACAAATCATAGATGGGAACAAAGCGGCACTATCTCGAGCCATTACGTTGGCCGAGAGTCGAAAAAAGGAGCATCAAGCGCTAGCAAATCAAGTTTTAGAACATTGTGTTGCGAATCACGGTGTCGCGAATCACGGTGTCGCGAATCAAAGTGAGCAACAGACGCTCCTCACCTTGAGTCGACGAATTGGCATCACAGGATATCCTGGTGCAGGCAAAAGCACCCTATTGGAAGCACTCGGGTTACAACTCGTGGCACAGGGGGCGTCCGTAGCTGTGCTTACGGTCGACCCAACAGGTCTGCGCACTGATGGGTCTATTCTAGGAGACAAAACCCGGATGAATGAGCTTTCAAAACACCCATCCGCCTACATTCGTCCCTCCCCATCGTCCAAGTCCTTAGGCGGGGTTACAACAAGTACGTACACATCGATTCAGCTTTGTGAAGCTGCTGGGTTTGACTGGGTCTTTGTAGAAACTGTTGGGGTAGGTCAGTCGGAAGCCATGGTTTCTATGATGACGGATATCGTGTGTCTCGTGCTCATTCCTGGTGCAGGGGATGACCTCCAGGGGATGAAACGAGGGCTCATGGATACAGTCGACGCATTGATCATCAATAAATCAGACGGCCCCCAAATAGATCAAGCCAAACAAACGGCCCAACATTATCAACAAGCTTTGGGGTGGGAGTTGTTAATGGACTCAGAGGGCGAGCCAGAGACGTCGGTTATTCATAAGGTGTCAGCAGAGACAGGCGAAGGAGTTGAAGAGCTACTTTCTTGGCTACACAACCGTTGGGATATAGGATTATCAGCCGAGTCGGTGCACCGCAAACGAAGCGCCACACTCGACCGACTCATGACAATCGAGGCTAGCCATATCGTGAAGCAATGGATGGAGTCTGTATTGGAACCGACCTCACCGGAATGGCAACAAGCCAAAGAACACCTCCTAAAGGGTGATCAAACACTGGCATCGGCAGTCGATCCCATCGTGCAGAAGATGTTGAAAGGGTCAGAGTAAAAGGGTCTATTTGAAAGGGGACCTATGTAAAAGGGTCAGAGTAAAAACGCAAAAGTGTAAGGAAGCACAATACAATATGTGCTCGTCAATTGACCCACGAGCTGTCTAAAACATACATCGCTAGGATTGGGTCGTAGGCTAGCTACGATGCCGTGGCTGGTTCCGGTTTTTTTGTCTTAGGCAGAAGTGAAAAATCGGACTCTTGGTCGGCTGTGCTAGGACCGAGGAGAAGTGCCTCCAGTCGTGTCCGAAGCATTTGGGGAGCAGACAGCCCTTCAAGATTTCCATCCACAGCAAGGCCAATTTTCCCTCGTTCTTCTGAAAGTACAACAGCATACGCTCGATTTCGCTCCGTAATCCCAATCGCTGCACGATGGCGGGTGCCATACTCCTGGGATAATGTCGTATTCGAAGAGGTTGGTAGCAAAGCACTTGCGGTTACAATTCGATTGCCCCGGATAATAACAGCACCGTCATGAAGGGTAGAATCTTTTTGAAAAATAGATTTCAACAACCCAGCTGAGACTTCTGCATCTAATCGAACCCCTTCACTAATCAAGTCTTGAAGACGAGTCCCAAGAGAAAACACAATGATAGCTCCAGTTTTTTGTTGGGCCATTTCGCGCGAAGCTTTGACGACTTCGTCAATCACCTTTTGCGTCGTACTTGTATTGAGAAAACGATCAAACGCACGATTTTGACCTAAATTATAGAGGAGCTGCCGAAGCTCAGGTTGGAATAATATAATAACCGCCAGCAATCCAACATCTAGGATACCGCGGAGGATGAAACTTAACGTTGTAAAACCCAGGAGACTTACAAAAGCATTAACCAGGATAATGACTACCACCCCTGCTGCGGCTTGAATGGCGAAGGTTCCTCGAATCCATCGGTAGAGATAGAACAAAATCCCCGCAATCAGCAGGATTTCCATAACATCTCGAAAGCCAAATTCTAAAAAGGGGAGTGGATTCACAGAATCAAGGGTTCAGGGTCTACGGATACTGGATCGTATGTTAAGGTTTAGCTTTCAGGAGTCCCGCCTTGGTGCAGCGCTGAGACAATTCGGACAGTCTCCACAGCCTCTTTTACGTCATGTACACGCAAGATATGCACTCCAGCCATACATGCAACGGTATGCAGTACAGTGCTACCATTAAGTCGATCCTCAGCAGGTTGGCCATTAAGCATAGATCCAATCATGGACTTCCGGGAAACACCTACCATCACAGGGTGGCCATGTTTTACGAATTGCGGTAATGCATTCATGAGATCCAAATTATCCTGGAGTCTCTTGCCAAAACCAAACCCTGGATCAATAACGATAGACCCAAGATTGGGTGAAGATTGGCTCGCGTCCTCCACAAAATCATCCATAAATCTCTCTACCTCATCCACAACGTCTTCATAATGGGGACGATCCTGCATGATTTTGGGTGAACCCTGGGCATGCATACAAACATATGCTGCATTAGCGTCTGTTGCTATGTCGAGCAAATCTTGATCGTACCGACCTGAGACACAGTTCACAAGTTGACATCCAGCATCCAGTGCCTCTTGCGCTACATCTAGCTTGGTTGTATCTATGCTGTATATCGCTTCGGTAGGTAGACTTCCCGCCGATAGCAGCGAAAAAAAAGGTCCAAGTCTTCTAAATTCTTCCTCTTGACTTACGGGGTCAGACCCTGGCCTTGTGGACTCCCCTCCGACATCGATAAAGGTAGCTCCCTGCGAGACCATCCTGTCAATCTGACCTTGAATTTGATCTTCTGTAGCTACAACGCCCCCATCATAAAACGAGTCGGGGGTAAGATTTATAATCCCCATGACTTGGGGGCCTTCAAAAGAGAAGGACTTGCCACGAGCGCGTAACGACCAAGTCGTGCCCGTCATGTTACCATTCTTCGACAAGTTCGCTCAACTTATCGGTTCTTGCAGCGGCTTCGTCAGCATCAGGAAGGGCGTCCTTAGTTTCATTGATAATATGATCCGTACCCCATGCTTCGCTCAAACGCTCATTCAAGTCGATGTAATGCTCCCATTCAGATGGCACTTCATCATCAGGATAGATTGCTTCGACAGGACACTCAGAAACGCATGCGTCACAATCAATACATTCGTTTGGGTCAATGGCTAAAAAGTTGGGCCCCTCGCGAAACGCATCCACGGGACAAACTGCCGCACAATTTGTGTACTTACAATTAATACAAGGTTCGGTTACAACGTATGCCATAGCAATTGAGACAAAAAATTTATGTCGATATGATGTAAGATATAAAAAAAGCAGCCCCCATAATTGAGAGCTGCTTTTAAAAAGCTTAGAGCTAAACTTTCGTTCCGCTTCTCTTAGAAGTTCACGCGAAGGCCAAAGTTGTAGCGACGTGGTAGGCCAAAGAATACTTCGGCGTCATCGGCATCATGATCGAGATCATATGCGTTGTAGCGGCTATTATCCGTTGCATCCTGAATGTAAACTTCGTCCGTAACGTTTAGCATGTTGAAGAAGACCTGAGTCCCATCAAGAATACTTGTGAGTGTGTAATCCAGATGTAAGTTGAAGAACGTAGCATTCGGCACTTTCCAAGCTTGTGCGCGGTCGTTTGCATCTGTTCTTCCAAGAGGACTAAAGTCAGAGTAATGCTTCGCGTATGTGAAACCACGGATTGTCGCAGAGAAAGAGCTAAATGGAGACCATGTCGCAGCATATGAGAACTGAGTCTGCGGTGCATTCGCAACTTTCAAGT
>JAVLBP010000040.1:0-6479 GCA_031581145.1 Balneolaceae bacterium
GGATGGTGGCCACTCATACATTGGCTGCCCTTGGACATTCAAATAATCCAGCTCCACGGTTTTGGAGGCATCAATTTCGTTTTGTGTGAGGTATGGATTGGCCTTCAAGTCAAGAATGTCTAAGCCACGATAGATCTCGGAATTGACGAGGTAGCCATTATACCAATAGATCGACCAGCTTCCGCCACTTCCCACATTCCCAATTTGCATGGGACCACGGTCGTGAAAACCAATCTCGACGGGATTATCCGGATCGGTCCAATCAAACAATGAGACGCCTCCTTCATACCACGACTGAATCATAATATCACGGCCAGGTACGGGAAGTAGGGAGCCATTATGAGCCACACAAATTTCATATTCCGTCTGGATGGCGTCCATTTTGTAATAGCTATGGAATTTGAGCTTACGATCCTCCGTAATGGTAAAGATCGCATTTGCACCCCACTCATAAGGGTCGTTAGCACGACATTTGGTGCCATACCATTCGTCGGAGAAGATGATTTTGGAGCCATCGTTGTTGAATGTTGCGTTGTGCCAGTAGCTAAAATTCTTGTCTGCAACCTGATCAATTCGCACTGGGTTTACAGGATCTGAAATATCAAGCAGTAACCCATACCCATCACAAGCGCCACCTGCTAGACCAATTTCAGGGTATAGTGTTATGTCATGGCACTGATTCGGACCATACTCCTCTTCTTCGCGCATGGAATAGACCAAATCACCTATAGACTCCCGGAAATCAACCATTTGCGCTTCTGTTGGATCGCCTGGAATGCCCTGCTCCTCCTTATACATCTCAAGCAGACGACTGGCAAGACCTTCAGGCACCTCACGCACGCTACCTACCCATGGACCCGCTTCACGAACGAGATAGACATTCTTTCCCTCAGCTCGCATCCGCTCAAGTTTAGCCACATCCTCTGGGGAAGGCTCATGAGATGGTGGTGGGGCAAGATCATCAAAAATACGTGGTGAACTCACAATGGCAGACTCTTCAGGTGCGTCCAGCGGTACTTTTATCACCTCAATGCGAAATAGCGCAGAGTTTGGATCTTCATCCGGCATGGCCGCAGAACAACCTGGAAGCTCTTCCTCGGGCCTAACCATTGCTGAACCAGACACGTAGATATAGATGTTTTCATCATCCATGGGGTCTTTTAGCACGCTGTGGGTATGAGACCCGCGGCATGTTTGAACGTTGGCGATATACTCAGGATTCTCGACATCGCTAATGTCAAAAATGCGGATGCCACGCAGCCGCTCTTCACTCACGCGGTCCTGCACACCCTCTGTCCCACAGTCAAGGCGCCCTTCAAGGCCCTCTCCTGAAACAAATAGCAAGTCCCCATATACTGAAACGTCACTTTGCGAGGCTGGGCAGACATAGTCATTCACAAGCTTTGGGCTTGATGGATTGCTCATATCCCAAATAATGACCCCGTTAAAATTACCCTGTACTACATAGTTGTCTTTGAAAGCTAGGTCTGAGCTAACACTTCCCACAAACTCTTTTGGTGGAGGGGTATTAGAGATCAATTCCAGATTCCAAATGGCTTCCTCAGCATCAAACATGCCAGGCGCAAGCCCCTCACGTGGATCAGGTGAAGGACGCTCAACTGCTGTGAGCGGTTGTGGGTTGATAGAGGGTGTATCCGCATAGGAGGCATTTTGAGCCTCCGATGATTCGATGGTGCTCACGGAATTCTGTGTTGAGCAGGCTGTCAACGCGAGCAATATCGCGCTGAAGAAGCCCACAAAGTGTATTGCTTTCATAAGCACTTTAGATTAGACCCTCTTATCAATTATGCGGCATACTGTCAGTTAGCCAGCTCAGCTAGCCAGCAAGTGATTTCAATGTTTCAGCGAGCTTGGTCATCTTTTGAGCATGTGCCCCAGTTGCATTACTGGCGACCTTGCTAGCTAAATCCTGAAGCACCTCTTTGTCCCCGCGAGCTTCAGCGCGAGCGATACCTGCCCGCAGTTCTTGAATCATCTCCTCAGGCATTGCAGGATCACGATCTAATTGATCAACGTACGCCTTAGCCAGAGCAAAAGACGCTGGCCACTCATACATTGGCTGCCCTTGGACATTCAAATAATCCAGCTCCACGGTTTTTGAGGCATCAATCTCGTTTTGTGTGAGATATGGATTGGCTTTGAGGTCAAAAATGTCGAGTCCGCGAGAAATCTCGGAGTTTACGAGATAGCCATTATACCAGTAGATCGACCATGATCCACCACCACCTCCACCGTCCACACTGATGGGGCCACGGTCATGATAGCCAATTTCGACAGGGTTTTCTGGGTCAGTCCAGTCAAATAGCGAGACGCCACCCTCGTACCAGGATTGAATCATAATATCGCGACCTGGTATCGGAAGGATGGATCCATTGTGTGCTACGCAATTTTCAAACTCAGTTTGTGGCGCAGGCATTTTGTAGTAGCTGTCGAAGTCGAGTTTTTTATCCTCGGTAATGGAGAAAATCGCATTGGCGCCCCATTCCATAGGATCCTTCTCACGACATTTTGGAGCACCACCGCCTCCCCATTCATCTGTAAATAGGACTTTGGAGCCGTCGTTGGTGAAGGTGGCACTGTGCCAGTAGCTAAAGTTTTGATCAGCTACAGCATCCAATCGGACAGGATTCACGGGGTCTGTAATGTCAAGAAGTAGGCCATACCCTTCACATGCACCACCCGCAAGCCCAATCTCAGGGTACAGGGTAATATCATGGCACTGGTCAGGGCCGGTTTCGGCTCCATAATCGGCACGGGAATACATCTCAATCACCATGTCAGGGAGTGCCTCTTTAAATGTCGCCATTTGGTCTTCGGTGGGTTCCCCTACGATCTCTTGCTCTTCTTTGTAGGTCTCGAGTAACCGTGCAGCAAAGTCATCGGAGACCTCGCGAATACGACCACGAAACATAAAGACATTACGCCCTTCTGCTTGGAGCTGCTCAAGCTTGTCGACATCAGCTGGAGATGGGCCATGTGTCGGAGGTGCGGATAGGTCGTCAAAAATTCTTGGAGAGCTTGCAATGGCAGCATCTTCAGGTGAGTCCAGTGGTACCTGGATAACCTCAATACGGAACAACGCCGAATTTTGATCCTCCTCAGGATTGGCCGCCGAACATCCAGGGAGTTCTTCTTCAGGACGTACACTTGCGGAGCCTGATACATACACATAGACATTTTCGTCATCATCGGGATCTTTTAGGACACTATGGGTGTGTGATCCACGACATGTCTGCACATTGGCAACATACTCTGGATTCTCCACATCGCTGATATCAAAGATCCGAATACCACGAAGTCGGTCTTCACTCACACGAGTATCATTTCCCTGGGTGCCACAATCGATGCGTCCGCCAAGTCCTTCACCGGAGACAAAGAGAAGATCCCCATAAACAGAGACATCACTTTGTGATGCAGGGCAGACATAATCGTTCACCAAGCGGGGACTGGTTGGGTCTGTCATATCCCAAATGATGACGCCATCGTAATTACCCTGGATAATGTAGTTGTCCTTGAAGGCCAAGTCTGAGTTGGTGCTACCCACAAAATCTGGAGGTGGAGGGGTTGTGGAGAGAAGTTCCATGTTCCAAATGGCATCTCCGGCGTCAAAGAGTCCGGGAGATAGTCCAACGCGTGGATCGGGTGCAGGTGACTCCACTTCAGTTACAGGTACCGGAGTTATTGCGGGTGTTGCAGCCGGCATCTCGGAATAGGTCATGTTACTTTGTGTTGTACACGACGCGAGCAATACTACCATGGCCCCGAAGAGGCCAAAAAAATGAGACGATTTCATAAGGGATTGAGTGAGTTAAGGGAAAGGGTTGGGTCGAATGGGATTATTCTTCAACGGAAGAGACAATACGCTCGTTGAGCATCCGCTGCATGCGTGCGATTTCTGAACGTTGGTCCACCTGGATATCGGAAGCGAGTTTGTAGGTTTGGACGCCTTGAGCTGCACCATCGTAGCTAAAGAGCTCCTCCACCATCACAACAGCTCCATTATGGTGCTGAATCATGTATTCGAGGTAAAGTTCGTCGAAAAGAGGGCCTTCAGCGTCACGTAGCTCCGCAAGCTGCTCCATGGAAAGCATTCCTACCATATCGCTGTGATCCATGTGCATGCTGTGGTCCATATTATCATGATCCATGCCTTCATGCTCGCTGTGGTCCTCGCCTTCATGATCCATGCCCTCCATATCCATATCTCCACGCATCATCATGGCATCTTCTTTGTCCATGGATGGATCTGACATATGCCCACCATCATTTTCTTTGGCTGGTTGGAGCATGGTAATAACAGACTCAATGCCATCATACTCCACGCTGGGTGCGTCCAGACCACGATCAAGTAACCACCGTTGCATAATCTTAATTTCATCAAGCTGTGCATTAATAATACGCGCCGCCAGCACTTGTACCTCCTCACTAGCGCCATTAATTGGGGCAAATCGCGACATTACAAGGGCTTGGGAATGGTGGATAATCATATCCTCCATAAACTTGACATCGGCGTCGGTATAGATGCTTAGTTTCTCTTCAATACGATCCCAATAGAGTTTTTCAAGCTCTGCAGGGGATAAATCGCGAGTATCCTGAGCAAAAGAGTGGGAGCTACACAGCAATACAGCCGCAAGTGTAGCGATGAGGAACTTAATTTTCATAAGATTTTTTAAGTCTGACACGTTGATAGTTTTCCAGTTCAAGTAGATGTAAAATCTATAACTAGGAACTTGAATCGTATGAAAAAAGGGTCAAAAAACCTAATGTGAGCCTACTTTTTGTGCGCGAAACTCACTCGGGGTCATACCGGTCTCGCGTTTAAAGGCGTTAAAAAATGTGACCTTGTTTTTGTAGCCACACTCTTTATACAAGCCTGACATGGAGTGATCATCAAGATATCCACTGGTGATCATGGTCTTAGCATGTATGATGCGATACCGGTTAATAACGCGATTGACATTCCCCCCTAAATAACGGTTGATGATAAAAGACGTCTTGCGAACACTAAGGTTAGCTTCACGTGCAATATCGGAGATAATCACATCAGAGCTTTTCCATACCTGACCTGTATCCAATACATATCGCACTTGCTCAATTTCGTCCTTCGTGATTTCCAACTCGTTATCGTCGCTTGGTCGAGTACCGCTGACGGGAACTGCTGATTCAATTTTCCCACCAGAGACCGATGTTCCTGAGCTTGCCATCGCTGAGTGTCCATTGCCTTGATGGAGTGGATTTGGGGCAAGAATATATCCAACACCTACATTAGGGCTTAAGATTTGATAGAGACTAAATAACAAAAATGAGCCTGCCGAAAACATGAATGTGAACATGAATATGATGGCCATGACGTTGTTAAACTGTGGCGATGTGGCTATTGGTTCTGGTACAAGATACACTGCTAAAAACAGCATCACCCCGCCAAAATACGTCACAACTGCATTGGTAAACACCCATGCCCAGTGCCGCAATTTTTTGTCGAAAGGATTTGACGGGTCAAACTGTGTGCGGGTAGAACGAAGCACATGGTAATAAAGGGGAATATAAATGATGGGCATCACGAGTCGAATGATTGTTACCCACGATTCTGGAAGAAATCCCTCTTGGCCTTGCACATAAACAGAATAATTATTGACAACTGCCTCTAGCACCTGCTGCTTCTGATCGGCTGACAATCGGAAGTAAGGGATATAGTTGAGGAACATCCCTATGGCTGGAATGGTGTGAACTAGATCACCAACACGAGGCTTCGTCTGATTCTTGAGGAGTGCTAGTAGGTAGAGGTACGCCAACGATGGAATTAAAAAACCCAAAGGGGAAAAAATTCTGTAGAAATACCAATAATCCAGAATGATGCCAGACTGAACAAGAAGGAACATGGTGTTCATGAGGGCTTGCAAAAACATGAACGTGGCAAGCAGCCCAGTGGCATATTTGTTGTTATCCAAACGCGTTAATAACTGCAACGTAACCAACAGTGAAGCCACAATTGCAATGATCAATAAAACTGTTTCGAAGCTACTCACGGGGCTCTTGACATCTCGTCGTTGGTGGAGGAATTTTGCGCATTTGGACGCATGACAATAGAAAAGTAGTAAACATATCGTGCATCTTTACCACTTTTATGGAAAATAGTCTTCTACTTGGTGTAATCTAATCATGACTCAGACTAATTCTAGTAAACCATGCCTGAATCCGACCTCTGAGTTCATTTTCAGATCAGCTATGCGCGAAATATTCCAATATGCAAAAATCCGCACCACTCTCATTAGCTTCACTTATTCTTATTACCGTCATGCTTAATGTCGATAAGGGCTTTGCTCAAAACAAACCATTTTCGAGTGAATACGGGGTTGTAAACTATGCTGACACCAGTAGTGACGCAGCGTATAAAGACAACGGATATTACATCATTTATCACGATGACAACACTGATGGAAATGGTGAAGCAGACACAC